>NZ_JBYIRN010000001.1:0-613776 GCF_057708145.1 Micromonospora sp. bgisy143
ACCTACCGCCGGGGAGACCTACCGCCGGGGAGACCTACCGCCGGGGAGACCTACCGCCGGGGAGGCCTACCGCCGGGGAGGCCTACCGCCGGGGAGGCCTACGCTGGGGACCGCCGGCGGACGCCTACCGCCGGGGCGCTACGAGGAGCCGGTCCATATCCGGGGCAGCTCGACAGCGCTCGCACAACCCCCGCCAGCCCGGCGCCCGCCGGCCGCTGAGCCGGCCCTCGCGCAGGCTCTCAGACGGGGACAGCGTTGTCCGACGCACGAGACGCCCGACGCAGGCCGTAGAGGGTCAGGGTTGCGGCGGCCAGCAGCGGGGCGCCGTCGCGGACCAGGCCGTCCAGGCCCAGCAGCCACCAGCACAGCGGCAGGTCCACCGCGAGTACGCCGAGCGTGACGACGACCAGCAGACCGCGTGCCCAGTCCTTGCCGCGCATCAGGAACGCGGTGCAGAACAGCACGGCGTAGCTGGCCGCGATGCCGGCGCCGAACCAGAACAGCACGGCCGGCACGGCGGAGAGGCGGTCGTCCAGGATCGCGCCACCGGCCACCAGCGCCGGCACCAGCATCAGTGGGCTGTAGGTGAACGCCGCCACCCGGCTGGTCAACAACCAGGCGCTCGCCTGTGGACGACGTGGCGGCGTCTCCCGCCACGAGATGCCGGTCCTGTCGATGACCAGGCGGGGCCGATGCCGGACCAGATGCTCGGCGAGCGCCGACGAGCGGTAGAGCAGCCAGACCACCGCCACACACAGTGCGGTGAGGACGGCGAAGCCGAGCAGTCCCGGCAGCGGCGGCACCCCCTGCCGGGGCACGATCAGCCGGCCGACGGCGAAGATCGTGGTGACCGCGAGGATCAGCCCGAACGGGCGGGCCGCAGTCCGGCCCCGGCGCACGTGCCCGATCAGCAGCAGAAAGCCGAACGAGCGCAACATGGCCCAACCGGTGCGTACCGCCAGACCGAAGCCCTGCTCCGGGGCGTACCACCAATTGAGCAGCTCGACCACGACGGTGGCCGCCGCCGTGGTCGCGAGCAGAAGGGTGAGCGCCCGGACGGCGGACGGCCGCCGGACCTCGGTCTCGGCGGCCGTCCTCATGGGATCCGTTGTTGCCCGCGGCGGGCGAGGTTCACACCTACCGCTGGGGCTGCGCCGCGTCCAGTCGGGCGCGCAGCGCGTCCAGCTCGGCCCACAGCACGCCGGGCAGCTTGTCACCGAACTTCTCGAACCACTCGGTGATCATCGGCAGCTCGTTGCGCCACTCATCCGGGTCGACCTTCAGCGCGATCCGGACGTCCTCCGGGGTCATGTCCAGCCCCTCGACGTCGAGCGCGTCCTGCGCCGGGACCATGCCGACCGGGGTCTCGACCGCGTCGGCCGTCCCCTCGATCCGCTCCACGATCCACTTGAGCACCCGGGAGTTCTCGCCGAAGCCCGGCCACAGGAACGAGCCGTCCGGGTCCTTGCGGAACCAGTTGACGTAGTAAATCTTCGGCAGCTTGGCCTCGTCGCCGTCGGCGCCCTTGCCCATCTCGATCCAGTGCCGGAAGTAGTCGCCCGCGTGGTAGCCGATGAACGGCAGCATCGCCATCGGGTCGCGGCGGACCACGCCGACCGCGCCGGACGCGGCGGCGGTCGTCTCGGACGAGAGCGTCGCGCCCATGTAGACGCCGTGCACCCAGTCGCGGGCCTCGGTCACCAGCGGAATGGTGTCCTTGCGGCGACCACCGAAGAGGATCGCGTCGATCGGTACGCCGTTCGGGTCGAAGTACTCGTCGGCGAGGATCGGGCACTGCGTGATCGGGGTGCAGAACCGGCTGTTCGCGTGCGAGGAGAGGCTGTCGCTCTCCGGCGTCCAGTCGTTGCCCTTCCAGTCGATGAGGTGCGCCGGAGGCTCGCCCATGCCCTCCCACCAGATGTCACCGTCGTCGGTGAGGCCCACGTTGGTGAAGATCGAGTTGCCCCGGTCCAGCGTGCGCATGGCGTTCGCGTTGGTCTTCCAGTCGGTGCCGGGCGCGACGCCGAAGAGGCCGTACTCCGGGTTGACCGCGTAGAGGCGACCGTCCGGGCCGAATCGCATCCAGGCGATGTCGTCGCCGATGGTCTCGACCTTCCAGCCCGGGATGGTCGGCTCCACCATGGCCAGGTTGGTCTTGCCGCAGGCCGACGGGAACGCGCCGGCGATGTGGTGGACCTTGCCCTCCGGCGAAGTGATCTTGAGGATGAGCATGTGCTCGGCGAGCCAACCCTCGTCCCGACCCATCACGCTGGCGATCCGCAAGGAGTAGCACTTCTTGCCGAGCAGCGAGTTGCCGCCGTACCCGGAGCCGTACGACCAGATCTCCCGGGTCTCCGGGAAGTGCGAGATGTACTTGGTCTCGTTACAGGGCCACGGCACGTCCTGCTGACCCGGGGCGAGCGGAGCGCCGATCGAGTGCAGCGCGTGCACGAAGTCCGCGTCGTCGCCCATCGCCTCGAGGATCGCCGCGCCCATCCGGGTCATGATGCGCATCGAGGCCACCACGTACGGGCTGTCGGTGATCTCGACACCGAACATCGGGCTCTCGGCCTCGACCGGGCCCATCACGAACGGGATGACGTACATGGTGCGACCGCGCATCGAGCCCCGGTACAGCTCGGTCATCGTCCGCTTCATCTCGGCCGGCGCCATCCAGTTGTTGGTGGGGCCGGCGTCCGCCTCGTCGACGGAGCAGATGAAGGTGCGCTCCTCGACCCGGGCGACGTCGGACGGGTCGGTGCGCGCGTAGAACGAGTTCGGCTTCTTCTCCGGGTTCAGCCGGATGAGGGTGCCGGACTCGACCAGTTCATCGGTGAGGCGACGCCACTCCTCGTCGGACCCGTCCACCCAGACGACCCGCTCGGGGGTGGTCAGTTCCGCGACCTCACGGACCCAGGCAAGCAGTTTCGGATGGGACGTCGGGGCCTGATCGATACCCCGCACTACAGCCGGAGCAACCATGACACATCTCCTTGTGGTCGACGCTGACCGATCTATGGGATGCACGAGTCTCAGCGACGCGATGCGCCGCCTTCGTGGAAACCTGGGATTGGGCTCAGCGTAAACCGGGCAGCCTTCCGAGTCAGTGGGACTGGTTGTGAAGAACTGCACAAGGTACGGCCACGCTGCGGCATCACGATCTGATACCCGCTTTCCTGCGCAGTTTCACGCAAATCTTGTTGTGCACCCCGGTCGACGCGCGTTGCGGTCGGGCCGTCAACCCACCCCGCCGACCGGTTGGGGGATTCCCGTTCCGAGGCGCGTCAGTCCTCCCGACTGGTTACGCTGCGTTCAACAGCGGCACACCGACTGAATGGGCCGCGATGGGCGACGATGTCCCCCTCGCCGTTGCTCCCCCGCCGACACCTTCACAGCCGGTAGGCTCGCCCCGTGGCCGCCACGATGACCGGGGAGCAACCGGGCCCCCGGCAGACCCGACCGGGTCTGGTCCGCGCACTGATCGACCGCTTCGGTCACCTCGTGCGCGAGCTGAGCAAGTTCGCCACCGTGGGCGGGATCGCCTTCCTCATCGACTTCGCGCTGTTCAACTACCTGACCACCGCGCGGGGCATGGAGCAGGTCACGGCCAAGACGATCTCGACCGTGATCGCCGCGACGTTCGCCTTCCTGGGTAACCGCTTCTGGACCTGGCGGCACCGCCAGCGCAGCAACCCGGCTCGGGAGTATGCGCTGTTCTTCTTCTTCAACGCCGTCGGCCTCGGGATCGCGGTGGCCTGCCTCGCGATCAGCCGGTACGGGCTCGGCAGCATCTGGCCGGGCGTGTTCCAGACGCAGCTCGCCGACAACATCGCCAGCTTCGTCGTGGGCACCGGCCTCGGGACGCTGTTCCGATTCTGGTCCTACCGGCGGTTCGTCTTCGTCGAAGCGGGAACTCCGATCGTTCCGCAGGTGGAGCGCGACCGGGATCACGGGGCGTGACCCGTCGCCCACTTCGTCCGGCCGGTGACCGCCGGCTTCACCGACTGCCCTAAGGTGTTTCGCATGCGTCTTGTCCGTCTGCTGCCTGAGCGCTGGCAGAAGTTCATCCACGAGGCGCTCAAATTCGGCATCGTCGGCGGCATCAACACCGTCATCAATTACGCGGTGTTCAATGTCCTTGCACTTACCGTTTTCGTCAACGGTCAGTTGAAGGCGACCGTGATCGCGACCATCGTCGCCACGATCACGTCGTATCTGATGAATCGCCACTGGACGTACCGGGATCGCCCGAAATCGGCGCTTCGCCGGGAGTACGTCCTGTTCTTCCTGTTCAACGGCGCCGGCCTGCTCATCGAACTGGGCGCGGTGGCCGCGGCCAAGTACGGGCTCGGCGTCCACGGCCTGCTGGCGCTGAACGTGGCGAAGACCGCCGGTGTCCTGCTGGCCACGCTGTTCCGCTTCTGGTCGTACCGGACCTTCGTCTTCCAGCCCGTCACGCCGGCCGAGGACGCCACCAGGACCGAACCCACCTGGCACGACATCCCGCGCGACGAGTGGGACACCATGGCCGAGATGGACCCGGTCGCCGAGCTGGCCGAATCGGTCTCCGAGCTGGAGGAGGCTCAGTCCGCCGACCGGCCCAAGCCGACGCCCGGCCCGACCGGCGCCGCTCCCGTGCAGGGACGGCCGTTGACCGCCGGTCTCCCCGCCGACCTGGAGGCGGAACTCGCCGCGGAACTGCACGCCGGCACTCGTCGCGCACCCCGCCGGTGACCGCTCCCGCCCTCCGCTCCGGCACCGGAGCGCCCGCCGAGCTGTTCTTCGAGGACCTCGTCCCGGGACTCACCGTCGACCTCGGGACGGTGACCGTGGACGGCGACGAGATGCGGGCCTTCGCCCGGCGCTTCGACCCGCAGTGGTACCACGTCGACCAGGAGCTGGCCGAGGCCAGTCGGCACGGCGGCGTCATCGCCAGCGGCTTCTACACGGTCAGCCTGTTCATGCGGGCGTACGTCGACCACCTGCTGTCCCGCGCGGCGGCGGACGCCTCCCCCGGTCTGGAGGAGCTGCGGTGGCTCGCCCCGGTCCGCGCCGGCGACCGCCTCGCCGTCCGGGTCGACGTGATGGGCGCGCGCCCGTCGGACGCTCGCCCGGGGCTCGGCACCGTCATCCTCACCGGCACCATGCTTCGCCTCGGCCCGGACAACCAGCCCGAGCAGGAGGTGCTGCGGACGCGCTTCCGCGGCTGGTTCGCGCTCCGGCCGGTCCCGCCGAGCACCGGCTCCGGGCCGTCCCCGACCGACCCGGCCTCGGCAGGGTCCGTGGTTGGGGAGCAGCCCTCCACAGGAGCGGCCTCGCCCGGCCCGACGCAGGCCGGGCCGGCGCAGAACGGCCCGGCGCAGGCTGGCCCTGCGCAGAACGGGCCGGCACAGAACGGCCCGACGCAGGCTGGCCCTGCGCAGAACGGGCCGGCGCAGAACGGGCCGGCGCAGAACGGGCTGTCCGAGGCGGGGCCGGTGCAGGCCGCTCCGGTGCAAGCCGGGCCAACCCAGCCGGGACCGGCACAAGCCGCTCCGGGGCAGGCCGGCCCATCTCAGGCTGGGCCATCTCAGGCCGATCCGGTGCAGGCCGGGCCGGCGGCGGCCGGGGCCGGGGCCGGACAACAGTCCTGACCACCCCGGCCCGGTGCTCGGGCCGGGGCGGTCAGCGCCGATCCGGGATCAGCTCGTGGTGTCGCGCAGCGGCTTGCCCTCGCGCATGTCGGCGAGGATCTCGCGCATCTCCCCGTCGCCCAGCGAGTGCTTGTCGTGCTGCGCCTCGACCAGCTCGTAAAGGGTGGTCTGCACCCGGCCGACCCCCGGCACGTCCTTCAGCACGGACTGGCCTCGTTCGCCGGCGGACTCGATGGTGAGGGTGCCGCAGCCGAGCAGCCGCTCGAAGAAGTGCTGGTTCATCGAGTGGTCGTTGATCCGGGTGAGCGGAAGGTCCCGCCGGTCCCGGGAGAACACCCCCTGC
Organism: Micromonospora sp. bgisy143; assembly: GCF_057708145.1. NCBI lineage: Bacteria > Bacillati > Actinomycetota > Actinomycetes > Micromonosporales > Micromonosporaceae > Micromonospora > Micromonospora sp. bgisy143. Next base: position 5,977 of record NZ_JBYIRN010000001.1, read on the forward strand.
TGCAACAGCACGCGCTCGTTGGTGAACAGGTAATGGGTGGTACGCCAGACCAGGAACGGCCACAGACCGAGCCAGAGGACCGCGACCAGGCCGATCCCGCCGATCACGGCCAACGCGATCGAACCGCCGGAACTCTCGGGCAGCAGGAGCACGCCGACCACCACCGCGGCGATGGCGAGGACCAGCACCAGGATCGGCCGGACCAGAGCCTTCCAGTGCGGGTGCAGGTGCAGCACGACGTGCTCGTCCTTCGTGAGCACGTCTTCGGGGAACGCCACGACAACCTCCAACGCCTTTATTTTGTCGCGCCGACGGTAATCCCCAGAAGCCCTCCCACAACATCCGCCACGCGGCCCGACCCCACCTTCCGCGATCTTGCACTTTCGGTTGCCGTTACGCGGCCTTGAGCCCGATACGGCACCACAGAAAGTGCAAGATCGCCGCTGGGAAGGGGGCGGGGCGCGAGGGAAGGCGCTCAGCGGAGGTGGAGGACGTCTCCTGCTGCTATGGCTTGGGTTTGGGTGGGGGTGGTCAGTTGGAGTTGGCCGTCGTTGTCGATGCCGGTTGCGGTGCCGGTGCGGGTCTCGCCGTTGGGGAGCAGGACCCGTACCTCGCGGCCGATCGTCGCGCAGGAGGCCAGGTAGGCGTCCCGCAGGCCGCTCGCCTGGGCGTCCCCGCCGGCGGTGCGCCACCGGTCGTACCAGTCCGCCACCGAGCGCAGCAGCGCCCGCAGCAGCGGGTCCCGGTCGGTGGCCGCCGCGCCGGCCAGTTGCAGCGAGGTGGCCGGCAGTCCGGTCGGGTTCACCGGCAACTCGTCGGCGCGCAGGGTCACGTTGAGGCCGATGCCGAGGACGATGGCGGGCGGTTGGCCTCCGGAGCGCCCCGGCACCGCCTCGGCCAGCACACCGGCACACTTCGCGTCGCCGATGAGCAGGTCGTTGGGCCACTTCAGCGCGGCGTCCAGCTCGGCCAGCCGGGCCACCGCCTCGACCAGCGCGACGCCGGCGAGCAGCGGCAGCCAGCCGTACCCCGTGGGTGGGACGGCCGACCAACCGCGGTCCGGCACGGCGTCGCCGGGCCGCAGCAGGACGCTTGTCGCGATGCCCGCGCGCGGCGGCGACTGCCAGACGCGGCCGCGCCGACCGCGCCCGGCGGTCTGCCGCTCCGCGACCACGACCAGGCCCTCCGGCTCGCCCGCGACGGCGGCCTCGGACACGTCCGCGTTGGTGGAGCCGGTCTCGGCGTACAGCTCCAGGCGGGTCCACGGTCCGTGCGGCGCGACCAGCGCGCGCCGCAGCCGGGCCGCCGACAGCGGCGGTCGGTCCAGATCGGTGTACGGGGAGCCTGGCATCCCGTCAGCCTACGGCGGCGACCGGCCGGGGCGTTGAGGCGTACTGCACAGCCGCCGCGACCTGAACCATCGTTATATTCCCTGGGTGACTACCGAGACCGGGACCAACATCCACAGCACTGCCGGCAAGCTGGCGGACCTGGAGCGCCGGGTCGACGAGGCGGTGCACGCCGGGTCGGCGCGCGCGGTCGAGAAGCAGCACGCCCGGGGCAAGAAGACCGCCCGCGAGCGGATCGAGATGCTGCTCGACGAGGGCTCCTTCGTCGAGCTGGACGAACTGGCCCGGCACCGGTCCACGGCCTTCGGGCTGGAGCGCAACCGCCCGTACGGCGACGGCGTGGTGACCGGCTACGGCACTGTCGACGGCCGGCAGGTGTGCGTCTTCGCGCAGGACTTCACCGTCTTCGGCGGCTCGCTCGGCGAGGTCTTCGGCGAGAAGATCGTCAAGGTGATGGACCTGGCCATGAAGATCGGCTGCCCGGTGATCGGCATCAACGACTCCGGCGGCGCCCGCATCCAGGAGGGCGTGGTGTCGCTCGGCCTGTACGGGGAGATCTTCTTCCGGAACGTGCGGGCGTCCGGGGTCATCCCGCAGATCTCACTGGTGATGGGGCCCTGCGCCGGCGGCGCGGTCTACTCCCCCGCGGTCACCGACTTCACCGTGATGGTCGACCAGACCTCGCACATGTTCATCACCGGTCCTGACGTGATCAAGACGGTGACCGGCGAGGACGTCGGCATGGAGGAGCTGGGCGGGGCCCGCACGCACAACACCCGCAGCGGCAACGCGCACTACCTCGCCAGCGACGAGGAGGACGCGGTCGACTACGTCAAGGCGCTGCTGTCGTACCTGCCGTCGAACAACCTCGACGAGCCGGTCGTCCTCGAGGCCCCGGCCGAGCTGGAGGTCACCGACGAGGACCGCGAGCTGGACACGCTCATCCCGGACTCGGCCAACCAGCCGTACGACATCCACACCGTCATCGAGCACGTCCTCGACGACGGGGAGTTCCTGGAGGTCCAGCCGCTCTACGCGCAGAACATCGTCATCGGCTACGGCCGGGTGGAGGGTCGCCCGGTCGGCGTGGTCGCCAACCAGCCGATGCACTTCGCCGGCACCCTGGACATCGCCGCCTCGGAGAAGGCCGCCCGGTTCGTGCGCACCTGCGACGCGTTCAACATCCCGGTGCTGACCTTCGTCGACGTGCCCGGGTTCCTTCCCGGGACCGGCCAGGAGTGGGACGGCATCATCCGCCGGGGCGCCAAGCTCATCTACGCGTATGCCGAGGCGACCGTTCCCAAGGTCACCGTGATCACCCGCAAGGCGTACGGCGGGGCGTACGACGTGATGGGCTCGAAGCACCTCGGCGCGGACCTCAACTTCGCCTGGCCGACCGCACAGATCGCGGTGATGGGCGCGCAGGGCGCGGTGAACATCCTCTACCGCTCCGAACTGGCCGGCGCCGAGGACCCGGCGGCGGTCCGGGCCGAGAAGATCGCCGAGTACGAGGACACGCTGGCCAACCCGTACGTGGCGGCCGAGCGCGGGTACGTCGACTCGGTGATCGCGCCGCACGAGACGCGTACCCAGATCGTCCGGGCGCTGCGCGTCCTGCGCACGAAGCGCGAGACCCTGCCCCCCAAGAAGCACGGCAACATCCCGCTCTGACCCCGGCACCCGGTCGCGGTCGCGCGTTGGCGCGGTCGCGCCTCGCGCTTGATCCGCGCAACTTCGGGGAAACTGCTGCTTCCCGGCGCCGGGAGGCAGCAACATCCCTGAAGTTGCGCGGAGTCAGCGGATCAAGCAGGGTCAGCAGGCCGGGTTGGCGGCGGCGCACAGTCGTCGGGCAGCCACCCGGCCCAGCGCCTCCAGATCCGCTTCGCGCAGTCCGAGGTCCGGGCTGGGTTCCAGCACCGTCACCAGGTCGCCGACCCGGACCACCACGGTCATCCCGACCGGGCTGGAACGCTGGAGCGTCCTTCCGGAGGGCGGACCACCGGGGGCGAACGGGACGTGCCGCACCAGAATCGACTCGTCACCGGCGAAGTTGCTCGCCGCCGTCTCCCAGGCGTGCCTGCTCTCGTTCGGCGTCGTCTCGCCGGTCTCCACGACCGACTCGGAGAGATGCCACTCGGGGCAGGCGTCGAGCAGCGCCCTCAGGTGGGTGAAGAGTCGCGCTCCGACCAGCGGATCGAGTCGATAGACGTCCTGACTGAGTTCGACCCGCACCGGAGCGCGGCCATCCTTCGTGGGTGACAACAGGGTCTGCGAGCGCGAGTACCGGGAGTACGCGGGAACCGCCGGCACGCCCCGGTCGTCGCCGCACCTCTGCAATGTCGGATCCAACCGGACGGCCTCGCCGAGGCCGGCTTCACCGAGCGGCACGGCGCTGCTCACCGGCACCTCGGAGACCGGCAGCAGGGAGTCGAGTGGGATCTCCGCCCGGGCAGGGCTCTGCGTCGACGTAGGCGCGGCGGCGTCGGGCGGAGCCGACGTGCGCTCCCTCAGCGCATATGCGGGCCCGGTCACCGCCGCGAGCACGGCGACGGTCGCCAGCGCTATCGTCCGACGACTGCGCCGGCGGGCCCGGGCCCGGATCTCCCGCGGCTCCGGCCACTGCACGTCACTCAGGTCGCGCTGGATCCGATCGATGAACGTCGGGTCGTCACGCATCGGTGGCCTCCTCCAGGTCAGCGACGGCGAGCAGGCCGGCGAGCGCGGCACGCCCCCGGGAGAGGCGGGCCTTGACCGTGCCGACCGGGGCGGCGGTCTCCCGCGCCACCTCGGCGACCGGCATGCCCACCAGGTAGTACAGCGCGATGGCGACACGCTGCTCCTCGGGCAGCCGACGCAGGGCGGCGACCACCTCGACGGTGTCGGTGCCCGGCCCGGGGACGGTCTCGGTCGCCCCGTGCCGCAGGTACGCGCGGGCGCGACTGCGCAGGCTGCGCCACCGACTGACGGCGATACGGCTGGCCACCACCCGTACCCACGCTTCCGGATCGTCGTACCCGCTGATCGTCGACCACCGCTGCCAGGCCCGGATGTACGCCTCCTGCACCGCGTCCTGGGCCTCGATGCGATCGCCGGTGAGGGCGTAGACGAAACCGAGCAGCCGTTGTCGGCTCCCCCGGTAGAACTCGTCGAACCCGTCGACGTCCGGCACCCGCTACCTCCCCGTGTCGGTCGCAGGGAACACGCACCGGGCGGGGCGGTCGGTTGCCCGGTTCAGGCGATCATCTTCTCCAGCTCGGCGAGCGGGAACGTGCCGGCCGCGATCCGTTTGCGGGCGGCCTGCCGGACGGCCCGCTGCACGGCCACGTTGGCCGGCGTCGGTACGCCGTGCAGCCGGCCGAGCAGCGCGACCTCCCCGTTGAGGTGGTCGACCTCGGTCGCGCCGGTGCCCCGGGCGAGGCTCTGCCAGGTGGAGCCGCCGGATCGGTCCGCACCGCCCACCGGGCGCTGCTGGACCAGGTCGCCGCGTTCGGCCCGCTCCTCCTGCGGGGAGGTGTGTCCGATGCCGGCGGCGGCGAGCACGGCGACGCCCTCGGCGCGTACCCGTTCGAGGAGGGCGTCCGGGATGTCCTCCCCGAGCAGCGCCTGGAGGCCGTTGCCGAGGTTGCTGAGCAGCTTGCCGTACTTCCAGCGCAGCACGTCCGCACGGACCGGCGCGACGAAACCGGCGGCGGTCAGGTCGGCGGCGATCTCCCGGTCGGTGTCGTCGGCGCCGCCCGGGTAGCGGCCGATGTGGAGCATCCCGGGATGCGGGTACCCGTTCGCCACCACCACGCCCGGCTCCAGGTGGGTGGCCGGCAGCCAGACGCAGACCGGGTGCACGTCGGCGAAGAGCCGCAGGGCGGCCCGCTCGTTCGCCACTCCGTTCTGCGCGGTGACCAGCGGCAGCCGCTCGCCGGCCGTACCACCGCCGACGACCGGCGCGTCCACCCACGCCGCCAGCGCGGCCTCGGTGTCCTGCGACTTGACGGTGAGCACCAGCACCGTGTCGGCGGGCAGCGGCCGGTCGCCCGGACCGTCGACGGCGGCGAGCCGGGCGGTCACGTCGCCGTCGGGCTGGCGCAGCGTCAGGCCGCGCTCCCGGATCGCGTCCAGGTGCGCCCCGCGGGCCACCAGGGTCACGTCCCGGTCGGCCTGCGCCAGCCGCACGCCGATGGTCCCGCCGACCGCGCCCGCCCCGATGATCACGTATCGCATGTGCCCATTCTGCCCGGGTGGGATCAGAGGGTCAGGCCGGCGTCGGTGAGGATGGGGCCGGTCAGCAGGAGGGCGCCGGCCACCAGGGCGACCAGGTTGACCAGGGCGAAGAAGACCACCCAGAAGAACGCCGGGAACGGGGTCAGCCCGGCGAGCTGGTCGGCGTCCGAGGCGGGCATCCGGCCACGCGAGCGCAGGCGTTGCAGCTCCACCACCGGCCGCACCCCGCCGAGCAGCAGGAACCACACCCCGGTGTACGCGAAAGCGGCCTGCACCTGCGGCGTCGCGTACCACGAGACGGCGAATACCACCGCCCCGGTGACCAGCAGCGACACCACACCGAACGCGTTGCGGATCATCACCAGCATGGCCAGCAGCAGCGCCACCGCGACCCAGAGCAGCAGGGTGATCCGGTTACCGCCGAGCAGCCAGGCGCCGGCCAACCCGATCAGCGGCGGGGCGACGTACCCGGCGAGCAGGGTCAGGATCATGCCGGGTCCGGTCGGTCGGCCTGCGGAGAGCGTCAGACCCGAGGTGTCCGAGTGCAGCCGGATACCGCGCAGCTTGCGACCGGTGAGCAGGGCGACGAGCGCGTGCCCGCCCTCGTGGGCGATGGTGATGGCGTTCCGGGCGATCCGCCACGGCAGCCGGGTGGAGACGACCACCAGCGCGACTGCCGCGGTGATCAGCACCAGCAGCGGGGGCGGGTCCGGCTGCGCGCCGAACAGCGTGTCCCACATGTCGCCCAGTCCGTCGATCGACATCATGGGGCGCGAGCCTACCGGCGGCGTTCCGTGTCGCTGCCGAGGCACCGGCTGATGACGCGTCAGGCCGTTTGAACGAGGAGGGGATCGCGGGTGAGACCTGTGTCCGTGGAGCATCACGTCGGCCCGTGGACCGAGGTCGACTACTTCGCCCTGGGTGAGACCCCGGACCGGATCGAACTGCTCGACGGGAGCCTGCTTCTGAGCCCGGTCCCGACCAAGCGGCACCAGTTGGTGTCACGGCGGCTGGCCGACCACATCGCGAGTGCCGTCAGCGATTTTGCGGTCTTCAACGCGGTGAACGTCCGTCTCACGGTGGACCGGATAGTCATCCCGGACGTCGTCGTCGCAGACACCGACGACGAGGGCACGGCGGCGGAGGCCGCCGAGGTGGTGCTGGTGGGCGAGGTCGTCTCGCCAGGCAATGCCGCTGCGGACCGCCTGCTCAAGATGCAGCTCTACGCCATCGCACGGATCCCCTGGTACCTGCTGGTCGAGCAGGATGGTGACGGTCACTCGTTGCGCCTGTACCGGCTCGACGGCGAGCACTACGTCGAGGACCAGGTCGCCAAGGCCGGCGAGACGTTGAGCATCGCGGAGCCGTTCCGCTGGCAGCTCGACCCGGCCACGCTGCGCTGATCCGTTCGACTTCCGCCACCGGGGCGATCGTAGCCCGTCGATGAAAGTTTTCTCTACAACTCTTGCGATCAAGGGCACTTAGCTCCAAAGATGGGCGTCAATAGACCGGCGTCCCTGGAGGCACTCATGGCCCGTACCCGATCATCGCTGCGCCGCGCGCTCGCGGCCGGCCTCACCGTCCTCGCCACCGCGGCGGCGACCCTGGTCACGACCGCCGGCCCGGCGGCGGCGGCCACCACCGCCGGCGTCGACGTGTCCCGCTACCAGGGCAGCATCAACTGGACCAGCGTCCGGAACGCCGGCATCGAGTTCGCCTTCATCAAGGCGACCGAGGGCACCAGCTACAAGGACCCGAACTTCAACACGAACTACGTCAACGCCTACAACGCCGGGGTGATCCGCGGGGCGTATCACTTCGCCCGGCCCAACATCTCCGCCGGCTCGACCCAGGCCGCCTACCTGGCCTCCAACGGCGGCGCCTGGTCGGCGGACAGCCGTACCCTGCCGGCCGCGTTGGACATCGAGGGGAACCCGTACAGCGGCGGCTACTGCTACGGCCTCAGCACCACCGGGATGCGCAACTGGATCCAGGACTTCCTGAACACCTACCGCTCGCGCACCGGCCGGTACGCGGTCATCTACACCACCACGAGCTGGTGGAACCAGTGCACCGGCAGTTGGACCGGCCCGTGGGCCAACCACCCGCTCTGGCTGGCCCGCTGGGCGAGCGCGCCGGGCACGCTGCCGGCGGGCGCGTCGGTGTGGAGCTTCTGGCAGTACACCAGCACGGGCGCCGTGTCCGGGATCAGCGGCAACGTGGACCGCAACTACTGGAACGGCGACCGGAGTCGCCTGATCGCCCTCGCGAACAACACCTGATCGGGCCGTTGGCGGCAGCGGGATCGACTATCACCTTCACGGTGCACAATCGGTCCGGCTGCCGCCACACCACCGGTTACGGGTCAGGCCCGCCGTCGGCTCAGGGCCGGCACCTGGCTCTCCTCGGAGGCCAGTGCGCCCCGCCGGGTCAGCCGCCACGCGCCGACCCCGCCGACGGCAACGGTCACGACGCTGAGCAGTGCGATGAACGCCGGCATGCCCATGGCGATCAGCAGCAGGACCGCGTCGCCGAAGGCGACGAGCATCCACAGTGCCAGCCGGGGCCGGGCGTCCCTCCGTCGGTAACCCATGTCGTACCTCCTTCCGTCGTCGAAGGTCAATTACCCACGACGACGGAAAGTCATGCGAATGAGTTTCAGTCCTGGCGGTCGGGCACGAAGCCCTTGGCGATCCGGTCGAAGTTCGGCAGGTTGGCCTGCCAGTCCTTGTCCGCGACCTCCCACCGCAGGGCGTACCCCCGGTTGCTGGCCGTCACGAACCCCCGGTTGCGAACGTGGATCCGCTGCCCGTCACGCGTCTCCAGCCACTCCCAGTCGCCGCAGGTCTTCCAGAAGTCGCACGGCTTGATGCTGAGGTACTGGTAGTTCTTGACGATCTTCTTGCGGTCCGGTTCGATGCGCTGCCAGTCCTTGACGGCGTCATCCTTCGGCGTCGACGTCCACTGCACCAGCAGTTCGCCCGGTCCGTTCGACTGGTCGAAGACGACCGTGAAGCTGTCGGGTTGGCTACGCACCCACCCGTCGGGAATCGGCAGTGTGAAGCCGGCCGGATCCTTGTGCAGCTTCCAGCCCGCCGGCAGCGCGTTCGGGTCCACCGACGGCGTGGCCGAGGGTGTCTGGCTGGCAGCGGCGCTCGTTGGCGGGGGCGCTGCCGGGGCGGAGGACTGCGGTGCCGCGGAGGTGGCGGCGGCGGTCGTCGGATCGGCCTGCGGGGTGTCGTTGTCGTCGCCCTTGGTCAGCATCGGCACGATCACCACGAGGCCGACAAGCAGCAGGGCCACCAGCGCGCCGATCAGCACGTTCCGGCGGGTGTTGTTCGGCTTCGTACCGTCGAACTGCGGAACCGCCGCGCGCCCCGCCGGACCCACCGGTGGCATCACCGACGTGGGCGTCGAGGGTTTGCGCTGCTCCGGCGTCACCGGCGGCGGCCCGTCGACGGCCGTCGGCTCGTCGTCGGCGCTTGCCGTCGTACCGTCATCGGGTTTGTCGCCGGCGGCCGGCACCGTCGCGGTCGGCTCAGCCTCGGACGGGCGGTCGATCTTCGCCGTCGGCTCGGCCGGCACCGCCGCCGTCGGGTCCGCGGCGGGCGGCACGACCTCCGTCGGCGTCGCGTCGACCGCCGCCGGCCCTGCCGCCGCTGCGGCTACCGGCCCCGGGGTACGCGGCGCAGGCGGCGACACCGGACGGGCGGCGCTCTCCTCGGCCGGCCGTGGCGCCGGCACGAGCGGCGGGCGCGGCTCACGCGGACCGTTCGGCCCCGGCCGGCGTACGCCGTCGAGCAGCGAGATGGCCCGCGTCCGCTTGCCACCCGCACGACGCAGCATCCGTTCCGCCACCTCGGCGGTGATGCGCTCCTTCGGGTCCTTCTGGAGCAGCCCGTTGAGCACCGGCCTGAGCGGGCCGGCGTTCTTCGGCGGCGGCATCGGCTCGGTGGCCAACGCGGCAAGCGTGGCGATGGCGGACGGTCGCGCGTACGGCGACTTGCCCTCCACCGCCGCGTACAGCGTCGCGCCCAGCGACCACAGGTCGGCCTCCGGACCGGCGGTGCCCTCCCGGGCCCGCTCCGGCGAGATGTACGCGGGCGAACCGAGCACCATGCCGGTACGGGTGACGTTCGGGTCACCGGGGATCGTGGCGAGGCCGAAATCGGTCAACACCACCCGGCCGTCCTCGCCCAGCAGCACGTTGCCCGGCTTGACGTCGCGGTGCATGACGCCCGCCTTGTGTGCGGCGTTCAGCGCGCCGAGCACGCCCAGGCCGATCTCGACCGCGCGGGCCGGCGACACCGGACCGTCCTCGGCGAGGGTGTCCTGCAACGACCTCGACGCCACGTACTCCATGACGATCCACGGGTCACCATCGGTCCGCAGGACGTCGAAGATGCGTACCACGTTGACGTGGTTGAGTCGGGCGATGGCCCGCGCCTCGCGCAGCGACCGTTCGCGCATCTCGCGGCGTTCCTCGTCGGTGAGGCCGGGCGGCGGCACCAACTCCTTGATGGCGACGTCCCGGTGCAGCACCTCGTCGCGCGCCTTCCACACCCGACCCATGCCGCCCTGGCCGAGCGGCGACAGAAGCCGGTATCGGTCAGCGACGAGTTGGGGAAGCGCGTTCGACATCGCTGAGACGGTACCCGGACCCGCCGACGCTCACACCGCCGGCACGCCACTGTGCGCTTCACGTGACTTCGGGCCGCGTACCCTGTGGGCATGTCTGCCGAAGAGCCGCTGTTCCGGGTCGTGCGTGGCGTGCCCACCGCCGAGGAGCTGGCTGCCCTGGTCGGGGCGGTCATCGTCCGGTCCCGGCCGACCACCGCACCCGCGCCGGCGACCGCTTCCGCCTGGGCGCGCAGCGGCCGCCCGGCGCGCCCCGACAGCTGGCGCGCGTCCGGCCTTCCTCGCTGATCCCGGCTCTCAGCCTTGCGGGGCTGCCGGGATCGCGGCGCAGCCGTTAACCTCACTGAGGGAAACGGTGTGGTGACGGAAAGGGAGGGCCGATGATCCCCGAAGAGGACCAGCCGGCGCCCTGGCTGCACGGCTACGGCGGCATCGAGGCCGACATCCGTCAACTCCGCGACTTCGCCGACCGACTCGCCGCCGAGGTCGAGAGCAACTACGCGCCCCACCTGTCGTACATCGCCGACGACATGTCCGCGAAGGTGCCCAACCCCTGCGACGCGTTCGTCGAGCTGGTCACCTTCCTGCACGCCCACCACGAGACGCAGCAGGCCACGACCGACATGGTGTACGCCGTCCGCGGCGCCACCGGCCACCTGGCCGCCGTCGCCGACCGGGTCGCCACCCAGTACGCCGACAGCGACGCCTTCTCCGCCGCCCGGGCCGTGGACGTCCACCGCGCCCTCGCCGACCCGGGGACCGTCCTGTCCGGCGGCCGAACGCCGACACTGAGCGACCCCACCGGCCCCGACAGCGAAAGGCCGGTGGTCCTGCCGTGATCGAGCGTGGCGGTGGCCGCACCTCCGGCCAGACCGACTGGCACCTGATGGACCTCAACAGCATGTGGGCATGCCTCCAGGACCACGACACCACCAACCACTGGAAACAGGTCGCCGGCTGGCGCAAGGTCTGCGACCTGGCCCAGATCCACCTCGGCCGACTCCAGGAGTACCGGCGAGGCCTCGCCGAAGCATGGCCGCCCGAGACCAGCGCCGCCTCCGGCACGTACCTCGCCCAACTCGACGACCTCATCGCCAAGGTGCGCCACACCCACGACGCCGCCGCCGCCAACTACACCGCGCTGTCCGCCGCCACCCAGGCCATCGGCACCACCCGCGCCGAGCTTCGCAAGCTCCACGAGGAGTACGCGACCAAGCTCCAACAGAAGCGGGCGTACGAGGCCACCGCCGCCGACCCCAAGGCGATCATGGGCAATCGGGTCGTGGACGCGCCCGTGACGGACAGCGACCTGGAACGGCTGAACGTGCAGGCACGGGCGATGATGTTCAACCTCAGTGGCGAACTACAACAAGCCCAAGCCACCCTCCGTCAACCCCCACCGAGACCGGCCCCTCGGGTTGATGACCAAGTTCCCGGGACGGCCTGGGATACAGCACCTGTGATTCCTCCGATAGTTTCCGCGCCTATTGGTGTATCGCGAACACTGCCGGTGGTACAGCGATTCGAGGATAGCTTTCAGGCTGGGCGGTTGCCCATAGAGGCAGGCATTGGTCCCGTGCTCGGCGGCAGCAGCACTCCAAATACCCCACCAATCCAGGAGTCGCCGCGGACTTCACAGCCCGTTGCTACTTCAACCCCCACTGTCGGAGGGATACCAACGCCAGGGCCCATATCTACAGCGCCCCTAGGCACACCTCAATCGCCAATCGGCAACGGTAGGGCTGTCGGCGCACCGGTATCCGGACTAGCCAAGGGCAGCCCTTCCTCATCCCCCCGAGCGATGCCTCCGGGCGGTTTGATTGGAGCGCCACCTGGTGTCGGCCTCGGCCAACCTAGTGCAAACGCTAGCCCTATCCGCCGGGTCAATCCGGTCGGAGGCGTTATTGGGGGTGGTGGAGCCGGCACCGCGCCAGCCGGAGGCGCGGGTTCTAGGCCAGATGCTCGGCGCGGTCTGACCAGCCTGAACGGCGTCCCTCCATTCAGTCCACCCGCCAACAACAGCAATCAGGGCACAGGCTCCAATTCCAGTGGACCGGCCCGTCGAGGCTTCACCGACACCAGTAATCGAACGACAAAACGGGATCCGGATCATCCCTGGGAGACTGATCGAGGCGTTTCACCAATCGTGCTTCCGTCAGAAGAGAAGGGGCCAATCGACCCTGGTCCCGCCATTGGTTTCCATCGGTGATTATCAAATCGACTCTTCAACTACTGGCAGCGGTGGCCCTTTCGGGGATCATTCAAGCACCACCCGGCCAGGCGCGTAAGAACCACGACGGGCAATGGCATATTTCAAGTCTGAGGGTTGAGGCTGCACAGCAGATCACCCAAGGCGACGGCGTTATCGTGGCGGTGCCCGACAGCGGGGTCAGCCCTCATCCAGATTTACAGGGAAGCGTTCTTCCAGGTGCGGACGTAATCACAGGTGCCGGCAATGGTTACGCCGATAAGGACGGCCACGGAACTGGGATGGCCGGTCTAATCGCAGCCCACGGCAGCGGCGCCGAGGGTGCGCTCGGCATAGCCCCGAAGGCGAAGATCCTACCGATCCTCTGTTCGCCGGCGGGCCAGGATGGCGAAACAGACGCACTGGCGGCAGCAATCGAGTTCGCTGTGAACAATCGCGCTAATGTAATCAGCATTTCAATTGTCAGCGGCGCTAGCGCACGCCTTCAAAGAGCGATCGAAATGGCCTTAGCGGCGGATATTTTAGTGGTAGCGGCAGCAGGAAACGCGCCCAGATCGGATATTGTGGGTTATCCCGCGCGCCATCCCGGAGTGGTAGCGGTTGGCGGGATCGATCGAGACGGAAGCCATGCAGCGTTCTCAGTGACTGGGTCGGAGATTGACGTCGTTGCACCAGCAGTAGACATCTACAGCACGAGTATTGACGGCAAGTATCGAAGGGGCACCGGCACTTCTGATGCGACGGCGATTGTGGCCGGAGCGGCGGCGTTAATCAGGTCCAAGTATCCCTACCTGCCAGCGCAGGAGGTGGCCCACCGGCTTACGGCCACGGCCGTTGACAAGGGTCCGCCCGGCCGGGACGACGAGTACGGCTACGGCGTGATCGATCTTGTGGCTGCACTGACGGCAGACGTACCCCCGCTGGGGTTTGAATCGGTGAGCGCGCCAGCCACCACGGCCGATGCTCGACCAGACGACGACGCCGGCTCGACGGTTCGTGGCCTTGCCACCCTCGGTGTGATTGTCGCCGTCGGCGTCGGGTGGGCGTTCGTGGCGCGGCGACGGCGGCGCGGTGACGATCCACCGCCCCGCATCAGTCGCTAGGCGGGCCGGGCGCCTCGATCCACTCGGGTTCCTTGAGATCGGGGGGTCCAGCGGCGTGGGAGGCCCCGGTTTGCAGGAAGCCGAGTGGATCACGGCAGCGGGCGGCCCTTGATTGACTCCACGTCGCCGATGTGGGGGTTTTCGTGCGGGTTGATAGCGCGACATCGGCGATGTGGAGTGGATCAAGCGCGCGGACGCGGACCAAGCGCGCGGACCCGGGCACAGGCGCGGGCGCGGACCAAGCGTGCGGACCCGGGCACGGGCGCGGACGCGGACCAAGCGCGCGGACCCGGGCACGGGCGCGGGCGCAGACTCGGACGCGGGGCACCGGCGCGGGGCGCTGATGGGTGTCAGGTCTGGCGGGCCGGTAACGTCGGGCTGGTGTCTGAGACTCTGCCGCTGCGCCTCGTGCTGGCCTCTGCCAGTCCTGCTCGTCGAAAGTCGCTCCGAGCCGCCGGCATCGAGCCGGACGTGCTGGTCAGCGGGGTGGACGAATCCCTGGTGGTGACCGATCGGGCCGAGGATCTGTGCCTGGAGTTGGCGCGGCTGAAGGCAGAGGCGGTGTTCACCCGGCTGAATCTCGCCACCACGTCGCACGGCCCGAGCGCCACCACGCCGCACACCCCAAGCGCCACCACACCGCACGGCCCGAACGCCACCAGCAGCCCGAACCCCAGCAGCACCAGCCCGAGCCCCACCAGCACGAGCACCAGCACCAGCACCAGCACCAGCACCAAAACGGACCAGCGAACCCTGGTCATCGGATGTGACTCGGTGCTCGAGTTCGACGGGGAGATTCTTGGTAAGCCGGCCGATCCGGAGGACGCCACCCAGCGCTGGTTGCGGATGCGGGGGCGCAGTGGAGTCCTGCACAGCGGGCACTGTCTGATCGACGGTGTAACCGGGCGACGGGCGGAGGCGGTCGCCTCGACGGTCGTCCACTTCGCGGACATCAGTGACGACGAGATCGCCGCGTACGTCGCCACGGGCGAGCCGTTGGCGGTGGCGGGCGCGTTCACCATCGACGGATTGGGCGGGCCGTTCGTGGAGCGGATCGAGGGTGACCCGGGGACCGTCGTCGGGTTGTCGATGCCGTTGCTGCGCCGGCTCCTCGCCGAACTGGGTCTGCAGATCACGGACCTGTGGACAAAGGTCGCGCCGGGCGGCCAATCGGTCGAGCCGCTCGGTAACGTCCGCTCATGACCACGAAGTCGATCCCGCTCACCGACGAGTTGCACGCGTACCTGGTCGCGCACGGCGCGCCGCCCGACGAGATCATCCGAGATCTGGCCGAGGAGACCCGGTCGGTGCTGCCGGAGCACGCCAGCATGCAGGTGGCGCCGGAGCAGGCCGCGTTCCTGACGTTCCTGACCCGGCTGCTCGGCGTACGGCAGGCCGTCGAGGTCGGCACGTTCACCGGCCTGTCGGCGCTGGCCATCGCCCGGGGCCTGCCCGAGGGTGGACGGCTGACCTGCTTCGACATCTCGGAGGAGTACACCGGAATCGCCCGGCGTTACTGGGCCCGCGCCGAGGTGCAGGACCGCATCGAGCTGCGTATCGGTCCGGCCGGCGACACGCTGCGGGAGTTGCCGCAGGAACGCCACCTGGACTTCGCGTTCATCGACGCCGACAAGACCGGGTACCCGGTCTACTGGGCCGAGTTGGTGCCTCGGATGCGCCCGGGCGGGGTGATCGCCGTCGACAACGTGCTGCGCGGCGGTCGGGTGATCGCGCCGCAGGACGTGAACGACCGGGCGATCGCGGCGTTCAACGACGAGGTGCTGGCCGACGTACGGGTGGACCTGGTGATGCTGCCCATCGCCGACGGCCTCACCCTCGCCCGGGTGCGCTGAGCGTCGCTCTGATCGACTCGGGTTCCTGGAAATCGCGGCATCCCCGGCGGTGGAACACCCCAACTTCCAGGAACCCGAGTCGATCAAGCCGGACCCGGGCCCGTGCCAGGCCGGGCTCGCCCGTGCCAAGCCCGGGCCGGGCCCCGGGCCAGCCCGGCCCCGGGGGCGGGCGTCAGCGGACGCTGCGGGCGAACTGGCGGGCGGCCCAGAAGACGCCCAGCGCGGCGAGGACCGCGGTGATGGTCAGGCCCTGCCAGACCTTGTCGCTGGCCAGGTCGCCGGCGAACAGCGCCCGGGTGCCGTCGACCGCCCAGGAGAACGGGTTCCAGTCGGCGATGCCCTGCAACCAGCCCGGCGCGTAGTACAGCGGCAGCAGGATGCCGGAGAGCAGCAGCACCGGCTGCGCCACGGTGTTCATCAGGGGGGCCAGCGCGTCCTCGCTCTTCACCTTGAGCGCGACGCCGTAGGAGACGGCCGAGGTCATCAGCGCGATGAGGGCCAGCATCAGGTACGCCAGCAGCAGGTCACCGATGAACACCCGCAGGTCGAACAGGAGCGCGAGCAGGGTGATGATGATCGCCTGCACGATGAGCGACACCACGTCGCGCAGCGAACGGCCGAGCAGCAGGGCGAGCCGGCTGATCGGGGTGACCCGGGAGCGCTCGATGACGCCGGCGCGCAGTTCGGCGATGAGACCGAAGCCCTGGAACAGGCCGCCGAAGATGGCCAGCAGCACCAGCAGGCCGGGTACGAAAATCTTGTAGGCGGCGGCCTGGGTGGGCGCGTTCAGGGCCGGCTTGAGCAGGGGGGCGAAGAGCAGCAGGTACATCACCGGCTGGAAGACGCCGACGAAAACCCAGACGGGGTTGCGCAGCAGGAGCAGGATCTGCCGCTGGAAGATCAGCCACGTGTCGCGGGCGAGTTTCATGAGTCGTCTCTCCGGGGGTCAGGACTCGCGCAGCGAGCGGCCGGTCTTGGTCAGGAAGACGTCGTCCAGGCTGGGCCGGTGCAGCTCGATCGAGCGCAGCTCGAGCCCGGCGTGGTCGAGTCGGCGCAGCACCTGGGGAATGGCGGTGGCGCCCTCGTCGACGTAGAGGCGTAGGCCGCCCTCGTCGGCGGTCTCCAGCTTGTTGACGTACGCCTCGCCGTCGAGCGCCTTGGTGGCCTGCGGAATGGCGGCCGGGTCGAGGCCGACGAGCACCACGTCGCCGGAGATCTCCCGCTTGAGCTCGGCCGGCGTGCCCTCGGCGACGACCTCGCCGTTGTCCATGATCGCGATGCGGTCGCAGAGGGCGTCGGCCTCGTCCAGGTAGTGCGTGGTGATGAAGACGGTCATCCCGTCGCTGCGCAGTCGCCGGATCTCGTCCCACATGTGGGCGCGGCTCTGTGGGTCGAGGCCGGTGGTCGGCTCGTCCAGGAAGACGATCTTCGGCTCGTGAATGATGCCGAGCGCGATCTCGACCCGTCGGCGCTGGCCGCCGGAGTAGGTCTTGCACTTGCGGTCGGCGTACTCGGTGAGCTGGAAGGCCTCCAGCGCGCGGACCGCGCGCTGCTGCGCGTCGGCCTTGCCGATGCCGTACATCCGGGCATGCAGGACCAGCTCCTCGCGGGCGGTCGACTCGTCCCAGGTGCTGCCGCCCTGCGGCACGTACCCGATCCGGCGGCGGACCTCGGCCGGGTCCTTGCGCAGGTCGGCCCCCGCGATGGTGGCCTCGCCGCCGTCGGGCTCGATCAACGTGGCGAGCATCCGCAGCGTGGTGGTCTTGCCGGCGCCGTTGGGGCCGAGGAAGCCGAAGATCTCGCCCTCGGCGACCTCGAGGTTGACGCCGCGCACGGCGTCCACCGTCTTCGTCTCTCGACCCGCGCGGGAGCGGAACGACTTCCGCAGCCCCCTGGTCTCGATCATTTCTGCTCCTGGTCGGTCGGTTGGGCCGGCCGGGCCGGCCGTCGAATATCCGGGCCGGTGGGGCCGGCCGTCGAGTGGGACGACGCCGGACGGCGCACTCCCCCGCTGTGCCGACAGCAGGCTAACGCGATATAGCGTTTGTAGTCAACGTTGATTATTTCGCGTTAGGGTCGGGCCTCTCCTCGCCATCCCGCCACCCCGGCCAACCATCCGCGTTCTCCAGCTCAGCAGGCAGGTACGACACTCCGGACTCGACACGTTCCGCGATCCGGTCACACCAGGCGATCTCTGCCTCCGCGCGTGCGGACCAGAGTTCCACCATCCAACTGACGTGCGCCGGCTTGGCGTTACGGATCCAGTCCGACTCCAGCGAGGCACGCATTGACGCCACGTTGGCGCGCAGCAGGTTGGCGCGGTTGCGCAGCGCTGCCACCGCCTCCGAACGGGGCATCGCCGGCAGAAAGGAGAACGCCGCCGCGAACGGGTCCAACGGCTCCGACAGTCCCCACCAGAGGCCCCGGAGCAGCGTCTCGAACTCGTCGTCCCCCTTCGGCGTGACCTCGTAGGTGGTACGCGCCGGACGGGCGCCGACCTGCTCGGTGGCGACGGCGCGCAGCAGTCCCTCCTCGGTGAGCTTGCGCAGCGCGTGGTAGATCGAGCCGGGCTGCACGTTCGCCCACTTGTCGGCGCTCCAGCTCAGCAGCTCGCGGCGCACGTCGTAACCGTGCACGGGCTGCATCCAGCGCACCAGGCCGAGGATCATCATCCGAGTCGCAGACACCAGACAAGCGTAATAGCCAAGTTTGACTAAGCTCAGTGCCCCATCCCACACTGAGCGATCGTTAGGGGCCGACCGGGGTGGCCGATACACTCCCCGTCAGTAACCTGCCGGGAGGAGCCACGAAGGTGCGCAAGGTACTGATCGCCAACCGCGGCGAGATCGCCGTCCGGGTCATCCGCGCCTGTCGTGACGCCGGCCTCGGCAGCGTCGCCGTCTACGCGGACTCCGACCGCGACGCCCTGCACGCCACGTTCGCCGACGAGGCGTACGCGCTCGGCGGGGACAGCGCGACCGACACGTACCTGCGCATCGACAAGCTGCTCGACATCGCCGCCCGGGCCGACGCCGACGCCGTACACCCTGGTTATGGCTTTCTCAGTGAGAACGCCGACTTCGCCCAGGCCGTCATCGACGCCGGGCTGACCTGGATCGGCCCGACCCCGCAGGCGATCCGCGACCTGGGCGACAAGGTGACCGCGCGGCACATCGCGCAGCGCGCCGGCGCGCCGCTGGTCCCCGGCACCCCCGACCCGGTGGGCAGCCCGGACGAGGTGATGGCGTTCGCCGTCGACCACGGCCTGCCGGTCGCCATCAAGGCGGCCTTCGGCGGCGGCGGTCGGGGCCTGAAGGTCGCCCGCACCATGGAGGAGATCCCCCAGCTCTTCGAGTCGGCCACCCGCGAGGCCGTCGCCGCGTTCGGTCGGGGCGAGTGCTTCGTCGAGCGTTACCTGGACCAGCCCCGGCACGTCGAGGCGCAGGTCCTCGCCGACCAGCACGGCAACGTGATCGTGGTGGGCACCCGGGACTGCTCGTTGCAGCGCCGGCACCAGAAGCTCGTGGAGGAGGCCCCCGCGCCGTTCCTCACCGACGCCCAGCGCGCGCAGATCCACGAGAGCGCCAAGGCGATCTGCCGCGAGGCCGGCTACCACGGCGCCGGCACCGTGGAGTACCTGGTCGGCAAGGACGGCACGATCTCCTTCCTGGAGGTCAACACGCGGCTTCAGGTCGAGCACCCGGTCACCGAGGAGACCGCCGGCATCGACCTGGTCCGCGAGCAGTTCCGGATCGCCGACGGCGAGAAGCTGCGGATCACCGAGGACCCGACGCCGCGCGGACACGCGATCGAGTTCCGGATCAACGGCGAGGACCCGGGTCGCAACTTCCTCCCCGCACCGGGCACCGTCACCGCGCTGCGCCTGCCCAGCGGCCCGGGCGTGCGGGTGGACACCGGCATCTCGGCCGGTGACGTGATCGGCGGCAACTTCGACTCGCTGCTCGCGAAGGTGATCATCACGGGTGAGACGCGGACCGAGGCGCTGGAGCGCGCCCGCCGTGCCCTCGACGAGATGGTCGTCGACGGGATGGCCACCGCGCTGCCGTTCCACCGGCTCGTGGTGCGGGACGAGGCGTTCACCGCCGAACCGTTCACCGTGCACACCCGGTGGATCGAGACCGAGTTCCACAACACCGTGCCGCCGTTCGCCGCCGCCGCCGGCATCGCCGACGCGCCGGCGGAACGCGACACCGTCGTGGTCGAGGTCGGCGGCAAGCGCATCGAGGTCAGCCTCCCCGCCGGCTTGGGCGGGAGTACGACCACAGCCGCACCCGCCTCCCGCAAGCCGACCCGACGCGGGGGCGGCGCGAAGGCCGGCGTACCGGTCGGCGGGGACGCGCTCACCTCCCCGATGCAGGGCACCATCGTCAAGATCGCGGTCGCCGACGGCGACACCGTGGCCGAGGGCGACCTGGTGGTGGTGCTCGAGGCGATGAAGATGGAGCAGCCGCTGCACGCACACAAGGCGGGTACGGTCAGCGGGCTCGCCGCCGAGGTCGGTGCCGTGATCACGGCGGGCGCGCCCATCTGCACGATCTCCTGACCGGCAAGGGGTCGGGCACGGCCGGTCGCGGGGGTGGTTTGCGGCACCGACGTGGGCACGGGTGGCCGGGGCCGGCAATGATGGCCGGGTGCGGTTTCTTAACGGCGCGGCCCCCGCGCACGACCTGACCTACACCGACGTCTTCATGGCGCCGGCCCGTTCCGACCTCGGCTCCCGCCTCGACGTGGACCTGTCCACCGGCGACGGCACGGGCACCACCATCCCGCTGGTGGTGTCGAACATGACGGCGGTCGCCGGCCGGCGGATGGCCGAGACGGTGGCCCGGCGGGGCGCGATCACCGTGATCCCGCAGGACATCCCGATCGAGGTCGTGGCGAACGTCGTCGCCTGGGTCAAGCAGCGGCACCTCGTCTACGACACGCCCATCACGCTGGGCCCGACCGAGACCGTCGGCGACGCCATCCACCTGCTGCCGAAGCGGTCGCACGGCGCGGTGATCGTGGTCGACGAGGCCGGCCGCCCGATGGGGGTGGTGACCGAGGCGGACACCATGGGCGTGGACCGCTTCGCCCAACTGCGCCACGTCATGTCGACCGAGCTGCACACGGTGCCGGCGGACGCGGATCCGCGTACGGGCTTCGACCGGCTCTCCGCCGGGCGGCGTCGGCTCGCCCCGGTGGTGGACGCCGACGGCCGACTCGTCGGGGTCCTCACCCGGCAGGGCGCGCTGCGGGCCACCCTCTACACGCCCGCTGTGGACGACCGGGGTCGGTTGCGCATCGCGGCGGCGGTCGGCATCAACGGCGACGTCACCGGCAAGGCCGCCGCGCTGCTCGAAGCCGGGGTGGACACCCTCGTCGTGGACACCGCGCACGGCCACCAGGCACGCATGATCTCGGCGTTGCAGGCGGTCCGCAAGCTGGACCCGGGCGTGCCGGTGGCGGCCGGCAACGTGGTCACCGCCGAGGGGGTACGCGACCTCGTCGAGGCCGGCGCGGACATCATCAAGGTCGGCGTCGGCCCGGGCGCGATGTGCACCACCCGGATGATGACCGGCGTGGGCCGGCCGCAGTTCTCCGCCGTCCTCGACTGCTCGACGGCCGCCCGGCAGCTGGGCCGGCACGTCTGGGCCGACGGCGGCGTACGTCACCCGCGGGACGTGGCGCTCGCGCTCGCCGCCGGCGCGTCGAACGTGATGATCGGCTCCTGGTTCGCCGGCACCTACGAGTCGCCCGGCGACCTCTACACCGAACCGGACGGGCGGCGGTACAAGGAGAGCTTCGGGATGGCGTCGGCGCGGGCGGTCAGCGCCCGTACCGCCGACGACAGCCCGTACGACCGGGCCCGCAAGGCGGTGTTCGAGGAGGGCATCTCCTCGGCCCGGATGTACCTGGACCCGAACCGACCCGGCGTCGAGGACCTGATCGACGAGATCATCGCCGGGGTGCGCAGCGCCTTCACCTACGCCGGCGCTCGCAACCTGACGCAGTTCCACGAGCGAGCGATCGTCGGCGTCCAGAGCGCAGCCGGCTACACCGAAGGAATGCCCCTCCCCACCAGCTGGTAACCCCCCTCCCCCACCCACCCACCCACCCACCCGGGTTGATCATGAAGTTATTGCCATGACACGCCGACGCGGGCAGCAATAACTTCATGATCAACCGGGGAAGGGCGGGGGCAGGGCGGGGTGGGTTAGGGGGTTAGGGGTTCAGCCGGGCCAGGACTTCCCGGGCGGCCTTGCGGGGGTCGTCGCCTATCCGGTCCGGTAGGGCGCCGGACAGCCAGAGGGTGGCGAAGCCGTGGGCGATCGACCAGGCGGCGAGCGAGTCCCGGCCGATGTCGCCGGATGCTGCACGGGCGGCCACCCCTGAGCGGAGGGCCGATCCGGCGCGCTCGCGTGCGGCGGTCAGCTCGGGATCGTCGGGCCGGTGCAGTTCGGGGCGGAACATCACCTCGAAGTACGCGCGGTGCGCCACGGCGAAGTCCACGTACGCGACACCGGCCGCCAGCAGGTCGTCGCCGGCCGCTACCAGTGCCTGGGCCAGCCGGTCGAAGCCCTGGGTGGCGAGGGCGGTGAGCAGGCCCGCCTTGTCGCCGAAGTGATGGGCGGGCGCGGCGTGCGAGACGCCGGCCCGGCGGGCGAGGTCGCGCAGGCTCAACGCGGCAGGTCCGACCTCCCCGATGGCCTCCAGCGCCGCGTCGAGGAGGGCGCGACGGAGGTCGCCGTGATGGTACGCACGCGTCTCGGTCATGCCCGAATCCTAATCTTGTCATTGACAAGATGCCATCGGCGACCGCAATCTTGTCACCGACAAGTTTCGTGCGAGGAGGATTCCGATGGCACCCCTGATCGCCCTGATCGTCGGCACCACGCTTGCCCGACTGACCGGCCTGGCCGGTGTCACCGCACTCGACGGTTGGCACCCCGCACTGCGGGTGGGACTGGCCCTGATGTTCGTGGTGACCGGCATCGCGCACTTCGTCGGCCGACGCCGCGCCGACCTGATCGCGATGGTCCCGCCGCAGCTGCCCCGACCGGATCTGCTGGTCACGCTCACCGGCGTGCTGGAACTGGCCGGCGCGGC
This sequence comes from Micromonospora sp. bgisy143, assembly GCF_057708145.1. Classification (NCBI taxonomy): domain Bacteria; kingdom Bacillati; phylum Actinomycetota; class Actinomycetes; order Micromonosporales; family Micromonosporaceae; genus Micromonospora; species Micromonospora sp. bgisy143. The sequence goes on from NZ_JBYIRN010000001.1 coordinate 28,454, forward strand.
GGGGCTGCTGATCCCGGCGACCGCCCGCCTCGCCGCAGCCGGGCTCGGCCTGCTCATGGTCGTGATGTTCCCGGCCAACGTCTCGGCCGTACGCCGCGGACTGACCCTCGCCGGACGTCCGGTCACCCCACTGGGGAGGCGCACAGTCCTGCAACTCGTGTTCGTCGCCACCGCTGCGGTTATTTCGTTTGGCCCCTGACTATCAGGGGGCTAATCTGCTTCCGTGGAACTCATCACCCTCCAGGATGTGCCGCTCGGCCGGCTGCTGGTGGTGGCCGGGCACCTCGTCGGGCAGCGGTGGAACCGCTACCTCGCCGAGGAGCACGGCCTCACCCAGGCCGGCATGATCACCCTGATGACGCTCGCCCGGCACGGCGAGCTGCCCCACCGCCAGGTCGCCGAGAAGGGCTTCGTCCGTCCGGCCACCCTGACCGGCATCGTCGACACCCTCGAACGCGACGGCCTGGTCGAGCGCCAGCGCGACGACAGTGACCGGCGCAGCATCAAACTCGCCATCACCCCCGCCGGCCGGGAGCGGGTCGCCGCCCTCGGCGCCCTCATGCACTCCGGACGCCCGCTCACCTCGGTCGACGCCGACCCGGCGAAGGCCCAGGTGATCCGGGAGTTCCTACTCGAAGTCATCGGCAGCGGAGACGACCCGCGGCTGACCGGACGACCCACCGACGCGGAGGAACCGTCGTGCTGATCCGACTGTTACGCGGCCAACTGCGCCCGTACTCCAGACCGCTGTTGGCGGTGGTGCTGCTCCAGTTCGTGGGCACCATGGCCTCGCTCTACCTGCCCAGCCTCAACGCGGACATCATCGACAAGGGGGTGGCCCGGGGCGACACCGGCTACATCGTGCACACCGGCGGCTGGATGCTGCTGGTCAGCCTGATCCAGATCGTCTGCTCGATCGCGGCCGTCTACCTGGGCGCGCGGGTCGCCATGGGTTTCGGTCGGGACGTCCGGGCCCGACTGTTCGGGCACGTCAACAGCTTCTCCGCCCGCGAGGTGGCCCGGTTCGGCGCACCGTCGCTGATCACCCGCAACACCAACGACGTCCAACAGGTGCAGATGCTCGTGCTGATGAGCTGCACCATGCTGGTCGCCGCACCGATCATGAGCGTCGGTGGGGTGGTCATGGCGCTGCGCGAGGACATCGGGCTCTCCTGGCTGATGCTGGTCAGCGTGCCGGTGCTGGCCGTCGCGTTGAGCGCGATCATCCGCCGGATGGTGCCGGGCTTCCGGCTGATGCAGACCCGGATCGACACGGTCAACCGGGTGCTGCGCGAGCAGATCACCGGCATCCGGGTGGTCCGCGCGTTCGTCCGCGAGCCGTACGAGACGCAGCGTTTCGGCGTCGCCAACGCCGACCTGACCGCCACCGCCCTGCGTACCGGCCGGTTGTTGGCGTTGATCTTCCCGGTGGTCATGCTGGTGCTGAACGTGTCGAGCGTGGCGGTGCTCTGGTTCGGCGCGCAGCGGGTCGACTCCGGGGCGATCCAGATCGGCGCGCTCACCGCGTTCCTGGCCTACCTGATGCAGATCCTGATGGCCGTGATGATGGCCACCTTCATGCTGATGATGGTGCCCCGGGCGGCGGTCTGCGCCGAACGCATCGTCGAGGTGCTGGACACCGACTCCTCGGTGGTTCCGGCCGCCGCGCCGGTCACCGAGCTGCCCAGCCGGGCCGAGTTGGAGCTGCGCGGGGTGCGCTTCCAGTACCCGGGCGCGGTCGAGCCGGTGCTGCGCGACATCTCCTTCCGGGCCACCGCCGGCACCACCACGGCGATCATCGGCAGCACCGGCGCCGGCAAGACCACCCTGCTGTCGCTCATCCCCCGCCTGGTCGACGTCACCGACGGCGCGGTGCTGGTCGACGGGGTCGACGTACGCGAGTTGGCCCCCGACGAGCTGTGGAAACGCATCGGGCTGGTGCCGCAGCGGCCGTACCTGTTCACCGGCACGGTCGCCAGCAACCTGCGCTACGGCAACCCGGACGCCACCGACGAGGAGCTATGGGCGGCGTTGGAGATCGCCCAGGCCCGCGACTTCGTGGCCCAGCTGCCCGGCGGGCTGGACGCGCCGATCGCCCAGGGCGGCAGCACCGTCTCCGGCGGTCAGCGCCAACGCCTGGCCATCGCCCGGGCACTGGTCCGGCAGCCGGAGATCTACCTGTTCGACGACTCGTTCTCCGCGTTGGACCTCGGCACCGACGCCCGGCTGCGGGCGGCGCTGCGACCCGTCACCGCCGACGCGGCGGTGGTGATCGTGGCGCAGCGGGTGTCCACCATCGTCGACGCCGACCAGATCATCGTGCTCGAGAACGGAGGGGTCGTCGGAGTGGGACGACACGCGGAGCTGTTGGAGACCTGCCCGACGTACGCCGAGATCGTGGCCTCCCAGCAGACGGCGGAGGTGGCGGCGTGAGCGAGCAGACCGAGCCGCGCGCTGCGGCCGTACCCAATCAGAAGGCCGGCGGTGACACGCCGCAGGCCGGCGGCGACGGGCGGACGCCGAAGCGGCTGCCGGCGGGCCGGCCGGGCGGCGGCCCGCCGTGGATGAGCGCGGGGATGCCCGCCGAGAAGTCGATGAACTTCGGGCCGTCGGCCCGACGCCTGCTCGGCCGGCTGCGCCCGCACCGGCTGCACCTGGCCGCGATCATCACGCTCGCCGTGGTGAGCGTCGGTTTCAGCGTGGCCGGCCCGAAGATCCTGGGCCACGCCACCGACATCATCTTCAGCGGGGTGATCGGTCGGCAACTGCCGGCGGGCACCACCGCCGACCAGGCCGTCGACGCGGCGCGGGCCGGCGGCAACGAGAGCTTCGCCGACATGCTGGCCCGGATGGACGTGGTGCCCGGGACGGGCATCGACTTCGACGCGCTGGGCCGGGTGCTGCTGCTGGCGCTCGGGCTCTACCTGGCGTCGAGTGTGCTGGCGTGGTGGCAGGGCTGGCTGCTCAACGGGGTGGTCCAGCGCACGGTGCTGCGGCTGCGCGCCGAGGTGGAGGAGAAGCTCAACCGGCTGCCGCTGCCCTACTTCGACCGGCAGCCCCGCGGTGAGCTGCTCAGCCGGGTCACCAACGACATCGACAACATCTCCACCAGCCTCCAGCAAACCCTCAGTCAGCTGCTCACCTCGCTGCTGACCGTGGTCGGCGTACTCGGCGTGATGTTCTGGATCTCGCCGCTGCTGGCCCTGGTGGCGCTGATCGCGGTGCCGCTGTCGGTGCTGGTCACCCAGCGCATCGCCAAGCGCTCGCAGAAGCAGTTCATCGCGCAGTGGACGCACACCGGCGCGTTGAACGGCCAGATCGAGGAGGCGTACACCGGGCACGAGCTGGTGAAGGTCTTCGGCCGGCAGCGTGAGGTGGAGGCCGCCTTCCACGCCAAGAACGAGGAGCTGTTCCGGGCCAGCTTCGGCGCGCAGTTCATCTCCGGGATCATCATGCCGTCGATGATGTTCATCGGGAACCTGAGCTACGTGGCGATCGCCGTGGTCGGCGGTCTGCGGGTGGCCTCCGGGGCGATGAGCCTCGGTGACGTGCAGGCGTTCATCCAGTACTCCCGCCAGTTCACCCAGCCGCTCACCCAACTCGCCTCGATGGCCAACCTGCTCCAGTCCGGGGTGGCGTCGGCCGAGCGGGTCTTCGCCGTACTCGACGCCGACGAGCAGAGCCCCGATCCGGCCCAGCCGGCCCGGGTCGTCGACCCGCACGGCCGGGTCGAGTTCGAGCACGTCTCGTTCCGGTACGCGCCGGACAAGCCGCTGATCGACGACCTGTCGCTGGTGGCCGAGCCGGGGCACACCGTGGCGATCGTCGGCCCGACCGGCGCCGGCAAGACCACCCTGGTCAACCTGATCATGCGCTTCTACGAGCTGGACGCCGGCCGGATCACGCTCGACGGGGTGGACATCACCACGCTCCGCCGCGACGACCTGCGTGGCCGGATCGGCATGGTGCTCCAGGACACCTGGCTGTTCGGCGGCACCATCCGGGACAACATCGCGTACGGCCGTCCCGACGCCACCGAGGAGGAGATCGTCGCCGCGGCCCGGGCCACCTTCGTGGACCGGTTCGTGCGCAGCCTGCCCGACGGCTACGACACCGTCATCGACGAGGAGGGCAGCAACGTCAGCGCCGGTGAGAAGCAGCTCATCACCATCGCCCGGGCGTTCCTCGCCGAGCCGTCCCTGCTCATCCTCGACGAGGCCACCAGCTCGGTGGACACCCGTACCGAGGTGCTGCTCCAGCGGGCGATGGCGGCGCTGCGCTCGGACCGGACGAGCTTCGTCATCGCGCACCGGCTCTCCACCATCCGGGACGCCGACCTGATCCTGATGATGGAGGACGGCCGGATCGTCGAGCAGGGCACCCACGAGCAACTGCTCGCCGCCCACGGCGCGTACCACCGGCTGTACCGCTCGCAGTTCACCGGCGCGGTGGTCGACGAGGAGCCGGCCACCGCGGCGCAACCGGCGTCGGTCTAGCCATGTCGGTCCGGGAGCAGATCCGCCGAGCGGGCGGCGACCTGCCCGCCGATCAGGGCGAGCGCGGCGTCCGCCGGCATCGGGTCCAGGACACGGCCGTCGCGCAGCCGGAGGGCGAGCGCGCCGACGGCGGCCTCCCGGGCGCCCAGCACCCCGAGGTACGGGACGCGGCGGCGGGCCGCGTCCCGTACCCGGGCGCCCAGCGAGCCGGCGGCGTCGACCTCGACCCGCAGTCCGGCGTCGAGGGCTCGCCGGGCCAGGTCGGCCGCCGCGTCGGCCTGCCCGCCGTCCACCGGCAGCACCACCAACTGGACGGGCGCGTACCAGGCCGGGAACGCGCCCTCGTGCGCCTCGATGAGGTACGCGAACAGCCGTTCCATGCTGCCGACCAGGCTGCGGTGCAGCAGCACCGGCCGACGCCGGCCGCCGTCGGAGTCGGTGTACGACAGGTCGAACCGCTCCGGCTTGTCGAAGTCCACCTGGATGGTGGAGATGGTCGACTCCCGGCCGGCCGCGTCGACGATCTGGATGTCGATCTTCGGGCCGTAGAAGGCGGCCTCTCCGGGGGCCTCGACGTACTCCACCCCGGCCAGCGCGCCGCGCAGCAGGTCCTCGGCGCGGGCCCACTGGGCGTCGTCGCCGACGTACTTCTCGCCCGGCCCGCGCAGCGACAGCCGGAACCCGGCCGGGCGTACGCCGAGCGCGGCGTGCGCGGCGCGGATCAGTCCGAGGATCTCGGCGACCTCCGCGCCGACCTGCTCGGGGGCGCAGAAGGTGTGTGCGTCGTTGAGGGAGATGGCGCGTACCCGGGACAGCCCGCCGAGCACCCCGGAACGCTCCGCGCGGTACATCCCGCCCAGCTCCGCGACCCGCAGCGGCAGCTCCCGGTAGGAGCGGCCTCGGGCCCGGAAGACCAGCGCGTGGTGCGGGCAGAGCGCCGGCCGGAGCACGAACTCGTCGTCGGCGCTCAGCCGCAGCGGCGGGAACATGTCGTCGGCGAAGTAGCCGAGGTGGCCGGAGAGTTCGAAGAGTTCCCGCTTACCCAGCGGCGGCGAGTACACGTGCTGGTGGCCGGAGCGGCGCTCCAACTCCCGGACGTACTCCTCGACGGCGTGCCGGGCGGCGGCGCCCGCCGGCAGCCAGATGGGCAGGCCGGCGCCGGCCAGCGGATCGGAGACGAACAGGTCCAGCTCGCGGCCGAGCCTACGGTGGTCGATCATGTCGGGCTCCTGGATCGGGTACGACCCGGAGGCGACCTGGACACCGAACGCCGAACGGCCCCCGGGGGCGGATCGCCCCGGGCCTGGTCGACGGTGGTTACGTCAGCGCGGCACGCCGGGGACACCCGGCGTCGTCGTCATCACTACCGCGCTGCGCATGCCGCGACGCTACCCGTCGGGCGGTCGGGGACGCACCCGGATTTGCGGCGGCGGGAAGGGAGGCGGGCCGCCGGCGCGGGACCCGCCGGCGGCCCTGAGCGGCCCGCATCGTCAGGAACGGGGGACCCGGCGTGCTGGGCCGCGCCGACCACGGTACGCCGACAGGGGCCGATCCGGCGACCGTCCCGGGCCGGGTCGGGGCCGTCACCAGGGGGTGCCTGCCTCGTTGGAGCAGGGTGGCTCTGTGGTGTCGGCGGTCACGACGCCGCGGGGCCGTCCACGGTGACGCCGGCCATGCCGTCAGGCTCAAGACACCCAATCGGCCGCATCCGGCGAGGTGGCAGGCGTGCCCGAACTACTGACTGACGTCGCGTCTCCGACGTGGGCGTATCTGGTGCTGCTCGGGCTACTCATCGCCGACGCCTTCGTACCCGTCATCCCCACCCAGCTCGTCATGATCACCAGCGGCGCGCTGACCGTGTACGGCGGACTCAGCCTGCCGGTCACCATCGCCGTCGGCGCGCTCGGCGTGTTCGCCGGTGACCTCGCCTGCTACCTGCTCGGCCGGCTCGCCCCGGACCGGCGGGCGCCCCGGCACAGCGAGCCCAGCCGCGCCCGCCGCGTGGCCAGCCGGGTCACCCAGGGACTCCGACAACCCGGTCCACTCGTTATCCTGCTGTGCCGGTTCGTGCCCGGCGGGCGGATGGCCGCCTGCTTCACGGCCGGCCGCAGCCGCTACCCGTACCGACTGTTCGCGCTCTACGAGACGATCGCCGCGCTGGGCTGGGCCAGCTACGGCGCGCTCATCGGGCACCTGGGCGGTGCCGCGCTCACCGAGTCGGCCTGGCGGCTGGCCATCATCGCCGCCGCGGCGGCGGCCGGTTTCGCCGCCGCCGGATGGGCGATGACGGTGGTCAGCGCCCGCCACGCCCGTACCGCCACCCAGGTCCCCGTGGACTGAAGGCGCACCCTCCGCGCTCCGCGATCTTGCACTTCCTGTCCGGACAAATTGGGTCGGATAACCGCATAACGTCGACCGAAAGTGCAAGATCGCGGGGGCCAGGGTCAGGACCAGGACCTGCCTCTAGGGGTGGGTTTTGGGGGCGAAGTCGGTGGCGGTCCCGGATCTGGCTGGGGTGCTCACGGCGACAGGCTGAGGCATGCCTGGAACCCGGAGCACCGGCCTGCTCGCCCTCGGCGGGATCGCCGTGGCGGCGCTGCTCACCGTGATCGGCCATCTGGAAGTCAACGACGACCTCAACCCGTGGGCGCTGACCATCAGCGACTTCGCCGTCTCCGACCGGGGCGGCGTCATCGACGTCGCCATGGTGGTGCTGGCCCTCGCCACCGTGGCACTGATGTACGGGCTGCGCCGTACCGGCCCGCCTCCCGGACGGGCAGTGGAGCTGCTGCTCGGCGCGTGGGTGGTGGGGCTGCTGCTGGCTGCCGTGGTGCCGACGAACGAGCCGGGCACCGCCATGACCGCGTCCGCTTACGTGCACCGGTACGCGTCGGTGGTCGCCTTCCTGGCCCTGCCGATCGGCGGTTGGCTGCTCGCCCGGCGCCCGGACCTGACGTCCGCCGCCGCCAGGCTCCGTACCCTCGTCGTGCTGAGCCTGGTCCTGGCGGCGGGGATGGTCTGGTCCGCCTACCCCGGCGACCGGATGCTGATCGGTCTGGCCGAACGCCTCCTGATCCTCACCGAGGTAGCGGTCCTGGCGACGGTGGCGGTGACCCAGACCCGGCGTGCACCCGTCGATCATGGAGTCGTGGTGTCGCCCAAAGGGGGTGTGGTGGCGCAGAACGGCCACCACAAGTCCATGATCGACGAGAACGACTACTCCAGCTCGTGGAGCATGAGCTGGCGGGCGGACTCGGTGATGGAGCCGGAGAGGCTGGGGTAGATGGTGATCGTCTGGGCCAGCTCGTTGACCGTCAGATTGTTCTCCACGGCCATGGTGATGGGCAGGATCAGCTCGCTGGCCTTCGGCGCGACCACCACGCCGCCGATCACCTGACCGCTGGCGGGCCGGCAGAACAACTTCACGAAACCGTCGGAGAGGTCGTCCATCTTGGCGCGGGCGTTGCCGGAGAGCGGCAGCATCACCTGCCGGGCCGGCACCTTGCCCGCGTCGACCTCGTCCTGCGAGACGCCGACGGTGGCCAGCTCCGGGTCGGTGAAGACGTTCGCGGCGACGGTCCGCAGCCGCAGTGGGCGGACGGCCTCACCGAGGGCGTGCCACATGGCGATCCGACCCTGCATGGCGGCGACGCTCGCCAGCAGCAGCACCCCGGTGCAGTCACCGGCGGCGTAGATGCCGGGCACGTTCGTCCGGGAGACCCGGTCGACCGTGACGTAACCGCCCCGGCCCAGCTCCACGCCGTACTCGGCCAGGCCCAGATCGGCGGTGTTCGGGATCGAGCCGACCGCGATGAGGGCGTGCGAACCGGTGACCCTGCGCCCGTCGGAGAGCTCCACCTCGACCCCGTCGGCGGTACGGCGCACCGCGTCGGCCCGGGAGTTGTTGAGGATGTTCATCCCCCGGTTGCGGAACACCCGCTCGATGGCTGATGCCGCGTCGGCGTCCTCGTGCGGCATCACCCGGTCGCGGCTGGAGACGAGGGTGACCTCCACCCCCATCGCGAGGTACGCGCTGGCGAACTCGGCGCCGGTCACGCCCGAGCCGACCACGATCAGGTGCTCCGGCAACTCCGACAGGTCGTACACCTGACGCCAGGTCAGGATGCGCTCGCCGTCGGGTACGGCGGTGGGCAGTTGCCGGGGCGTCGAGCCGGTGGCCACCAGCACGGTGGACGCGTCGATCGGGTACTCCTCGCCACCGTCGGCGGGCGTGACGATGACCCGGTGGGTGTGCCCGAGCGCGTCGTCGCCGAGGCGGGCGGTACCGGCCACGAAGGTGACACCCGCCTTGAGCAGCTTGGCGTGGATGTCGGCGGACTGCGCCAGCGCCAGCCGCTTCACCCGCGCGTGCACGGCCTGCGCGTCGACGGTCACCGCCTCCAGGCCGTCCGAGTGCACCCCGAACTCCTCGGTGTCCCGGTAGCCGGTGACCACCTGGGAGCTGGCGATGAAGGTCTTCGACGGGACGCAGTCGGAGAGCACGCACGCCCCGCCCGCGCCATCGGCCTCGACGACGGTGACATCGGCGTCCAGTTGGGCGGCGACCAGTGCCGCCTCGTACCCGGCCGGCCCACCGCCGATGATCACGATCCGGCTCACAGAGCCATCCTTTCGCTCGCGACTGCGGGGCTCCGCTGCGCTGCACTCCTCGCGCTCACCACGTTCGCCCCTCGTTGATGCTCACAGTGACTTTCTTCTCCCGAGCGCATCCGACACGCACAGTCGTATTCTCCCCCACCCGTCCGCCGGGCTATCGTCATCGCCGTGGGTCATCACGCCGCCTACGGCTCAAACCTCGATCCGTCCCGAATGCGGGCCTACTGCCCGCACTCGCCGATGGTGGGCACCGGCTGGCTGGAAGGGTGGCGGCTGACCTTCGCCGGGGAGGACGTGATCGGCTGGGAGGGTGCGGTGAGCACCGTCGTCGAGTCCCCCGGCGACCGGGTATTCGTGGCGATCTACGACATCCACCCGTACGACGCGGCCCAGCTCGACGAGATCGAGGGTGTGACCGCCGGCACCTACCGCAAGCTGCACGTACGGATCTCCACCCTTGACGGCGACGTCACGGCGTGGATCTACGTGTTCGACGGGTACGAGGGCGGCCTGCCGACGTCGTGGTACCTGTCCGAGATCGCGAACGCCGCCGAGAAGGCGGGCGCGCCGGACGACTACGTCACCGAGCTGCGGTCCCGCCCCACCGGCACCGCGTCCCCGTAGCGCGTATCCCACGCCCCCAGTCTGCAACCGTCACCGGCCCGGACGCCCGTCGGGCCCGGTCGGGGTCGTCAATCACACACCGGCGGCCGGGACGACCCGCTCGTACATGTCGGTCCACTCCGTCTCCCGCAGGCCCACCGAGCGGTAGAGCGACAGCGGGGCGGTCGGGTTGGTGAGGTCCACGCCGAGGCCGGCGAACTGCCGGCCCTTGTCGGCGTAGCGGGCGAACGCGCGGCGCAGCAGCGCCGCGCCGACACCCCGGCGACGGTACGCGGGCAGCACCGACAGGCTCTTCACCCAGCCCTCCTGCCGGTCCAACGCCTGGTCCGAAGACTGCAACGCGCCGGCGAGCACCCCGTCGACCTCGGCGACGAACCACTCGTCCCAGGCGGTCACGTCACCGATGCGGGCCCGCCACCTGTCGTACGACAGCGGCTCGTGGTCCGGGGTGTCGCCGAAGGCGATGTCGTGGATCCGGTGGAACTCCCGCAGCTCGGCATCATCGTCCGGCCGGACCGGTCGCACCGTGACACCGGTCGGCGTGGCCGGCTCGGCGGGCCGGTCGGTCAACGGGCAACGCATCCGGACGTACCGTTTGACCAGGGTGAAACCGGCGGCCCGCAGGTCCCGGTCCCATTCGCGTTCCGGGGCGAACACCGCGCAGCGAACGGTGAGCGCCGGCAGTCGCCGTTCCGCGGCGCGCTCGGCGACCCGGTCGAGCTGGCGGGCGAGCAGCGGCGCACGGAGGGTGGCACCCCGCTCGGGGTCGACGTAGACCTCCACGAACTCCCGGCCGACCCCGGTCGGGTTGTCCACCGTCGCCCAGCCGACGACGGTGCCGTCCGGGTCGAGCGCCAACCAGGAGTCCCGGGCCGGGTCGAAGTGGGGCGCGGTCAGCGCCTCCTCGACGTCCTCGGCGTCGAAGTCGGGGTAGCCGATGGCGAAGGTGTCGGCGGCGTGCACCACCGCGAGGATCGCCGGTACGTCGTCGAGAGTGGGCCGGCGCGCGGTCCAGCCGGCGGGAAGTGTCACGGCAGGAGATCCTGGCAGCCGTCGGCCGGGAGCGCCGCCCATTTTCCGGCGGGCGGGCGCGTCAGGCCAAGCCGGCGCGGGTGTGGTGCAGCAACTCCACCAGCTCGGCGCCGTCGGCGGGGCCGAGCGCCGCGAACGCGGGCGCCGCCAGCCGGTTGGTCACCGCCTCCGCCCACAGCCGCCGACGCACCAACGGCCCGACCGCCGGGTACGGCGGCGGCCACCCGCACGCCACCGCACCGGCCTCGCCCTCCGGCCCGGCCAGCACCGCCTCCAGCGGGGTCATGCCGGCGGCCCGTACCGCCAGCAGGTAGGCGCCGGTGAAGTGTTCCCGCAGCAGTCGCAGCCCGGCGGCGCTGCGGGCCCCCGGCGAGTGATCCGGCAGCGGCATGGCCCGCCACGCGGCGAAGAGCGGCATGCCGCTGGTGTCGGCGGCGGCGACCGCCCGCTCGACCAGGTCGGCCAGGCGCTCGACCCCGGGAAGCACGCCCAGCATCTCGGTCCCCCACCGGCAGCACTCGGCGAGACTCGCGGCGGCCACCTCGACGGGCGGCAGCACCCGGGCGGCGGCGTCCCAGCCGTCGGCGACGGCGTCCGGCGCGACGAAGCCGATCGCCGCGGCGGCCGTCTCCGCGCGTACGTCGCCGAGCGCGCCGGCCCGACCGCTGATGTAGAAGGCCCAGCCGGAGATGCCGAGCAGCCGGGCCCGACGCAGCGTGCTCGGGCACCTGCTGAATCCGTCGCCAAGGTCGAGGACGGCGGGTTTGCTGGCGGCGGCGAGCTGCTCCGGCGTCATCCGGACGCCGTCCGCGCGCGCCGCTCGGGGGCGGCCGGCCGCAGACGGCTCATCCGCTCGTCGTCGTCCATCGATGTCAGTCTGCCGCGCCACCGCCCGCGTCCGCATCCCCCTCTTCGGCCACCAACGCCTCGACGGCCGCCTCGACCTCGCCCGCCCGGCGGCGGGCCGCGGTGACCGCCCGCTCGGCCGCCCGCCGGGCCAGCTTGGCCCGACTGAGGTCCTGTTCCGCCACCGCGCGTCGGCGTTCCAACTCGGCCAGCTCGGTTTCGATCTCGTCGAGTACGGCGACGCCGTCGCGCTCCTGCCCGGCCGCCTCGGCCAACTCGTCCTCGGCCCGCTGCTGGTCGGCGCGCGCACGGTCCAACTCGCGGTCCAGGGCCCGACGGCGGCGGGCGCGCTCGGCCCGGGCCGCCCGCTGCGCCGCCCGCTCGGCCTGCGCGGCACGCTCCCCGGCCCGGTCGGTACGGCGGGTCGGCTGCGGGCTCTCCCGCTGGACGCCCGGTCGTCGGGCCGGTGGCTCCTCCTCGTCGCCGGTGACCAGCCGCAACTGCGGTCGGGGCACCTCGCCGAAGCCGGCGTAGGTGGCCGCGCGGAGCAGCCGTCCCGCCCGCACCTGCTCGGCGACGTCGGCGTCGGAGAGCGCCGCGTTCAGGGTCGCCTCCACCTCGGCCAGCGGCAGCCGGCCGGCCGGTGGCGCGTCGGGTTCCGCCCTGGCGAGCGTACGGACTTCGGCGACCAGTGCCGCGACCACCGCGCGACGCTGGGCCGACAACTCCCGCAGTCGGGCGCCGCGCAGCTCCCGCTGGGCCGCCCGGAGCGCGTCGGCGAGATTGACCAGGTCGGCGACCAGCTCGGGACGCTCGATGGCGAGCAGGTTGACCAGCCAGGCGGCGACGGTGGGGCGGCGCAGCCGGGCCAGTTGCCGGGCCCCGGTCGTGTCGCCGGCTCGCCGGGCCTCGGCCACCGCGGCGTCCCGGGCGGCCACGAACCGGTCCGGTGGGGTGCGGTAGAGCTGCCGGACCAGCTCCACGGAGGGGCCGGGCATCGCGTCAGACGTCCACCCGGGTACCGGGCTCCAGACGCTGGTACTCGGTGCCGGACAGGGCCGCGTACTGCCGGTTGAGGACGCCCAGCCCGTTGCCGTTGAGCAGGGCGTCGTGCAGGGCGTACGCGCGGCGCGGGGCGACCGCCCGGATGAAGTCGAGCACCTCGGAGAACTTCGACCAGGGGGCGTGGATCGGCGCGAAGAGCGTGTCGACGGGCGTCTCCTGCGGTACGACGAGCGAGTCGCCGGGGTGGTAGACCACGTCGTTGATCAGGTAGCCGAGGTTGTCGATCACCGGGATGTCCGGGTGGATGACCGCGTGCCGTCCCCCGTACGCGCGGACCGCGACCCCGGCGGCGGTGAACGACTCGCCGGGCTCGACGGGGCACAGTGCCTCGGCCGCGTCGCCCAGGGCGTCGGCGAGCGAGGCGGGCCCGTAGATCGGGAACGGCTGCCGGTCGAGCTGGAGCCGCACCGCGGCCGGGTCCAGGTGGTCCGGGTGCTCGTGGGTGACGAGCACCGCGTCCGCGCCGTCCAGCGCCGTCGCCGGGTCGCTGAACACTCCGGGATCGACCACGAGCACTCCCCCGTCGTGTTCCACCCGGAGACAGGAGTGGGCGTACTTGGTGAGCCGCATCGTGACTCCTCGACTATCGAATCGTGATGTCCTCAGCGCAGTCTGCCGGAACCAGCCGGTGGACGCGGCGCGTCCGAACTATCGCCACTGAGGCTGACGACGATGGGAGCGGGGATGGACGGACGGAGAGGACGACGCCGCGGCGCACTCCTGGCGGCGGGAACACTGCTGGCGGCGCTGGCCCTCGCGGGGTGCAGCGCCGGTGACAGCGGATCCGATTCGGCGGGTACGGCGGCCGAGGCCCCGCAGGGTGCGCAGGGCGCGCTCGACAAGGGCAGCGACGCGGACGCGGCCGAGGCCGGGGCGGGGGCCGGTGCTCCGGATCTGCGGGTCGACCAGCGGGCGATCATCTACACCGGATCGATGCGGGTGCAGGTGACTGATGTGGACGCCGCGGCCCGCGAGGTCAGCGCGGTGGTCACCCGGGCGGGTGGCTTCATCGGCGGCGACCAGCGGCGCAGCGCCGAGGCCGACGCGGTGGCCGAGTTGCAGTTGCGGGTGCCGGCGGCCAAGTTCGCTCAGGTGGTGGAGGAGGTCGCGAAGCTCGGCCGCCAGCAGAGCCGCGAGATCAACACCCAGGACGTCACGGAGGAGACCGTCGACCTGGAGGCCCGGATCGTCACGCAGCGAGCGCGCGTGGACAGCGCGCGACGACTGCTCGCCCGCGCCAACTCGATCGCCGACCTGGTGTCGCTGGAGAACGAGTTGGGTCGCCGGGAGGCGGACCTGGCCTCGCTGGAGGCCAAGAAGCGCCGGCTGGCCGACCTGACCGCGCTCTCCACGATCACGGTGTCGCTGGCCGGGCCGGCGGCGAAGACCGATGAGGAGAAGGCCGAGACCGGCTTCCTGGTCGGGCTCAAGGGCGGCTGGGAGGCGTTCGTCACCTCGATGACCGTCCTGCTCACCGTCCTCGGCGCGCTGCTGCCCTGGCTGGTGGCCTTCGGCGTACCCCTGACGGTTCTGCTGCTGGTGCTGCGCCGGCGTCGGCGGACGCCGGCGCAGGTCGCCCAGGTCAGCGCGCCGCCGCAAGTGCCCGCAGCGCGGTCTGCACCATGACGCGGACGCCGGCCGGGATGGCCCGCTCGTCCACGTCGAAGGACGCGCGGTGCAGGTCGACGTTGGGCCCGATCCGGCCCACGCCGAGGCGGGCGAGCGCGCCGGGGACGTACTCCAGGTACCAGGAGAAGTCCTCGCCGCCCATGCTCTGCGGCGTCTCGGCGATGCCCTCCGGCCCGAGCGCCGCGCCGGTGGCGGCGGTCAGCACCTGGATGGCCCGCGAGTCGTTGCTCACCGGCGGTCGACCGCGCAGGTACTCCAGGTCGACGGTCGCGCCGGTGGGGGCGATCACGTCCCGCACCACCTGAGCCACGATCTTGGGAGCCTGCTCCCAGGTGTCGCGGTCCATCACCCGCAGGGTGCCCGAGGCGGACGCCTCGGAGGGGATGACGTTGTAACGGGTGCCGGCCGAGGCGTGGCCGAACACCAGCAGCAGCCCGCTGTTGGCCGGCACCCGGCGGCTCACCAGGGCCGGGACCTCGGTGATCAGCCGGCCGAGGGCGTCGACCAGGTCGACGGTCAGGTGCGGCCGGGCGGTGTGCCCGCCCGGCCCGGACAGCCGGACGGTGACGTTGTCGGCGGCCGCCGTGATCGGGCCGACCCGCAGGCCCACCTGGCCCACCGGCAGGTTCGGGTCGCAGTGCAGCGCGAAGATCTGCACCACGTCGTCCAGGCCGCCGGCCTCGATGACCTCCAACGAGCCGCAGGGCAGGATCTCCTCGGCCGGCTGGAAGATCAGCCGGACCCGGCCGTCCAGCTCACCGAGGTCGGCGAGCTGGGCCAGCAGCATGCCGACGCCGAGCAGGATCGAGGTGTGCACGTCGTGGCCGCAGGCGTGGCAGACGCCCTCGACGGTGGAGCGGTACGGCACGTCCTTGGGGTCGTCGAGCGGCAGGGCGTCGATGTCGGCGCGCAGCGCGACGACCGGCCCGTCCGGGCGGCCGTTGACGTCACAGATCACGCCGTTGCCCTTGGGCAGCAGTCGCGGGCTCAGGCCGGCCAGGGAGAGCTCCCGGGCGATCAGGGCCGCCGTCTCGAACTCCGTACCGGACAACTCGGGGTGCGAGTGGAGGTGACGGCGCGTGGCGATGAGCCCGGGTACCCGGAGCGCGAGCAGGTGGTCCAGGTCGCGGGGAAGGGGCTGGGACCCGGGCGGAGTCTCCAGCCAGGACGACGCCAGCTGGCCGCCGGTGGGCAGCGTCAACGCACTCGTCACGTCGAATTCTCGATCACTAGAGATGGATGGATCATCGGGGACAGCAGACAGCCTAGACCTCCGACGGTGACGCTGCGCAACCTCGTTACGGTGATGATCAGACCGCGTAGCGTCACGTATGCCCTGCTGAGCGCGCTCGTCGAGGTGCGGGACCGCAGGTAGATCGCGCTCGAACGCCGCCATCTGCCCCCTCACCTCCTACAACGCGTAACCGACCCGAGGGGCCACGAGCTGCGTCGCCGCCCCTGGACCCACGCTGCGAATTGTCGCATTAGTCGGGGTGATGAACTGACACTCCGACAATAAGGCGACCACGCTCCGCAACCGGCCGGACAAGGACGCTCACATAATCTCGCCGACCCCGACCGCACACCGTGTGCGTTCCGGCCCACCTGTCGGCGTACCCCGGGCGCCGGGCGGACACACCCGACGCCGGTCGCGTCAGAACCGGTCGGTGGGCCGGTACTGCCCCCACACCTCGCGCAGCGTCCCGCAGACCTCACCGACCGTGGCCCGGGCCCGCAGCGCCTCACGCATCGGGTAGAGCACGTTGTCCGAGCCCTCGGCGGCGGCCCGCAGATCGGCCAGCGTCCGCGTCACCGCGTCGGCATCCCGTCCGGCGCGCAGCCGGGCCAACCGCTCGGCCTGCGCCGCCTCGATGGCCGGGTCGACCCGCAACGGCTCGTACGGCTCCTCCTCGTCGACCGTGAACCGGTTGAGCCCCACCACCACCCGCTCACTGGAGTCGATCTCCTGGGCGATCCGGTACGCGGACTGCTCGATCTCCCGCTTCTGGAACCCGGCCTCGATGGCGTCCACCGCCGAACCGTGATCGGCCACCCGCTCCATCAACTCCACGGCGGCGGCCTCGATCTCGGCGGTCATCGCCTCCACCACGTACGAGCCGGCGAACGGGTCGACGGTGGTGGTCAGGTCCGTCTCGTACGCCAGCACCTGCTGGGTGCGCAGCGCCAGCCGGGCGGCCTTCTCGGTGGGCAGCGCGATCGCCTCGTCGAAGCTGTTGGTGTGCAGCGACTGCGTGCCGCCGAGCACCGCGGCCAGGCCCTGCACCGCGACCCGGACCAGGTTCACCTCCGGCTGCTGAGCGGTGAGCTGCACACCGGCGGTCTGCGTGTGAAAGCGCAGCATCATCGACTTCGGATCCTTGGCGCCGAAGTCGTCACGCATCAGCCGGGCCCAGATCCGCCGGGCGGCGCGGAACTTCGCCACCTCCTCCAGCAGCGTGGTGCGGGCCACGAAGAAGAACGACAGCCGGGGCGCGAAGTCGTCCACCGCGAGCCCGGCGGCCAGCGCCGCCCGGACGTACTCCACACCGTTGGCCAGGGTGAACGCGATCTCCTGCGCGGGCGTCGCACCGGCCTCGGCCATGTGGTAGCCGGAGATGGAGATGGTGTTCCACTTCGGCACCTCCTTGCGGCAGTACGCGAACGTGTCGGCCACCAGGCGCAGCGAGGGCTTCGGCGGGAAGATGTACGTCCCCCGGGCGATGTACTCCTTGAGGATGTCGTTCTGGATGGTGCCGTTGAGCGCCGCGCCGGCGACCCCGTTCTCCTCCGCGACGAGCTGGTAGAGCAGCAGCAGCACCGAGCCGGGAGCGTTGATCGTCATCGAGGTGGAGACCTTGTCCAGCGGGATGTCGGCGAAGAGCAGCCGCATGTCCTCGATGGAGTCGATGGCCACGCCCACCTTGCCGACCTCGCCGTGCGCGATCGGGTCGTCGGAGTCGTACCCCATCTGGGTCGGCAGGTCGAAGGCGACCGAGAGTCCGGTCGTGCCGGCCCGCAACAGTTGGTGGTATCGCGCGTTGGACTCGGTGGCGGTGCCGAAGCCGGCGTACTGGCGCATGGTCCACGGACGGGAGGTGTACATCGTGGGGTAGACCCCCCGGGTGTACGGGAACTCGCCGGGGCCGCCCAGCCGGGAGTCCAGGTCCTCCGGAAGGTCGGCCGCCGTGTAGACGCCCTTGATCGGGAAACCGGACTCGCTTGACCGCCGTTCGCTCATCCCCGGATGGTAGGACGCCCTGGCCCGAGGCCGGGTGAGGGATACCGCACAGTGCGTCTCGACCGGTCGACGGGAGGTGAACGGTCGGGCACGATCTGTCGACTTCACCAAACGTCCGCCGCGTCGGCTTTCGCATCGGGCGTCGGAACCAGCAAGATAGGGGGGTTGTGTCCCAGCCCCCCTCGATTTCCCCCGGTGGCTTTTCTGTGACTCAGATCCCGACGTGGAGCGGCGGACAGGTAAGTCCCGCCAGCGGACGAGCAGCGCCCGGCACCACCATCGGTGACCGGTACTCGCTGCGGTCCGCGGTGGGCAACGGCGGCATGGGCACGGTGTGGCGCGCCACAGACACCCTGCTGCGCCGCGACGTGGCGGTGAAGGAGGTCGTCCTCCCGCCGGGGCTGGCGCCCAGCGACCGCGACGCCATGTACGAGCGGACGCTGCGCGAGGCCCGCGCGGCCGCCGCCATCCAGCACCCTGCCGTGGTGCAGGTGTACGACGTGGTCACCGAGGCCGGTCGGCCGTGGATCGTCATGGAGCTGCTGGACGCCCGCAGCCTCGCCGACATGGTCATCGAGGACGGCCCGGTCGCGCCCCGGGCGGTCGCCAAGATCGGCATCGCGCTGCTCGGCGCGCTGGAGGTCGCGCACGCCATCGGCGTCCTGCACCGCGACGTCAAGCCGGCCAACGTGCTGATCTGCTCCGACGGCCGCTGCGTGCTGACCGACTTCGGTGTGGCCCGGATGCCCACCGACGTGCAGCTCACCACGCCCGGCATGGTGCTCGGCTCCCCGCACTTCATCTCGCCCGAGCGGGCCATGGGCCAGGAGTTCGGTCCGCCCAGCGACCTCTTCTCGCTGGGTGTGACGCTCTACACGGCCGTGGAGGGGCGCCCGCCCTTCGACAAGGGCGACCCGATCGAGACCATGCACGCCGTCGTCGAGGACCCGCCGGCACCGCCGCAGCGCAGCGGACCGCTGACCCGGGTGCTGATGGGCCTGCTGGAGAAGGACCCGGCCCGCCGGCTGGACGTGCACACCTCCCGGGGCATGCTGCGTGAACTGCTCGCCGGGCCGTTGGGCAGCACGGCCACCGCCGTGCACTCGGTCACCGACCCGTACGCCGTGGTGCCGGTGCAGCAGCGTCCGGCCCCCGTGCACGCGCCGGCCCAGCCGGAGTCGAAGCCGGACGCGCAGATCGGTGGTCGGGCCATGCTCGCCCCCGGCGAGTCGCTGACCGACCGGTTGGCCGCGCTGCGCCGGGGTGAACGCCCGCAGCCGGCCGGTGCGGCCGCCGCCGCGGCCCTCGACGAGACCAGCGCCGACGCACTGGCGGGCCCGCTGCACACGCCCACCGGTGCGATGCCCACCTCGGGTCGCCCCACCGCGGGGCGTACCTACGGCGGCGGCGCGGACGCCACCCAGCGGGTGGACGCCGGTGCCCACCCCGACGCCACCCAGCGGGTCACCTACGGCAGCCGGCCCGACGCGACGCAGCCGGTGGGCTACGGCGCGCCCGAGGCCACCCAGCGCATCGGCGGCACGTACGGCGGCGGCAACCAGTGGTCGGTCCCGGGCACCGGTCAGCCCTGGACGACGACGCCGCCCCCGGCAGCCGGCGGCGGCAGCGCCCTGGACAAGGTCCGCGCGACCGGTGGTCAACTCGTGACCACGGTGAAGGGCTGGCCGCGCAAGGTCCAGCTCGCCGCGGCCGGTGGCCTGGCCGTGGTGCTGCTGATCAGCATCGTGGCGCTCTCCGGCGGGGACGACCCCGCGCCGACCGCCCCGCAGGCGCAGCCCAGCCCGTCCGCCGCGGCGGGCCCCGGCATCGAAATGCAGGAGCACGCGGCCCGCGGCATCCAGGTCATGGTGCCGAAGGGTTGGAAGAAGTCCACCGGCGGTTCGTACACCGACTACGTCGACCCGGAGGACAGCGGCCGCAAGGTGCGCATCATCACCGAGAAGTGGTCCAGCAGCTCCACCCGGTGGGCCGAGACCGCCGAGAACGGCCTCAAGACCAGGAGCACCTCCTGCGTCAAGCCGTACGAGCAGGTGACCTCGACGGAGACCACGCTGGCCGACAAGCCGGCTGCCGAGTTCGAGTACACCTGCGGCCAGGGCGACACCATGCGGCACGGCATCTGGCGCGGCGTGGCGCAGGACGGCAAGGCGTACTCGTTCTACCTGACCGCGAACGACGCCAAGTTCGCCGAGAGCAAGCCGATCTTCGACGAGATGGTGCGCACGTTCCAGCTCACCGGAAACGGCTGAGCCGAGGGAACCGGCAGCGGTGATCCGCCGTCGTGCTATCAAGGGGCATGGCGGCGGACACCTCTGACATTGACGACATTCGCGAGCAGGCTCGGCGCTGGCTGGCCGACGACCCCGACCCGGCGAGCCGGGACGAGCTGACGGCGGTGCTCGACGGGCTGCCGGCGAGCGCCGCGGAACTGGCCGACCGGTTCGCCGGCCCGCTGACCTTCGGCACGGCGGGCCTGCGCGGCCCGCTGCGCGCCGGCCCGAACGGCATGAACCTCGCCGTGGTCACCCAGGCCGCCGCCGGCCTGGTCACCTGGCTCGCGGCCCAGGGTGGCACCGGTCCGCTGGTGATCGGGTACGACGCCCGGCACGGCTCCCGCCAGTTCGCCGAACGCACCGCCCAGGTGGCGACCGGGGCCGGTCGGGCGGCGCTGCTGCTTCCCCGCCCGCTGCCCACCCCGGTCCTCGCGTACGCGGTACGTCAACTGGGCGCGGTGGCCGGCGTGATGGTCACCGCCAGCCACAACCCGCCCCAGGACAACGGCTACAAGGTCTACCTCGGCGCGGAGCTGGGCGGTGAGCTGGGGGCCGGGGCGCAGATCGTGCCGCCGGCCGATGCCGGCATCGAGGCCGCCATCCGGGCGATCGGCCCGCTGACCCAGGTGCCGCTGGGCCGCCCCGGTGAGGTGCTCGGTGACGACCTCGTCGCCGCGTACGTCGAGCGGGCCACCGCCGTGATCGACCCGGACGGGCCGCGGGACCTGTCCGTGGCGTACACCCCGCTGCACGGGGTGGGCGCGGCGGTGCTCACCGCCGCGTTCGCCCGGGCCGGTTTCCCGGTCCCCGGCGTGGTGCCCGACCAGGCGGAGCCGGACCCGGCGTTCCCGACCGTCTCGTTCCCCAATCCGGAGGAGCCGGGGGCCGTCGACCGGCTGATCGCGCTGGCCGACGCCACCGGCGCGGACCTCGCCATCGCCAACGACCCGGACGCGGACCGTTGCGCGGTGGTCGTCAGGGACAGCTCTGGCGGTTGGCGGATGCTGCGCGGCGACGAGGTGGGCGTGCTGCTCGCCGACCATTTGATGCGGCGCGGCGTGACCGGCCTCTACGCCACCACCATCGTGTCGTCGTCGCTGCTCCGGGCGATGTGCGCGGCCCGGGGCCTGCCCTACGACGAGACGCTGACCGGCTTCAAGTGGATCGTGCGGGCCGGCGGCGGCAGCGCGCCGCTGGTCTTCGGCTACGAGGAGGCGCTCGGTTACTGCGTCGCCCCGGAGCACGTCCGGGACAAGGACGGCATCACGGCCGCGCTGACGGTGGCCGAGCTGGCCGCCGGCCTGAAGGCGCAGGGGCGCAACCTGACCGACCGGTTGGACGAGCTGGCCGCCGAGTTCGGCGTGCACCAGACCGACCAGCTCTCCGTGCGGGTGGACGACCTGCGGGAGATCGCCGACGCGATGACCCGGATCCGGACGGCCACCCCGGACATGCTGCTGGACCAGCCGGTCGACAGTGTCCGGGACCTGCTGCCCGAGTCGGACGTGGTGATCCTGCGTACCGCCAAGGCCCGGGTGGTGATCCGTCCCTCCGGCACCGAGCCGAAGCTCAAGGCGTACCTCGAAGTGGTGGAGCCGGTGGCCGACGGCGATGTCGCCGCCGCCCGAAGCCGGGCCGGTGCGGCGGTCGCGCGGCTGCGGGCCGACGTCGCCGCCGCCCTCGGCATCTGACCGCGACCGACCCCCCGGGATCGACCCCACCCACCCGTCACGGTCCCTTTGCTCTGCTTCAACGGAGGCAACACTCGGCGGCCGAAAGTGTTGCGCGGGTTGAAGCAGAGCAAAGGGGGCGGCGGAGGTGGGTTGGCCCCGGCGGTCAGGCGCGCTTGCCGAGCGCCGCGTCGACCGCGCTGGCCAGGGCGGCGACGACCAGGCCGACCGAGGGGCGGACCACCGAGTCGTCGGTGCTCACCTGACCGGAGAAGCCGGCGCCGGTGGCGATCTCCTCCAACCGCCGGCGGGCGGTGGCGGCCTCCTCGCCGCTCACCCCCAGCGCGGACTCCATCCGCAGCACGACGACCAGGGTGGCGAGGGCGGCGGTCCGTTCGTCCGGGGCCGCAGCGCCGGCCAGCGCCTCGGCCAGCCGTCGGCGGGTGTCCGCCTCGACGGAACTGTCCACCACCGGATAACGGTGTACGTGGATGAAGCCGAGTTCGGTCTCGTCGACGTCGCGGACGACCCCCTGGGCGCAGAGGTCACCGAGGATCTTGTCGCGCAGGCCGTGCCGCAGGCGCTGCACCCACGAGGCCGGCGTGTGCGGGGTGTCGGCGGCGATCCGGGCGAGCACCTCGTCGGTGACCGGCTCGCCGGTGGGCGTCGGGTCGACCACGGTCAACGACCCGTCGCCGTACGCGATCCGGCCGGCCAGGGCCAGCTCGACCAGCACCGCGGCGGCCATGCCCAGGTCCAGGCTGATCCGCGGCATGGTCGCCTTGCCGGTCGAGTCGTCGTAGGCGAGGAGCAGCAGCTCCTCGGCGAGCGCAACACCAGTCATGGCCGGAGACGGTAGCGGGTCCGCGCACCACCGCGCGCGGACCCGCCGGACCCGGCACCGACCGGGTGTCACGCTCAGAACCGGGGCATGCCACCGAACTGGCGGTCGCCGGCGTCGCCGAGCCCGGGGACGATGAACATCTTGTCGTTCAGGCCCTCGTCGATCGACGCGGTGACCAGGCGCAGCGGCAGGCCGGAGCGCTCCAGCCGCTCGATGCCGACCGGCGCGGCGAGCACGCAGAGCACGGTGATGTCGGTGCAGCCCCGGTCGGCCAGCAGCCGACAGGAGTGCTCCAACGAGCCGCCGGTGGCGAGCATCGGGTCGAGGACCAGCACCGGCAGACCGGTCAGGTCCCTTGGCAGCGACTCCATGTAGGCGCGCGGCTCGTAGGTCTCCTCGTCGCGGGCCAGGCCGACAAAGCCCATCGAGGACTCGGGCAGCAGGCCGAGTGCGGCGTCCGCCATGCCGAGGCCGGCCCGCAGCACGGGTACCAGCAGCGGCGGGTTCGCCAGCCGGGTGCCCTCGGTGCCGGTGACCGGCGTCTGCACCGGGTACCGCTCGACGGGGAAGGTGCGCGCCGCCTCGTACACCAGCATGGTGGTCAGTTCGTGCAGCGCCGCCCGGAACGTCGAGGAATCGGTGCGCGCGTCCCGCATGGCGGTCAGCCGGGACTGGGCCAGCGGGTGGTCAATGACGTGTACGTCCACGATCGCTCAACCTACCCGTCCGGTCGGCGGCCCGGTGGGGGTGCGGGCGGACCGGCGACCTCGCTCACGCCGGGCACCCGCCGTGACCAAGATCACTCAGCGGTTCCGTGCGTAGACTTCTCGGCATGACGGCGACAACGACGTCGGCCCGGTCGGACCTCTCCGAGCTGGGACGATCCGAGACCGCTCTGCGGACCTTCCTGCACGGCCTGCCCGGCGTGGACCAGGTCGGCGCGGAGCAGCGGGCGGCACAGCTCGGCACCCGCTCCATCAAGACCACCGCCAAGGCCCAGGCGATCGACCTGGCGATCCGGATGGTCGACCTGACCACGCTCGAAGGGGCCGACACCCCGGGCAAGGTACGCGCGCTGGCCGCCAAGGCGCTGCGCCCGGACCCGGCCGACCCGTCGTGCCCGCACGTCGGCGCGGTCTGCGTCTACCCGGCCATGGTCCCGTACGTCGCCGAGGTGCTCCGCGGGTCGGGTGTCCACCTGGCGAGCGTGGCGACCGCGTTCCCGTCCGGCCAGGCGCCGCTGGAGATCAAGCTCGCCGACACCCGGGCCGCCGTCGAGGCGGGCGCCGACGAGATCGACATGGTGATCAACCGGGGCGCGTTCCTGGCCGGGCGGTACCAGGAGGTCTACGACGAGATCGTGGCAACCAAGGAGGCGTGCGGGGACGCGCACCTCAAGGTGATCCTGGAGACCGGCGAGCTGGCCACCTACGACAACGTCCGGCGGGCGTCCTGGCTGGCCATGCTGGCCGGCGGCGACTTCATCAAGACCTCCACCGGCAAGGTCCCGGTCGCCGCGACACTGCCGGTGACGCTGGTCATGCTGGAGGCCGTCCGCGACTTCCGGGCGGCGACCGGGCGGCAGGTGGGCGTGAAGCCGGCCGGCGGCATCAAGACCACCAAGGACGCGATCAAGTACCTGGTGATGGTCAACGAGACCGTCGGCGCGGACTGGCTCGACCCGGACTGGTTCCGCTTCGGCGCGTCCAGCCTGCTCAACGACCTGCTGATGCAGCGCACCAAGCTGACGACCGGCGTTTACTCCGGTCCCGACTACTTCACCCTGGACTGATAGCCGATGTTCGAATACGCCCCCGCCCCCGAGTCCCGCTCGGTGGTGGACCTCAAGCCCTCGTACGGGCTGTTCATCGA
The DNA here is from genome assembly GCF_057708145.1 of Micromonospora sp. bgisy143. NCBI lineage: Bacteria > Bacillati > Actinomycetota > Actinomycetes > Micromonosporales > Micromonosporaceae > Micromonospora > Micromonospora sp. bgisy143. Next base: position 52,681 of record NZ_JBYIRN010000001.1, read on the forward strand.
CGGCGCGTTCGTCGACCCGACCAGCGGCGGCAGCTTCAAGTCGATCAACCCCGCCTCCGAGGAGGTGCTGGCCGAGGTCGCCGAGGCCGACGCCGAGGACGTGGAGCGCGCGGTCCGGGCCGCCCGCAAGGCGTACGACAAGGTCTGGGGTCCGATGCCCGGCCGTGACCGGGCGAAGTACCTGTTCCGGATCGCCCGGCTCATCCAGGAGCGCTCCCGCGAGCTGGCCGTGCTGGAGTCGCTGGACAACGGCAAGCCGATCAAGGAGTCCCGCGACGTCGACCTGCCGCTGGTCGCCGCGCACTTCTTCTACTACGCGGGCTGGGCCGACAAGCTCGGTCACGCCGGCTTCGGGCCGAACCCGCAGCCGATCGGGGTGGCCGCGCAGGTCATCCCGTGGAACTTCCCGCTGCTCATGCTGGCCTGGAAGATCGCCCCGGCCCTCGCCGCGGGTAACACGGTGGTACTCAAGCCCGCCGAGACCACCCCGCTGACCGCGCTGCTGTTCGCCGAGATCTGCCAGCAGGCCGACCTGCCGGCCGGCGTGGTCAACATCGTCACCGGGGCGGGCGACACCGGCCGGGCGCTCGTCGAGCACCCCGGCGTGGACAAGGTCGCCTTCACCGGCTCCACCGAGGTCGGCCGGGCCATCGCCCGGTCGGTCGCCGGCACCCGCAAAAAGCTCACCCTGGAGTTGGGCGGCAAGGCCGCCAACATCGTCTTTGACGACGCGCCCATCGACCAGGCCGTCGAGGGCATCGTCAACGGCATCTTCTTCAACCAGGGGCACGTCTGCTGCGCCGGCTCCCGCCTCCTGGTCCAGGAGAACGTCGCCGACCGCGTACTGGAGTCCCTCAAGCGGCGGATGGCCCAGCTCCGCGTCGGGGACCCGCTGGACAAGAACACCGACGTCGGCGCCATCAACTCGGCCGCCCAACTGGAGCGCATCCGCGAGCTGTCCGACGCCGGCTCCGCCGAGGGCGCCGAGCGGTGGTCCGCGCCGTGCGAGCTGCCCGGCCGGGGTTTCTGGTTCGCGCCCACCATCTTCACCGGCGTCACCCAGGCACACCGCATCGCCCGCGAGGAGATCTTCGGCCCGGTGCTGTCGGTGCTCACCTTCCGCACGCCGGCCGAGGCCGTCGAGAAGGCCAACAACACGCCGTACGGGCTGTCGGCCGGCATCTGGACCGACAAGGGCTCCCGCATCCTGTGGATGGCCGACCGGCTGCGCGCCGGAGTGGTCTGGGCCAACACGTTCAACAAGTTCGACCCCACCTCGCCGTTCGGCGGCTACAAGGAGTCGGGCTACGGTCGCGAGGGCGGCCGGCACGGGCTGGAGGGGTACCTCAATGTCTGAGCGGGTCGCGGTACGCAAGACGTACAAGCTCTTCATCGGCGGGAAGTTCCCGCGCAGCGAGTCGGGACGGTCGTATCTCGTGCAGTCCTCGAATGTGTCACTGGCCTCCCGCAAGGACGCCCGGGACGCGGTGGTCGCCGCCCGCGCCGCCGTGAAGGGCTGGGCCGGTGCGACCGCGTACAACCGGGGTCAGATCCTCTACCGGGCCGCCGAGATGCTGGAGGGTCGCCGGGAGCAGTTCGTCGCCCTGGGCATCGGAGGCGACGAAGTGGACGCCGCGGTGGACCGCTGGGTCTGGTACGCCGGCTGGGCCGACAAGCTCGCCCAGGTGTACGGCGGCGCCAACCCGGTCGCCGGCCCCTACTTCAACCTCTCCGCGCCCGAGCCGACCGGCGTGGTCGCGGTGGTCGCCCCGGAGCGTCCGGCGCTGCTGGGCCTGGTCAGCGTGATCGCACCGGCGATCGTCACGGGTAACACGGTGGTGGTGGCGGCGTCGCCGTCCGAGCCACTGGCGGCGGTGACGCTGGCCGAGGTGCTGGCGACGTCCGACCTGCCCGGCGGCGTGGTCAACATCCTGACCGGCGCGATCACCGAGACCGCGCCCACGTTGGCCTCGCACCTGGACGTCAACGCGATCGACCTGACCGGGGTGACCGACGCGTCGCTCGCCACCGAGCTGGAGGTCAAGGCGGCTGAGAACCTCAAGCGGGTGCTCCGGCCGGCCCCGGCCGACCACGACTGGACCGCCGACCCGGGCCTGACCCGGATGACGACGCTGCTGGAGACGAAGACGGTGTGGCATCCCAAGGGGGTGTGATCGTCGTGTCTCGGCCTTGGGGGTTTTCCGGGGGGAGCCCGCCCACTCCGGGCGGTCAGGCTTGATCCCTGCGTGGGCGGGCTCCCCCCGGAAACCCTGACCCGCGCCGGGTCCGTCGGGCGGGTCAGCTTGCGGGTTCTGCCCGACATTGGGTTGCCGGTCAGCGGGGCATACGCGGTGCGGGCTGCGCTCCGGTTTCTGGGTCTGCCGCTGTCCGCCTTGCTCGCGCTCCCGCCAAGATCACGCAGTTTCCTTGATGTAGTGGCCTCGTGGCGGACAGAGGCCACTACATCCCTGTTCTTGTGGGGATCTTGCGGCGGCTTCCTGCGTCTGGCCTGACCGGTGGCGGATCTACTACCGGGGGTAGGATTGGGGCGTGACTCGGCTGGGCGATCTTGAGCGTGCGGTGATGGACGTGCTGTGGGACGTGGTCCCGGGCACGTCGGACGGTGTGACCGTGCGCGAGGTCGCCGACGCGCTCGACGGCCGCGAACTGGCGTACACGACGGTGATGACCGTCCTCGACCGGCTCGCCGGCAAGGGCATGGTGCAGCGCGAGCGCGAGGGTCGTGCCTGGCGGTACCGGCCGGCGGCCAGCCGCGAGGCGCACATCGCCCAGCTCATGCTCGACGCCCTCGACCTGGGCGGCAGCCGGGACGCCGCGCTGGTGCGCTTCGCCCGCTCGGTGACCGGCACCGAGGCCGAGGTGCTGCGGGCGGCCCTGGGCAGCGAGGCCGGCCTGACGGGGCCGGGTACGACCGGCAGGGAGGCGGGGCTGACCGACCGGGTGGATCCGCCGGCGGGCCGACGGCCGGCCGACGAGGCAGCGGAGCGGTAGGCGCGCCATGGCCTACGCCGTGCACTTCGCCGCCACCATGCTGGCCTGCTATCTGACCGCGCAGGTGCTGGCCCGCTCCACCTGGACGTGGCGCAGCCCGCGGGTGGCGATCGTCTGCTGGCAGGCCGTCGGGTTGGCGTTGGGCCTCTCCGCGATGGGGCTGCCGATGGCGCTCGGACTGGCCGCGTACGACCGGCCCACCGGGAGCGCCCTGCTCGCCCTGACCAACGATCTCGTCCACGGCACCCTGCCGGTCGGCGTGACGGCGCTGCACCTGGGCGGTGTCGGGGTGGGCTTCGGTATCGGGGCGGTGCTCGTCACCACGACCGTGCGCAGCATCCACGGCACCATCCGCGCCCAGCGCCGGCACCGGGACCTGCTGACCCTGGTGGCCCGGAACGACCCGGCCGCTCCGGGGGCACTCGTGCTGGATCATCCGAGCGCCGCGGCGTACTGCCTTCCCGGCGTGAAGCCGCAGGTGGTGGTCAGCGCGGGCACGCTGAGCCTGCTGGACCGGGCCGAACTGGCGGCCGTGCTCTCGCACGAACGTGCCCACGCCCACGAGCGGCACGACCTGGTGCTGCTGCCGTTCACCGCGCTGTGCCGGGCGCTGCCGTGGTTCGGCTGGGTCCGCGACGCGCACGAGCGGGTCGCCCTGCTGGTCGAGATGCGCGCCGACGACAAGGCACGCGAGCTGCACGCCGAGGCCCCGTTGGCGGGCGCGCTGCGCCGCTTCGCCGCCGCCGGGCACCGGGTCACCCCGGCGGGAGCGCTGGGCCTGGGCGACCGCGACCTGGACGTACGGGTCCAGCGCCTGCTGGTCGCCGGCCGCCCTCCCCACGCCCTCGGCGCCACCGCCCTGGCAGTAGCCGCCACCCTGGTGTCCCTCCCCATAACCCTCTTCCTCACCTAACCCCCCCACCCCACCCCACCCCACCCCAACCCGGGGCGCGGTGATCAAGAGGTTCGCGTCAGAAATCGCGCGCTTCCTGACGCGAAGCTCTTGATCACCGCGTACAAGCGCGTCGGGATATGTAGGCGGACTACGTGTAGTGTTGCTATGGCAAGGGAGCCAACAGCTAGGAAAGAGTCGGCCATGGACACGCTGCTCCTCGCTCGCCTCCAGTTCGCCACCACCACGTCGATCCACTTCCTGTTCGTGGTCGTCACGCTCGGGCTGGTCACCCTGCTGGTCGGCATGCAGACCGCCGGGGTGCTCACCGGCAATCCGAAGTGGGAGCGGCTGACCCGGTTCTGGGGCCAGCTCTACGTGATCAATTACGTGCTCGGCATCGCCACCGGCATCGTGATGGAGTTCCAGTTCGGGCTGAACTGGAGTGGCCTGTCGCGCTACGTCGGCAACGTCTTCGGCGCGCCGCTGGCGATCGAGACGCTTGTCGCGTTCTTCCTGGAGTCCACGTTCCTCGGCATGTGGATCTTCGGCTGGCACCGGCTCCGCAAGGGCGTCCACCTGGCGCTGCTCTGGGGCGTGGCGCTCACCGCGTACGCCTCAGCCTTCTGGATCATGGTGGCGAACTCCTGGCTGCAACACCCGGTCGGGTACGAGGTCCGCGACGGCATCGCCCACCTCACCGATTTCGGCGCGCTGCTCACCAACCCCAGCCTCGGCATGGCCTTCGGGCACGTGGTCTCCGCCGCGCTACTGGTCGGCGGGATGCTGATGGCGGCGGTCAGCGCCTGGCACCTGATCCGGCGTACGCCCGACTTCGCCCTCTTCCGTACCTCGCTGCGGATCGGACTGGTCACCTCGGCGCTGGCGATCACGCTGGTGCAGGGCTTCGGGTTCGCCCAGTTCGGGCCGGTCGGCGAGGTGCAGCCCACCAAGTTCGGTCAGGGGCCGGAGGCGCAGGCGTTGATCGCCGACTGGACCGCCCGGTTCGGCCCGGGCGACTACACCCCGCCGGTGCTGGCAAACGTCGGGCTCGGCTTCATGATCCTGATCGGCTTCACGCTCGGCTGCGTCTGGTTCCTGCTGCCGCTGCTCTTCCGGGACTGGATCATCCGGCTGCGCTTCCCGCTCTGGCTGATCCTGCTCGGCGCACCGCTGCCGTTCGTGGCGGTGATCCTCGGCTGGATCGCCCGGGAGGTCGGCCGCCAGCCCTGGGTGGCGTACGGGCTGCTCCCCACCGAACAGGCCGTCTCCGGCGTCGGCGCGCCGGTGATGCTCACCTCGCTGATCGGCTTCAGCCTGCTGCTGGGCACCCTCGCCGTCACCAACTGGGTGCTGCTCGCCCGGCACGCGGCCCGAGGCGCGGTCGACCCGGCGCTCGGCCGCCCGCCGGCACCACCCACCGAACCGGCCCAGCCGGAACCCGTGCTCGCCTGAGGAGATCACCCGTGGACCTCGCCTGGTACGCCCTGCTCGGCCTCTTCTTCGCCAGCTACCTGGTGCTCGCCGGCTACGACTACGGCGTCGGGTTGCTGCTCGCCCGGGGCGGCGCCCCGGGCGGACGGCGGGCCGCGCTCACCGCCCTCGGCCCGTTCTTCCTCGGCAACGAGGTCTGGCTGGTCGCCACCGTGGGCATCCTGTTCGGAGCGTTCCCGGTGCTGGAGGGGGAACTGCTCGCCGGCTGCTACCCGGCGGTCGCCGGTGCGCTGGTCGGGGTCGTCCTGGTCACCGCCGGGGTGCAACTGCGCAGCCGGCCGAGCGACGAGCGGGTCCGGGCCCGCTGGGACCGGGTCATCGTGGTCGGCAGCGCGCTCGCCGCGCTCGGCTGGGGTGTGCTGCTGGCCGCGCTGCTCCAGGGTGTGCCCCGCGCGGCCGACGGGCACGTCCTGGGCGTTTCGCACCTGGCCACCCCGTTCGCCGCCGCCGCCGGGCTGGCGATGCTCGCCCTGGTCGCGGTGCACGGTGCGACCTTCCTCACGCTGCGCCTGCCGGCCGACGCCGCCGCCGTGGCCGGGCGCACGGCCACCCGACTGGTGCCGGTGGCACTCTGCGCGGTCGCCCTGGCCACCGTCGTGGGCCTGCTCTCCGCACGGGTACGCGACGCCGTCCAGCGACCGGCGTTGGCCGTACTCCTGCCGGTGTTGCTGGTGGCGGCGCTGCTGGCGGCCCGCGCGGCGCTGGCGCGGCGGCGGCCGGGGTGGGCCCTGGTCGGCACCGGCGCGGCCCTGGCGCTGCCGGTGGCGCTGGTCGGCGCGGCCCTCTGGCCCTACGTGCTGGTCTCCACGGCGGACCCGGGCGCCTCGCTGACGGTGGCCGACGCCGCCGCCAGCGCGCCGACGTTGCGTCTGCTCGGCTGGGTGGCGCTGCCGCTGCTGCCGGCCCTACTAGGCTTCCAGGCGATGTGCTGGTGGGTTTTCCGGGGACGGACCGACGGTAGGGCACCGGTGTACTGGTGAGACGCCGTCCGTTCGACCCGCGTCTGCTGCGTCGGGTCCCTGCGGCCCGGCGCGACCTCGGCGTGCTCGCGCTCCTCGGCGTGGTCGCCGCCGTGTTGATCGTGGCGCAGGCCACGGCTCTGGCGGCGGTGCTGGCCACCGCCTTCGACGGGCGTCTGAACCGGCCGGCGCTCGCGGGTTTCGGGCTCGCGGTCGCCGCCCGCTCGGTGCTGGTCTGGGCGCAGGGCACGGTGTCCGCGCGGGTCGCCGCCACGGTCAAGGCCACCCTGCGGGCCGACCTGCTCGGCGCGGTCGGTCGGCACGGACCGGGTTGGGTGGCGGGGCAGCGGGCCGGCGAGCTGGCCACCCTGACCGGGCGGGGCCTGGACGCGCTGGACGCGTACTTCACCGGGTACCTGCCGCAGCTGGTGCTCAGCGTGACGGTGCCGGTGGCGGTGCTGGCGCGGATCGTGTTCGCGGACTGGAGCTCGGCGCTGATCATCGCGTTGACGCTGCCGCTGATCCCGGTCTTCGGCGCGCTGCTGGGCTGGCAGGCGCAGGCCGCCACCGAGCGGCAGTGGCGGCGGCTCGCCCTGCTGGGCGGGCACTTCCTGGACATGGTCGCCGGGCTGCCGACGCTGCGGGCGTTCGGCCGGGCCCGGGCGCAGACCGAGGTGGTCCGCCGGATGGCCGACGGGCACCGGGTCGCCACCATGAAGACGTTGCGGATCGCGTTCCTCTCCGCGCTGGTGCTGGAGCTGGTCGCCACCCTCTCGGTGGCGCTGGTCGCGGTGCCGGTCGGCATCCGGCTGCTCGGCGGCGGGCTGGCCCTGCACACCGCGCTGTTGATCCTGCTGCTCACCCCGGAGGCGTACCTGCCACTGCGGGCGGCCGGCAGCCGCTTCCACGCCAGCATGGAGGGGCTGACCGCGCTGGACGAGGCGCTCACCGTCTCGGCCGCGCCGGCCACCCCCCGCGCCGCCGAGGGCGCGGCCGTCCCCGACGGGCGCGGTGAGATCCACCTCGAGGCCGTGACCGTGGCGTACGAGCGGACCACCGCGCTGCGCGACGTGACCCTGACCATCCGGCCCGGCGAGCGGATCGCCGTCATCGGTCCCAGCGGCGCCGGCAAGAGCACCCTGCTCGGTCTGCTGCTCGGCTTAGTGACGCCGACCGCCGGCCGGATCACCGTGGACGGGGTCGACCTGGCCACCGCCGACCTGGACGCCTGGCGTCGACAGCTCGCCTGGGTGCCGCAGCGCGCCCACCTCTTCGCCGCCTCGCTGACCGACAACATCCGGCTCGGCGCGCCGGACACGCCAGCGGGGGCGGTCGCCACCGCGGTACGCGACGCGGCCCTGGACGACGTGGTCGCCGGCCTGCCCGACGGGCTGGACACGGTGCTCGGCGAGCGCGGCCACGGGCTGTCCAGCGGGCAGCGGCAGCGGGTCGCGCTGGCCCGGGCGTTCCTGCGGGACGCCCCGGTGGTGCTGCTCGACGAGCCCACCGCGCGGCTGGACACGGCCAGCGAGGCGGTGGTGCTCGACGCCACCCGCCGGCTGGTCGCGGGCCGGACCGCCCTGCTGGTCGCGCACCGGCCGGCGCTGCTGGCCGACGCGGACCGGGTCCTGCGCGTCGAGGACGGGCGGATCACCGAACTGACGCCCGAGCCGACCCCGAAGGTGACCCGATGAACACCGTGCCCGCACCGGTGGACCCCGCACCGAGCGCCGACGCGGAACCGACCGGGCGGGTCGCCGCCGAGCGTGCCGTCCTGCGGCTGGCCCGCCCGTACCTGGGTCGCCTGGCCGGCGCCGGGCTGCTCGCCGCCGCCACCGAGTTCGCCGGCCTCGCCCTGATGGCCACCGCGACGTGGCTGCTGATGAGCGCCGCCGGGCGACCCCCGCTGGACCGCCTCACGGTGGCGATCGTCGCGGTCCGGGCCCTCGCCATCAGCCGGGGCGTCTTCCGGTACGCCGAGCGGCTCGCCGGGCACGACGCCGTGCTGCGCATGATCACCGACGTCCGGGCTCGGGTCTTCGCCACCCTCGCGGCCCGCCGCCACACCCGGCACCGCTCGGGGGACGTGCTGAGCCGGCTGGTCTCCGACGTCGAGGCGGTCCAGGACCTGCTGCTGCGGGTCCTGGTGCCCGGTGCGGCGGCGGCCCTGGTCGGGGTGCTGGCGGTGGCCGGGGCGGCGCTGATCTCGCCGCCGGCCGCCGGGGTCCTCGCCGTCGGCCTGCTCGTCGCCGGTGTGGCGCTGCCCGCGCTGGCCACCGTGGTCACCCGACGTAGCGCGGCCGAGGTGGCGCCGCTGCGCGGCGCGCTGGCCACCGACGCGGTCGACCTCACCCACGGCGCCGCCGACCTGGCCGCGTTCGGGGCGACCGACGCCGCGCTGCGCGCCGCCGAGCAGCGGGCCGACCGGCTGGCCCGGCTGGAACGCCGACTGGCGGCCACCGGCTTCGCGGTGGACGCGGCCGGCGTGCTGGTCGCCGGGCTGACCGCCGCCGCCGTGGTGCTGGTGGCGTTGGCCGCCGACGTGCGGGGCGTCCTGGTCGGGGTGCTGGCCGTCGGCACCCTCGCTGCCGTGGAGGTGGCGCTGGCCCTGGTCTCGGCCGCCCGGCAGTGGACCCAGCTGCGGCCCGGCCTCGCCCGGGTCGCCGCCCTGCTCGACGCCGCCCCACCCGCGTACGCACCGCCGACCGCTGGGGCCGAGCCGTCCGGCCCGCACGACCTGCGCTTCGCCGAGGTGAGCGTGCGGTACCGGGCCGGCGCAGAGCCGGCGCTGGACCGGGTGAGCCTGGACCTGCCCGCCGGCCGGCGCATCGCCGTGGTCGGTCCGAGCGGCGCCGGCAAGAGCACCCTGGCCGCCGTGCTGACCGGTGCGGTCCACCCCACCGCCGGCCGCGTCACCCTGGCCGACCGCGACCTGTCCACGTACGGCGAGGAGGAACTGCCCCGGGTGGTGGGTGGGCTGCTCGCCGAGGCGTACGTCTTCCACGCCACCGTCCGGGAGAACCTGCTGCTCGGCCGGCCCGGGGCGAGCGAGGCCGAGCTGACCGGGGCGATGACGGCCGCCGGCCTGCTGGACTGGGTCAACGCTCAGCCGGCCGGCTGGGACACCCTGGTCGGCGAGGAGGGCGGCCAGCTCTCCGGCGGTCAGCGGCAGCGCCTCGCGCTCGCCCGCGCCCTGCTCGCCGCGCCGCCGGTGCTGGTGCTCGACGAACCCACCGAGGGACTGGACCCGGCCGCCGCGGACGCGGTGCTCGCCTCCGCACTCGCCGCCACCCCGGCCGGGCACTCGGTCCTGTTGATCAGTCACCGGCTCAGCGGGTTGGCCGGCCTGGACGAGATCGTGGTCCTGGACGGCGGTCGGGTGATCCAGCGCGGCCGGCACGCCGAGCTGGTCGCCACGTCCGGCTGGTACCGGGACCAGTGGCTGCTCCAGGCGGCGGCGGAGCGCGGGTACCTGGCGCTGACGCCCTGAGCCGTCTCGGGGACGGACCAGGGTTCTCCCCGACGTGGAGGCGTTCCGCCCGTGGCAGGGTGGTGCCATGCGGCATGCGGAGGACTTCCTGGTCGAGGAGCACCTGCGGGACCTGGAGTCCCGGTTGCAGGGCCCGGCACGGTTGAAGTCCGAGCTGTTGACCGAGGCGCGTCACGACCTGCTGGACGCCGTCGACGCGTACCGCGAGCGGGGTGTGCCGCCCACCGAGGCGCAGCGCCGGGCGGTGGCCGAGTTCGGCGCGCCGGCGCAGGTGCTGCCCTCCTGGCAGGCGGAGCTGGCGGTGGCCGCGTTGCGCGGCCTGGCCCTGCGGATGCTGGCCGTGGCCGGGTTGGCGGTGGCGGCCGGTGACCTGACGTGGCGGGGGTCGAGTTGGAGCGTGGGCGGCCCGCAGCCGCCCGCGGCCTACCGGCTGCTGTCCGCCTCGGTCGACTGGATCTGGTCCGGCGGGCTGCTGCTGGCGGTGACCGGCCTGCTGGTGATCTGGGCGGGTGCGCGGTCCACACGGCCGCACCTGGCGGTGGCGCAGCGGGCGGTGGGCATCGGCCTGACCGGCACCCTCCTGCTCGGCATGGTGGCCGGCGGCGCTCTCTTCGCCTGGTCGCTCGACCTGTGGGACGCGGCGCTGACCTGGCCGCCGATGATCGTCGGGATGGTGGTGGCCGGCGCGGCGTACTTCTCGCTGACCCGCGCGGCGCGCGGTTGGGTGCGGGCCACCGCCGGCTAGGGTCGCCGCTCAGGCGGGGGCGCTGCCGGGGTCGAGGAACCGGCCGACCGTCGCCGAGAACTCCTGCCAGCCGGCCCGCTCCCCGGCCAGGGCGCGGCGGCCGGAGTCGGTGAGCTGGTACGTCCGCCGCTCCCGACCGTTGACGGTGCTCCAACTGCTCGCCACATGCCCGGCCCGCTCCAGCCTGCGCAGCGCCGGATAGATGGTGCCGGTGGGCAGATCGAGGCTGCCGGCGCTGCGGGTCCGGAGGGACTCGATGATGGCGTAGCCGTGCAGCGCGCCCTGTTCGAGGACGGCGAGCAGAAGGGCGTCGAGGTGACCGTGCAGCGACTGGGCCTTCATGTGTAGCTACGCTACTTGTCCGACGGTCGGTCCGCCACCGTCGCGCACCCGCAGGTGCGAGGCGTTCCCCGGCCCGCCACCGGGGTGCGGGCTCCGGGCTTCCCGAGTCTCCGACTAGGGTATGTGCCCAGAGTCACTCGCCGGTCGGAGACCCCGGTGGGTGGGCAACCCGAAGCACACGGAGGTCAGCGTGGCCCGCCAGTCGCCCCAACGGCCCGACGCCGACGAGCCCGAGCTCGACGACACCACCGGCCCGGCCGAGCCAGACGAGGCCGACGAGGCCGACGACACGCCCCGCGCGGCGGTCGACAGGTCGCTCTGGGAAGAGCTGCGGATCGACCCGGTGGAGATCGCGCTGCCCGCGGGCACCGGCTTCACCCTGCGCGCGTACCGGCCGGCCAGCTCGCTGACCCCGACCGACGTGACCGAGCGCGACCAGGACGACCCGTTCCTCGCCCGCCGCCAGGTTATCGAGGAGGAGGACGACGAGACCGTCGTCATCCTCGACGAGGAGCTGGCCGAGGAGTTCGCCGACGCCGACGAGGAGGAGAAGTCCTCGCGCCGTCGCCGCGACGCGGACGCCGACGCCGACGCGACCGAGGACGAGGACGAGGACGCCACCGACGAGGCGGACGACGAGGAGGTGCCCGTCTTCCTCAGCCACCGGGGCAAGCTGCTGCTGTTCAAGACCCCCGAGTCGCTGGTCAGTTTCGTCCGTTCCGGCGCGCCCAACGATCTGTCCCAACTGGACAGCTGGAATGAATTGTCCGAACGGGTGGAGCCGGCCGACATCGTGCCGCTCGACGAGGACACCTACGAACTCGACCTCGTCGTGGAGAACCTGCGGGGCGGCCACGACACCTGGGATTCCACCCTGCTGATCGAGGCCGGCGAGGTCGCCCGCGATTTGTCGTACGCGTTGCGCCTGCCTGCGGTGCTGGACATGCTCTCCGCCGGCTCCAGCCTCGACAACCTGGACGAGGCGCTGCGCGCCACGGTCAACGGTGGCATCGGCGCTTTCATGGGCCGGCGGCGGCTGAAGAAGATCGGGGCACAAACCGCGAGTTTGGGTTGGCGCACCATTGTCGGCAAGATCTCTGCGGTGGTGGACTGGCGCGACTGACCCGTACCGGGGAGCATCAGTTGCTGGCAGTAGGAAGACCTGTCCCGGGAGGAGGACGACGCCGTGGCGCTCGTGCGCGTGTACTGCGGTCTGGCCTCGGCGGATCCGGCTGACCGACCGGCCTCGGCCGGCTCGACGCTGACGTCCGCTGTGGTCGACGACGCAGGCCGTCTGCTGCATGTCTGCGAGATCGGCGACGACGCTGCTGGCTACGCCCAGCTCGTCGCGCTGCTCGTGGAGCGGTCGGGCGGGCCGAGCGGTGCGGCCATCGCCGCCGACAGCGACGACCACACGGTCACCTCGCTGTTGAGCGCGGCGGGTCGACCCCTGGCGATCGCCGACGACGACTCGGTGGACGACTTCGCCGAGCGCTTCGCCGACGACGACTCCCTGGAGGAGATGCAGTCACCCCCGGCCGAGCGCCGGGCCGTCGGCCTGGCCCGCGCGTTGCAGGCCGGTGCGCTCTCCGCCGTCACCCTGCCGGCACCCCGGGACCTCGCCGGCTACAAGCAGGTGCTCGCCGCGCACGCCGCCCTGGCCAGCGGCCGGCACTCCGCCGCTGTGGCGCTGCGCGAGGTGCTGCGGGAGCTGTACCCGGCGGCGCTGCGCGCGTACCCGGATCCGGCCGAACCGGTGTCGCTGGCCGTGCTGGACGCGCTGCCCGAGCCGGGCATGCTCGGCGGCACCATCGCCCGTGGCCGGGAGGTCTCCGTCGCCGCGGACGCCATCGCCGCACACCTCGCCGCCGACGGGGTCGCCGACGCCGAGGAGATCAACGAAGCGGTCACCGCGCTGCGGGTCGCCATCTCGGAGACGCCCCGTCGCGCCGCCGTGAACCGGGCGCTCACCTCTGCCGTGGCCGAGACGGTCCGCCAGGCCGTCGCCTCCGTACGGGCCTGCGACGCGGGTTGCGAGGCGCTGGTCAGCGCGCTCAGCGCCCGCGTCAGCACTCCCGCGCCGGCCCCCGGCCGCCGGGCCGCCGCCCGACGCGGCGAGGCGGTCGGCGAACTGACCGGCCTCAGTGGCGCGAGCACCGGCACCGGCCTGCGCTCCGTCCGACCCAGCCCGACCCCCACCGAGCCCACTCCCGTCGGCGGCCGACGCAGCAGGCCGGAGCCCGCGCCGGGCAGCGCCCCCCTGGCATCGCCACGGCCACTCGGCCCGCCGCCGGTCGCGCCTGCTCCGGTCACCCCGCCACCGGTCGCGCCCGCACCCGTCGCACCGGCCGCCATGGCCGGTCCGCCGGTGTCCGCGCCGCCCGGCCGTGGCGAGCCGACCCCGAGCCGGATCGACGGCCCGACCAACCGACCGGTCTCGTCGCCCCCGCCCCCGCCGCCGGGGATCACCCCGATCGCGCCGACCCAGCGGGGCGCGGTGCCGCCGGCCGAGGCGGGTGAGCCGTTCCGGCCGACGCTGACCACCGCAGCCATCAACAGCGCCCGGGCCGAGCGGCAGCGTACGGTCATCCCGCCCCGCCCGAAGACCAACGGCGAACGGCAGGGCCAGCCGCAGCGGCCGTCGGTCCAGGACCCGCCCACCGGTGGCTTCAGCGTCACCGACCTCAGCATCCCGGTGCCCGCTCCCCGGCCGGAGCAGGAGTCCGCGCCGCCCGGGTCCCGGGCCAACTGGCCGCTGGTCAACAACCCGGAGGACCCGGCCGACAGCTCGCCGAACAACCCGGTCGCCTACCCGTACGGCGGCAACCGCGGCGTCGACGCCCCGACCGAGCCGGGTCGGGCCGACGGGCGGGTCACGCCGCCCTGGCTGGCCGACGACCTGCCCCAGGAACCGCCCATGCTGCGGCTGGTCGAACCGCCGCCGCTGGCCGACCGGGCGCTGCGCGAAGGGCTCAACCCGCCCACCGGCGAGTCCCGCCTGGACACTCCGCCGCTGCGGCTGGTCGACCGCGAGCAGGCCATCCGCAACGGCCGTACCGCTCCGCTCGTCGAGCGGGCCGCCGAGCACCGGCCGCCGCCCCCGGTCGAGCACCGGCCGCCGCCGGTCGCCGACGAGGGGGACGGTGACCTGCTGATCTTCGCGCAGGCCAAGTCCGCCTGGTTCGTCGGCCACGGCGACGACGAGTCCGACCTGGACTGGTCGACCACCGCCGACACCGGTTGGCAGGCCGCCGAGCAGGCCGCCCGCCCCGCGGTCGGCGCCGAGACCAACGCCGGTCTACCGAAGCGCGTTCCGCAGGCCAACCTGGTCCCGGGTTCCCCGCTGCGCGAGGAGCGTCCACTGCGGATCGTGCGGGACGCGGCGAGCCTGGCCGAGAACACCACCGGCTACTTCCGGGGCTGGCGTCGTGGTCAGGAGATCGGCGGGTTCGCGGTGGGCGGCCGTCCGGGCCGCGAGGCCGCCGGCGGTTGGGACTTCAGCCGCGACCACGGAGACCGCGACGACGACCGCGAGTACGAGTACCGGTCGGCCGGCTACCAGTCCTGAGCGCCTCGGTAGCGTCCGTTCCTCCTTCCGCCCCCATGCCCGCTCGGCTGGGGGCGGAAGTGCGTTCAGCGGCCAACTGAGCGGGCCGTGTCGTCACAGCGGCACTCGCGCGGCGCCGGCACGGCGGCACGGCGGCACTGCGGCGCCGGCACGGCGGCACGGCCTGCGGCGCAAAAAATCCTGGAAGGGCCTTCGAGGCCGTTCCAGGATTCTTGGTCGTGCGCGTGGCGGGGCAGCATCGTTCACCCGGTGGTGGCCGGAACCACCACCGGGTGCGGGAGCCTACCCGTCAGGCCGGGGCGACGGCGCGGGTACGCCGCATGGTGAGCACGTACTCGACGAGCGAGATCAGCACGTGCTTCGTCGACTCCCGGTTACGGGCGTCGCAGGCCACCACCGGCACGTCGCTCGAGATCGCCAAGGCGTCCCGGACGTCCTGCGGGTCGTGGTACTGCATCCCGTCGAAGCAGTTGATGGCCACCAGGTACGGCAGCCGCCGGTGCTCGAAGAAGTCGATCGCCGCGAAGCAGTCGGCCAGCCGGCGGGTGTCCACCAGCACGACCGCACCGATCGCACCCCGCACCAGTTCGTCCCACATGAACCAGAATCGGGTCTGACCCGGCGTACCGAACAGGTACAGGATCAGGTCACGGTCGATCGAGATCCGGCCGAAGTCCATGGCCACCGTGGTCGTCGTCTTGCCCGGCACCTGCCGGGTGTCGTCGACGCCCACGCCGGCCGAGGTCATGATGGCCTCGGTGGTCAGCGGCGTGATCTCCGAGACCGAGCCGACCAGCGTCGTCTTACCGACGCCGAATCCACCGGCGATAACGATCTTCGCCGACGTCACGCGCCCACTCGGGGTCGGTGGGCGGTGCGACATGTCAGAGCCTGCGAAGTCCACTCAGCACCCTCTCCAGCAGTTCAGTGCCCACCGCGTCGTCGGAGTCGTCCAGGATGGTCGGCTCGTGGACCGCGACCAGGCCGTCCGTCGCCATGTCGGCGATGAGCACCCGGGCCACACCGAGCGGCAGCTGCATCCGCGCCGCGATCTCGGCGAGCGATTGCACGCGTCCGTCACACAGCGCGGCAATGTACTGGTGTTCGCGGCCCTGGCCACCGCTGCCATTGGCAGTGGCCCGGCCGCGCACCGTCGTCTCGACGAGCGCCTCCAGCGCGATGTCGAGCCGGGGACGGGTTCGACCACGGGTCACGGCGTATGGACGGACCAACGCGCCGGTCGGTTCGTCACGATCGGCCATGTCGCCGCTCACCTCCTTCGCACCCCGTACCGGCTCCCACCGGTGGAACTCGTCGTTCTTGTCGTATCAGTTGCGCCGACCGCACGATCGGCGAGTCGTCAGCCCAGCATGCCCGCGGCCGCACGCGGCTGCGGGGTCAGGGCGTCGCCCACCCGGTCGACCAGTAGCGCCATCTCGTAGCCGACCTGCCCGACGTCGGAACTGCGGGCCGCCAGCACGGCGAAGGACGAACCATCCGAGATGGACATCAGGAACAGGAAGCCATTGTCCATCTCCACGACGGTCTGCAGCACCGCGCCTCCCTCGAAGCAGCGGGCCGCTCCCTGGGTCAGGCTGACCAGACCGGACGCGATCGCGGCGAGCTGGTCTGCCCGGTCCCGCGGCAGGTCCCGTGACGACGCGAGGAGCAGGCCGTCCGCCGAGACGGCGACCGCGTGTGCGACACCCGGCACCCGGTCGGCGAAGTTGGCCAGCAGCCAACCAAGATCCTGCGTAGTTGTCATCCTTCTTGCTCCTTCTGCCCGCTCCCGGCCGCTGGGCCTGAGCCAGACTGCGAGGATTGCTGCCCTCCCGGAGTCTCCTCCGGGCTGGTCGGGTTGTCCGAGGTGCTACGCCCTCGCTGCACGCCCCGGTGGTAGGCGGAGAGCAGGCCACGGACCGCCTCCGGGGAGCGCCGCTGGACCGAGGTGGCGGGCTTCTCCACCGCACCCGGCACCAGCTGCGCCATCGGCTTGCGCTTGGGCAGGCCGGTCGTGGTGGTCTCGTTCACCGGCACCGCGGTGGCCGCTGCCGAGGCGGCACGCCAGCCGTCGTCGGCGGCGGTCTGCCAGCCGTTGCTCTGCGGTTGGGGCCGGCGGTTCGGTAGGGCCTCGGCGAGGTCGGGGCGTGCCCCACCGTTCGCTGTCGACCCGTTGTCCCGCGGCGCTCCTCCGGCCGTCGGAGTGTCTGCCATCGGTGTGTTACCTGTCGTTCCGGGTGGTGTCTTGACTGCCCGACCGGTGGCATCGACCGTGGCGAACTGCTGGGTCGCGTCGGCGCCGTTCGTCGCCGGTGCGGCGGCGGCCTCCTCCGGACCCGGACGGCGGGTACGGAACCAGGCGGACTCGAGCTCCCGGAAGATCGGCAGCTCCATGGTCTCGTCCGCGTACCGCTGGCGGTTCTGGGCCTGCGGCTGCTGCGGCGCCGGGCGGGGCGACGACGCTGCCGGAGCCGGCGTCGCTGGTGCCGGAGACGCCTGCGGCGCGGGAGCCGGCGGCTGGGCCGCGGTGCTCGGTTGGGCCGCGGTGGTCGGCTGGTCGCCGGGGCGCGGCACCCGGGGCAGCTCCGTCGTCATGTCCAGGGCGGCGGCAAGCCGCTCGGGCACCGGCGGGGTCTGCGGGTCCCGCTCGCCGCCGGGCACGGGCGGCCAGGCCGGCGGCGCCGGGGTGCTGGGCGCCGGGGCGGGCGGGGCGGACCGGGGGGTGAAGCCGCTGAACGACTGGCCGGTGGCCGGCGGCGCCGAGTACGGCTGACCGGAGGCCGGGGAGGCCGAGACGGGCGACGCGGACACCGGCGGACCGGCGTACGGCTGACCGGAGGCGGGCGCGGCGGACACCGGGGGGCTGCCGTACGGCGCACCCGAGTAGGGCTGGCCGGAGTACGGCTGGCCGGACGCCGGCGAGGCCGAGACCGGGGCACCCGGGTAGGGCTGGGCGGAGACCGGCGGCGCCGAGTACGGCTGCGCCTCCGGGCTGCTGGGCAGCTGCCGGGGGATGCTCGGCTGCTGGCCGCCGTTCGGCTCGTCGCCGGCCCGACGCTGCGGCAGCGGGTCGATGGACTGCCCGTTGGACGTCCGGGGGGTGAACCCGTCGCCGCCGTTGACGCCGTTCGTCGCGCTCGCGCCGGTCAGGTCCGACCAGGCCGGCATCGAGCGGTACGCGCCGGTGTTGGCGGGCGTACCGGAACCGTTGCGCGACGCCGGGTCAAATGGCCGACCGCCGAGGGTGACCTGGTTGCCGGACTCGCCGGGGCGTGCCCCGTTGCCCAGCGCCGGCAGTGCGCCGAGGACCGGCGACGGCGCGGCGGACTGCGGTCCGGCGGCGGGCAGGGCCGGCGGCTGCTGGACCCGGCCGGAGAGCGCCCGGGGTACCAGCACCGAGGTGGGCAGGGTCACGTCGGCGACCGTGCCACGGTCGGAGCCGGGTCGCAGCTCGACGCGTACGCCGTGCCGCGAGGCCAGGCGGGCGACCACGACCAGGCCCATCATCCGGGAGACGGCCACGTCCACCTGGGGCGGCGTCGCGAGCTTGTCGTTGAGCTCGTGCAGCTGCTCGCGGCTGATGCCGATGCCGCGGTCCTCGACGTAGAGCGAGGCGCGGTCGCCGACCCGGCGGGCCTCGACCATGACCTGCGAGTCCGGCGGGGAGAACGCGGTGGCGTTGTCGAACAGCTCGGCCACGAGGTGCACGAGGTCGTTGACCGCGTGTGCGGCGACCTCGATGTCCCGGTCGATGACGCCGAACTCGATGCGGGTGTAGTGCTCGACCTCGGACTGCGCGGCGCGCAGCACGTCGATGAGCGCCGCCGGCTCACGCTGCACACGGGTGGAGTCGGCGCCCGCGAGCACGAGCAGGTTCTCGTCGTTGCGGCGCATCCGGGTGGCCAGGTGGTCGAGCTGGAACAGCTCGGCCAGCCGGTCCGGGTCCTCCTCGCCGCGCTCCAGCCGGTCGAGGTGCCCGATGAGGCGGTCGACCAGGATCTGCGAACGACGGGCCAGGTTGACGAACATGGTCGCGACGGAGGCGCGCAGCGCCGCCTGCTCGGCGGCCGTCCGGACGGCTTCCAGGTGGACGGCGTTGAACGCCTCGGTCACCTGGCCGAACTCGTCCTTGCTGCGGACCGGCAGCGGCTCGGCGATCTGGTTGGCCAACTGCACCGGGGAGAGCTGCCCGACGACCTGCGGGTCACGCAGTCGGGCCACCGCCTGCGGCAGGCCGTACTGGGCGACGGAGAGAGCGCCCTGGCGCAGCTCGCGCAGCGACCGGGCCATCGAGCGGGCCACCAGGTACGCGAAGAGGATGGCCAGCAGCAGCATGCTCAGCAGCAGGCCGGTCTCCAGGAACACCTGGCGCTGGACGTCCGACCGGATGCTGTCGGCCTCGGCGACCACGTCACCGTCGAGCTTCGTCTCGACGGCGCGGATCAGCTTGGCGTTGGCCGTCATGGCCGACTCCCACTGGTCCGGGCCGAACGGGGCGCCGCGCATGTCGCCGGTGGTGTTGCCGTCGATCCAGCCGATGTAGTTCTGCGCCTCGCGGCGGTCACCGCCGGCGACCGTCTGGTCGTGGAACTTCGCCTCGTCGGGGCTGGCCACCGCCTTGAAGCTCTGCAGCGCCTGCTGCTGGCCGGTGCCGCTGGCGATGTAGTCGGTGCGGAGCGCCGGGGTCAACCGTTGCCCGCCCTGCACGCCGAGCGCGCGGTGCACGACGACCCGGCGGAGCGAGAGGAATTCCTTCTCCCGGGCGACCGCCGCCGCGGCCCGCATCTTGTCGCTCAGCTCGTTGTTACCGGCGAGCTGGGTGGCGGAGTCGCGGATGGCGAGCAGGTCGTTGATCAGACCCTCGTACGCCTGGACGGCCTCGGCGAGCTTGAGCTTGCCGTTGAACACCTGGCTGCGGACGCCCGGCAGGTCCTTGAGGCTCTGGTCGATGCCGCCCAGCAGGCCCTCGAGGCTGCCCGGCAGGTCCTCCACGTCGCCCCGCTGCTGCCGGTACGGCGTCATCGTCTGGTCGACCCGGGTGTTCGCCCGGTTGTAGGCCTCCTGGTACTGCGCCTTCGGCTGGGTCCCGGTCGCCTGCAGCAGCAGGACGGCGGAGGTCCGCTCGTCCTGGAGCTTGTCGACCAGGTCACCCGAATAGCTCGACAGATTGGCCAGGTCGCCGGCCCGGTTGGCATTGTTGAGCGTCTCCAGGTGGTCGACGAGACCACTGGTACCCACGACGACCGTGGCGATGGTCGGCACGATCATGATGAGACCGAGCTTGGACCAGATCGGCATGTCCCGGAGTCGGCTGGCCGGCCGGCGCAGCCGCGACAGGAAGGAGCCCGCCGTCTTTGGCCGTTTGCTCACGTCACCGCCCTCGCGATTACAGCTTGAACGCGTTGCCCCGGGCAACGCCCAGCGACCGACCCGGCGGGTCGGACCCCCGAGATTCCATCACGCCGCCCGGCAAGAAGAAAGCCCAGGTTGTCACCCGCCGAAGGTGTGATGAGATGTTGATGCGATTTGATAGCAGTCCGTCTGGCCGGAGTAACTGAAGGTAATGGATCATCCCCATCGTGTTGTCCTGCTCGCCGGCCCCTCAGGCTCCGGAAAGTCGTACATAGCGCAGCAAACTGGTCTACCTGTGCTGTGCCTCGACGACTTCTACAAAGACGGCGATGACCCTACGTTGCCGCGACGAAACGGCCAGGTCGATTGGGAATCACCGCAGTCCTGGGACGCCTTGACGGCCGTCGAAACCATTGCGCAACTGGCCCGCGAGGGTCGAGCCGATGTGCCGGTTTATGCGATCGGCGCGGATCGACGGGTAGCCACCCGGCCATTTGATGTCGACGGATCGCCACTTTTCGTGGCCGAAGGGATTTTCGCCGCCGAGATCGTCGAGGAGTGCCGCCGGCGCGGGCTGCTCGCCGGGGCGTACGCGCTGCGTCGACCGCGCGGGGCGACGTTCCTGCGCCGGCTGGCCCGGGACCTGTCCGAGCAGCGCAAGGCGCCCCGGGTGCTGGTCCGGCGCGGCGTGGCCCTGCTGCGGGCCGAGCCAGAGGTGTTACGCCGGCAGACCGGGTTGGGCGCCGAGGCGGCCCGGGCCCGGGAGGTGCTGCGCCGGGTGGCCGGCCTGCTCGCCGGCCACCACACCCACCACCGACAGGACCACCCGCACGGCTGACGCGGATCAGGCCAGCAGCTTGGCGTACGCCGGCTTGATCACCTCGTCGATGATCCGCAGCCGCTCGTCGAACGGGATGAAGGCGCTCTTCATCGCGTTGATGGTGAACCACTGCAACTCACGCCAGCCGTAGCCGAAGGTCTCCACCAGCAGCGACATCTCCCGGGACATGGACGTGCCGCTCATCAGTCGGTTGTCGGTGTTGACGGTGGCCCGGAACCGCAGGTCCCGCAGCAGGCCGATCGGGTGCTCGGCGATCGAGGCCACGGCACCGGTCTGCACGTTCGACGACGGGCACAGCTCCAGCGGGATCCGCTTGTCCCGGACGTACGCGGCCAGCCGGCCGAGCGTGCCCTCCGGGCCGATGTCGTCCACGATCCGTACGCCGTGACCGAGCCGGTCCGCGCCGCACCACTGGATCGCCTGCCAGATGGACGGCAGCCCGAACGCCTCACCGGCGTGGATGGTGAAGTGGAAGTTCTCCCGCTGGAGGTATTCGAAGGCATCCAGGTGGCGGGTGGGCGGGAAGCCCGCCTCGGCGCCGGCGATGTCGAACCCGACCACGCCGGCGTCCCGGTGCCGCACGGCCAGCTCGGCGATCTCCTGCGAGCGGGCCGCGTGCCGCATGGCGGTGAGCAACGTGCCCACCCGGATGGTCAGACCGGCCTCGACAGCCTGGGCGGTCCCCTCGGCGAACCCGGCCAGCACGGCCTCGACCACCTCGTCCAGGGTCAGGTCCCGCTCCAGGTGCTGCTCGGGAGCGAAGCGGACCTCGGCGTAGACGACGCCGTCGGCGGCCAGGTCCAGCGCGCACTCGCGGGCCACCCGGCGCAGCGCCGGCCCGGTCTGCATGACCGCCACGGTGTGCGCGAACGTCTCCAGGTAGCGCTCCAGCGACCCCGAGTCGGCCGCCTCCACGAACCAGCGGCCGAGCGCCTCCGGGTCGGTGGTGGGCAGCTCGTGTCCCACCTCCGCCGCCAGCTCGACGATCGTCGCCGGGCGGAGCCCACCGTCGAGATGATCGTGCAGCAGCGCCTTCGGGACCTTGACGATGTCCTCGTACCGGATAGTTGCGACCATGCTCAGACCCTAGTCAGCGGCCCTGGGCGGCCGGAGCGGGGCGGCTCGTTAGGCTGCCCGGTATGCGCGCATCAGACACGTTGGCGGCCTGACGTGGACCCGCGCATCCTCGACCGGCTGAGCTGCCCGGTCTGCGGCGAACCGCTCGCCGAGACGACCGCCGGCACTGCCCGCGCGCTGCGCTGTCCGCGCCGGCACACCTTCGACGTCGCGCGTCAGGGCTACGTGAACCTGCTCACCGGTCGGTCACCGCACGCCGGAGACAGCGCCGAGATGGTCGCCGCGCGCGCGGAGTTCCAGGCCGCCGGCCACTACGACATCATCTCGGCCGCGCTCGCCGCCGCCAGCACGGAGGCGGTCGCGCGGCTTCGCGCCACGCCCACCGCACCCCCTCCCGCCGCCCCGCCGGAGACAGCCCCGCGACCGGGCGCGACGCCCCCCGCACCCCCTGCTGCCGCCCTTTGCTCTGCTTACACCGACGCAACACTTTCCGCACCGCACTGTCGCGTGGAGGTAAGCAGAGCAAAGGACGCAACATCGGGGGTACGGGCCGGAGCGCCGATCGCGGGCTCTGATGCGTACCCCCTGGTGGTGGACGTCGGCGCGGGCACGGGCCGCTACCTCGGCGCGGTGCTGGCGGCGCTGCCGGACGCCGTGGGTCTGGCCCTGGACGTCTCCAAGCCGGCGCTGCGGCGAGCGGCGCGGGCGCACCCCCGGGCGGCCGCGGCGCTGGCCGACACCTGGCAGCGGTTGCCGCTGGCCGACGGCGCGGCGGCCGTGCTGCTGAACGTCTTCGCGCCGCGCAACGGCCCGGAGTTCCACCGGGTGCTCGACCGCGAGGGCACGCTGCTGGTGGTGACACCGGCCGCCGAGCACCTGACCGAACTGGTGGACGCCCTGCGCCTGCTGCGGGTCGACCCGGACAAGGCCGACCGGGTGACCGCCACGCTTGGCGGTCACTTCGCGCCGATTGGCTCGACGGTGCACCGCGCGGAGCTGACCCTGACCCGACCGGAGGTCGCCACGCTGGTCGGGATGGGTCCGAGCGCCTGGCACACCGAACCGGCCGTGCTCGCCGAACGGCTGGCCGCGCTGCCCGAGCCCGTCCGGGTGTCGGTGGCGGTCCGGCTGGACGCCTACCGACCCCGCTGACCTCAGGTGGAGAGGTCGACCTCTTCCCAGCCGGGCGGTTCGTCGTGGTACGGCCCGCGCAGGATCACCGCCCACTCCAGGGCCCAGCGCCGCTGCCCGATCGCGTTGGCGTCGACCAGGCCCGGCAGCGGGCGGCCCATCCGCTCGGACTCCAGGTACGCCCAGTCCAGGCAGTAGTGCAGGTCGAGCAGGGCCGCCGCGTCGGCGGGATGTTGCGGCGCGGCGAGGATGCGGGACTGCCAGTTCCCGAAGGTCTCCCCCTCGGCGATGTGCGGCAGCCGCTCGACCAGCCGCTCGTCCACCGACAGGGTCGGGTCGAGCTGCTTGCTCAACCCCAGCACCCAGGTGAGCGCGAAGAGCGCGTCGTGGTGCAGCACGAACGAGCGGTGGTCGCCCTTGCCGCCCATCACGAACTGCCACTCCGGGGGGGTGACCATCTCGACCAGGTGCGAGCCGAGCAGCCAGCTCATCGCCGCCTGCGGAGGCATCCCGAAGCAGCGGGCCAGGATGAGGTGCAGCACGGCGATGCGCGCCTCGATCTCGGCCCGGGGGCGCAGCTCGATCTCGTCGCCCGGCTCCCACACGAGCGGGAACTGGGCGGGCGGCAGCGGCAGGTCGAGCCGGGACAACTCGTCCAGGCTCGCCTCACGCACCTCGCGGGGGTCGGGGGCAGGTACGGTCACGGGGCAACTTCCTGTCTGCACGCGACGCCTTTGGCCTGCGACAATAGCGCTCCCAGGGGACCGGCACCACGCCACCCCGACCCCTGTTCGGTCAGCCGATCCGCTCGATGACCAGGGGCGTGCCGGCCGGCGCGGCCGGTGCAATCTGCACCGCGCGAGTTGCCTCCGCCAGAGCCGCCGGAATTCGCGCCGGGTCCTCGGCACGGAGCTCGAAAAGCGGGTCGCCCGCCCGCACCGCGTCACCCGGCCGCTTGTGCAACACCACCCCGGCCGGCACGCTGACCGGGTCCTCCTTGCGGGCCCGGCCCGCGCCGAGCCGCCAGGCCGCAACCCCCATGTCGTACGCGTCGACGGCCGCCACGTATCCGTCCCGGTCGGCCCGGACCACCTCGACCTCGCCGGCGGTCGGCATCGGCGCGTCCGGGTCGCCGCCCTGCGCCCGGATCATCGTCCGCCAGGAGTCCATCGCCCGGCCGTCGCGCAGGGCGGCCTCCGGGTCGGCGTCCGGCAGGCCGGCGGCGTCGAGCATCTCCCGGGCCAGCGCGAGGGTCAGCTCCACCACGTCGGCGGGCCCACCACCGGCCAGCACCTCGACCGACTCGGTCACCTCGACGGCGTTGCCGATGGCCAGGCCGAGCGGGGTCGACATGTCGGTGAGCAGGGCGACCGTGCGGACGCCGTGCGCGCCGCCCAGCTCCACCATGGTGCGGGCCAGCTCGCGGGCCTGGTCGACGGACTTCATGAAGGCGCCCGAGCCGACCTTGACGTCGAGGACCAGCGCCCCGGTGCCCTCGGCGATCTTCTTGCTCATGATCGAGCTGGCGATCAACGGGATCGCCTCTACGGTGCCGGTCACGTCGCGCAGCGCGTACAGCTTGCGGTCGGCGGGGGCGAGTCCCGCACCGGCCGCGCAGATCACCGCGCCGACCTCGCCGAGCTGGCTGATGAACTCGTCGTTGGTCAGCGCCGCCCGCCAGCCCGGGATGGACTCCAGCTTGTCCAGCGTGCCGCCAGTGTGCCCGAGACCGCGCCCGCTGAGCTGGGGAACGGCGGCGCCGCAGGCGGCGACCAGCGGAGTGAGCGGCAGCGTGATCTTGTCACCGACGCCACCGGTCGAGTGCTTGTCGACGGTGGGACGCCGTACCGCCGAGAGGTCGAGCCGCTCACCGCTGGCGATCATCGCGGCTGTCCACCTGGCGATCTCCGGGCCGGTCATGCCGTTGAGCAGGATGGCCATGGCCAGCGCCGACATCTGCTCGTCGGCGACGACCCCCCGGGTGTACGCGTCCATCACCCAGTCGATCTGCGCGTCCGACAGCACCCCCCCGTCCCGCTTAACACGAATAACATCAACAGCCGCAAAACCCATCAGATGATCTTTCCCTCGTCTGTTGCAGATCCCGACCCACGCCCGGTGACCAGGTCAGGGATTGGGCCGACCGTGCCCGGCGGAGGGATCAAGCCTGACCGCCCGGAGCCGGGCACGGTCGGCCCAATCCCCCAAAGCTCAACCCCAACGAACCGGGATCTCCAGAGGCGGCTCCCCCTCGCCGGCCCAGAAGATCGTGCCGGTCTCGTCCACCACGACGACCCGGGGCGTCCGGGCCATTCCCCAGGTGATCGCCTCGGCGGGGTCGTCCCAGCTGGGCGCTTCCTCCAGCACACCGGTCTCGGCGCCCGCGTCGTCCCCGGCCGAGCGCTCCCAGTACGCCGTCCAGACCTGCTGCCCGGCGGACAGGTCCGGGTGCACGAAGACGGTGCCGCGGCCCCGCCAGGCGGCCAGCCGCTCCGGGACGACCGGTACCGGCGTCTCACCGGTGACCGCCTCCAAATCCTCCACGCCGAAGGCGTGCGGCAGCAGCTCGGCCATCCGCAGCGGGCGGGTCTTCGACTCGATCAGGCACTCCGGACCGCCGTGCTCCCAGAGCAGTTGCCGGCACCGGCCGCACGGCATCAGCGGCTCACCGGTGGCGTCGACGCAGGAGAGCGCGACGAGTCGACCGCCACCGGTGGCGTGCAGGCTGGACACCACCCCGCACTCGGCGCAGAGCGTCACCCCGTACGCGGCGTTCTCCACGTTGCAGCCGACGACCACGCGACCGTCGTCGACAAGCGCGGCGGCGCCGACGGGAAAGGTCGAGTACGGCGCGTACGCGTGCCGCATCGCCTCGGTGGCGGCAGCGCGCAGCCGCGCCCAGTCAATGTCGGTCATGCCGCCATTCTGCCCAAGCAGCCCAGGTCAGGCGCGGGCAGGGCGGGGTCCACGGGCACTCTGTACCTACTGGTATGTACAGTGACGCCATGGACTCGCGACAACTACTGGTCGACACGATGAGCGAGCTCATGTGGGAGCGCGGCTACGCCGACACCAGCCCGCGTGACGTTCGCGAACGGTCCGGCGTGGGCCAGGGCAGCATGTACCACCACTTCCCGACCAAGCGGGATCTCGCGCTCGCCGCCCTCG
This sequence comes from Micromonospora sp. bgisy143, assembly GCF_057708145.1. NCBI lineage: Bacteria > Bacillati > Actinomycetota > Actinomycetes > Micromonosporales > Micromonosporaceae > Micromonospora > Micromonospora sp. bgisy143. Next base: position 78,752 of record NZ_JBYIRN010000001.1, read on the forward strand.
AGCGCAACGTCGCCGATCTGCTGCCGGCCGCGTCCGGACTCGACGCTCCGGGCGACCCGATGGCTCGGATCGAGGCACACCTGATGCGTCCCCTGGACGCCCTCAAGGGCTGCAAGGTCGGCCGGATGACCCAGGACCCGCAGGTCCGCGAGGATCCGGTTCTGCTCGCCCCGGTGTCACGCGCGTTCGCCCAGGTCCGCGTCAGCTGGGCCAGGGTGCTGCGAGAGGCCATCGCAGCGGGCGAGCTGCGGGACGACCTCGACCCGGAGCAGCTCGCCAACACCCTCATGGCGGTCCTACAGGGCGGCTATGTGCTCGCGATCGCCCAGCAGGACCCGGGACCGTTCGACGATGCCCGCGCCGGCGCTCTCGCCCTGCTCCGGGCGGCGGCACCAGCCGGGTCCGACCACGAGAACAACAGGAGGAACTGAAGCCATGACGGTACGCATCGGCATCAACGGGTTCGGCCGGATCGGGCGCACCTACCTGCGCGCGGCCCTGGCGAACAACGCCGACGTCGAGGTGGTCGCGGTGAACGACCTCACCGATGCCCGCACGCTGGCCACCCTGCTCGAATGGGACTCGGTCTCCGGCCACCTGGACGGCGTCGCCTTCGACGGCGACGCGATCGCCGTTCGGGGCACCCGCATGAAGGTCTTCGCGCAGTCCGACCCGACCACCATCGCCTGGGGTGACCTCGGCGTCGACGTCGTGATCGAGTCCACCGGGCATTTCACGAACCGCGACGCCGCGGCGGCCCACCTCAAGGGCGGCGCGAGGAAGGTCATCATCTCGGCGCCGGCCAAGGGGGACGTGCCCACGTTCGTCCTCGGGGTGAATGACGACCGGCTCGACCCGGACAGCCACGACGTCTTCTCCAACGGCTCCTGCACCACGAACTCGCTGGCACCCTTGGCGAAGGTGCTCAACGACTCGTTCGGCATCGAGTCGGGCCTGATGACGACGGTCCACGCCTACACGGGCGACCAGCGGCTCCACGATGCGCCACACTCCGACCTGCGCCGCGCCCGCGCGGCGGCCGTCTCGACCATCCCGACGTCGTCGGGCGCGGCGAAGGCGATCGGCAAGGTCATCCCGGAGCTCGACGGGCGTCTCACCGGTGCCGCGCTGCGCGTACCTGTCGCGACGGGCTCGATCACCGACCTCACCGTGGTCCTGCGCCGGAGCGCCGACGTCCAGGACGTCAACGCGGCGTTCCGCGAGGCGGCCGCATCCGAAGGGCTGCGGCGCTACCTGCAGTACTCGGAGGCGCCGCTGGTCTCGGCGGACATCGTCGGCAACCCCTACTCGTCGATCTTCGACGCGCCGCTGACCGAGGTCGTCGGCAACCAGGCCAAGGTGTTCGGCTGGTACGACAACGAGTGGGGCTTCTCCAACCGCCTCGTGGAGTTCTCCGAGCGGATCGGCGCGACTTCGGCGGCCTGACGCCGAGGGCCACCACGGCGTACCCGGGTGGGCTCGGCGAAGCGAGCGCGGTGCCCGGCGGGATGTCCCGCCGAGCACGCCTGCTGCTGTCAGCCCTTGATGTACGGCTTGCCGTCGGCGGCCGGCGCCCGAACCCGGCCGACCAGACCGGCCACCGCCAGGATGGTCGCCAGGTACGGCAGCATGGCCAGGAACTGGCTGGGGATCGAGCTGTTGATCGCGCTCAGGTAGGTGGCGAGCTGGTCCGCGAAGCCGAAGAAGAGCGCGGCGAGCAGCGCCCCCGTCGGGTTCCACCGGCCGAAGATCAGCGCGGCCAGCGCGATGAAGCCCTTACCGCCGATCATGTTCTTGGTGAACGAGTAGAGCGCCAGCGTGTAGGAGGCGCCACCGATACCCGCGACCACGCCGGCCAGCAGCACGTTGCGGTACCGCACCCGCAGCACCTTGACGCCGAGCGTGTCGGCGGCGATCGGGTGCTCGCCCACCGATCGGGTCCGCAGCCCCCACCGGGTCCGGAACAACCCGATGTGGATCACCAGCACCAGCAGCAGGCCGAGGTAGAGGAAGATGTTGCCCCGGAACAGCGCCGGACCGAGCACCGGGATGTCCTTCAGCAACGGGATCTCCCAGTTGCTGAAGCGCGGCGCGCTGTTGTACCGCTCCGCGTCGGTCTGCATCAGCCGCTCGTAGAGGAAGCCGGTCACGCCGACCGCGAGCAGGTTCAGCACGATGCCCATGACGACCTGGTCCACCAGGTAGCGGATGGCGAAGACGGCCAGCAGCAGCGAGATGAACGCGCCACCGATGGCGGCGGCGACCAGACCCACCCAGACGCTGCCGGAGAGGCTGCCGAACAGGGCGCCGCTGAACGCGCCCATCAGCAACTGCCCCTCGATGGCCACGTTGACCACACCGGACCGCTCGCAGAGCACACCGGCGAGCGCGCCGAAGATCAACGGCAGCGCCAGGATGAAGGTGCCCCGGATGATGTTGACCAGCGGCATGAAGTTCTGCCCGGTCGGCGCGGCGGAGACCTGCCAGCAGAGGAAGGAGAGCACGAAGGCCACCAGCCCGACGCCGAGCACCGGCAGGAACCAACGCTTCGGCACTCCGGCGAGCAGCCCCGCCCCGGCGGCGATCGCGATGACCCCGAACAGGATCGCGCCGATCGTGCCGTTGATCTCCAGCGCGGCGCCGGCCGCGTCGTCGCTGAGCGTGAACCGGGCCTGCTGGTCGGTGGCGAGCGCCCCGAACAGCACCGCCGCCAGCAACCCGAGCGCCGTGAGCGTGAGGCCGGCCTTGCGGGTCCGGGTCCAGAAACCCTCGTCGACGCCGACCGCGACGTCGGGGACAGCCATGGTGGACATGCGTTACCAGCCCTTCGCCAGGCTCGTCTGCAACCGGGCGGCCCGTGCGGCCCGGAGCTGGAAGATCGCCTTCACCAGGGCGGGTGCGGCGATGAAGATGACGATCAGCGCCTGCAACACGGTCACCAGCTCCAGCGAGATGCCGGAGTACGACTGCATCCGGTTGCCGCCGGCCTGGAGGGCACCGAACAGCAGCGCGGCGAGCAGCACCCCCCACGGCTTCACCCGACCCAGCAGGGCCACCAGGATGCCGTCGAAGCCGATCTGCGCCACGACCAGCGGCGTCAGCGCGCTCGCCGTGGAGCCGAGCACCATGTTCGAGCCGCCGAGACCGGCCAGGATCCCGGAGAAGACCATGATCAGGATGTACGTCCGGGTGACGCTGATGCCGGCCGTCCGCGCGGCGTCCGGGTTGGCGCCGACCGCGCGTAGCTCGAAGCCGAGCGTGGACCGGTTGAGCAGCCAGGCGACCGCCCAGGTGGCCAGCACGGCGAGCAGGATGCCGGCGTGCACCCGCAGGTTGTCGCCGAGCAGGCGGGGCAGCTGCGCGGAGCTGTCCACCGCTTTGCTGATCGCGTCCGTCCGGGTCGGGTCCTGTACGCCCTTCTGGACGATCAGCCAGGTCAGGAAGTACGTGGCGACGTAGTTGAGCATGATCGTGTTGATCACCTCGTGGGCGCCGGCACGGGCCTTGAGGATGCCCGGGATGAAGCCCCAGATCGCCCCGCCCAGCGCGCCGGCGAGCACCGCCACCAGCAGGTGCAGACCGGGCGGCAGCGGCAGCAGGAAGCCCGCCAACGCGGCCAGGATCACGCCCACCGTGGCCTGACCCTGCGCGCCGATGTTGAACAGGCCGCCCCGGAAGGCCAGCGCCACCGCCAGGCCGGTGAAGACCAGCGGCGCGGCGTACGTCAGCGTCTCGGAGATCGGCGCGAGTACGGCCTGCCAGCCGTTGCTGCCGTTCAGCCAACCGGAGAACGCCTCCGGGTCGAAGATCGAACCCTTGAACAGGTTCGCGTACGCCTCGCTCACCAGCGTCCAACTCGAGCTGAACGCGTCCGACGGACGGGCGGTGATGTAGGTGTAGGTGTGCAACACGTCCGGGTCGGAGACGATCATCAGCACCGCGCCGACGACGATCGCCAGCACCAGCGACAGCAGGGTCACCGTGAAGGTGTTCGCCGCCCACAGGTTGTCCAGGAAGAGCCGGCCCAGCGACGGCTTCGGCTCCGGCGTCTTCGCCGGGGTGGTCGTGCCGGCCCGCTCGGTGTTGCCGAGCGCGTTCTGCGCCGCCTGCGCCTCGCTCGCCGGCTCCTTGTCCGGTGAGCCCGACTGCGGATTGGGGTTGGTGGTCATGCCTCGTCCTCGCTCGCGGGGCCGTCGGCAGGCGCCGGGCCCCCGTCCGGGCGGATGCCGGCCATCAACAGGCCGATCTCCTCGCGCGGGGTGTCCGGGTCGACGATGCCGATGATCCGCCCGCGGTACATGACCGCGATCCGGTCGGCCAGCCCGACCACCTCGTCAAGCTCGCTGGAGACCACCATGACGGCGGTGCCGATGTCCCGCTCGTGGATGATCTGGCTGTGGATGAACTCGATCGACCCGACGTCCACGCCGCGGGTGGGCTGGGCGGCGATGAAGAGCTTCAGCGGCCGGGACAGCTCCCGCGCCACGATCACCTTCTGCTGGTTGCCGCCGGAGAGGGTGCCGACCGCCGCCTCCGCCGATGAGGTGCGCACGTCGAACTGCTCGATCCGCTCCTTGGCCGAGGACGCGATGGCGTCGGGCTTGAGCGCGAGCCCGGCACCGAACGGCGGCCGGTCGTAGATGTCCAACACCAGGTTCTCGGCGACGCTGAACTCCTTGACCAGGCCGTCCACGCTGCGGTCCTCGGGCACGTAGCCGACCCCGGCGCGGAGCACCTTCTTGGTCGCCCAGCCGTCGATCCGGTCACCGGCCAGGCTGACCGTGCCGGCGAGCACCGGGCGCAGACCCATGATCGCCTCGATCAGCTCGGTCTGGCCGTTGCCCTGCACGCCCGCCACGCCGAGCACCTCACCCGCGCGTACGGTCAGGTCCACGCCGTCGACCGCCCGGACCTGCCGGTCGTCGTCGACGACCAACCCGGCCACCTCCAGCACCGGCTCGCCCGGCGTGGCCGGCGACTTCTCGACGGTGAGTCGCACGCTACGGCCGACCATCAGCGCGGCCAGCTCGTCCCGGCTGGTCTCCGGTGCGGCCGTGCCGACCGTCTTACCGCGCCGGATCACCGTGATCCGGTCGGCGATGGCCTTGACCTCGCCCAGCTTGTGGGTGATGAAGACGATCGACTTGCCGGCCGCCTTCAGCGACCGCATGACCGCCAACAGCTCCTCGGTCTCCTGCGGGGTGAGCACCGCGGTCGGCTCGTCCAGGATGAGCAGGTCGACGTCGCGGGTGAGCGCCTTGACGATCTCCACCCGCTGCTGGATGCCGACCGGCAGGTCCTCGATCACCGCGTCCGGGTCGACCCGCAGGTTGTAGCGCTCGGACACCTCGGTGACCTCGCGTCGGGCCCGCCGCCGGTCCAGGAAACCGGCGATGCCGCCCCGGACCTGTTCCGCGCCGAGCATGATGTTCTCGGCGACAGTGAACACCGGCACCAGCATGAAGTGCTGGTGCACCATGCCGATCCCGGCCGCGATCGCGTCGGACGGCCCCTTCAGCTTCAGCGGCGTGCCGTCGACCAGGATCTCGCCCTCGTCGGGCTGGTAGAGCCCGTAGAGCACGTTCATCAGGGTCGACTTGCCCGCGCCGTTCTCGCCGAGCAGGGCGTGGATCTCTCCAGGCTCCACCGTCAGATCGATGTGGTCGTTGGCGACCAGATCACCGAACCGCTTGGTGATGCCGCGCAGTTCGAGTCTCAGCGCAACCTCCTGGAGTGCGAGCGATGGTGCAGCCTAGCTGCCGTCGAGCGGACCGGAGCGGCCTGGCCGACGCGGTGCGCGATCGGCCGCTCCGACCCCACGGTCACCCGCAGGGCCGAAGCGGCCGATCGGTCGTACCTGTGCCCCGCAGACCTTCCGATGATCTCACCGGAGAGGTCCGCCGGACGTCACTTGGTCGGCTGAGCCTTCGAGGTGACGGTGATGGTGCCGGCGGCGATGTCCGCCTTGATCTTGTCGACCTCGGACTTCAGCTCGGCCGGAACCTTGCCGTCGAAGTCGTGGTACGGGGCGATCGAGACACCGGTGTTGGCCAGGGTGCCGACGAAGCCCGGGTTGGCCTGGAGCTTCTCGCCACCGGCCGCCTTGACGACGGCCTCCTTGACGGCCTCCGGGATGTTCTTCACCACGGTGGTGATGATCGCGGCGCAGTCCGGGGTGCTCTCGCAGCCGTCGACGTCCACCCAGATGGTGTTGTACTTGCCGCCCGAGGCCTTGGCCGCCGCGGTGGTGCCGAGGCCGGAGCCGCCGGCGACCGGCATGATGATGTCCGCGCCCTGGGCGACCAGCGCGTCGGAGACCTTCTTGCCCTCGTCCTGCTTGGCGAAGTCGTTGGTGAAGGAGCCCTTCTGGGTCTCCTTGTTCCAGCCGAGCGCCTGGACGTTCTTGTTCTTGGTCTTGTTGTAGTACGCCACGCCGTCGACGAAGCCGTCCATGAAGATCGTCACCGGCGGGATCGGCAGACCACCGTAGGTGCCCACCTTGCCGGACTTGCTCATCCCGGCGGCGAGGTAACCGGCCTGGAACGCGGCCTGGGCGGTGTCGAACTGCATCGGGTAGACGTTGGCGTCACCCGGGTTGGCGTCGACGATGCCGAACACCTGGTTCGGGTTCGCCTTGGCGATCTTCGAGGTGGCGTTCTGCATCAGGCCGCCGACGGCCAGGATGAAGTCGCACTTCTGGTTGACGAACTGCGTCAGGTTGGGCTCGTAGTCGGCCTCGGCCTTCGACGCGACGTACTTGATGTCGATGTTGTCGTTGGCGGCCTTGGCCTCCTGGAGACCCTTCCAGGCCGAGGTGTTGAACGACTTGTCGTCGATGCCGCCGACGTCGGTCACCATGCAGGCGCTGAACTTCTTGGCGCCACTGCCGGCGTTCTTGTCATCATCCGGGGCCTCGCCACACGCGGCGGCGCTGAGCGCGAGCCCACCCACCGCGAGGATCGAAGCGATCCGCATCCCACGCACCGAGCGCAAGACGTCTCCTTCCCATTGCACACCGCGCCTAGTGCGGTGGCAGCCCATCAGCCGACCTGCGGGTGTGCCGCCGGCTGTCCCACGTTACGGACGGGAGCGTACGCCCGCGCCCACCCACCGGCCGACAATCGTGCACGACTGTTGAACGCCTGTTACCCGGGTGTAACCCTTGCGTGGGGCACATCACTCTTCGTGCTGTTGTCCGAGCACCAAGGTGTCGTCGAAGTCCGGTTTGCGGGGTGCGGTTCCCCCCTCGGACGTTACCGCCAAAAGACCGCCACCGCCGCGTTGACCAGGGTCAGGCCGACGATCGCGAGGAAGTGGCCGCGGTTGACCGCGTCCCGCTTACGGGAGAAGAAGACCATGACGAAGATCAGCAGCGCGATGACCAACTTCGTCACAAGTTTCGCCGGGTCCGGCTCGGCGTCACCGCCGCCGCGCAGCGGCGCGGAGAGCCCGAGGCCGGTGAGCAACTGGATCACGGCGCCCCAGAGCATGGCGGCGTTGATCCGCAGCCTCCCGCTGACGTACTGGGCGATCGAACCGCCGAGCAGCAGAGCGAAGCCGATCAGATGGACATAGAGGAGGATGAGTCGCAGTGCTTCCACGGCACCCATCCTCCCCTATCAACGACACTTTGTAGTAGTGGGGCCGACCGATCGGCGCGTCGAGGCGTTCATCCCTTGACCGCTCCGGAGGTGAGGCCGGAGACGATGAAGCGCTGGAGGAACTGGAAGACCAGCACGGTCGGGATCGCGGTGAGCAGGGTGCCGGCCGCGAAGATGCCGAAGTTGGTGTTCCGCTCGGCGCCCTGCAACATCCCCCGCATGCCGACGGCGAGCGTCTTGGCGTCGGTGTCGGTCAGGAAGACGCTCGCCATCAGGAACTCGTTGATGGTGTTGATGAAGGCGAGCAGCCCGGTCACCGCGAGGATCGGCGCCACCAACGGCAGCATGATCCGGAAGAAGACCTGGACGTGCGAGGCGCCGTCCACGGTGGCGGACTCGTCCAACTCCCGGGGCAGGGTGTCGAAGAAGCCCTTCATCAGCCAGGTGTTCACGCCCAGCGCACCACCCAGGTAGAGCAGCAGCAGCCCCCACGGGGTGTTGAAGCCGACCGCCGGCCACAGATCGGTGATCGTGCCGAAGATCAGGAAGATCGCCACGATCGCCAGGAACTGCGGGAACATCTGGATCAACAGCAACGACAGCAACCCCACCCGTCGACCCCGGAACCGCATCCGGGAGAAGGCGTACGCCGCGAGCGCCGACAGGAACACCGAGGCGAACGCGGCGCCGCCGGCGATGAGCAGCGAGTTCAGGAACCAGTGCCCGAACTCGGTACGCGCGAACAGGTCCCCGAAGTTCTCGAACGACACCCCGGCGGTCGGCACCAACTCGGTGGACGACAGGGTGCCGAGCGGGTTCAGCGCCGCCGACACGACGAACACGAGCGGGAAGAGACTGAACAGCACGCCGAGCAGGCCGACCAGGTGCCGCCAACCGACCTGGGCGACCCAACGGTTCCGCCGCCGTCCCGTCGGGCGGCCAGGGTTGATGAGCGTGGTCACGCGTACACCTCCTCCTGTTGACGGGTCCGCCGGAAGCTGACCGCCGACACCACCGCGACGATGGCAAAGATGAACAGCGAGATCGCCGCGGCGAAGCCGAACTGTGCGGCCTGTCCACCGAACGCCAGCCGGTAGGTGTAGGTGATCAGCAGGTCGGTGGCCCCGTTGCTGGGGTTGTCCGCCGGGAACGGCGCACCTTCGGTGGTCAGGTAGATCGCATTGAAGTTGTTGAAGTTGAACGCGAACGACGAGATCAGCAGCGGCGAGAGCGCGACCAGCAGCAGCGGCAGGGTGACCGCCCGGAAGGACTGCCAGGGTGAGGCCCCGTCGACCGAGGTGGCCTCGGTCAACTCCCGCGGGATGGCCTGGAGCGCGCCGGTGGCGACCAGGAACATGTACGGGTAGCCGAGCCAGAGCTGCACCAGGATCACCGCCGCGCGGGCCGTCCAGTCCTGGCCGAACCAGTCGACGCCGAGCCCGAACAGGTTGTTGATCAGCCCGAAGTCGGTGTTGAACATGTCCCGCCAGACCAGCAGCATCGCGAACGACGGCATGGCGTACGGCAGGATCAGCAGCATCCGGTAGAGGTTGGTGCCCCGCATCCGCGGCGAGTGCAGCGCGAGCGCGATCAGCATGCCGAGGATGAACGTGCCGCCGGTGGAGCCGATCGCGAAGGCGAAGTTCCAGACCAGCGTTCCGAGGAACGGCCCGGAGATCCGCTCGTCGGTGAGTACCCGGGTGAAGTTGGCCAGCCCGACGTTCACCTGCCACCCCTGGGCCAGGCGTTCGCCGTCGGTGGCGACGAACGCGCCGGCCTCGCCGTCCGCGGTCCAGGTCTTGCCGCTGTCGCTGTCCCGGACGCAGTCGCAGCCGGCGTCGTACGCCCGCACGGCCTTGCCCTCGTACGCCCGGGACAGGCCGGACGAGCGCAGCGCGCCACCGGCGGTCGGCACCACCAGGTCGGTGACGTCCTTGCTACGGGCACCGGCCTGACCGATGGTCAGCACGGTGTAGCCGTCGGCGGCGGTGACCTTCCCGCCGGCGGCGACGGTGACCGTGCCGGGATCGAGTGGACGCAGGCCGTCGTCGTCGCCCACCGAGACGGTGCCGGTCGCCGGGTCGGTGATCAGGAAGACCAGGGCACCGGTGGCGGGGTCGCCCTTCGTGGCGACGGAGAGCGGGTACTGGGTGGAACCGGGGACCTGCCGCACCGAACTGGTCTGGATCGCGACGATCGCGTCGTCCTTGGTACCCCGGTGGCCGTCGCCGAAGTTGGTGAAGGCCGTGCTCGCGGTGTAGAGGACCGGCACGATCTGGAAGGCGATGAGGAAGAGCGTGCCCGGGACGAGATACTTCGCCGGTACGTGCCGGCGGCCTGCGTACAGGTAGAACAGCGCGGCGGTGGTCAGCGCCAGCACCGCCAGGCCGGTCCACTGCTCGGCCTGCACGAGCGGGAACGCCGCCCAGATCGCGATGCCGGCCACCAGGCCGAGCAGGATCACCTTCGCGGCGAGGCCGGCCGCGGTGATCGGCGCGTGGTTCCGCGCGGTACGGGACGTGCGCGGGGACCCGGTGCCCACGGGCCCCCGGCCCGGGACCTGCTGGGCAGTTCCCGGGCCGGACAGCGGCGTACTCATTACTTGATCGAACCGGCGATCGTCTTGCCGGCCGCGGTGACCGTGCTGGTCGGGTCGGCGCCGCCGATGACGGCGGCCTCCGCCTTGCCGAACGGGTCCCAGATAGCGGCCATCGCCGGGATTGCCGGGAGCACCTGGCCGTTCTTGCCGGCCTCGATGAACTTGGCCAGGTCCGGGTCACTGCCCTTGACCTGGTCCAGCGCGGCGGTCAACGCCGGTGGGCGCGGGTCGGCCTGGTAGAGCGCCACCGCCAGGTCCGGCTTGGCGACGTAGTTGACGACGAACTCCTGGGCGAGCGCCTTGTTCTTGCCCTTGGCCGCCACGTAGAAGGACTGCACGCCGATGAACGGAGCGGCCGCCTTGCCGTCGGCGAAGCCGGGAACCGCGGAGATGTCGTACGTGATGCCGGCCTTCTTCACGTCGGCGGTGGCCCACGGCCCGGAGACCAGGAAGGCGCACTTCTTGCCGGTGAAGGTGGCGGTCGCGTTGGTGTCGGCGATGGAGCGCTTCAGCACGCCCTCGCCCTTCTCGCCGAGCGCGGCGATCTTCTTGAACGCGGCGATCGACTCCGGTTTGCCCACGCCGAGGTCCTTGGGGTCGTAGTCCCCGTTCGCCGTGGTGCCGAAGAGGTAGCCGCCGGCCGACGCGTACAGCGGATAGATGTGGTACGCGTCGCCCTTCTGTCCGACCTGGAGGCAGAGCGTCTCGGTGACCTTCTTCTGCGCCTTGAGCTGCTTGCCCGTGGCGACCAGGTCCTCGATCGTCTTCGGGGCCTCGGGGGCCAGGTCGGTGTTGCGGATCAGCGCCAGGTTCTCCTGCGCGTACGGCACGCCGTAGAGCTGGCCGTTGAAGGTGACGGCCTTGACGGCGCTCTCGCTGAAGCCGGCCTTCTGCTCGTCGGACAGTTGCACCGGATCGATGGCGCCGTTCTGGACCAGGTTGCCGATCCAGTCGTGCGCGCCGATCACCACGTCCGGGCCGCCGCCCTGGCTCGACACGGTCACGAAGTTGTTCTGGAGGTCCTCGTTCGGGACGGCCTGCACCTCGACGGTGACGCCGTTCTCCTGGCCGAACTTCTCGGCGAACGGCTTGAGCGCCGCGGTCCGCTTGTCGTCGGCCCAGATCACCAGTTTGCCGCCGGCAGCCTTGGGGGTCTCCTTCGTGGCCGGCTCGTCGTTGTCGCCACCGCAGCCGGAGGCGGCGAGCGCCAGGCCGAGAACGGCGACCACACCCGCGGTACGGATGCGCATCGGTACTCCTGTCGTCATGGCGGGTCCGCCGGGGGAAGGACGCCCCGCCAGTGGAAAACTGAAAGTTCTTGCTGATCGGCGCAGCGATTCTGCGCCGCTGCTCCCGTATGTTGCGGGGACGTTAGCAAGACGTTGCAGATAATGGAAGGGCTTGCAGAGAGCCCCGCAAGAACTTGCCGGTGGGCTACAGTGCCGCACATGCGCGCTCGACTGTCCGACATCGCCCAACAGGCCGAAGTCAGCGAGGCCACGGTGTCGCGGGTGCTCAACGACCGCCCCGGCGTGGCACCGGAGACCCGGCAGGCCGTTCTCACCGCACTCGACGTGCTCGGCTACGAGCGACCGGCACGACTGCGCAAGCGCAGCGCCGGCCTGGTCGGCCTGGTGGTGCCGGAGTTGGACAACCCGATCTTCCCGGCGTTCGCGCAGGTCATCGAGTCGACACTGGCGCAGAGCGGGTTCACCCCGGTGCTCTGCACCCAGACCGCCGGCGGCGTGACCGAGGACGAATACGTGGAGATGCTGCTGGACCGGCAGGTCTCCGGGATCGTCTTCGTCTCCGGCCTGCACGCCGACACGGCCGCCAACCACGACCGCTACCGGGCGCTGATCGCCCGGCCGTTGCCGGTCGTGATGATCAACGGGTACGTCCCCGACGTCGCCGCGCCCTTCGTCTCCTGCGACGACCGGGAGGCCGCCGAGCTGGCGGTGGCCCACCTCGTCGCCCTGGGACACCGGCGGATCGGCCTGATCACCGGTCCGGACCGGTTCGTCCCGGTGCAGCGCAAGGTGGCCGGCTGGCGGGCGGCGATGACCCGGCTGGCCGGCGTCGCCGAGACCGATCTCGGCCCCCTGGCCGAGCTGACACTGTTCGGTGTGGAGGGTGGCGAGGCGGCGGCCGGCCGGCTGCTCGACCGTGGTGTCACCGGGCTGGTCTGCGGCTCCGACCTGATGGCGCTCGGCGCGGTACGGGCCGCCCGCCAGCGCGGCCTGTCCGTGCCGGGCGACCTCTCGGTGGTCGGCTACGACGACTCGCCGCTGATGGCGTTCACCAACCCGCCGCTGACCACCGTGCGGCAACCGGTCACCGCGATGGCGGTGGCCGCGGTCCGGGCTCTGGTGGACGAGATCAACGGGCACGGCGCCCCGCACTCCGAGTACCTGTTCCGCCCCGAGCTGGTCGTGCGCGGCTCCACGGCGGTGGCCCCGGCCGCCGTGCGGTTTCCTTACGCAAGAACTGCTTGACTCTTGCAAGGGCGGGCGGCATATTGCTCACACAACCGCGCCCGAGCCTGCGACAGACGGGGAAGAATCACCAATGACCGTCAGCACCACCACCCTGCCCCGCACCGACGACGACTGGTGGCGCTCCGCGGTCGTCTACCAGGTCTACGTGCGCAGCTTCGCCGACAGCAACGGGGACGGCGTCGGCGACCTGGCGGGCATCCGGGATCGCCTGCCGTACCTGCGCGACCTCGGGGTGGACGCGCTCTGGCTGACACCCTTCTACACCTCGCCCATGGTCGACGGCGGGTACGACGTCGCCGACTACCGGGACGTCGACCCGATGTTCGGCACCCTCGCCGACTTCGACGCGATGATCACCGACGCGCACGCCCTCGGCCTGCGGATCATCGTCGACCTGGTGCCCAACCACACGTCCAGCGCGCACCGCTGGTTCGTCGACGCCCTCGCCGCCGGTCCCGGCTCGCCCGAGCGGGCCCGCTACCTCTTCGCCGACGGGCGGGGCGCGCACGGCGAACAGCCCCCCAACGACTGGGAGAGCATCTTCGGCGGTCCCGCCTGGACCCGGGTCGCCGACGGCCAGTGGTACCTGCACCTGTTCGACCCGGCCCAGCCGGACCTGAACTGGCGCCACCCGCAGGTACGCGCCGAGTTCGAGGACGTCCTGCGCTTCTGGCTGGACCGGGGCGTGGACGGCTTCCGCGTCGACGTGGCGCACGGCATGATCAAGGCCGAAGGGCTGCCGGACGTCGGCTTCAGCACGGCGACGACCGGGCAACGCCAGGTCGAACTGCTCGGCAAGGGCCGCCTGCCCTACTTTGACCAGGACGAGGTCCACGAGATCTACCGCGCGTGGCGGCCCATCCTGGACAGCTACCCGGGCGGCCGGATGGCGGTCGCCGAAGCGTGGGCCGAGACGCCGCAGCGGCTGGCCCGCTACATCGGCCCGGACGAGCTGCACCAGGCGTTCAGCTTCGACTTCCTCGACGCCACCTGGTCGGCCGACTCGTTCCGTAAGGTGATCGATACCGCGCTCGCCGAGGCGACGGTGGTCGGCGCGCCCACCACCTGGGTGCTGTCCAACCACGACAAGCAGCGGCACGTGACCCGCTACGGTGACGGCCCCGACGGGCTGCGTCGGGCCCGCGCCGCCAGCCTGTTGATGCTCGCGCTCCCCGGCTCCGCCTACCTCTACCAGGGGGAGGAGTTGGGCCTGCCCGAGGTGCTCGACCTCCCCGACGAACTCCGTCAGGACCCGGCGTTCCTGCGTACCGGGGAGAGCCGCGACGGCTGCCGGGTGCCGATCCCGTGGAGTGGCGAGCTGGCGCCGTACGGCTTCGGGCCGGCCGGCAGCGAGCGGAGCTGGCTCCCCGCGCCGGCGACCTGGCGGGCCCTGTCGGTCAGCACGCAGGCCGGCACCCCGGGCTCGACGCTGGAGCTGTACCGGGCGGCCCTGCGCATCCGCCGCGAGCATCCGGCGCTGGCCGCCGACGCCGGCGAGGTCACCTGGTTGCAGACCGAGCCGGGCGTGTTGGCCTTCTCCCGCAGCGCGGGCGACACCGTGCTGACCTGCGTCGTCAACCTCGGCGCGGCGCCCGTGGCGCTCGACGGGTACGGCACGCCCGTCGTCGCCAGCGCCCCGCTTACCGACCACCTGTTGCCCGTCGACGCGGCCGCCTGGTTGGAACGGCGCTGAGCGGGTAAGCCAATCTCGACCTGGTCGTCCGTCGTGCCCCGCGCCAACGGGCGACTGGGCTGCCGACCCCTTGTGGTGGGGGGTGAGGTGCACCGGCGCCACGCGGAGCGGACTCCGCGCGGCGCCGGTGTTCGTGTGACGTCCGTGGTGCGTTTCGTCGCCGCCCCGAGGCGCCGACCCGCCGCGTCACTTCGCGGTGAGCAGCGCCGCGATCCGGGTGAAACCGGCGCGTACCTCGGCCTCGTCCGGCGGCTCGGCGGGCTCGCCGTGACCCGCCTCGTCGGCCGCGGCGTCCAACTCCTCGTCGATCACGTCCTCGAAGTCGCCGTACAGGTCGGCCCCCTCGACCTGACGAGCCTCGTCCTCCGCGGCCACCTGAGCGGCGGCGATCTCATTGCGGATCTCGTCGGCCGACAGCGCCGGCAGCAGCGGTTCCACCACGGCCATCAACTGCTCGTCGGCCACCACCGCCTCGGCCAACGCCAACGCGTGCGGCCGTTCGTACGGCCCGCAGACCACCGGCTCCCACTCGTCGAGGTCACCGAGCGGCCCGAAGGTGATGATCCACGGCAGGCCGAGCATCGGCGAGTCGGCCGGCAGGTCCAGTGTCATGAGTGCGCCCACCGGCCCATCATGGTCCGCGAACGTGAGCGCCGGTGCCGTTCTGTTCAGTTACCGCCCGTCCGGCACCCGATGAGGACCGGGCAGCCGTCGACCGACGTGCCGCCGGGGTCAACGCGCGAAGAGGTTGAGCGCGAAGCTCTCGTCGGAGCTGTGGTTGGCGAGTAGCTCGTACCCGGAGGTCCGCCGGAACTCGTACGTCGGAGCGGAGAAGTCGATGCCGATCAGCCAGTCGAACACCGCCTTGCGTTCCTTGGCCCCGAGGACCGGACCGATGCACCCGTCGACAAGCGTCTGCAGCAACTGCCGCTGCACCGCACCGGGCAGTTTGACCATGCAGAGGACCTGGGCCACCTCGTTCTCGCGGTCCTTCGAGGGCTGTCCGACCGCAGCCGACAACCGGCCCTGCTTGCCCGGCAGGGTCACCCGGATGATGTGCAGCGAACCGTCCACCGTCACCGGGACGGGCCACCGCCCGGCCCAGGCGTCCATGACCTTGCTCGGTGTCATGCCGGGGAACACCGGCAACGGCCCAGTGCGCGTAGGCGAGACGGACGGGTTTCCCCCCGGCTCGCCTCTCGTCCCCTGCTGAGTGGCTGACCGCTGCGGGGGCGCGTCCCTGTCGCGCAACACCGACACAGCCGCGAGCCCGGCCAGCACCAGCACCATGGCGGACACCGCCAGCAGGAGCCATCTTCGCGATGTCGTCCTGTGGCTTTCTCCAACCGATTCGGCTTCCCGTCCGGTCTCGTTCACATTGCGCTCCCCGTGTCACCGCTCAAGCGGCAGCGACGTCGCGACCGTCGCAGACCGTCTCGGAGGCTAGCCAGAGGCGTGGCGGATGTCAATATTGTACTTAATCGATTTTACTGCAAGCGTGTCGATGCGGTGACACATCGCAACGAACACGGGGAGGACCAATTGAAGAGATTTCGAACAGCGGCAATGGCCTTGTTGGCCTGCGCGAGCCTCGTCGGCGTCTTGACGCCGACGGCGGCATCCGCGGCTCCGGGTTGCACCCGGACCGGATGCAACGGCAAAGCCGCATCCGCTAACGGCTGCACGAGCGACGCGTACGCCATCTCCAGTTTCAGCCGGGTGGACGGCAACGACCCGGACCAGACGGTAGCGCACGGCGACCTCTACTACTCGCCTGCCTGCGGGGCAATCTGGGGCGACTACACCGCGACCTATTTCGGGGACATCTCCACGCTGCGCCTCAACTGGCAGCCCACGTACGGCGGTCTGAATCAGAACGCTTACACGCGGACGGTGGACGGCACCGGAAACTATGTCACCACAATGGTCAGCTGGGAATATTCGGTGCAGCTTTGCGCCTCTTCGCCCACCGGCAATCCCGACGGCAATGCCACCTGCACCCTGTGGCGCTGAGAACGCATCTCGCAGGACAATTTCCGGGCGCCGAGTAGCGCCTCGATGAACGGGGTAAAATTGAAAATAGCAAGCCTGAAAGCATGCGTGGCGATAGCCGCGCTCATCACGCTCACCGGCACCGTCGAGGCGGTGCCCGCGACGGCGGCGTCGAAACCTCGACCGGCAGAAGCCTCCGCGACAGACCCGTCAGCGGTGCGGGAGCCCGACGCGGCACTGGGCAAGGACTGGTCCGACTCCTCCGACGTCCTGGTCACCGGAGCGGGTGACAGCAACGGCTTCCACCTGTACGTGGCGCGGGAACGGGACGCCTTCGCCTGGTCGACGCTCGCCACCCTGTCCGCCTCGTCGCTCGACATGGGCCCGTGGATGGGCGAGACCTGCGTGACCGGCTCCGGCCGGTACGCGGTGGCCGTGTTCGCTCCGAAGATGGCGGCCAACAAGCCCGCTCTGGTCCGCGGCGGAGGAATCGCCGCAGTCGTCGACATCGCCACCGGCAAGGCGACCAGGGTGGCCACGGGCCTGCAACTGGCGTACTTCAACCCGGCCTGCGGCCCGGACGACCGGGCGTTGCTCACCCGGGCCGTCGGTGAGGACATGCAGGGCACCGAACTGCTCACCGTCGACGCGGCGGCCCACCGGGTCATCCAGACCCGGCGGATCGCGGCCCAGCTCACGACCCCGACCGCCACTGCGGACGGCGACTACGGGATCGCTCGGGGACGGCTCGTGAAGGTCGGCCCCGGCGGTGGGCTCACCGAGGTCGCCAAGCCGGCCGGACCGGTGTCGACGTTGCGCGGCACCGCGCACAACGGCATCGACCTGGTCGCCATCAAGGGTGAGCAGGCCGTGGCACAGCGGTACCACGCCGGTCGGCTCCAGACCGTCGTCGTCGGCCAGAAGGGTCACCTGCAACTGGTGGGCCAGGCCGGAGGCCGGAACGCGCTCGTCGGCACCGCACCGGCCGTCGGCGGAAGCTGGCCGGAGTTGTCGTCGGTCCAGTCCGCCAAACCGGTCCGCGCCGTCTCCGCGCAAGGCCACCTGCTGGCCGAGGAGGTCGTCACCGCGCAGGGCGAGAAGGCGGTCCGCGAGCCGCTGTCGCCCGCCGACCGGGCCGACGCAGGTCAGGTTCGGGTGTCGGTGCAGGCGACCGCCAGCGGTCGCCGGTCCACCGTCACGTTCGACACCGCACGCACGGCGCCCCGGCTGGACGCGGTACCGACCAGCGCGACGCCCGCGCCGACCTTCGGAGTGACGGCGGTCGACCCGAAGATCTCCGACCCGAAGTGCGCGGTACGCCGCAACGACCCGAAGGTGCAGGCGCAGCAGCCGAGCGCCAACATGGTCGAGTGGGCGGTGGACCGGGCGGTGCACGGCACTCTCACCACGTCCCGGCCGGCCAACTACCTGAAGTCGGGGCTGCCCGCGTACAGCCCGCAGGGGCTCTTCCCGAGGCGTTCGGTGGCCGGCGGTGGCGAGGTGCCGGCGCAGCTCATGCTGGGGATCCTGGCGCAGGAGACGAACCTGTCCCAGGCGTCCTGGCACGCCGTCCCCGGTGACCTCGGCAACCCGCTGATCGCCGACTACTACGGCAACGTCGGGGCCAGCGTCGACGTCATTGACTACTCGAAGTCCGACTGCGGCTACGGCGTCGGCCAGGTGACCACGGGAATGAGCGTCGGCGACGGGGTCTACAGCCGCAATCAGCAGGTCGCGATCGCGATCGACTACGCGGCCAACATCTCCGCCGGGCTCAACATCCTGATCGAGAAGTGGAACCAGATCTACAACGAGCCACTCGGTCGGAGCACCCTCAACAACAACGACCCGACCTGGATCGAGAACTGGTTCCTGGCCGTCTGGGCCTACAACAGCGGCTACCACCCGAGCAGCGAAGCCGGGGGCTACAACGGTCGATGGGGCATCGGCTGGCTCAACAACCCGGCCAACCCGTCCTACGATCCGGCCCGGCCGAACTTCCTCCGGGACACCTATGCCGACGCGGAGACGCCGAACCACTGGTCGTATCCCGAGCGGATCATGGGCTGGGTGGAGACGCCTCAGCTGAAGGGCTGGCCGATCGCGACCGAGGCGTACTCCCAGCCGACGTACAGTTCCAACTCCCCGAACTACCCGAGTCGCTTCACCAAGGTGCTGTCCCTACCCGGCGTCTACACGTTCTGCTCACCGAGCATCAACAGTTGCACTCCGAACACGGCGAACCCGTGCCCGGCCGACAGCGAAGCGTGCTGGTGGCACGGTAGCGCGACCTTCGCCAACTGCCCGGGCGGTCAGTGCGCCAAGGAGAAGCTGACCTACGGCTCGTCCTCGGCCGAACCGGGGGTGCAGCGCGTCTATGACCGGGACTGCTCGGTCTTCACCGGCAACTCCGATCCGGACAAGGACGCGACCCGCAAGTCCAGCATCGTCTACACCACGATCGACTCCTCGCAGTACGCACTGGGCTGCTCCAGCGATCCGAACGACGGCAAGTTCACTTTGCGTGCCGGCTATCCCACCGGGAGCACCGACGCGCTCTACGCCGACATCGATCTGCACCAGGTGGGTGCCGGCTACCAGGGGCACATGTGGTTCAGCCACGTGTACCCGACGGTGAACGGAAACCCCAACCCCAAGCACCACCTGGTTGGCGCCTGGACCCCCAACCTGGACCTGAACCCGGGGGAGCGGATGAACTTCGATGTCGTGGCGCACCTGCCGAGCCACGGCGGCGAGTACGACGACGCGGAGTACGTCATCCGCGGCGGTAACGACGGGAGCGAGTACACCTGTGTGCTGGACCAGAGCACCGGCTTCCCCGGCATCAACGGCCACGACAAGTGGGTCTACCTGGGCGCTTACAACCTGGGCCGCGGATCGCAGGTGCTGCTGAACAACATCGGCAGCTCGTCGGCGAGTGACAGCGACATCGCCTGGGACGCCATGGCGTTCGTCCCGATCGGCAACCGCGGCGGACACGACTGCAACGAAGACTACTAGCGGCAATCCGGGCGTTGGCCTGCGTGGAGCGCCCCCTGTCACCCGCGATGCGGTGGCGGGGGGCGCTTCCCCCTTTCGGCTCAGTCGTGTCGGTTCGCGTCCAGGGCGGCACGGACGAGCGCGACGGCGCGATCCGGGGACACGCCGAGCCGCCGCGCCTCGGCGGCGTACTCGACGGCGACCCGGTGCAACCGGTCGACGGCGTCGTCCCGCCCAGGGGCGACGAACGTGCCGTTGCGTCCCCGGGTCTGCAACAGTCCGGCCGACTCCAGTTCCCGGTACGCCCGCGCCACCGTGTTCGCGGCCAGTCGCAGGTCGGCCGCGAGCTGCCGGACGGTCGGCAGGCGACTGCCCACCGGCAGCCGGCCGTCGCCGATCAGCTCGGCGAGCTGCACGCGCACCTGCTCGTACGGCGGCACCGGCGAGTCCTGGTCGACGGTGATCAACACGTCGGACATGTCGGCCCTCACCCCGCACCGCCCGGAGCGCCGGGATCGGTGTCTTCGTCGATATCCACCACGGGGGCGCCCTCCGCCAGGTCCACCACGCGTCCGCGCCGGCTGGTCGCCAGCAGCGCCGCGCCGAACAGCACCAGTTGGTTCAGCAGGTAGAGGTAGAGCAGCAGACCGACCGCTCCGGCCACCACGGTGTACGCCGGATTCCGCTCGGTGCGCACCACGTAGTACCTCCCCACCGTGTTGAGCAGCGTGATGCCGACCGCCACCAGCAGCACCACCGGACGCAGTCGGGACCGACTCATCCGCAGCCGGGGCACCGCGAGCAGCAGCGCGGTGGCGAGCACGGCGTTGACCAGCACACTGAGCACGGCGCTGACGGTGGTCAGGCCGACCGAGCCGGTGCTGCGTAACAGGAAGCGCAGCAGTGATTCCAACGCGTCCACCGCCGCCACACTGAGGCCGAGCAGCACGAAGACGCCGATCATCACCCCGAGGTCGACCAGCCGCCGGACCACGAGGTTGCCGGGCTGCTGGTTGAGCGCGTACATGAGCCGCTGTGAGGAGCGGATCGCCTCCACCCAACCGATCCCGGTGAACACCAGGATGACCAGGCCGACCACGCCGACCGTGCCGCTGGAGTTGGCGATCTGCTGCGCGTCCAGGAACGGCAGGTTCTCCTTCAGGAACCCGGCTGCCGCCTCGCTGACCTCGTCGTTGTCCTCCAAAATCGCGCCGAAGACGGAGTACGCGACCAGGGCGAGCGCGAAGACGGCGAAGAACCCGTAGTAGGCGATCGCCGCGGCCAGCCGCCCCGCCAGCACGTCGGCGTAGAGCGTTCCGGCCCGCCACACGTGGTCGAACAGGCCCGACCGGGAGCGCGCGGCACCCACCCAGCGGTCGATGCCCGCCTCGATCCGGCCGATCACGTTCACGCGATCATCCTCGCCGATCTCCCGGCGCCGTCCCGGCAACCGGCACAAGAGCGCTCGCCACCCGGCGCGTCGCCGGAACGTCAGTCGCCGAGGCGGAAGTCCCGGCGGGGCTGCCACCGGGCCTGCCCACTGTGCGAGAACAGGGTGAACCCGTCGACCTCGAACATCGCGGAGAAGTCGGCCAGGTCCTCGTACACCTTGTCCAACGCCTCCGGAGCGACGTCCTGCGCCACGGTGACGTGCGGATGGTACGGAAAGCGGGTCTGGCGGTGCAGGCCCGGCGCGGCCGCGATGGCTGCGGCCAGCAACTCGCACTCACTGATGCCGGCGGCCACCGCGACGAACACCACCTGCGTCACCGGCCGGAACGTACCGGTCCCGCGCAGATGCAGCGTGAACGGCAGGTGCGCGGCGGCCACGGCGGCCAGGTGCCGCTCGACGCCCGGCAACACCTCGGTCGGGATCTCGGTCGGACCGAGCAGCGTCACGTGCGCGGGCACCGCGAGCGGGTCACCCGCCTCGACGCGCCGCCGGGTGAGCTGCGCACCCCACGGCTCCGGGATGTCCACCGCGATGCCGATCTGCACCGTGTCGCCCGACGACGGCGCCCCGCCACTGCGATCCACGCCCCGTGCCGCCACCTCGGCCACCGACTCGCCCACCCCTCCCCGCGGCGCTATTCGCCGCGCACCGGCGGGAAGAAACCCACCCGCTCGTACGCGGACCGCAGGGTCGCGCCGGCCACCGACCGGGCCTTCTCCGCGCCCGCGGCGAGGAGCTTGTCCAGTTGGGCCGGGTCGTCGAGGTACGTGCGCGTGCGCTCCTGGATCGGACGGACGAACTCCGCCACCACCTCGGCCAACTCCTTCTTGAGGTCGCCGTAGCCGCGACCGGCGAACGCGGACACCAGGTCGTCGATGCTCCGCCCGCTGAGCGCCGAGTAGATGGTCAACAGGTTGGACACGCCGGGCTTGGTCTCGGCGTCGAAGACGATCTCCCGACCGGTGTCGGTCACCGCGGAGCGGATCTTCTTCGCCGAGCGGGCCGGGTCCTCCAGCAGGTCGATGATGCCGGCCGGCGAGGACGACGACTTGGACATCTTCGCCGTCGGGTCCTGCAGGTCGGTGATCTTCGCGGTGTCCTTGACGATGTGCGGCGCGGGCACCGTGAACGTCGCGCCGAACAGCGAGTTGAACCGCTGGGCCAGGTCGCGGGAGAGCTCCAGGTGCTGGCGCTGGTCCTCGCCGACCGGCACGGCGTTGGCCTGGTAGAGCAGGATGTCGGCGGCCTGCAGGACCGGGTAGGTGAACAGCCCGACGCTGGCCCGCTCGTTGCCCTGCTTCTGCGACTTGTCCTTGAACTGGGTCATCCGGCTGGCCTCGCCGAACCCGGTGATGCAGCCGAGCACCCAGGCCAACTGCGGGTGCTCGGGCACCTGCGACTGCACGAACAGGGTGCTGCGCTCCGGGTCGATACCGACCGCGAAGAGCTGGGCGGCCGCCACCCTGGTCCGCTGGCGCAGCACCGCCGGGTCGTGGCCGGCGGTGATCGCGTGCAGGTCCACCACGCAGTAGAAGGCGTCGTGGGTGTCCTGCAGGGCCACCCAGTGCCGCACGGCTCCCAGGTAGTTGCCGAGGTGGAACGAGTCGGCCGTCGGCTGGATGCCGGAGAAGACGCGGGGTCGCTCGGGAACGTCGGGCATGACGATAATTCTGTCAGCAAGCATGCGGGGCCGTCATGACGGGCCGGCGCGTCGGCCCCGGCCGGCCGCTGTCGGGGCGCTGACCTCGCGTGGCCCGCTCGTCCCCACCCGCCGACCCGGCCCGACCGCGCTGCCGCGCTGCTGCCCCGCCGCGCCCCGGTCCGCCTCGCGCGGGTGGCCCACCGCGGGATCGCGCCGCTGCTCCGGCACCCGGGCCGCGGTCACCGCGAGCCGGGCCACCCGGCGTCCGTCCAGGGCCAGCACCCGCAGCAGCCACCCGTCCGCCGGGGCCGCCGGATCTTCTCCCCCGCCGTCGGACGGCTCGGCGGGCACCGGCACCTCGTCGCCGGTCAGCGGCAGGCGACCCAGCACGGCCATCACGTACCCGCCGACGGTCTCGTACGGGCCGGCGGGCAACGCCACCCCGGTCCGCTCGGCGAAGTCGGCGAGGTTGAGCCGGCCGTCGACCACGGCCGGCAGGCCGGCGTGGGTCGGGTCGGGCGTCGGGTCGTACCCGTCGTGGATCTCCCCGACGAGTTCCTCGATCAGATCCTCCAGGGTGACGATGCCGGCGGTTCCGCCGTACTCGTCCACCACCACCGCCAGGTGGTGGCCCTCCCGGCGCATCTCGGTCAGCGCGGCCAGGACCCGCTTGCTCCCCGGCACCTGCTTGACCTCACGGGTCAGCTCGCCCACCGTGCGGCAGGGGTCGGCGTCCGGGCGGAGCAGCACGTCCCGCAGGTGCACGAACCCCACCACGTCGTCGTGGGTGCCGTCGGTGACCGGGTAACGGGAGTGCGTCTCGACCCGGACCAGCCGGGCGGCCTCGGCGATGGTCAGCCGGGCCGGCAGGAACACCACCTCGGTGCGGGGCATCATCACCTCGCGGACCAGGCTCGCGCCGGCCACCAGCACTTCGTCGATGATCCGCCGCTCGTCCGGGTCGAGCACCGTGTTGACCGCCACGAGGTCCCGCAGTTCAGCCTCGGAGATGCGCTCCCGGCCGGCCGCCGGACCGGTACCGAGCAGATCGGTGACGAGCCGGGTGGCCCCGTCGGCGGTACGCACCAGGATCCGGGCGACCGCCCGCGCGAGCGGCCCGGGGTCACGGCGGGACCTCTTCCGCACGCGCCGCCGGAGCCCGGAACGGGCCGCTTCCCGCATGACAGAGATGGTAGACACCGGGTGCCCACCGCACCGGAGATGTGCGGGTCTGTTTAAACGTGAGAGATTATGATGGAATAGCCGGCGGCGCGATCCACACCGCTCCCGAGCGCCGCCGTAGGGTGATCACGAGGGCCACGTCCCGGCGGGCCAGGCAGGAGGCAACGACGTGAAACTGCTCGTCACCGGGGGTGCCGGCTTCATCGGCAGCGTGGTGACCCGGATGCTGCTCGACGCCGGCCACCAGGTCGTCGTCCTGGACGACCTGCGCACCGGTCACCGCGAGGCGCTCGCTCCGGACGCGACGCACGTCGAGGCGTCGATCCACGACGCCGCCCGGGTCATCACCCCCGACGCCGGTTTCGACGGGGTGCTGCACTTCGCCGCCCTCATCGCCGCCGGCGAGTCGATGGTGAAACCCGAGCTGTACTGGGAGAACAACACCGTCGGCACGCTCGCTCTGATCAACGCGGTCCGCGCCGCCCGGGTGCCCCGGATGGTCTTCTCCTCCACCGCCGCCGTCTACGGCAACCCGACCGAGCTGCCGATTCCCGAGACGGCGGTCAAGGCGCCCACCAACACGTACGGCGCCACCAAACTCGCGGTCGACATGGCGCTGACCTCCGAGGCCGTCGCGCACGGGCTGGCCGCGGTGTCCCTGCGCTACTTCAACGTGGCCGGGGCGTACCTCGCCGGCGACGTCGCGCTCGGCGAGCGACACGACCCGGAGACCCACCTCATCCCGATCGCGCTCGAGGTCGCCGCCGGCCGGCGCGAGAAGCTCCAACTCTTCGGCGACGACTACCCCACCGTGGACGGCACCTGCGTGCGCGACTACATCCACGTCGCCGACCTGGCCCGCGCGCACCTGCTCGCGCTGGATGCCGCCACCGCCGGTCAGCACCGCATCTACAACCTCGGCAACGGAAACGGCTTCACCAACCGCCAGGTGGTCGACGTGGTCCGCGAGGTCACCGGTCGGCAGCTCCCGGTCGAGGTGGCGCCGCGCCGCGAGGGTGACCCGGCCGAGCTGGTCGCCTCCTCCGCGCTGGCCCGGGACGAGCTGGGTTGGGTACCGCGCAAGCCCACCCTGCACGACATGGTCGGCGACGCCTGGGCCTTCTACCGCGCACACGTCCTGGAGCAGTCATGACCGCCCCCACCGGCGACGTGGTCGAGCGGGCCGCCGCCGGCTTCACCGACCAGTACGACGCGCAGCCCACCGGCCTCTGGGCCGCACCCGGTCGGGTCAACCTGATCGGTGAGCACACCGACTACAACGACGGGTTCGTGCTGCCGTTCGCGCTTCCCATGCGTACCGTGGTCGCCGCCGACCGGCGCGACGACGAACGCTGGACGGTCTGGTCCGAGCTCTCCGGCGAGACGATCACCTTCGCCGCCGACGACGTGGCCGAGCCCGGCCGGGTGACCGGCTGGGGCGCGTACGTGGCCGGGGTGGTCTGGGCGTTGCGCGACGCCGGCCACGCGGTGCCCGGCGCCCGGCTGGCCATCGCCTCCGACGTGCCGCTGGGCGCCGGGCTCTCCTCGTCGGCCGCGCTCGAGTCGGCGGTGCTCGCCGCCCTGCTCGACCTCGGTGGGCTGGAGTTGCCCGCCGAAGGGCAGCCCCGGCTGGCGCAGCGGGCCGAGAACGTCTACGTGGGCGCACCGACCGGCATCATGGACCAGTCCGCGGTGATCCGCTGCCGCGCCGGACACGCGCTCTTCCTCGACTGCCGCGACGAGTCTGTCGAGCACATCCCCTTCGACCTGGACGCCGCCGGGCTGGCCGTGCTGGTCATCGACAGCCACGCGCCGCACCGGCACGCCGACGGTGAGTACGCCGCCCGCCGCCGGTCCTGCGAGGCCGCTGCCAAGGCACTCGGCGTCCCCGCGCTGCGCGACGTGACCGTCGACGAACTCGATGCCGCCCTGGCCCGCCTCGACGACGCCGAGACCCGTCGCCGGGTGCGGCACGTGGTCACCGAGGACCAGCGCGTGCTCGACACCGTCGCGCTGCTGCGCGCCGGCCGGGTCCGGGACATCGGCCCGCTGCTCACCGCCTCGCACGTCTCCATGCGCGACGACTTCGAGATCACCGTCCCGGAGATCGACACGGCGGTCGAGGCCGCGCTGTCGGCCGGCGCGCTGGGCGCGCGCATGACCGGCGGCGGTTTCGGCGGCTGCGTCCTGGCCCTGGTCGAGACCGACGGAGTCGAAGCGGTGGCCGACGCGGTCCGGACCGCCTACGCCGACCACAACTACACGGCCCCCACCGCCACCCCGGTCCTCCCCTCCCCCGGCGCCACCCGCCTGCGCTAACCCTGAACCCCCGCCCCCAACCCCGCCCCGCCCCGCCCCCAGCCCGCGCCGATCTTGCACTTTCTGTGGCGACATAAGGTGCGATTACTGACCTATGGACAACAAAAAGTGCAAGATCGGCGCGGATCAGGGGCAAGGTCGGCGCGGATCGGGGCAAGGTCGGCGCGGGTCAGGGCAAGGTCGGCGCGGGTCAGGGGCGGGTGACGCGGGTCAGGCGGCTTCGACGATCATGGCGGCGCCCACCGTGCGGTTGGTGGTCTCGTCGATGATGACGAAACCACCGGTGGTGCGGTTGCGCCGGTACTCGTCGGCCAGCAACGGCACCGTCGTACGCAGCCGTACCCGGCCGATCTCGTTGAGCCGCAGCTCGTCCGCCGACTCGTCGCGGTGCAGCGAGTTGATGTCCAACCGGTAGTGCAGCCCGCGCACGATCGCCCGCGCCGACCGGGTGGTGTGCTTGATCGCGTACCGGCCACCGACCCGCAGCGGGGCCGTCTCGTCCATCCAGCAGACCATCGCCTCGATGTCCTGGGCGACGGCGGGCGCGTTGTTCGGCCGGCAGATCATGTCGCCCCGGGAGATGTCGATCTCGTCGGCCAGCCGTACCGTCACCGACATGGGCGGGAAGGCCTCCGCGACCGGCCCGTCGGCGGTCTCCACGGCGGCGATCCGGCTGGTGAAGCCGGACGGCAGCACCATCACCTCGTCGCCCGGCTTGAGCACACCCGAGGCGACCTGGCCCGCGTAGCCGCGGTAGTCGGTGACCGTGGTGGACTGCGGGCGGATCACGTACTGCACCGGGAACCGGACGTCGACCAGGTTGCGGTCGCTGGCGATGTGCACCCGCTCCAGGTGGTGCAGCAGTGACGGGCCCTCGTACCACGGCATGTTCTTCGAGCGGGCGACGATGTTGTCGCCGCGCAGCGCGGAGATCGGCACCACGGTCAGGTCCGGTACGTCGAGCTTCGCGGCGAAGGCGGTGAACTCGTCGGCGATCTGCTCGTAGACCTCCTGCGACCAGTCGACCAGGTCCATCTTGTTGACGCACAGGACCAGGTGCGGCACCCGCAGCAGCGAGCAGAGGAACGCGTGCCGGCGGGACTGCTCGACCAGGCCCTTGCGGGCGTCCACCAGGATCAACGCCAGGTCGGCCGTGGACGCGCCGGTGACCATGTTGCGGGTGTACTGGATGTGCCCCGGAGTGTCCGCGATGATGAACTTGCGCCGAGGGGTGGCGAAGTAGCGGTACGCCACGTCGATCGTGATGCCCTGCTCCCGCTCGGCGCGCAGGCCGTCGGTGAGCAGCGCGAGGTTGGTGTACTCGTCGCCCCGGGCCGCGCTGACCGCCTCCACCGCGGCCAACTGGTCGGTGAAGAGCGACTTGGTGTCGTACAGCAGCCGGCCGATCAGGGTCGACTTGCCGTCGTCCACGCTGCCGGCGGTCGCGAACCGCAGCAGGTCCATGGACCGGGCCTCCGGCCCGGCCCCGGTAGCAGCCCGCGCCTCCGCATTCGCCGACGCCAGGGTCTCGGTGCTCATCAGAAGTAGCCCTCCCGCTTACGGTCCTCCATGGCGGCCTCGCTGACCCGGTCGTCACCACGGGTCGCGCCGCGCTCGGTGATCCGGGTGGCCGCCACCTCCTCGATGACCTTCTCCACGGTGTCCGCGTCCGAGCGGACCGCCGCGGTGCAGGAGGCGTCGCCGACGGTGCGGTAGCGCACCTGCGCCTTGAACCGCTCCTCGCCGGCGCGCGGCCGGAAGAACTCGTTGACCGCGTAGAGCATGCCGTCGCGCTCGATCACCTCGCGCTCGTGCGCGTAGTAGATCGACGGCAGCGGGATGCGCTCGCTGGCGATGTAGTGCCAGACGTCCAGCTCGGTCCAGTTGGACAGCGGGAAGACCCGGATCGACTCGCCCGGGTGGTGCCGGCCGTTGTAGAGCGACCACAGCTCCGGACGCTGGTTCTTCGGGTCCCACTGGCCGAACTCGTCGCGGAAGCTGAACACCCGCTCCTTGGCCCGCGCCTTCTCCTCGTCGCGGCGGGCGCCACCGAACAGCGCGTCGAAGCGGTGCTTCTCCACCGCGTCCAGCAGCACCGGCGTCTGGATGCGGTTCCGCATGCCGTCGCCGGACTCCCGGACCAACCCGCTGGCCAGGGCCTCCGGCACGCTCGCCACCACCAGTTGCAACCCCAGCTTGGCGACCCGCTGGTCGCGGTATTCCAGCACCTCGGGGAAGTTGTGCCCGGTGTCGACGTGCATGACGGGGAAGGGGATGTTGGCCGGGGCGAAGGCCTTCTGCGCCAACCGCAGCATGACGATCGAGTCCTTGCCGCCGGAGAAGAGCAGCACCGGACGTTCCATCTCGGCGACAACCTCGCGCATCACGAAGATGCTCTCCGCCTCGAGTGCGTCCAGGTGGGAGACCCGGTAGGCCGCGGGGGAGGTCATGACACTCGCTCGCTCATCCGATTTCCAGACCTTTCCGGTCGGACATGTCAAGAAGTGCGCTCAGGCTACCCGGAATGCCTCTGCAGCGCTGCAAGCAACCGGCTGGCGAGATCCTTGCGACAGACCAGCAGGTCCGGCAGGCGCGGATCCGCCTCGTTGTATCGAAGCGCAGAACCGTCGATCCGGGAAGCGTGCAGTCCGGTGGCCGTCGCCACAGCAACCGGTGCCGCCGAGTCCCACTCGTACTGCCCACCGGCATGGATGTACGCGTCCACCTCGCCGGTCACCACCGCCGCGATCTTCGCTCCGGCCGACCCCATCGGCACCAGGTGCGCGCCCACGTCCTCGGCCAGGTCGGTGAGGAACACCGGCGGCCTGCTCCGACTCGCCGCGAGACGGATCTTGCGCTCACCGGCGGTCGCCGCCTCGACAGTCATCGGTGGGTACGCCGGCGGATAGTCGGTGCCCAGCACCCGGTGCTGCGCCGGCAACCCCACCGCACCGGCGACCAGCCCGTGCGGGCTCGGCGCGCTGCGCGCCCAGAGCGCCACGTGCACCGCCCAGTCGGAGCGGCCCTCCTCGGCGAACTCCCGGGTGCCGTCCAACGGATCGATGATCCAGACCCGGTCCGCGGTCAGCCGGGACACCGCCCCGGCGTTCACCTCGGCCGCCCAGGCCAACCGCGAGCCCTCGTCCTCCTCGGAGAGCACCGCGTCCCCCGGCCGCCACCGCGCCAACTCGGTGCGGATCAGGTCGTGCGACACCTTGTCCCCGGCCGACTTCAGCGCCCCGGTGTCGGAGAAGCCCAACTCGGTGCGCAGGTCCAGCAGCGCCTGGCCGGCCCGGGAGGCCAACCACCGGGCGAACGCCCCGTCGATCATCGGAGGACTGCCCATCTGCCCGCTCCCGTCGCCTCGCCGCGGCCCGTGCCCGCACGCACCGATCGGCCGCGACCCG
Organism: Micromonospora sp. bgisy143; assembly: GCF_057708145.1. Lineage (NCBI taxonomy): Bacteria > Bacillati > Actinomycetota > Actinomycetes > Micromonosporales > Micromonosporaceae > Micromonospora > Micromonospora sp. bgisy143. Next base: position 108,138 of record NZ_JBYIRN010000001.1, read on the forward strand.
CGTCGCCGGTCACGGCACGCCGAAAGGCGCAGACTACCGGCCCGGCGTTTCCGATCCGGTACGCACCGCCCGACTCAACCCCCGTGATACAGGTTCTGGGTCGGCTCCACGCCCTTGACGATCACCGACTCCACCACGTCGGCAGCCCGGTCCACCAGGAAATCAAGCTCCTTGCGCTCGGCCGCGCCGAAATCCGACAGTACGAAATCCGCCGGGTCCTGCCGCCCCGGCGGACGACCCACCCCGAACCGCACCCGGACGTAGTCCTTCGTGCCCAACGACTTCGACATCGACCGCAGGCCGTTGTGCCCGCCCTCGCCGCCGCCGAACTTGATCCGTACCTGGCCGAAGTCGATGTCCAACTCGTCGTGCACCGCGACCACCTGCGCCGGGGGCACCTTGTAGAACTGCGACAGCGCCGCCACCGGCCCACCCGAGAGGTTCATGTAGGTCAGTGGCTTCGCCAGCACCAGCTTCGGACCACCGAACCCCAGCCGCCCCTCGGCGACCTCGGCCACCGCCCGCTTGTGCCGGCCGAACCGCGCGCCGACCCGCCCGGCCAGCAGCTCGGCCACCATGAACCCGACGTTGTGCCGGTTCCCGGCGTACTCCCGGCCCGGGTTGCCCAGGCCGACCACCAGCCACGGTCCCGCCTCGTCCGTCACGACCCGCCCCTTTTGGATACGTCTCTACCGACTCCCGATACGCCGGCAGGCGCCCCCGATGCTCGGGAGCGCCTGCCGCACGTTACGAACCGATCAGGCCTCGGTGCGCGCCTCGGTGGACTCGTCGCCCTCGGCGGCCGGGGCGGCGTCCGCGCCCTCGGAGCCCTCGGTGGTCTCGCCGACCTCGGCCTCGGCCTCCTCGGTGGCCGTCTCGACCTCGGGCAGCGTCGCCTCGAGCTGCTCCGCCGTCGGCGCGGCGGTCACCGACGCGACCGGCAGCTCCGAGTCGGCGGCCAACTCCACGCCGGACGGCAGATCGACGTCGCCGGCGGTGATCGTGGTGCCCGCCTCGGCGCCCTCGATCGACGCCTCCAGGTGATCCGGCACCTTGGTGGCGTCGGCGGTCACCGAGAGGGTGTCGTGGTCGTGCACGATCAGGGTGTCCTTCGCGGCCTCACCGGTCAGCTGGACCGGGACCTCGACGGTGACCTTCTCGCCGCGGCGGACCAGCAGCAGGTCCACGTGCTCGAAGGTGTCCTTGATCGGGTCACGCTGGATCGCCTTCGGCAGCGCCAGCACCTGGGTGCCGTCGGTGATGTCGATCGCGAAGAGCTGGTTGGCGCCACCCTTGCGGATCGCGGCGGCGAACTCCCGCGACGGCAGCGCGATGTGCTTGGGCTTCTCGCCGTGGCCGTACAGCACGGCAGGCACCTTGCCGGCCCGGCGGGTACGACGGGCACCACCCTTGCCGAACTCGGTGCGGGGCTCGGCGCTGATCTTTACCTCGGACACGGGGAAACTCCTGATGCTTCGCTGCGGCGGCTTGTCGTCTGGCGGTGCTGGGGCGAGGGGCTCGCTGGGGCTCATGCGTCATGAACGACTGCCCGGAGCACCGCGTCGATGACGGTGCCTCCGTGCGGCGCTTTTCAGCGGCCCGCCGGGCACCCTCGCCGTGGCAACCGCACCAGTCTACCCGAGCCAATTCCCAGGTTTCCGGCAGTCCCCGGTCACGGCTCCAGGCTGACCTGCCGGCGGTGTCTTCCGTCGGCAGATCAGCCCGTTTCGACCAGTTTGTCAGTCTTACCCGCCGAGCCCGGCGAGGTTCAGCTCAGGCCACCGAAGAGGGTGGTCACCGAGCCGTCGTCGAACACCTCCCGGATCGCCCGCGCCAGCAGCGGCGCGATCGACAGCACGGTCAACTTGTCGAGCTGCTTCTCCGGCGGCAGCGGCAGCGTGTTGGTCACCACGACCTCGCTGATCGGGCTGTTCTTCAACCGCTCGGTCGCCGGGTCGGACAGCAGCGCGTGAGTGGACGCCACCACGATCTCCGCCGCGCCCGACTCCTTCAGGATGTCCGCCGCCTTGGTGATCGTCCCACCCGTGTCGATCATGTCGTCGACGATCAGGCAGACCCGACCCTCCACCTCGCCGACCACCCGGTTCGCCACCACCTGGTTCGGCTTCATCGGGTCCCGGGTCTTGTGGATGAACGCCAGCGGGCAACCGCCCAGCCGGTCGGTCCACCGCTCGGCCACCCGCACCCGGCCCGAATCCGGCGCCACCACGGTCATCGGCCGGCCCGCGTACCTGTGCTCCACGTACTCGGCGAGCACGTCCATCGCGAAGAGGTGATCCACCGGCCCGTCGAAGAAGCCCTGGATCTGCGCGGTGTGCAGGTCGACGGTGAGGATCCGGTTCGCACCGGCGGTCTTCAGCAGATCCGCCACCAGTCGGGCCGAGATCGGCTCCCGACCCCGGTGCTTCTTGTCCTGCCGCGCGTACGGGTAGAACGGCAGCACCACGGTGATCCGCTTCGCCGAACCCCGCTTCAACGCGTCCACCATGATCAGGGTCTCCATGACCCAGGTGTTCACCCCGTGCGTCACGGACTGCACCACGAAGGCGTCCGAACCACGCACCGAATCCTTGAACCGTACGAAGATCTCACCGTTGGCGAACTCGTACGCGTCGGCCGGCGTCGGTGCCACGCCGAGCACCTCGCCGATCTCCTTGGCCAACTCCGGGAAACCCCGTCCGGAGAAGAGCATCAGGCTCTTGCGGTTTTCGGCGACGATGCTGCCCATGGGCCCGTCTGCTCCCGTTTGTCGGCGGTACCCGGCCCGGTGGTGGTGGGTCGGGGACTATTCGGTTGCAGTATCTCCCGCGCCGGACGCACCGCCCACCGTCTCGGCCCGCCCGTGCATTGCCTCACTGTCACTTGCGGTGCCGCCCGTCTCCGACGCACCCTTCGCGTCGCCGGACCGCTGCGCACCGCGGGCACGTTGCGCGGCCTCGGCCGCCGGCGTACCGGCCCGCCGCAGCACCACCCAGCCCTCGATGTTGCGCTGCCGCGCCCGGGCGACGCCCATCGCGCCCGGCGGCACGTCGTCGACGATCACCGAACCGGCCGCCGTGTACGCGCCGTCGCCCACCTCGACCGGCGCCACGAACATGTTGTCCGCGCCCGTGCGGGCGTGGCTGCCGATCACCGTGCGGTGCTTGTTGACTCCGTCGTAGTTCACGAAGACCGACGCGGCACCGATGTTGCTCTGCTCACCGATCGTCGCGTCACCCACGTAGGTCAGGTGCGGCACCTTCGAGCCCGCCCCGATCTCGGAGTTCTTCACCTCGACGAACGTGCCGACCTTCGCCTTGTCGGCGAGGCGCGCGGCCGGCCGCAGGTACGCGTACGGCCCCACGCTCGCGCCCGCGCCCACCTCGGCGCCGACCGCGTGGCTGCGCACCACCGACGCGCCCTCGCCCACAATCGTGTCGACAAGTGTGACGTCCGGCCCGACCAGCGCGCCCGCACCGACCACCGTGGCACCGCGCAACTGGGTGTTCTGGTCGATCACCGCGTCCCGGTCCAGCGCCACCGTCACGTCGATCCACGTGGTCACCGGGTCGAGCAGACTCACCCCGGTACGCATCCACGCCTCGTTGACCCGGTCGCGCAGCAGCCGGCGCAGCGACGCCAACTCGACCCGGTCATTGCAACCGAGCGTCTCGACATGGTCGACGGCCACGTGCACCGCGACCGGCTCCCCGGCCGAGCGGAGCAGGCCGAACACGTCGGTCAGGTACTCCTCGCCCTGGTCGTTGTCCGTGGAGAGCTTGCCCAACGCGGCACGCAGCCGGGCCGCGTCGAAGGCGTAGATGCCGGCGTTGATCTCGCGGATCGCACGCTGCGCCGCGTCGGCGTCGCGCTCCTCGACGATCTGCTCCAGCCGGCCGTCGGCGTCCCGGACGATCCGCCCCAGCCCGGTCGGGTCGGGCACCTCGGCGGCCAGCACGGTGGCCGCCGCGGCGGCCTCCTCGTGCGCGGTCACCAGCGCGCCCACCGTCTCCGGGCGCAGCAACGGCACATCTCCGTTGATCACCACGACCGTGCCGGCGCCGTCCGGCACGGCGTTCAACGCGATCCGCACGGCGTGCCCGGTGCCGAGCTGCTCGGCCTGCAGCACCGGCGTGGCGTCGGGGGCGATCTCGGCGAGGTGGGCACGAACCTGGTCGGCGCCGTGGCCCACCACGACGACGGTCCGGTCGGCGGCCAGCGGCGCCGCCGCGCTCAACACGTGGCCCAGCAGCGTACGGCCGAGCAGGGGGTGCAGCACCTTGGGCAGTGTCGACTTCATCCGCTTGCCCTCACCGGCGGCGAGTACGACGACGGTACGAAGGTGGGGCTGGGGCACGACGTGGCTCCCGTCGGGACGGCGGACACTCTCGCGGCCATGCTAACCACGCCCGAGATATCCGATATGAGCTGGGGTGCCTGGATTCGAACCAGGAGCTCAAGACTCCAAAGGTCTGCGGGTTGCCGTTACCCCACACCCCATCAATCTGTCAAGAACCCGCCGTGTCGGACGGGACTCGGAACAGCGCAGAGATCATACCCTCGATCCGCCAATAGAGCTCACGACTACGCGGCACCTTGATCACCAGACAGCCGTGATAGTCGTCCCCGACGTTCCGGCGTGACGTAACCGGTCGATGCTGTTTTATGTTGGAGCGCCGGAACCGGTCAAGGGGCAGCCCCAGTCGTTCGGCCCACCACCCCACAGCAACCTCGGCGTCCGCCGTCTCGTGGATGCTCACTCGATAGGTGGGCACACTCCTGCCGATGTCACACGCGGCCAGGAAACGAAGGAACAGCTCCAGCAGGCCAGGATCGCTGTTGATGAAAGTCACCTGCTCGTCTCGACGCCACGGCTTCGATTTGGCGCCTTCGCACCAGTAGATTGCCGCCCCGAGCAGCAGCAGGTCGCGCTGGTCAACTTCGCCGACCGCATCGGCAGCCCGCGCGTGTTGCGCAGCTCGCGCAGCGTCGCGGGCCGTGCGGTGCGCGCCCCAGCGTGCGTCCGCGCGGGCCTTCACATGCACCTCATGCCGGGCACGCGCAGCCGGGGCGTCCGTATCGAGCGGCAGATGTCGCACCCACCCGTACGCGCCCGACCTGCTCACCCCGAGCCGTTCGGCTATGTCCGGCACGGACCAGCCCTGCTGGCGCAGAGTGATTGCCTGCTCCCGCAGGTCGTCCTTTGCCGTCGGCCTCCGGGTCCACGCCGGTGGCGGCACGCCGCGAAGCATGTCCCGAACCCGGTCCCTACCGATGCCGAGACGGGCTTGGATCTGCGCGACGGAGAGCTGTTCGACGGTACGCAGGCGGCGCACCTCGGCGGCGATTGGATCGGTCACGACCAGCAGTTTAGAACGAGCGTACGACAGCTCTGAGAAAGTTCCTCGTGCGATCTACCGGCCCGTAAGTTACGGTGACGTAAGCGTAGGTTAGTGATCTTCCCCCGTCCCTCTGCGAGGTGTCATGTCCACCACCGTGCTCGAATCCCCCACCACCGGCCCCGGCCCGAAACCGCTCACCGACGGCACCCAGTCTCCCGGGATTCTGGCGGCCCTGTGGGCGTTCGTCGTGATCCCGTTCGTCGCCCTGCTCGTCGCCGTGCCGGTCGCCTGGGGCGGCTGGCTGGGCTGGACGGACGTGATCATCGGTCTGGTCTGGTACGTGGTCTCCGGGCTCGGCATCACGGTGGGTTTCCACCGCTACTTCACGCACGGCTCATTCAAGGCCAAGCGGTGGCTGCGGGTGACCCTGGCGGTCGCGGGTTCTCTGGCCGTGCAGGGCGAGATCATCCAGTGGGTAGCGGACCACCGGCGGCACCACGCCTTCTCCGACCTGGAGGGTGACCCGCACTCGCCGTGGCGGTTCGGCACGAGCGTCTGGGCGCTGACCCGAGGCCTGTTCCACGCCCACGTGGGCTGGCTGTTCCGTCGCGAGCTGTCCAACCGGGAACGGTTCGCCCCCGACCTGATCGCCGACCGCGACATCAGCCGGGTGGACCGGCTCTTCCCGGCGCTGGTGGCCATCTCGCTGCTCGGCCCGGCACTGATCGGGGGTCTGGTGACCTGGTCGTGGCAGGGCGCGCTGACCGCGTTCTTCTGGGCCGGGCTGGTCCGGATCGGCCTCCTGCACCACGTCACCTGGGCGATCAACTCGGTGTGCCACGTGTACGGCGAGCGCCCGTTCGCGATGCGCCAGGGCGACCGCGCGTCGAACTTCTGGCCGCTGGCCATCCTGTCGTTCGGCGAGAGCTGGCACAACCTGCACCACGCCGACCCGACCAGTGCGCGGCACGGTGTGCTGCGGGGCCAGGTGGACATCTCGGCGCGGGTAATCTGGTTGTTCGAGAAGGTCGGCGCGGCGTCGCAGGTGCGCTGGCCCAAGCCCGAACGCCTCGCCGCCAAGCTCGTGAAGCCGGTCGCACCCCGGTAAACCGGGCGGTGCCACGGGATGTCGCCTGGCAGGATGACCGGATGACCGAGCGACGCGGGGGGACCGGACGGCTCGGCGGACGAGGGCCGGGCCCGATCCGGGTTTGGTCGCACGGCACGGCAGGGCGGTCGGTCCGCCCGCCAGTGAGGCGACGACGTGAACGGGCACAGCGGAGACACCATTCCACGGCAGGGCGTGACGGAGCGCCAGCGAGGCGGCGACATGCCCGAGGTGAGTGACGAGCCGGCCGGCCGGCGGCCCGCGCCGGCCGCGGCGGCAAAACCCAAGTCCACCTCCCGGGTACGCATGTCGGCGGCCCAGCGCCGGGAGCAGTTGATCGCGATCGGTCGGCAACTGTTCGCCGAGCGGGGTTTCGACGCCACCTCCATCGAGGAGGTGGCGGCCCGGGCAAAGGTCTCCAAGCCGGTGGTGTACGAGCACTTCGGCGGCAAGGAAGGGCTCTACGCGGTCGTGGTCGACCGGGAGGTCCGGTCCCTGCTGGACCGGATCACCACGGCGCTGACGGCGGGGCATCCGCGGGAGCTGTTGGAGCAGGCGGCGATGGCCCTGCTGGGCTACATCGAGGAGGAGACGAGCGGGTTCCGGGTGCTCGTCCGCGAGTCGCCGCTGATGTCCGGCACGGCCACCTTCAGCAGCGTGATGAACGACGTCGCCCACCAGGTCGAGCACATCCTGGGCGCCGAGTTCAAGAGCCGGGGGTACGACCCGAAGCTCGCCGAACTCTACTCGCAGGCGCTGGTGGGCATGGTCGCGTTGACCGGCCGCTGGTGGCTGGAGGTGCGCAAGCCGCGCAAGGAGACGGTGGCGGCGCACCTGGTCAACATGGCCTGGAACGGGTTGTCGCATCTGGAGGCGAAGCCCACGCTGATCACCGCCCGCCGGCGCTGACCCCGGTTCAGCTCCGGTGCGCGTCGGCCACCGGATGTTTGCGGCGTTCCAGCTCCGCCTCGGCGTGCTCCGACGGGCCGACCTTGTCGTAGAGGCCGGTGCCCAGCAGCACCAGACCGAACAGCATCGACACGACCACGGTCGACATCGAGAAGTTCAGGAAGTTCGCGTCGGTCTGCAGCACGGACATCATGAGGATGCTGGTCACCAGGAACACCACGCCGGCGGTGAGGTTCATGTAGTGGCCGAGGTTGGTGCGTCGGGACGCCCCGACGATCAGGACGACTCCGAAGACCACGGAGGCGAGCGAGAAGGCCAGGTTCGTCCGGAGGCCGAGGGCCCAGGTGCTGCTGCGGGCGAAGAGCGGGTCACCGATCGTCTCGGCGACACCCCACACCCCGAACACCAGGATGTAGACGCCGATCAGCCCGGACAGAACCCGGTAGAGCGGCCGTGCCGGATGGTTGACCGGAAAGTGCGGCATACCCGAACCCCATCCACCTGAGTCTGACCGTTTCAGGAGGATTGTCACCCAGGGCAGGGCCAACTGTCCGAAGAACCACAAAGCCGGACGGGTCCGCCGGAGGCTGGACCAGGTCAGGTTTTCGCCGGAGCCCGAGCTGCGCAGGGATCAAGCCTGACCGCCCGGAGCAGCTCGGGCTCCGGCGAAAACCCACGGCCGAAACCCAGAAACCTAAAGGACCAGCCGAGCCTTCTGGAACGCCTCCGCCTCCTCGTCCGTGCCGACCTTGCCGTACATGCCGGCCATCAGCAGCACCAGGGAGGCCGACAGCAGCACGATCACCGTGATGACGTTGAAGTTGAAGATGTTGGCGTCGGTACGGATGAACGCGAGACCGCCGAGGCCGATCGCCATCAGCGCGTACGCCAGCCACTGGTTGACCGCCACGTCGATGTTGCGACCGAGCGCCGCGCCGGCCACGACGACGAGCCCGAGCAACACGCTGAGCAGCGAGAAGCCGAGGTTGGTGCCCTGGGCGAGGACCTTCGTGTCGTCCTGCGCGAGGACCTCGTTGCCGGCGCTCGCGATGATGCCGAGCACACCGAAGACCACCAGGTACAGACCGGTCAACGCGGCGATCACCCGGTAGATCGGCCGCGCGGGGTGGTTGATGGGGGTGTGGGCCATGTCTGGGTCTCCAACGCCGTGGGGTGAGGTGTCGCCGATGATTGTCCCGCATGTGCCGGTGTGACGCCGCACACGGCCCCCGGGCCGGCGTGCCCGGTGGGGTCAGCCCTCGGGCAGCTCCTCGGCGAGGGTCATCCAGCTCTCCTCGATCCGTTCCCGTTCGGCACGCAGATCCTTGAGCTGGGTGTCCAGCTCGGCGACGCGGGCGTAGTCGGTGGCGTCGGCGGCGAGTTGGTCGAGCAGGGTCGCCTCGCGCTGGTCGAGCTTGCCGAGCTGCCGTTCGAGGCGGGTCAGCTCCTTGCGGGCCTGGCGCACCTCGGCGGCGGACATGCCGCTCGTGGCCGGACCGGCCGGTGCGGTGGTCGCGGTGCCGCCGGTCCGGGTGGCGCCGGCCCGCTCGGCGGCCCGGGCCAGGTACTCGTCGACGCCACCGGGGAGGTGCACCAGCCGGCCGTCGCCGAACATCCCGTACGCGGTGTCGGTGACGCGTTCGATCAGGTAGCGGTCGTGGCTGGCCACGATGATCGTGCCCGGCCACGAGTCGAGCAGGTCCTCCAGCGCGGCCAGGGTGTCGGTGTCCAGGTCGTTGGTGGGCTCGTCGAAGAGCAGCACGTTGGGCTCGCCGGCGAGCAGCCGCAGCATCTGCAACCGGCGGCGCTCACCGCCGGAGAGGTCGCTGACGGGCGTCCAGAGCCGGCGGTCGTCGAAGCCGAAGACCTCGGCGAGCTGAGCGGCGGAGACCTCCCGGTCGCCGAGCTGGACGCGGCGGGCGACCTCCTCGACGGCTTCCAGCACTCGCAGGTGTCCGGGCAGCTCGGCGAGTTCCTGGGACAGGAACGCCGGCCGGACCGTGGAGCCGGTGGTGAGGCGGCCCCCCTCGGGTCGGGTGATGCCGGCGAGCATCCGCAGCAGGGTGGTCTTGCCGGCGCCGTTGGCGCCGAGGATGGCGATCCGGTCGCCGGGGCCGACCAGCCAGGTGACGTCGCGCAGGATCTCCTTCGGCCCGGCGTGCAGTTCGACGTCCGTGAGCTCGTACACCTGCTTGCCGAGTCGGGAGACGGCCATCCGCTGCAACGACATGGTGTCGCGGGCCGGCGGCACGTCGGCGATCAGCGCGTTGGCGGCGTCGATCCGGAACTGGGGCTTGGAGGTGCGGGCGGGCGGGCCACGCCGCAGCCAGGCGATCTCCTTGCGCAGCAGGTTCTGCCGGCGGGCCTCGGTGGCGGCGGCGACCCGCTCGCGCTCGGCGCGGGCCAGGGTCCAGGCGGCGAAGCCGCCCTCGTACGCCCGGACGGTCTGGTCGGCGACCTCCCAGGTGGTGGTGCAGACGGCGTCCAGGAACCACCGGTCGTGGGTGACCACGACGAGGGCGCCCTTGCGGCCGACGAGGTGCCGGGCCAGCCAGTCCACACCGCCGACGTCGAGGTGGTTGGTGGGCTCGTCGAGGATCAGCAGGTCCGCGTCGCGGACCAGCAGCGCGGCGAGCGCGACCCGTCGCCGTTCGCCGCCGGACATCGGCCCGACGGGCTGGTCGAGGCCGAGGTGCGGCATGCCGAGACCGTCGAGGATGTTGCGGACGCCGGCGTCGCCGGCCCACTCGTGCTCGGCGCCCATGCCCTCGACCAGCCAGGCGGTGCCGAGCACCACGTCCCGGACGGTGGCGTCGGGGGCGAGGGTGAGCTGCTGCGGCAGCCAGAGCACGCGCAGGTCGCGGCGGTGGGTGACCCGGCCGTCGTCGGGCTCCTCCTGCTTGGTGAGCAGGCGCAGCAGGGTGGACTTGCCGGCGCCGTTGAGGCCGACCACACCGATCCGGTCGGCGTCGTCCAAGCCGAGCGAGACGTCCGTGAGCAGCCGCCCGGCGGCGCCGTACCCCTTGGACACCCGGTCCAGATTGACGATGTTGGCCACGTTCCACCCTTCAAGATCAAGGCGTCCGGGTGCCGGCGGGCACCTCGGGACGCCTGACCCAAGGGTACGCGGACGACCGGACCCCCGCGCCGCGCGGCCGGCGACGTCAGACGACGCGCGCCCCCGCCACCGGACCGTGCGCGACCCGCGCCTCCCGACACACCCCGGCACTTGTCAGCTCGGCGGCGATCCGTTCGGCGGCGGCGGCGTCGGCAGCCAGGAACACGCAGGTGGGGCCGGAACCGGAGACGATGCCGGTGAGCGCGCCTGCGGCCTCGCCGGCCTTCAGGGTGTCGGCCAGGGCGGGGCGCATGGCCAGCGCCGCGTCCTGCAGGTCGTTGCCGAGCGTACGGGCGAGGACCCGGGGGTCGCGCTGACGCAGCGCACCGAGCAGGGCATCGGTGCTGCCCAGCGGGGCGCCGGCGGTGCCGGCGTCACGAAGCCGGTCCAGCTCGCGGTACGCGGCCGGCGTGGACAGGCCGACGTCGGCGATCGCCACCACCCAGTGCCAGGACGTGGGCCGGACCAGCACCGGGCTGACCGCCTCGCCGCGACCGGTGCCCAGCGCGGTACCGCCGTAGATCAGGAACGGCACGTCCGAGCCGAGGTCGGCGGCGATCCCGGCCAGTTCGTCGCGGGACAGGCCGGTGCCCCAGAGCGCGTCGCAGGCCACCAGCGCGGCGGCCGCGTCGGCGCTGCCGCCGGCCAGCCCACCGGCGAGGGGGATCTGCTTGCGCAGGTGCAGCCGGGCGTGCGGCAGGACACCCGCGTAGCCGGCCAGGGCGTGCGCCGCGCGGATCACCAGGTTGGAGTCGTCGAGCGCCAGCTCGCCGGTGCCCTCGCCCTCCATCGTGAGGGCGAGGGTGTCGCCCCGGCGGGCGGTCAGCTCGTCGTGGATGGAGATCGCGTGGTAGACGGTGTTCAACTCGTGGTAGCCGTCCCGGCGCAGCGGGCCGACCCCGAGGTGCAGGTTGACCTTAGCGGGCACGCGTACCCGTACCGGGCCGATGGCCCCGCGTCGCTCGTCCTCGTCGTCCGGTCGCCAGGCCTCGGTCACGGGGTGATGTCCCGCAGGCGAAGGCGGATGTCGAACGGCTTGGCCACGATCAGCTCCTCGGCGGAGTCGGCGACCAGCTCGTATCGGCCGTCGACCAGGTCGTACGCGTACACGTGCACCGGATTCTGCTCGATCCGCCAGTAGTGCGGAATCCCGGCATCGGCGTAGTCGGCCGGCTTCTCCAGCCGGTCCCGACGTCGGGTGCTGCGGGAGACGACCTCGACAACCAGAATCACGGGCTCAGCAGTCGAGTAGTGACTGTCATAGTTGATCGTTTCCGCTGCGAGAAGCATGACGTCAGGCTCAAAGGTCTGGTCGACGCCGACCATGACGCCTGTGGCGAAGCTGGCCTCCATCCCCTGCGGCGAATGTTGTCTCAGCCAATTCCAGAGCAGGCCGCTGATCTTCTGATGACCGAACGTCGGGGAGGGAACCACGATCATGACTCCGTCGCGTAGCTCCACCCGGGGAGCGTCGTCGGGCAGGGAGAGCACGTCTTCGACTGTGTAGTTGCCGAGCTTCTGGCGCCAGAGGTCCGGACCGGACCACCGGTTGCGCGGCGGCGGCAGAGCATCCGCGGTCACTCGTACACCTCCTCGGCGGGCACGGCGTCAGCCTACTTCGCGGTCGGCGTGGGGGCCGGAGCCGACGCGGCGATGGCCGCGAACTGCTCCACGGTCAGCGACTCGCCGCGAGCGCCGGGGTCGACGCCGGCGGCGGTGAGGGCGGCCTCGGCCCGGTCCGGACCGCCGGCCCAGCCGGCGAGCGCCGCGCGCAGGGTCTTGCGGCGTTGCGCGAACGCCGCGTCCACCACGGCAAAGACCCGCTCCCGGGGTACGTCGGGTCGGGGCGGCTCGTGACAGGTGAAGGCGACCAGACCGGAGTCGACGTTGGGGACCGGCCAGAACACGTTCGGCGGCACCCGTCCGGCGCTCCGGGCGTCGGCGTACCAGGCGAGCTTGACCGACGGGATGCCGTACACCTTGGAGCCGGGACCGGCGACGAGCCGGTCGGCGACCTCTTTCTGCACCATGACCAGGCCGTGCCGCAGGGTCGGCAGCTCGGCCAGCAGATGCAGCACCACGGGCACCGCGACGTTGTAGGGCAGGTTCGCGACCAGCGCGGTCGGCGGCGGGTCGCCCAGCTCGGCGGCCCTGACGCGCAGCGCGTCGGCGCGGTGCACGGTGAGCCGGCCGGCGTCCGCCCCGGCGTGCCGGGCGGCGGTCTCCGGTAGCGCGCCGGCGAGCGTGGGGTCGATCTCCACGGCGTGTACGTGCCCGGCGACCGGCAGCAGTCCCAGGGTGAGCGAGCCGAGGCCGGGGCCGACCTCCAGGGCCACGTCGTCGGGCGTCAGGCCGGCCGCGGTGACGATCCGCCGGACGGTGTTCGGGTCGTGCACGAAGTTCTGGCCCAGCTTCTTGGTGGGCGCGACGCCGAGGCGGGTGGCGAGTTCCCGGATCTCCGCCGGGCCGAGGAGACTCACCACGGGCCGAAGGTCCGGTCGCCGGTGGCCGAGATGGCCGCGCACAGCTCGTCCAGGTCACTGCCGGTGGTCTCGGCGAGGAAGCGGACGGTCAGCGGGATCAGGTACGACGCGTTCGGCCGTCCCCGGTGCGGCGTCGGGGTGAGGTAGGGAGCGTCGGTCTCCACCAGGATCTGGTCCGGCGGGGTCAGCGCGGCGGCCTCGCGCAGGGCGGTGGCGCTGCCGAAGGTGACCGTGCCGGCGAAGCTGAGCAGGTACCCCCGGCGCACGCACTCCCGGGCGAACTCGGCGTCACCGGAGAAGCAGTGCAGCACCACCGTGTCCGGGGCGCCCTCGTCGTCGAGGATCCGCAGCACGTCCGCGTGGGCGTCCCGGTCGTGGATGACCAGCGCCTTGCCGTACCGCTTGGCGATGGCGATGTGCGCCCGGAAGCTCTCCTCCTGCGCGGCGCGCCCCTCGTCGCCGGTCCGGAAGAAGTCCATCCCGGTCTCGCCGATCCCCCGGACCCGGTCCCGGGCGGCCAACGACTCGATCTCCCGCAGCGCCTCGTCGAGGTCCGTCAGCCGGGGCGCCTCGTTGGGGTGCAGCGCCACGGTGGCCAGCACGGACCGATGCCGGTCGGCGATGTCCGCGCCCCAGCGTGAGGAGGCGACATCGACCCCCACCTGCACCAACCGGTCCACCCCGACCGACGTGGCCAGGTCGACCACCGCGGCGACCGGGTCGTCGACCGGCCCGCCACCCGGTACGCCGGCCTCGCTGACCGTGATGTCCAGGTGGGTGTGGCTGTCCAGCACCGGCCGGGGCAACGGCTCGGGGGCAGGCGGGAACTCTCCGGCCCGCCGGGCGGCACGCTCGCGGCGGGTTTCAGTCGGCTCGCTCATCAGCGACAGCATCACACACCGACGTCGTCCACCCGCCCGCCACCCGGCGTTCACCTCGACTACGCCGCGCGACTCTACCGTCGCTCGCGTGAGCGAGCGGAGCGAGTCAGTGGCGGCCGAGCCATCGGGTACGGCGGCGTGAGCGTCACACCGCACACGAGCGACGCGGCCGGCGAACGGACCGGGTTGCGGGTGGCGTTCGGCGGCGGCGTGTACCCGGCCGAGGAGATCGCCCGGGGCGCCGCGTACGAGCTGTTCAGCGCCGAGGAGGTGGCCGGCTTCGAACGGGCGCCCCGCTCGGGCAGCGCTCTGCCGTGGCGTCGGTTCGTGCACGTCACCGAGGTGAGCGCGGTGCACGGGGCGGTCGAGGCCGCCGAGGAGCCGGAGACGCCGCTGATGCTGCCGGCGCACCGGGAGCACGGCTGGTCGCACGTACACCAGCTCAGCCAGCAGCCGTCGGCGGCGGGCGACCCGGTGTTGGCCGCGGTGCGCGCCTCGGCGGTGGTGCGGCGCGGGACCCGGATGGTGAAGGTGCTCTCCGCGCGGCAGCTCGCCGGGTACGTGCGGGGCTGGCTGCCGCACGGCTTCTGCTACCGGGAGCACGATGTGGCGCACCTGCGCACACCGGCCGCGACCACGGTGCTGCGCACCGACGGCGACGTCGGGCGGGACGGATCGGACGTGGCGTACGCGCTGCGCTGGCGGGCGGCCGACCCGGGTGACTACGACGTGCCGGTGGGCGAGGCGCACCGGGGGTTGACCGCGCTGCGGCCCCGGGACCGGGTGGGCCCCGCGGTGCTGGGCACCGGGTTCGTGCCGAGCAACGGGCAGCTCATCCCGGAGTTCGTCACCCGGGACTTCGCCGACCTGCCGATGCCGGCGAACGCGACGCTGCTCGCGTACACCGCCGAGGGGGTGGAGGTGGTGCTCTACAGCTACCAGGCTGAGCAGCGCGCGTGGCTGCGGATGGTGGGACCGCAGTGGCGGCACCTGCTGGCCGCGGTGCCGGGCCTCTCCCCCGACCAGGAGTTCGTGCCGACCGGCGACGCCCCGCGCTCCACCCAGTTGGTCGGCCGCTACGGCGACACCGAGTACGAGGCGCTGGCCGACCTGCCCGGGGGGTTCCGGGTGCTGGCGATGACCCGGGCGGCCCGCTACCCGGTGGAGTCGGTGGCCCGCCGGCTCCGGTTCGCCACCTGGCGGGGCGTGCCGTGCCTGGTGCTGCGCGAGGAGGCCGGCTGGCTGCGGTTGCGGTTGCGGCACCCCGACCCGGAAGCGGTGGTCGACACCGGCGCGCAGTGCCACGACCGGGGCGTCTTCGAGACCTGGGCGCCGGCCGCCGAGGTCGCCGACGACCGGGTCATGGACACCCGGTACGCGCTCTGACGGCACGCGGCGGCAGGATGTGCCGCCGCGCGCCGCCCGACGCTCAGCCGGCCAGCCGCGCCAGCTCCTCGTCGACGATCGACGGGTCGAGCTTGCGGAACACCGGCGTCGGCGCGGCCAGCGGCCGGCCGGTCTCGATCGGCACCGACTCCCAGCGCGCGCCCACCGTGTAGTCCCCGGTGAGCACCGGGTACGCCGGGCCGCCGTCCAGGTCGTCGACCTGCTCGATGACGGGCATCGGCGCGTGTACGCCGGTGCCGCCGAGCAGCTCGAACACCTTCTGGGCGGAGTGCGGCAGGAACGGGGTGAGCAGCGTGTTGGCGTCGCTGACCACCTGGAGGGCGACGTGCAGGATGGTGCCCTGGCGCGGCTTGTCGGCCTCGGCCTTGAGCTTCCACGGCGCCTGCTCGGAGAGGTACTTGTTGGCCTCGGCGACCACCCGCATCGCCTCGCCGATGGCCTGCTTCTGCCGGTGCCGGCCGATCAGGTCACCGACCGTCTCGAAGCCGGCCCGGGCCACGGCGAGCAGCGCCTCGTCGGCCTCGGTGAGCCCGGCCGGGTCGACCGGCGGGATGGCCCCGAAGTTCTTCGCGGCCATCGAGACGCACCGGTTGACCAGGTTGCCCCAGCCGGCGACCAGCTCGTCGTTGTTGCGGCGCAGGAACTCGGCCCAGGTGAAGTCGGTGTCGTTGCTCTCCGGGCCGGCGGCGGCGATGAAGTAGCGCAGCGCGTCGGCGTCGTAGCGCTCCAGGAAGTCCCGGACGTAGATGACCACCTTGCGGGACGACGAGAACTTGCGCCCCTCCATGGTCAGGTACTCGCTGGAAACGACCTCGGTGGGCAGCTTGAGCCGGCCCAGCTCGCCCGGCTCACCGTCGCGGGAGCCCTCGCCGGAGTAGCCGGAGAGCAGCGCCGGCCAGATCACCGAGTGGAAGACGATGTTGTCCTTGCCCATGAAGTAGTAGGACCGGGCGTCCTTGCCCTCGCCGTCGGCCGACCACCACTTCCGCCACGCCTCCGGGTCGCCGGAGCGGCGGGCCCACTCGATCGACGCGGACAGGTAGCCGATCACCGCGTCGAACCACACGTAGATCCGCTTGTCGGGGCGGTCGCGCCAGTCGTCGAGCGGGATCGGCACACCCCACTCCAGGTCACGGGTGATCGCCCGGGGCTGGAGGTCGTCGAGCAGGTTCCGGGAGAACCGCAGCACGTTGGGCCGCCACCCCTCGCGGGTGTCCAGCCACTGCCGCAACACGTCGGCCAAGGCGGGCAGGTCGAGGAAGAAGTGCTCGGTCTCGACGAACTTCGGGGTCTCGCCGTTGATCCGCGACTTCGGGTCGATCAGGTCGATCGGGTCGAGCTGGTTGCCGCAGTTGTCGCACTGGTCGCCCCGGGCGCTGTCGTACCCGCAGATCGGGCAGGTGCCCTCGATGTACCGGTCGGGCAGGGTGCGCCCGGTGGACGGCGAGATCGCGCCCATGGTGGTCTTCGGCACGATGTAGCCGTTGCGGTACATCCCCTCGAACAACTCCTGCACCACCGCGTAGTGGTTGCGGGTGGTGGTGCGGGTGAACAGGTCGTAGGAGAGGCCGAGACCGTGCAGGTCCTCCACGATCACCCTGTTGTACCGGTCGGCCAGCTCGCGCGGGGTGACCCCGTCGGCGTCGGCCTGCACCTGGATGGGGGTGCCGTGCTCGTCGGTGCCGGAGACCATGAGCACGTCGTGGCCGGCCATCCGCATGTACCGGGCGAAGACGTCGGAGGGAACGCCGAAACCGGAGACGTGGCCGATGTGGCGGGGGCCGTTGGCGTACGGCCAGGCCACTGCCGCGAGAACGTGACTCATGAGCAGCAAGCCTAGTGACCCGTCCGGCGGGCCCGCGAACCAATAGGGGGTGCCGGGTCGACGGACCGGGCCGACCCCCTCGGCCTTTGGTCCGATTTGTCGCCGACACGCGGTCCAGCTGCCCGTTCAGCCCCTGCTGCCGGTGTGCAATGAACGTCGTGACTGGCAGACGAGCGGCCCGGGACCATGACGAGCGTCCCATCGTGCCGGGCCCGGCGCCACGGCCGGACGCCGCGTCCCGGCCGAGCCCGACGCCACGGCCGCCGACGCCGACCCCGGCGCGGCCCAGCCCGGCGGCGCCCACGCCCAGCCCGGCCCGCCCGCACCCGCCGGGCCCGTCCGCCGAGACGCCACCACCCGGTTCGTACGCCGGGACGGCGGCCGGGAGCGCGGCGCGCGCCGATGGTGAACCGGGTGGGGCGGCGACGGTCGAGGTGGAACCGACCACCGGGGCGCCGGTGGACGCGGTGCCGCGCCGGGTGCCGGTCCGTCAGCAGGGCCGTGGCCGGGACGCGTACCGGTCGGACGGGACGGATCTGCCGGACGGCGACAGCGCCTTCTGGGCGCCGATCGAGGAGGTGCACTGGGACGGCACCCCGGTCCGGGAGGATTCCGCGCCCCGCGCCTCGGCGACGTCCCGCCGCGCGACCGCCCGGACGACAGCCCTGCCCGACCCGGTGTCCGGGCTGGCCGCGCTGGTGCTGTTGAGCCTGGTCACCGCCTTCTTCGCCTGGGTCAGCGCGGGACCGTTCTGGCTCGCCGTCGGGCACGGGCGCGATGGCACGGTGGTGATCGACACCTGTACCGGGGCAGGACTCACCCAGCGCTGCCGAGGGATCTTCACGGCGGACGACGGCCGGTTCCTGGCCCACGGGGTACGGGTCAGCGGCGTACCCGCCGGAGGCGGCGCACCGGGGACCGCGCACCGGGCCCGGATGACCGGCCCGGACGGCGGCACCGCGTACGCCGACACCGGCGCGAGTCGGCACCTGCGCTGGCTGCCCGGGCTGCTGGTGGTGCTCGGCTGCGCCGCCGGCATCGTCCGGTGGACCGGGTCGGCCCGGCTGCCCGGCCGGCGGCACCGCCGGTGGGCGGTGACCGCCGCGCTCGCCGGCCCGTCGCTGATCACCCTGGGCTTCCTGGCCGCCGCCTGGTGAGCGCGGGGCGGGTCAGCTGTGCACGATCGTGTAGACCTCGCGGCGGCGTAGGGCGTACTCGGTGGCAACGTCGGTGATGGCGTCCCGGCGGGACCGGCCGGCGGCCTCCCGCTCGGCGACCGCCGCGCGCAGGGTCTCGTCGTCGGGGCGTTCCGCAGGGGTCACCGGCGCGCCGGCCACCACCAGGGTGATCTCCCCACGCGGCTCGGTCTCCGTGGCCCAGCGGGCCAGCTCACCGAGGGGACGGCGGAGGACCTCCTCGTAGGTCTTGGTCAGCTCCCGGCAGAGCGCGGCCGGCCGGTCCGCGCCGAACGCCTCGGCCAGGTCGGTGAGCGCCGCGCCGATCCGGTGCGGCGCCTCGAAGAAGACGAGGGTGCGCTCCTCGGCGGCGAGCGCCCGCAGTCGGGACCGGCGGGCGCCTCCGGAGCGGGGCAGGAACCCCTCGAAGCAGAACCGGTCGCAGGGCAGCCCGGAGACGGCGAGGGCGGTAGTCACCGCGCTGGGCCCGGGCGCGACGGTGACCGGCGCGCCGACGTCGAGCGCGGCCCGGACCAGCCGGTATCCCGGATCGGAGACGCTCGGCATACCGCCGTCGGTCACCAGCGCCACGGTGTACCCGCCGAGGATGACCTCGACGAGTTCGGGCGTACGCCGTTCCTCGTTGCCCTCGAAGTAGGAGACGATCCGACCGCCGACGGTGATGTCGAGATCGCGGGCCAGCCGGGTGAGCCGGCGGGTGTCCTCGGCGGCCACCACGTCGGCGCTCGCCAGCACCTCGCGGAACCGGGCCGAGGCGTCGGCGGGGTTGCCGAGCGGGGCACCGAGCAGGATCAGGCGCCCAGCTTCGGACATTTCACCCACGTCATCGTCTCCTTCATCGACAGCGGATACCGGTATCAGGGACGACGGGCGCCACAGGACACCCTGGCAGCCTACGATCGCCGGGTGACGAGTGCGTCGACAGCGCAGAGCCCGAGCGCCGACCCGGCAGACACGGTCGAGGTGTCCGGCGAGCCCAGCCCCCCTTCGGAAGCGGCGGCGCCGCCAACCGACGGCGGGGGCGTGTCCGCCGTGGTCCGTCGCCGGTTCGCGACCGTCGACACCCGGATGGACCCGTACTCGTGGCTCGCCACCGCCGTGGTGGTGGCGATCGCGGCGATCCTGCGCTTCGTCGGGCTGTCCAGCCCCAAGGGCAAGATCTTCGACGAGACGTACTACGCCAAGGACGCGTACGGGCTGATCAGCCGGGGCGTCGAGTGGAACTACAAGGACAACGTCCCCTCGTACGTGGTGCACCCGCCGCTGGGCAAGTGGCTCATCGGCATCGGCGAGTGGGCCTTCGGGTACCAGGACGCGGAGTCGAAGGTCTCCGTCGGCGGGCACCTGTTCACCACCGCGCCGGAGTTCGGCTGGCGGTTCTCGGCGGCCCTGATCGGCACGCTCTCGGTGCTGCTGCTGGTCCGCATCGGCCGCCGGCTGTTCCGCTCGACGGTGCTCGGCTGCGCGGCCGGCCTGCTGCTCGCGCTTGACGGTTTTCACCTGGTGCTGTCGCGCGCGGCGCTGCTCGACATCTTCCTGATGTTCTTCGTGCTGGCCGCCTTCGGCGCGCTGGTGCTCGACCGGGACGCGCGGCGTCGGCGCTGGGCACGCGCGCTGGACGACGGGCTCGACCCGAGCCGGCCCGGGCCCGCGGGCCGGCCGTCGACCGGTTGGCGGACGTGGCCGTGGTGGCGGCTGGCCGCCGGGGTGCTGATCGGGTGCGCCTGCGCGGTCAAGTGGAGCGCGCTCTACTTCGTGCCGGTGTTCGCCCTCTTCGTGGTCCTCTGGGAGGTCGGGCTCCGCCGGTCGGCGGGTGTCCGCCGGCCCTGGCGGGACACCCTGCTGGACGAGGTGCCCTGGCTGGTGCTGGCGGGGCTGCTGATGGTCGGCACCTACCTGGCGACCTGGTCGGGGTGGCTGCTCAGCGATGACGGCTACTACCGGCTGGCGTCCTCGACGGCGTACCCCACGGGGTCGCTCAGCGACACCCCGGTGATCGGGCCACTGGTCAACCTCTACGAGTACCACCGCATCGCGTACGGCTTCCACGCCCAGCTCGACGATCCGCACAAGTACCAGTCGTGGCCGTGGCAGTGGCTGCTGCTCGGCCGCCCGGTCGCCTTCCACTGGTCGGGGGACGGCGCCTGCGGCGCGCCGACCTGCGCCTCGGAGATCCTGCTGCTGGGCACCCCGCTGCTGTGGTGGTCGTTCCTGCCCGCTCTGGTGGCGCTCGTCTGGTTGGGCGTCGCCCGACGGGACTGGCGGGCCGGCGCGATCCTGCTCACCGTGGCCGCCGGCCTGCTGCCCTGGTTCTGGTTCGCCCTCGACGGCCGGACGATGTTCTCGTTCTACGCGGCCCCGGCGCTGCCCTTCCTGGTGCTCGCCGTGGTGTACGTGCTGGGTGCGCTGATCGCCCCGGCAGGGGGCGACGTGGGCGAGACGACGGCGTTGACGCCCGGGACCGCCGGCTACGAACGACGGTTGGTGGGCAGCATCGCGGCCGGCGCGTACGTGCTGCTCGTGGGGCTGTGCTTCGCCTACTTCTATCCGATTTTCGTGGGCAAGCTGATCCCGTACTCGGACTGGCTGGCCCGGATGTGGCTCGACGGTCGCTGGATATAAGCACCGGCAGGCGACGCGCCGCACAGCGCGAAGGACATCGGGCCCGCACGCGTGAAGCGTGCGGGCCCGACGTTTGCGCACCAAGCTGGACACAAAGACGCGCGCCCCGATCGCCTGCCACGGGGGAAGCGGGCGATTGGGGCGCGCATGAAGAGCTTAACCACCGCGCGCCACCGGCACAACGGGTCAACTTGGGTCGGATTTCCGACCGATTCCGGCCGGGCCGAGGACTATCCTCCGGCCGTTGACCGAGGGTGACCTGACGTGGACCCAGCGCCCGCAACGGGGCGCTCCGACCGTCCGGGACGACCAACCACCCCGCCGGCCCTCCAAAGTGGATCTCACTACACTGCGGGCCGTGATCAACTTCAGACGATCGGCGGCCGTCCTTATCGGACTGCTGGCGACCACCGCGCTGACCGGGCCCCTCCCGGCGGCGGCCGACGAGGAGCAGGTGGCCGAGCCACCCCGGGTCGAGCTGGTGCTCGACGTCAGCGGCTCGATGCGGGCAGCGGACATCGACGGACGCAGCCGGATCTCGGTGGCCCAGCAGGCGTTCAACGACGTGGTCGACGCGCTGCCGGAGGAGACCCAGCTCGGCATCCGGGTGCTCGGCGCGACGTACAAGGGCAAGGACAAGAAGGTCGGCTGCCAGGACACCCAACAGATCGTGCCGGTCGGCCCGGTCGACCGGACCGCCGCCAAGGCAGCCGTGGCGACCCTCCGGCCGACCGGGTTCACCCCGGTCGGGCTGGCGCTGCGCTCCGCAGCCCAGGACCTGGGCACCGGGGCCACCACCCGGCGGATCGTGCTGATCACCGACGGGGAGGACACCTGCGCCCCGCCGGACCCGTGCCAGGTGGCCCGGGAACTGGCCGCGCAGGGCACCAGCCTGGTCGTCGACACGCTCGGTCTGGCACCCGACGAGAAGGTACGCCGGCAACTGCTCTGCATCGCCGGGGCGACCGGCGGCACGTACACCGCCGCGCAGAGCGCCGACGAGCTGACCGGCCGGATCAAGCAACTCGTCGAGCGAGCCGGCGACACCCACACCCGGGCGCCGACCGTGGTCGGCGGCACGGACGCCTGCGGCTCCGCGCCGCTGCTCGCCCCCGGGGTGTACGCCGACCGGGAGTCGTTCTCCGAGCACCGCTACTACCGGGTGCCCGTCCGCCCCGGGCAGGAGCTGCGCGCGTCGGTGAGCATGGCGCTGGACCGGCCGGTGAACCGGGACTACGGGGTGCTGCTGCGGGCCACCGCCGCCGACGGGCGGGAACTGGTCCGGGGCGCGGATGCCGGCAGCGGCCGGGCCGACGTGCTCTCCGCCGGTCTGCGCTGGTCGGCCACCGCCGACGACGAGGCCACCACCGACGACGAGGACGCCACCGAGGCGAGCCCGACGCCCGCCGCCGAGCCCACCACCGTCTGCCTGGTGGTCAGCAACTCGTTCGCCGCGCGCCCGGGCACCGCGGCGACGCCCGGCATGCCGGTGGAGCTGACCATCGACGTGGTCGCCGCCGCCGGCGCCCCGGACGGTCCCGATCTCGGCCGGGGCTGGGTGCTGCTCGTCCTGCTCACCGTGGCAGGTCTGCTCACCGGCCTGATCGCCGGCCTGCTCACCCGCTGGTGGGTCGCCACCTGGAGGGAGAACTGATGCGTACCGCACTGTTCCGGTCGCTGGCGGCGCTGCTCGCCGCCGGCGGGGTCGCGCTGCTGCCCGCGATGGCCGTGGCCGCCCCCACCCCTTCTCCGGGCGCCACGCCGGTGACCCGGGCCGGCACCTCGTTCCTCACCGCCACGCCGATCACCGCCGGCCAACCGGTACGCGTGGACGCCTCGGTGGGCGACCACCTGTACTGGTCGTTCACCGCGACCGCCGGGCAGGTCCACGAGATCAACGCCACCGTCACCTTCCCGAAAGCCCGCAGCGGCCCGTCGACCTGGACCATCGACGTGTTCGACGGGCTGCGCCGGCGGCAGGCATGCACCGCCGGGGCACAGACGCCGACGGTGGACGGCAAGGCGTCGAGCGTGACGCTGGGCTGCACCCTGCGCGAGGTCCGGCCCTGGGCGGAACCGTGGTCGGCCGACCCGCTGCCCGGCACGTACGTCGTCCGGCTCTCGGTCACCGACCTGCCCGAGCCGGACCTGGGCGCACCCGTCGACGTCGACCTGCTGGTCGGCGTCCTGACCGACCGGGGCGCCTCGGCCGACGACGGTGAGCTGGCCGCCCCGCTGGTGCCGAACACCAAGGCGGGCACGGTGCTCAACGCCGTACCGACGCCGGAGCCGGAGGCCGACGACGAGGGCGGCTCGCTGACGGACTGGCTGCCGGACCTCGGCTCGCGCTGGATCTGGACCGGCATCGGCGGCGTGCTCGCCGCGGTGGCCGGGGTGGTCGGTTTCGCGCTGACCCGGCGGCCCCGGCGGCCCTGAGCCGACCGCGCCCGTGGGTGGCCCCGCCCGGTTCGCCGGCGGGGCCACCGGCGGTCTCAGCCTCGTCGCGTGCCCCGGGGCAGCCAGCCGATGAACCGGTCCTGCAACGACATCACCGGCGCGGCCCGCAGATCCTCGGCGGCGGCGGCGAGACAGGAGCCCAGGTAGACGCTGAGCATCGCCCGGTCACCCCCGTACTCCGCCAGCAGCCGCCCGCGCTTGGTCGCGCACGGCCACTCGTCGCCGCAGGAGCCGCAGTTCCAGCCCGGGGTCGTCGGTGCGTGGTCGTCGGCCCGACCTTTCGGCCGTTCGGCGCCATCGCTCATCGCAGCTCCTCTTAGATGTTCACGGGACATGCCAGCTCTTGATGGTGGTCCCCCCGGAGCCATCATGGAGAGCGCGACGCGTCCCTCCGGTGTTACATCTTTGCGGTACGTTCTCCGGTCGTGGGAGTCGGAAATATGACCGTGGAGCGAGCACCCGCTCACTACCCGACGGTAGGTTTCGGCCGTGCGTGACCTCCTGCCACCAACGGTCGCCGTGGCCGTCGCCGGGCCCGGCGACTGGACCGGCGACCTCCTCGACGCCGAGCAGGCATGTCTCAGCGACCAGGCGGTACAGACCCGTCGACGGGACTTCACCGCCGGCCGGGTCTGCGCCCGCCGGGCCATGGCCGACCTCGGCCTGCCGACGGTGGCGGTGCCCAGCGCCGCGAACCGCGCGCCGGTCTGGCCCGCGGGCGTGGTGGGCGCCATCACCCACACCGCCGGCTACTGCGCCGCCGCGGCGGCCCGCACCACCGACGTGCGGTCCGTCGGGATGGACGCCGAACAGCACCGCGAGATCAATGCAGGGGTACGCCGGCTCGTGCTGCTGCCCGAGGAGGAGCAGAGCTGCGCGCGGCTACCCTCCGGCATCCGGTGGCCGATCGTCCTGTTCAGCGCCAAGGAGACCGTCTACAAGGTCTGGCACCCGGTCGTCGGAACCTGGCTGGACTTCCACGACGCCCGGCTGGAGATCGACCCGGACACCGGCACGTTCACCGCCCGGATCGCACCGAAGCGGGTGGACGCGGCGGAGGTGGCCGACCCGCCGACCACGATCGACGGCCGGTTCGTTGTCGCCGACGGCCTGGTCCGCACCGCCGCCGTCCTCGCCCCGCGCTGACCGCCACCGTCCATGCTGGCCACTGCGGCGGCCATGGGACACCGCCCGGGCGCGACGATCGGGTGCCCGGCGGCGCACGGTAGCGTCGGCGGGTTCCCGAACCGCACGTACGAGGCGTCAAGGAGTACGGTGACCCACCCCCAGCCCCCCGTCGGACCGCAGGACCCTCAGCAGCCGAGCCCGGAGCCGCCGACGACGCAGCCGCTCCCGGCGACACCGCAGCAGTCCGCGACAGACCCGACGGTCCCGCCCGCGACGCCCAGCCCCTGGTCGGCTGCGGGCAGCGGGCCGGTTCCGCCGCCGTACTCCGGTGCCGCGTACCCGCAGGCCGCCGGGCCGGGCCAGCCGATCACGATGCCGCCGCCCACACCGACGGCGACGTCGCAGCGGACCGTGGTCGCCGTCGCGGTCACGACGGCCGTGCTCGCCCTGATGTTCTGCGCCGGCGGTATCGTGGCCGTCGTCATCGGCGCCAAGCACGCCGCCAACGAGGTGACCGAGGCGCTGCCCACCCCCGGCGTCACCGGCGGCGTCGGGCAACCGGCGGTCGGGGCCACGCCCTCGCCCGTACCATCGGTCGCCGGCGTGGCGCGGACCATGTCCGTCGGGGACACCCTCGTCATCGACGACAACGGCGGCACCGTCGAGATCACCGTGACGAAGTTCCGCACCGCCACCAAGCCCTGCAAGTCGTACGGCCTGAAGCCCGACGAGGGCCTGTTCGTGATCGCCGACGTGACGGTGGCGGTGACCAAGGGCACCGGCTCGGCGAACCCGCTCTTCTTCCAGTGGGTGGCCGCCGACGGCACCGAGACCAACGCGGTCACGGGCGCCTTCTCCGGCTGCGGCAAGCCCATCCCGGCCGGCAACGACCTGGCCGCCGGCAGCAGACGTACCGGCAGCGTGGTGTTCGACGTGCACGACACGTCCGGGATGCTGGAGTACCAGCACCGGTTCGCGACCGCCGGCTTCTGGCGGCCCTGACGTGCCGGGGCCGGCCCGATGATCGGACCGGCCCCACGCACCGTCACCTTCGGAAGGTCAGCAGCCGGTCCAACGGACCGGGGTCACCCGGTCGGCGTTGCGGAAGCCGACGATCGTGCCCGTGTCGGCGATGGACCGGGCGCCGATGTTGATCCGGGTACCACCGCCCGGCAGGACCCGGGAGGTGGCGCCGCGGGTGACCAGGGCACCGCCGACCACGACGCCCTTGGCGTTCACGTCGTCGAGCCCGGCCTCCGGGTCGAGGATCGAGTGCGATCCGTCGCGGAGGTCCCACCGCACCTTCGCCGGGCTGTTGCCGCCGAGCCAGACCTGGCCGATCGCCCAGCGGCCCCCGGCGGCGTTGACCACCGTCGACCCGCCACCGGCGACCGCGAGCGGCTTGACCTTGCCGTTCGGCCGGCGGACCCAGCCGGTCCAATCACCGAACGGGCCTGCGGTACCCACGATGGTCCCGTTCGGCGTGATCCCGGTCGGCTGCGCGTTGACCGGGGCGTCGAGCACCTCGACCGTGCCCGGCCGGGCGGCCGGCCAGCGCAGCCCGACGTACTCGCCGGGCACGATGTCCGAGCCGTAACCGACGATGTCACCGGCGGCGTTGATGGCGGAGACGACGATGCCGGTGGACGGCAGCACCGGCAACTTCTCGAACGTGCCGTCGCGGTACGTCCACGGCTGACTGATGCCGTCCTCCGCCCAACCGTTGCCGATCACGGTGCCGCTCTCGTTGACGTCGACCGGGACAACCCCGTTGCGGCCGGGCATCTCGGTCTCGGTGAGCTGCTGCCCGTCCCAGAACAGCAGCACGGACTGGTTGCCGGTGTCGAGGACCCGCAGGGCGGACCCCACGACGAAGCGGCCCGACGGGTCGATGGCGTCCGCTTCGGCCCGGTAGGTGTCCGCCGGGTAGGGCAGGGTGCTGATCGTGCAGGCACCGGCGGTGGTCCTGGCGGGTGCGGCGGTCGCCGTCGCGGACACGGCGACGCCGAGCGAGGCGGCCAGTAGTCCGGCGGCGGTGCCGGCGAGCATCCTGCGTCGAGCGGTGTCGTTCATTTCTGTCTCCCCGTGTGTATCCCGGACCGTCCCGGGCGTCGACTGATGCCAGATGCACTCCTGAAGGCGTCCTTCGGTTGCGGTCTGTCCGATGAGTGACTGACTGATCCACACGGCCGTCCGTCTGCTACGGACGACCGCTGCCGGGCACCTGTGGACGGCTCTTGCCCGGCGTCGGCGGTGGCCGCAGGATCTGACGGGTGATCGTCGATCGGCCGCGTTCGAGCCGCACTTTGGACTACCACCTGCTCCTGCCCGACCCGGGCGGACAGGTCGGGGCGGGCATCCTCGTTGAGGAGTTCACCCGCCAGGACGACTTCTGCGCCACCGGCCTGCACAGCACGAGCTGGAGACCGGACGGCGGCTGGTGGAGTTCCGCCACGCTGAGCCGTGGTCTGCGTACCGACCCCGCCGTACTCGCCCGGGTCGTGCCCACCGGCCGGCCCGAGGCGGCGGACGCCTACCGCCGCCTCGGCGGGGGCGAGCTGCCGCCCGAGGACGTGCTGCGGACGTACTTCCGCGACCACCAACCGATCGCGGCGACCGCGCCCCTGCGGCTCGGCCCGAGCCAGCCGCCGGACGGCTTCTCCGAACGACGGCTGTACCGCCTCCTGTTCGCCAAGGACCTGCGGGCGGAGCAGGTGGCCGCACTACGGAGCCGCTGGCGTACGACGGGTGGCGGCACCGCCGGATCGGTCGCCGACGGTCGGCGCGAGAGCGGTGGTGCCCGGTTCACCTGGGACCTGCGACGCGTCGGCCGTTCCCTCGCCTGGGCCCTCGACGTGACGGTCCTGCTGGGCACCGACGGGGTCGAGGAGGTGCCCGCGACCCTGGCCGACCTGACGAACCTGCTGCGGCAGCACGGCCTGGTCACCGTGACGACCGAACGGTTCGCCTGACGGCGGTGCCGATTTTGCAATGATGTACGTCGATGTTGCCACAGTGGTGCCAGACGTGTTGGAATGGCTCGTATCGCCGCAGCGCGGGGGCAACCGCGTTGGGAACGGCCAGCGCGGGAGCAGCGCAGTGCCGGCAGCGCGCCACCTGGGCAGCCGCTCGCCTGCCACACAGCCGGGCCATCTCCGTGACGACGGACAACCCGCCGGGTAGGCCGCCGCGTCCGTCGTACGCATCCCCCGACACGTGTCCCCGACGGCCGACGCGTTCGACGTCGCATCCGCCGGGACGTCCGGTTCGGTCTGCCAGGACGCCGGAACCGGCGACGAGGTGAGAGGCAATCATGACTTCCCCAGAGAATGCCGCCAGGTGGTACCGGAACCGGCTGGTGTGGGTGGCGGTGATCCTGCTGGTGGTGTCGGCCGGCGCGGTCGTCCTGGTCAGGCAGGGGGACCAGGAGGCGAAGCCGGCGGACCTGCAGGCACAGATCACGGCCCGGATGCGGACCACGCTCGAACAGGCGGACCCGGGGCAGCACAACCACGCCGGCCACGGCGCCCAGCAGGCGGCCACCGAGGGTAAGCCGCCGGTAATCTGCGGGGTCCGCGTCTACGGGTACGAGCCGACCGACGCCGCCGCGCTGGCCGACGTGCGTACGGTCTACGGCTTCCACCTGTGCGGGATCGCCGAGAAGAAGCGTCCCTGGGACGTGGCGGTCAAGCTGGCCGGCCCGTTGATCATGGACATGTCCACCAACCCGCCGGGCATCCAGGTGGTCGAGGCGACCGCCGACGTGATGTTCGTCGACCGGCTGCGGGAGATGTTCCCGGACAAGTACGAGGAGTTGGCGCTCAAGGAGGCGTTGACCCAGTCGGAGATGGCCGACCAGCGTCGCCGGTACGACGCCGCAGCCGGTCTCTGACCCCGTTCCCCCTGTCGATGGCGACCACCCTGGCCACCTCATATCCCATTTTAGATAGATCAGCATTGATATTTGGACACATGGATGTAACAGTGGGTTTGGGAGCGTTCCCACCCCCCGATTCATCCCGAAGAACGGAGGCTGAACCGTGCGTTCAACCAAGTCCGATCAGTCCGGCGGACGACCCCGGTCCACCGTCCGTCGGTCCCTCCAGGCGCTGGTCCTGCTGTTCGCCATGGTGGCCGGCGCCCTGCCCTCGGTCGGCGCGGCCCAGGCACACGGCACCGTCATCAACCCGGCGACCCGCGCGTACCAGTGCTGGAAGACCTGGGGCAACCAGCACACCAACCCGGCCATGCAGCAGCAGGACCCGATGTGTTACCGGGCGTTCCAGGCCAATCCCGACACCATGTGGAACTGGATGAGCCAGCTGCGCGACGGTCTCGGTGGCCAGTTCCAGGCCCGCACCCCGGACGGGCAGCTGTGCAGCAACGCCCTCGCCCGGAACGACTCGCTCAACCAGCCGGGAGCGTGGAAGTCGACCCCCGTCAGCCGCAACCTGACGGTCCAGATGTACGACCAGGCCAGCCACGGTGCTGACTTCTTCCAGGTTTACGTTTCGAAGCAGGGGTTCAACCCGGCCACCCAGAAACTCGGGTGGGGCAACCTGGACCTGATCGCGACGACCGGTCGCTACGCGCCGGCACAGAACATTTCGTTCAACGTCACGATCCCGTCCACGCGCAGCGGGAACCACATCCTGTTCGTGCTGTGGAAGGCGTCGCACATGGACCAGACCTACATGTGGTGCAGCGACATCACCGTCAGCTGACGCTCGACAGCCACGGCATGCAGCAAGGGCGGGTTCTCGGTTTCCCGAGAACCCGCCCTTGTCCTGCCGATGGAGCTGAGGGGATGTGCACCTTTGACCCCCGCGCCCTCGTCACGGAGTGATCCGGCGAACCAGGGTCGTACCAAGCGCCTAGGCTCCGGCCGTGCTCGATGACAAGACCACGTACGCCCCACTGACTCTGTTCGAGTACGACCACGCCCCCGGCAGGTACTGCCTGATGATGGCCGACGCTGACTGGGATGACGCCGTAGATGTGTTCGACGAGTGCGGCGCATACGGCAACGGCTACGGCTGGGAAGGCGTGGCGAGGCAGGCGATGCGTGCTCATCTCGCGGACGTCGCCAACACGGTCGACTTCGACTCCGAAGGTGGAACGTTCGTCGCTCACAGCTTCGACGTGGACGCGCTTCGCCAGCTGGGCGCAGTCCTGCAGAAGGCGACGCTCGATCATCGTCTGTTGGCGGAACTGATCCGTGGTGCCGAACCGGGTTGGCTGGACTGAGACAGGCGACTCGCCTGTAAATCTCGTCTTACAAGCTCTGTGCACGGCGTCCGCGCCGGTTCGCGTGTGTCTCTGGCCTGGGGCGGCTATCCGCCACTGTCTGGCTGAGTGCCCTCTCGTCCGATCCGGTTGCTGTCGACAGCAACACGGCAGCCGCTTCTGCGGTCGGTAGCCTCCGAGCGTGCGATACCTCAGCCGGTCCTTCCTCCTCGGCACGCTGCAGCGCAGGAAGGAGGTCGAGCAGTTTCTCGGACCCATCACGCTGAAGGGCATCGAAGGCATCCGATGGGTCTCGATCTGGCCATGGCAAGACGGCTACAACCTGTCGATCCACGACGTGCAGGACCTGCACGACGCGAACTCCCGTGACCTGACGGGGTTCCCGCCGCTTGATCCGGACGGCGAGGACGACTCCGGGCCCGGCCGCATCACCGGGCACGTGCAAGACCCGGCCGAGGCGCTGGAACTGGCAGAGCGCACGACCGGGGCGTCGCCGCACCGTTGGGTCAACCACGGGGTTGCCGGAGAGGACTACGCCGACTTCGTTCGAGCTAGGGACTCCCGGCTCAGGCGCTTAAGCGGAACGTAGAGGACGGTCGCGTGGACCTGCGGCGGCCAGCACCGCTTTAGTTCCGCTTGGGTAGACGTGGATCGGCCAGGAGAACGACCCGGTCAGCCTCGACGTCGAAGCCGAGGACCGGGTGCTGGTAGTCGCCCTCGGGAGCCATCAAGACCGGCTTACCCAGGCTGCGCCCGATGACCGCAAAGAACCCACACAGCATGTCCAGCCGCTCCTGGCCTTGCAACTCCCGCAGGTCGATGTCGAAGTCGATCTCGACCACAGAGTATGGCCAGAAGTTGACCAAGACGCCAGGGACCGGCCACACCCGCAAGATCGGCAGCTCGGCGTCAGCAGGTCGCGCCAGCACATCGACTGCTGAAGGAAGCGGCACGACAACATCACCCACTGAGTACTCCCACTTCCAGCCCCGTGTCTGAACCAGGTCGAACACCGCCTGCCAGTCCTCCACCGAAGCATCTTCGACACGCACGTCTGGCAACGCACCCATCAGGTTCGGGTCGAAGAAGTTCCTGACGTCATCCCACACAAGCTCAGGCACCCCGTCATGCTGGCTG
Source organism: Micromonospora sp. bgisy143 (assembly GCF_057708145.1). Taxonomy (NCBI): domain Bacteria; kingdom Bacillati; phylum Actinomycetota; class Actinomycetes; order Micromonosporales; family Micromonosporaceae; genus Micromonospora; species Micromonospora sp. bgisy143. Next base: position 138,998 of record NZ_JBYIRN010000001.1, read on the forward strand.
ACCGGCGGTGATGAGGCAGCCCCTATTACCACCCGCTGTTGCCACCCGTTCTGCCGCTGACCTGCCCTCATCCACCTCGGGCCATGATGCGGATCCTGCGGACAGCGAAATCACCGGGACCATGAACATCTACCGCGAGGTCGCCGGCGAGGCGACCGAGAAGGCGCTCAAGCGCCTCGGTGAGACCCCGTCCGAATCAGCTATTCGATCGCTGCGGGCCGCCTCGACAGCATCCACGCCTTGTAGGGGTGGTCAAGCCGATGGAAGTGGTCAATGCCGTTGAGCGGACCCGGCGGGCGGGCGTCAAAGGCCGCAGGTAGCTCATCCAGTCGCCCATCGACAAGGATCTCGTCAAGTCGCAGGTAGTGCGCAAGCAAGGCATCGAAGGTGGGGACTACGCGGTCCGACAGTTCCTGGCCGATCACGCTCCCGCACGCCTCGGCTTCCTCGACCGACCGGATCGCCCACCGGTCGAAACCGTCGGAGTGCCCCGGAGCAGCGGTGAGCCGCGTCCACCACTGAGCGACCGACGCCGTGGGCCGGTCGCGTCGGTTTCCGCCCAGGCGCTCCTGGAACCAGTCAAGCCACGAGACGGTGGCGACACCGAGGTTGACGTAGAAGAGGGAGGTGTCGCCCCAGCTGCCCGTAGAACCCTGGAACTCGATGATCGCGGCATGACCGGCATCGGAGATCCGGCGGAAGGTCCCGTGCGACCGTCTGAACCCGTGTCCTCGCAGCACCGGCCCGACCTGCTTCGCGATCATGTGCAGGTATGCCTGCCGTACCGGACGCTCCATGCACAAGATCGTATTGGCGGGTACGACAACAAAGCCGAACTGCAAGCGACTGCCGTAAAGATCGAAAAAGGCCGTCCCCCACTGCGGGGAACGGCCTTTGAACGGGGTGGAGCTGAGGGGATTTGAACCCCTGACCCCCTCGATGCGAACGAGGTGCGCTACCAGTCTGCGCCACAGCCCCCCACCGGCGAACCGGCTTCGGTCCCACCCGGCTTGCACCGGGCGGGCCGGCAGCAAGGCTAACAGGTCGCCCGCCTCCACCGCGAATCCACCCCCGGTGCGCCGCCCCACCGCCCCCGAGATCCACTCGACATCCCGGAAGGCGGGGCATCCCGGACACCCGGACAGCGCGCCTTCCCGGAAACCGAGTCGATCAAGCGCCGCAGACCCCCGCACCCGCCTTGATCGACTCGACATCGCCGATATCGGGGCATCACCTCGCTGGGACACCCCGACTTCGGCGAACTCGAGTCGATCAAGCGCACCGACGAGGGCCGAGCGAGCGCCACGGGGCCGGCGCAAGCGCGGCGGGGCCACCCGAGCCCGGTCAGGCGCCGCGGCCGGCCTCGTAGGGGCGGCCGCGCAGGCCACCGGAGCGCCGGTACGAGACCGAGCCGCCGTTGACCGCCGCCGGAAGGTCCGCGGGGCGGTCGAGGCCCATGGCGGCTCGGCGTACCCCCTCGCGTTGGGCCGCCAGGCGGCGCTGCGCCTCCCGGCGGGCCGCTGCCCGACGGGCCTGCTCGCGGCGGACCTCGGCCTGGCGGGCGGCCAGCCACGCGGCCTCCCGGGCCCGGGCCCGACGCCGCCGGCGTGCGGCGAGTGCCCGCCTGCGCAGGTGTACGACGTACAGGGCCAGCAGCATGAAGGTGACCGAGAAGCCGATCCAGAAGCCGGGGCTGACGAACAGCACACCGATCAACTCGACGACGTTGAGCAGGAGCAGCGCGGCGAGCACGCGGCGTCGCCGGTACACGGCGGGGGTGTGCTGCCGACGCGGTGGACGGCGGCGGGGACGCTTCGGGGCCGACGGTACGGCGCGCAGCCGGCCGGAGCGGCGGGCGGCCGGCGGCCCGGAGACCGGCACGGCCAGCTTCCCTGTAGTCGCATCTTCACTGAGGGTGACGACGAGGGAGCGGGGTGGGTGCAGGGGCTGCCGTCCCGGCACAGTGCGACGCCGCCGACGGCGCTGGAGCACCCGCGCCGTCGACTGCGCCCGCTCCGCCACCAGCCGCTCGGTGGCGTCGTACCGGCGAACCAGCGCCGGAGCCAGGGCGAGCAGGCCGGCGGCGGCGAGGACGGCGAGGAGCACCGAGGTCGGCACCCTCACCCCTCCCGTCACCGAATTCGGAGCAACCGCTCCCCGACCGCAGGATCTTCCACCGATCACGCCTGAGCGCGTGGATCATCCGGGCGGTGAGCGCTTGCCGCAGCTTGCAGTTACTTGAGGTTACGGTGCACCGACCGGGATACCGCCGCGCCGCGCCGATCCCGTCCGTGGGACAGCCGCTACCGGGCGGTGGCGCGGATCCGGTGCCAACGGGCCAGCAGACCGCCCTCGGCGGCGATCTCCTCGCTCGTCATCGCGTATCCGATGTGGTCGCGCCACGCGCCGTCGATGTGCATGTAGCGCACGTGGTACGACTCCTCGCGGAAGCCCAACTTCTCCACCACCCGCCGCGACGGGCGGTTCTCCGGCCGGATGTTGACCTCGATCCGGTGCAGTCCACCCGGGCCGAACGCGTGGTCGACGGCGAGCGCGAGCGCGGTCGGGATCACCCCCTGCCCGGCGACCCGGGCGTCGACCCAGTAGCCCACGTAACCGGAGCAGAAGGCCCGGCGCACGATGCTGCCGACGTTCAGGTGCCCGACCAGCCGCTCCCGATCGGCCTCCCGCAGGCAGACCGCGAAGGGCATCCCCTCGCCCTCGCGGGCCGAGCGTCGCTGGTCACGGTGCACCCAGCGGAACGCGGCCGGCGAGTTCAGCTCGTCCCAACCGCCCGGCAGTGACGACTCCCAGGGGGCCAACCAGGCCTGGTTGGCCCGGCGTACCTCCGACCATGCCGCCGCGTCGGAGCGCCGATACGGGCGCAGCAGCACCGGGCCGTCGACCAGCACCGCCGGCCATCCGGGCGCACGGACTGCTCCGAAGAGACTCACCCGCACAGTCTCCCGCGCGGGACCGGTTCGCGCGCAAGTGGACCTCCGGAGGATCTCACCGACGGCGGTCCAGCAGCAGGACGTCCACGGTGGAGCCCGCGGCGGCGGTGGTGACCCGCTCCCCTAGCACCAGCAGGCCGTTCGCCTCGGCGAGGCCGGAGAGGGTGAACGGGCCGCCCCGCAACGGCTGCACGGTGTAACCGCCGCCGCGTCGCTCGGCGACGTGCGCGGGCCGGAACTCACGCAGCCCGCCCGGGGACGACACGGTCTCCAACAGGTGCGCCCGGACGCTGGGCCGGAACACCGGCTCGGCGCCGGCGAGCAGTTGGATCGCCGGTCGGGCCAGCACCTCGAAGCCGATCAGCGCGGCGCCCGGGTCGCCGGGCAGGCAGACCACCGGCACCTCCTCGGCGCCGACGGTGCCGAACCCGAGCGCGGTGCCGGGATAGAGCGCCACGTCGGTGAAGGCCACCGGTCCGGCCCGGCCGCCCTCACGGCGGGACAGGATCCGCCGGACCATGTCCCCGGGGCCGGTGCCGGTACCGCCGGTGGTGATGATCAGGTCGGCCCGCAGGGTCTGGTCCTCCAGCAGACCGCGCAGCCCCTCCGGGTCGTCGTCGCAGATGCCGACCCGGTACGCCAGCGCGCCCACCTCGGCGGCGGCGGCGGTCAGCGCGTGCGAGTTGGCGTCCACCACCTGACCGGGCTGGCTGCCACGGCCCACGTCGACCAGCTCGTCCCCGGTGGCCACGATGACCACCCGAGGGCTGGGCCGCACCACCACATGCCCGATGCCGGTGGCGGCGAAGACCGCGACGAGGGCCGGCGAGACGTACGTGCCGGCGCGGGCGAGCAGGGTGCCGGCGGGCAGTTCCTCACCGGCGCGGCGGACGCCGTACCCCCGCTTGGGGGTGCGGAAGATCTCGACGGCGGCCATGCCCTGGTCGGTCCACTCCACCGGGACCACCACGTCTGCGGCGACCGGCAGCGGCGCCCCGGCGGCCACCGAGAAGCACGAGCCCGGGGTGAGTCGCACCGGACGCCAGCTCGCCGCGCCCAGGTCGCCGACGACGTTGAGCCGGATGCTCCGCCCGCCGGGCGTGCCGGAGGGGGCCGGGACGTAACTCGGGCCCCGACCCCCTCCGGAGATGTCCTCCCAGCGGGCCGCGTACCCGTCCACGGCCGCCTGGTCGAAGGCCGGGAAGGCGTGCGGCGCGACGACGTCCTCGGCGAGGACGTTGCCGTGCGCCTGGGTGAGGTCGAGGTCGAGTGGCGGCAGCGCTCGTAACCTGCGCAGCACGCTGCCCAGGTAGTCGGCGAGCGGCGTCAACTCGTTCGCGGCCGCCTCGGCGTCGGCCGTCGCGGTCATGTACCAGATCCGCCTGCCGCGTCGGCCTTGACGAACTCGGCCAGCCAGGCCCGGAACTCGGTGCCGAAGTCCTCGCGTTCGGCGGCGATCTGCACCACCGTCTGGAGGTAGCCCAGCGGCATGCCGGTGTCGTAGCGGGTGCCCCGGTAGACGATCGCGTGCACCGGCGTGCCCTCGCTGCGCAGCAGCTCCATCGCGTCGGTCAGCTGGATCTCGCCCCCACTGCCCGGCTTGGTCCGCCGGATGGCGTCGAAGATCGTGCCGGGCAGCACGTACCGGCCCAGCACGGCGAGGTTGCTCGGCGCGTCCTCCGGCTGCGGCTTCTCCACCATGCCGGTCACCTTGACGACCTCGCCGATGTCGGTCAGGTCCGCCTCGGCGGGCTCGACCGAGGCGATGCCGTACCGCTTGGTGTCGGCCGGGTCGACCTCGAAGAAGGCGAGCACCACGCCGCCGGTGCGGGCCTGCAACTCCAGCATGGCCGGCAGCAGCGGCTCGGACGGCTTCACGAACTCGTCGCCCAGCAGCACCGCGAACGGCTGGTCGCCGACGTGCGACTCGGCGTACCCGACGGCGTGCCCGAGCCCGAGCTGCTCCGGCTGCCGGACGGTGTAGATCTCGGCCAGCTCACCGGGGCGACGCACGGCCGCCAGCCGCTCGGCGTCGCCCTTCTCCTCCAGCCTGGTCTCCAGGTCCGGGCGACGGTCGAAGTGGTCCACCATCGACGTCTTACCCCGACCGGTGATCAGCAACACGTCGTCGATGCCGGCCTGGGCGGCCTCCTCGACGATGTACTGCAACACCGGCCGGTCGACGACCGGCAGCAGCTCCTTGGGAACCGCCTTGGTGGCCGGCAGGAAGCGGGTGGCCAGTCCGGCGGCCGGGATGACGGCCTTGACCGCCAGGGGACGGCCGGTTGCGGCGACCGTCGCTGAGGGGTTCGCTGAGTGCTCCGACATGCCGCGAGACTATCGGCCACGGCTCTGCCGCGGCGGGTGTGGCCCAGAAGACGCGCCGCCGCCCGGCCCCGGCCGGGCCGCGTCCGGGCCGGCTCGCGCGGCATCCGCCGGGCCGTCCGCCGGTTCCGGCCGGGCGTGCGCGGGCCCCGACCGGTTCGCATCGGGTACGCCCGCAGCCGACTCCGACCGGGCGTGGCCGCCCGGCTCCCGCGGCACCGGCCCGTGCCGGCCGGCTCTCGGCAGTCCGTCGGGTGGGCTGACCGCGCCGGCCGGCACGGGTATCTCCCTCCTCGGCACGTCGGGGCGGGCCACGGCCACGCGATAGGTGTCCCGGCCGGCGGCCTTGGCCACGTAGAGGGCGTCGTCGGCGGCCTCCAGCACCTCCCGCCCGGTACTGCCGTGGTCCGGGTAGACGGCGATACCCACCGACACGGTCACCACGACCGGCCCCGGGTACGCCTCGACGGCGATCGGGGTCTCGCGTACCGCCGCGCCCAGCCGCTCCGCGACGATCGCCGCGCCCCGAGCGTCGGTCTCCGGCAGGAGCAGCACGAACTCCTCCCCACCCTGCCGGAACGCCAGGTCCACCTCGCGGATCTCCCCGCGTACCCGCCGGGCGAACTCGGCCAGCACGGTGTCTCCCGCCGCGTGCCCGTACGTGTCGTTGACGTCCTTGAAGCGGTCCAGGTCGAGGGCGAGGACGCTGAGCATCCGGCCGAACCGGCTGGCCCGCTCGACCTCCCGGCGGATCGACTCGCGCAGGTAGCGGTAGTTCCACAGCCCGGTGAGCGGGTCGGTGAGGGAGAGCCGCTGGGCCTCCTCGTGCACCCGCACGTTCTCCACCGCCACGGCCGCGTGCCCGGCGAAGGTGCGCAGGGTGACCAGGTCGTCGTCGTCGAACTCGTCCGCGCCCACCCGGTCGTAGAGCGCCAGCACGCCGAGGGCCACCGCCGGCGCGCCCGCCTCGTCGGCGGTCGTCGTGCCACCCGGCCCGGTCGTCGTGCCGGCGGCGAGCCCGGTCGTGCCACCCGGCCCGGTCGTCGTGCCGGCGGCGAGCCCGGTCGTGCCCGGGGCGGCGAAGGGGACGGCCACGTAGGTGCGGCAGTGCGGCTCGCCGGTCGGCGTGTCGGTCGGTTCCACCCGTCCCCGCTGCGGCTCGCCGGTCGCGGCCACCGCGCCGACCACGCCGACGCCCACCGGCACCCGCAGCGACTCCGGCCCGTCCGGGTCCGCTGCCGGCCAGCGCCCGTCCAGACCCTCGCTGCACTGTGCGACAAGCACCCCGCCGGCCTCCACCAGCAGCACCGCGCCGGCCCGGGCGCCGGTGGCGGCGATCGCGCTGTGCAGGATCACCCGCAGGATGCGTTGCAGATCGTGAGTGCTGGCCAGGGTGTCGCCGAGCACCGCGAGGTGCCCACGCAGCTGGTCACGGCTGCTGGTCAGCGCCGCGACGTACGAACCGGTCTCGCGGGTCATCCGGTTGAACGCCTCGGCGAGCCGACCCAGCTCGTCCCGGCCGCGCACCGGCACCCGGGCGGTCAGGTCGCCGTGCGCCACCCGATCGACCGCGCCAGCCAGCTCCACCAGGGGCCGGGTGGTCACCCGGGCCAGCCGCCACGCGGTCAGCACGGCGAGCAGCCCGGCCAGGACGACCACGCCGGCCAGCGTGACGTGCAGCCCCGGCGGCCTGCTGCTGGGCACCGACAGCACCAGCGGCAGCGGCTGGCCCACGGACGGCCCGATCCGCCGCACGTACCGGCCCTTGGCGGTCTCGGTGACCCGCTCGCCGGTGCTGTGGCCGGCGGCGGCCAGCACTCCGTCGCGTACCTCGCGGGACTCGGTGGTGTGGGTGAACCGGGCGGCGCTCGCGCCGCCGTCGAGCAACGTGACCGCGACTCCGCTGACCGCCGCCAGCCGGCCCACGAAGGCCGGGTCGACGAGCTGCGCGGCCGCCACGCTGCCCAGCAGGGTGCCGGCCGTGTCCCGGCGGTCGACGCGGGCCGCCAGCGCGCGGACCGGGCCGGACGTCGCGGCGGCCGGCTCCGCGCAGTCCCGCCAGGGCGTCGACGGCGCGCCCGGCGAGAGGTACGTGACCCGCCCACTGACGTCGCTGATCAGTACTGCGGCGGCCAGGCCACGGCCGACGAGCTGGCCCGCGACGACGGCCGGGTCACCGGTGAGGGCGACCGCGTCGGCGGCGGCGCGGAGCTGCTGGCAGAGCGCGTCGACCGAGGTACGCACCGTGGACGCCGCCACGGAGAGCCGTTCGGTGGACCGGGTGCGGTCCACGGCCGTGACGGTGGAGGCGACGAAGAACGCCCCGAGCAGGACCGGGCCGAGCACCACCACGAGGAAGGCTGCCGTCAACCGCCCGCGTAGCGTCACTCGGTCCCCCCGGAAGTTCCGCCTCCGTTGCTTGCGATGCTGACACAGAGCAACCGTGGGAGTGGCGTTGCGTCAGGAGTGTTGCGTGTCAGATTTTTCTCATGAAGCGGAAGTGACCCGAGTGACCAAGCGGGACACCCGGGTCCGGCTGCTCGCCCACCGGCGGACGCTTGACGACACGACGCGGGCCGCGGCCGCCGGGCGCGTCCAGGCCGAGCTGGTCGCCCTGGTACGCCGGCTGCGCCCGGCCCGGATGACGGCGTACGTGCCGGTCGGCACCGAGCCGGGCGGGGCCGACCTCGCGGAGGTGTTGCGCGGCGCGTTACCGGCCGGCGCCGAGTTGCTGCTCCCGGTGCTCCGCGCGGATCTCGACCTGGACTGGGCGGCGTACACCGGTCCGCACGCGCTGGTCGCCGCCGGCCGGGGCATCCGGGAGCCGGTCGGTCCCCGCCTCGGCCTGGCCGCAATCGCCAGCGCGGAACTGGTGGTCGTGCCGGCGCTCGCCGTCGACCACGACGGCCGGCGGCTGGGCCGGGGTGGCGGCTCCTACGACCGGGCGCTGGCCCGGGTGCCCACGACGAGCCTGACCGTGGTGCCGTTGCACGACGGCGAGCTGGTCGAGGCGCTGCCCGCCGAGCCGCACGACCGTCCGGTCCGCGCGGTGGTCACCCCCTCCGGGGGAATGCGTACGCTTGACGGCGGCCTGGGTACGGCGCGGGGTGTCGCGCCCCACACGTCCGCTGGACGAACCCGGCCCGCATGACGCACCATTGGCACTCGAATACGTCGAGTGCCAACTGGCCGAGCCCAGATACCGGAGGAGAACGTGCCTACGTACCAGTACGCCTGCACCGCGTGCGGTCACCAGCTCGAGGCGGTCCAGTCCTTCTCTGACGAGCCGCTGACCGAGTGCCCGGCGTGTGCGGGACGGCTGCGCAAGGTCTTCAACTCCGTCGGCATCGTCTTCAAGGGCTCGGGCTTCTACCGTACCGACTCCCGCGCGTCCGGCTCGGAGACGTCGGCCGGCGGCACCGCGAGCAAGCCGGCCAAGTCCGAGTCGTCCGCGTCCTCGGGCGGGGATTCCGCCGGTTCGTCCTCGTCGGCGGGCTCAACCTCGTCCGGGACGTCGTCGTCCGGGTCGTCCTCGTCGTCGTCCGGCGGGTCGAGCGGCGGCGGCAAGGCGCCGGCGGCCAGCTCGGCGTCCTGATTCCGGTCCGCCGGTACGCCACTGATCCCCGGGTGAGGTCGACCGCGCCCGGGGCTCAGTCCCAGTGCGGGGGGCGTTGGGCGAGCAGCCAGTCGTCGTTCCCGCCGCCGCGCTCGCCCCAGCCGTAGTCGGTGTCGTCCGAGGTCTGTTCGGGCAGCACCACGAAGTCGTCGCTGAGGTCGACGGTGCGGTCGTCATCGCCGCGCACGCCCGCGGCGCCAGGGTCCTGGGTGCTCACGACCGGCAAGGGTAGCGCAGGCCGCACCCGGCGGACCGCTCGGCGACCGTCGGCACACCGGTCAGAACCGACCGGACGGCCGACTCCGTTGGTAGCGTCGGACGGCGTGACGACCCCCAGCGGTGGCAGCACCCCGGACGACTACTGGCGTCGGCCGGGGACCGGTGACGGCCCGACGGCGGACGACCCACCGTCCGCCACACCACCCACCGGCGGGTACCCGGGACCGCCTCCGAGCGTGCCGCCGCCGGCGGGCTGGCGTCCCCCCGTACACCTGGAGCCGGCACCACCACGACGCCTGCCCCCGCAGGACATGGCCGCCCTCGACGCGGCGGAGCAGCGGTCGCAGCGGGTCACCTACGGCTTCGGGGCCGCGGCCGCCGTGGTGGTCGTGGCCCTCGTCTGCCTGCTCTGCTCGCGGCTCGTCTTCTGACCCCCGCGCACCGGCCTCCTCCACCCGGCCGGCGGCGTCAGAGGGTGGTGCCCCAGACGGCCGACGCGCCGGAGTGACCGGTCAGGTAGACGTAGACCAGGGCGGCGAGCGACAGTGCGACGACCGCCACCGCGAGCACCGGCGTCACCAGGGCCGGCAGCCGCGGCACCCGCGGGTGACCGCTGGTCACCACGAGCAGCGCGATGGCCACGATCCCCAGCGGCACCACGATCCGGAACAGGATGTCGCCGTAGCGCGAGTGCTCGAAGATCTGGTCGAGGATCTGTCCCTGGTAACCGCGGGCGATCAGGGCGTCGGTGAACGCCTCACCGGACTCGATGGCCACGAACGCGGTCACCGGCGTCACCAGGGCGAGGATGCCCAGCGCCCAGTCCAGCCGGTGCCGCCAGCGCGGCAGCCCCACGTACGCGATGGCCAGAACCGCCAGCAGCGGGACGAACACGACCATCGCGTGCACGACGAAGACGTGTGTCGGTAGACCCAGGATCTCCTCGAACATCGACACCTCCAGGCGGATCACGGTCGGTGGAAGCGCCAGCGTACGAACTGCTGGTCGTCCCCGGGCTCTCCCTCGAAGGACACGCACACGGCGGCGATGAGGTTCAGCACCCGGATCGATCTTCACGAGTTGTGTTCGTGACCACGGCCCCCGGGCGACGGTTGTCGTCGCTGGGCGTCCGTGCTGTCATTGGCGCGTGTCCGGAGGTGAGGAACTACTGCGATCGAGGGGCCTGCGCGTCACCCGACCGCGCCTCGCGGTGCTGGACGTCCTCGCCGACGGCGGGCACCTGGAGGTCGACGAGATAACCCGTCGGGTCCGCGAACGCCTCGACTCGGTCTCCACCCAGGCGGTGTACGACGTGCTGGGGGCGCTGAGCAGAGCCGGGTTGTCCCGCCGGATCGAGCCGGCCGGAAGCCCGGCGCGGTACGAGGCACGCGTCGGCGACAACCACCACCACGTGGTCTGCCGGGGTTGCGGCGAGATCGCCGACATCGACTGCGCGGTCGGCAGCGCGCCCTGCCTGGACCCGGGCGTCGCGCACGGGTTCGAGGTGGACGAGGCGGAGGTGACCTTCTGGGGTCTCTGCCCGAACTGCCAGTCGCGCCGCGCCGCCGACGGGTGACCCCGGGCCGCCCGCGCTGACCGGCACCGGCACGCCGGCCGTGGCACGCTTGGTCGGTGGACTCCGATGACCTCGGCCTCTTCGGTCCGGGTTCGGCGACGTGGAAGGTGCACGAGGAGCCGATCCTGATCGTCGCCGGCCTGCGCTCGCTCTACCTCCAGGCGTTGCACCCCCGCGCGATGGCCGGCGTCGCACAGAACAGCAACTACCGCACGGACGCGTGGGGAAGGCTGGTCCGCACCGCCACCTACGTGGCGACGACCGTCTACGGCACCACCGCGGAGGCGGAGCAGGCCGGGGCGCGGCTGCGCCGCCTGCACGCCCGGCTCCGGGCCACCGACCCCGCCACCGGCGAGGAGTTCCGGATCGACGACCCGGACCTGCTGCGCTGGGTGCACGTCACCGAGGTCGAATCGTTCCTCAGCACGGCCCGACGGGCCGGTCTGCCGCTCACCGACGACGAGGTGGACGGCTACTACACCGAGCAACGCCGCTCGGCCGCCCTCGTCGGGCTGGACCCGGCCACGGTGCCGAGCACCGCCGCCGAGGTCGAGCGGTACTACCGTGCCGTCCGGCCGGAGCTGCGGATGACCCGGGAAGCCGCCGAGACGGCGGTCTTCCTCACCGCCCCACCGCTGCCGTGGAAGCTCAGTCTGCCGGCCCGGCTGGGCCTCAACCTGGGCCCGCCGCGCTGGGCGTACCTCGGGATCGCGGGCACCGCGTTCGCGCTGCTCCCGCCGTGGGCCCGCCGGATGTACGGCGGGTTGGGGCTGCCGACCACCGAGCTGTCGGCGGATCTCACCGTCCGCGCGCTACGGCTGGCGCTCGCCGCGGTGCCCCGCCGGTATCTGGAGGGGCCGTTGATCCAGGCCGCCAAGCAACGCGCGGCCCGTCGAGCGACCGCGCTGGCCGGCTGACCGAGCGGCGGCGCGCGGGCTTCCGAGAGCGGTCAGCCGTCGGTGGACCGTTCCACGGCCGCCCACGGTTCCTTGCCCGGCGTCTGCGCCCCGGTGGGACAGTGCCGCCGGTAGTCGCACCAACCGCAGCGCGGCCCGGGTGCCACCGGGAACGCCTCGTCGGCGTCACCGCCGTCGGCGACGACCCGCTCGGCGGCCATGATGTCGCGGGCGGTGTCCTCCGCGCGGGTCAACTGGCGGGCCAGCGACTCGACGGTGTGGTCGTGAGCGGCGACCGTGCCGGTCGGCAGGTGGTGCAGCTCAACCCGGCGGCACGGCTTGCGGAACACCCGCTCGGCCGCGTACGCGTAGAGGGCCAGCGCCTGCGAGCCCCGGGCGTCATCGGCGTCCAGCCCGGTACGGCCCGTCTTGTAGTCGACGATGACCAGCTCCGGCCCCTCGGGCCCGGGGCGGGAGTCGATCCGGTCGGCGCGGCCGTTGAAGGCCAGGACAGCGGTCTTCACCGCCACCACCCGCTCGACGCCCAGCGGGTCGGTCTCCGGATCCAGCGTCTCGACGTACGCCTCGAGCCAGCTCAGCGCCCGCCGGTAGGCGGCCCGCTCCTGCTCGTCGTCGCGGTAGCCCTCCCGGACCCAGGTGCCCTTGAGCAGGGTGGCCAGCGCCTCGGGGCGGCGTCGGTGGGCGGGCAACGCGTACCAGTTCTTCAGGGCGGTGTGCACGCTCGCGCCGAGCGAGTTGTGAGCCCAGGGCGGACCCTTCTGCGGTGCGGGCCGGTCGACGTAGGAGTAGCGGTAGCGGCGCGGACAGTCGGCGTACGTCCCGAGCTTGCTCGGGGTGCAGACGAACAGCCGTTCCGGCATCCCCTCGAAGCCGAGCTGCTCGCCGCCGCCGGGGCGTTGCTGAGGCGCCCGACCGCCGGCGGCGGGGCGTGGGGATGAGGAGGCTCGTCGCACGCCTGCGATCCTGCCATCCACCCCCGACATCCGGAGTGTGCCGGTCAGGTCATGTTCACGTAGTGCGTGACGAAGGCGGCCACCGCGTCGGCGATGAGCTGGACGGCGATCGCGGCCAGGAGCAGGCCGGCGATCCGGGTCAACACCTCGATGCCTCCGGGGCGCAGGATCTTGACGATGCCGCCGGAGAAGCGCAGCACGATCCACACGGCGACCATGACGGCGAGGATCGCGGCGGCGATGGCGGTGAAGTCGCCCAGCCCGTCGGCCTGCTGGACGAAGAGCATGGTCGCCACGATGGCGCCCGGTCCGGCCAGCAGCGGGGTGCCCAGCGGCACCAGCGCGATGTTCGAGGTGACCTGCTGGCTGGGGTCGTCGGCCTTGCCGGTCAGCAGTTCCAGGGCGACAAGTACGAGCAGCAGTCCACCGGCGGCCTGCAACGCGGGCAGGTCCACGTGCAGGTAGTCGAGCAGCGTCTGCCCGGCCACCGCGAAGATCACGATCACCCCGAGGGCCAGCGCGACGGCCTGCCACGCCGCCCGGTTACGGTCGCGCGCCGGCAGCGGCCCGGTCAGCGCCAGGAAGATCGGCATCATGCCCGGCGGGTCGGTGATCACCAGCAGGGTCACGAAAACTTCGCCGAACAGCTTCAGATCCACGCGATCAACCTAGCCGCGCCGTGATGGGCGAAATACGCGGATCACCCCGAAGCGACCTCGGTCACCCCGGCGTCGACGATCCGCTCGTACGCCTCGACGCTCGTGCTGAACGCGCCGAGTTGGACGGTCTTGTGGGTGCCGTGGAAGTCGGAGGAACCGGTCACCAGGAGGCCCAGTTCGGCGGCGAGCGCCCGTACGTGCTCTCGCTCGGCGGGGCTGTGGTCCTCGTGGTCGGCCTCGAGCCCGGCCAGCCCGGCGGCGGCCAGCTCGGCGATCAACTCGTCCGGCACCACCCGGCCGCGTCGGGTGGCCCGGGGATGGGCGAACACCGGTACGCCCCCGGCGGCCCGGACCAGCCGGACGGCCCGGAAGACGTCGATGTCCTCCTTCGGCAGGCGATACCGCTCGCCCAGCCAGTCCGGCCCGAACGCCGCACGGGTGTCGGCGACCAGGCCGGCGCGGATCAGCGCCTGCGCGATGTGCGGGCGACCCACCGTCCCGCCGGCCGCGCCGGCCAGGATGTCCGGCCAGCTCACGTCGATGCCGTCGGCCCGCAGCAGCGCCACGATCCGCTCACCGCGCTCCTCGCGGGCGGTACGCACCCGGGCCAGCTCTGCGACCAGCTCCGGGTGCGCCGGGTCGAACAGGTAGGCCAGCAGGTGCAGTGGTATTGCCGGCTCCACGCCCGCCCAGCGGCAGGACAGTTCGGCGCCCCGAATCAGGAGCAGGCCGGGCGGCAACGCCCGTACGGCCGGCGCCCAGCCCGCGGTGGTGTCGTGGTCGGTGACGGCCAGCACGTCCAGACCCGCCTCGGCACCGGCGTGGACCAGTTCGGCCGGCGTCAGCGTGCCGTCGCTGGCGGTCGAGTGGGCGTGCAGGTCGATCCGGGGCGCGGAGCCGGTACGCGAGGTCACCTCCCGACGCTACCGAGCGGACCCGAAGCAGACTCGCGTAGGTCGGAGCGACTCCGGCACCCACCCGGGCCCGCACGGGTCAGGAGCCGCTGACCAGGACCGGCCGGTCGCCGGGTTCGAGGCCGGCCACGGGGATCGGCTCGGCCTGTTCGCCGGCGCGGACCCGCCGGACGTCGACCCGGACCAGCTGGCCCGAGTTGTCGACGTAGGAGACGTCCGAGCCGCTGGTCCAAGCGATCGCGCCGCTCACCGCCGGTCCGGCCGGTACGGCGTCCAGCGTCGTACCGAGCCGCGCCAGGTCGACCAGCAGGGAGCGTTCGGCCGCCCCGACCCTGCCGTTCACCAGGAGCCACCGCCCGTCGTCGGACATCCCGCCGAGGCCGTCCGGGCTCAACTGGGTGCCACAGGCGGTACGCGCCGCCTTCGTGGCCCGCTTCGGGTCGAGCAACGCCAGACAGGTCCCGGCCACGGAGTTCGCCGGCACCTGGCCGACCAGCCGCCCGTCGGGCAGCGAACCGTAGACGTTCAGCGTGTCCTGCTCGGGCACCGCCGTCAGCTCGTCCGCGCCGGGCCGCCACAGCGCGTGACCCGGCCGGTTCGGGTCGAGCCGGACCAGCACGCTGTTGCCGACGAACCGGACGGGTTGCGCGCTGTCCGGCACCGCGATACGCACCGAACCGATGAGCTGGGTGCCGACGACTCCGGCCACGAGCAGGTCGCCGCCGTCCCGCCAGGCGACCTGGGTGGCGTCGGGCGCGAGGACGATCTGACCCGCGCCGGCCAGCAGCACCTGCACCAGGCCGTCGTCCTGGGCCACCCAGAGGGAGCGCCCGGCGGTGGTCGGCGCCCCGACCACCAGCAGACCTTGGTCGTTGGGCAGCCGGTGCGCGCGTTCGGCGGGGCCGACACCGGGCAGCGACAGGCGCTTGCCGTCGGCGTCGATCAACGCCCCGGCGAGGAGCAGGCCGTTGGGCGCATCCGGAGTGGGCGAGGGTGCGCCGACGCTGGCCGTGGGGAGCGGTCGGGCCGACAGGTCCGGGTCGCCGATCACGACGATGGGCGGCCCCTGCTGGTCGGTGCCACCGGAGAGGTGGGTCATGCCGGCGCCGATCAGCACGGTGGCGACCACTCCGAGCGCGACACCGGTTCCGGCCCGCCGCCGGCGGATCCGGTTGGCACGTCGGATGGCCTGACCCGCCGGGTCGGCGGCCAGCGGACGGGTGACGGCGACCTGGTGCGAGAGGGCCTCCCGCACCGCACCTTCGAGCTGGTCACGTCGCACCTGAGAAGGACGCTGCGGACCGCCCGTCAGGTTGTCGGGGAGCCGCGGAAATCCGCTCACTGTTGCTCTCCGGGGCCGGTGCCGACCGGCACGGCCACCGGAGCGGTGGGCAGCTCGACCACCGGGGCGATCGGCTGGGGCGCGGACGGACGCGGCGCGACCGGCCCGGCCTCGGCCTGACCGGTGTCGGGCGGCGGCGTCACCGCGGGAAGGGCTCCGGTCATCCCGCCGACCGGACCGGACGGGGTCGCCGCGACACTCCCACCGGACCGGGCAACCTCGGCGCCCTCGCGGCCCCGGGCGGCAGCAGCGCCCCGGCCGGACCGAGGGGCGGTGCCGTTCCCGGCAGACCGGGGTGCGGCGGCCAGATCCGGCGTGTCGGTGCCCATCCGGCGGCGCAACGTGGCCAGCGCCCTGGACGCCTGGCTCTTCACCGTGCCGGGGGAGATCTCCAGCAGGGCCGCCGTCTGCGCCTCCGACAGGTCCTCGTAGTAGCGCAGGACGAGCACGGCGCGCTGCCGGCTGGGCAACTCCCTGAGGTGCCGCCAGAGCAGGTCGCGGTCGAGCTGCTGCTCGATCTCGTCGAGTCCTGGGCGCTCGGGCAGCACCTCGGTGGGACGTTCACCGTGCCAGCGCCGCCGCCACCAGCTCGTCGACGTGTTGACCATCACCCGCCGGGCGTACGCCTCGACCGCCTCGATCCCGCCCAGCCGCTTCCACGCGAGGTAGGTCTTCGTCAGCGCCGTCTGGAGCAGGTCCTCGGCCGTCGCCCAGTCGCCGGCGAGGAGATAGGCGGTACGGAGCAGGGCGGCGGAGCGAGCCGCGACGAACTCGCGGAACTCCTCCTCCAGGGGATCCCTGCTCGCCACCACACACCTCCGCACCCGAACCGTCCTGGAAGAGTGCCACGTCAGCGGCGTTCCGGTCCATGACGAAAGGTGCGCACTTACTCCGATGTTCGGACGAAAACTTTCACGCCCCGTCGTCGGCCTTGGCCTCGTCGGCCTCCTTGCCCAACCGGGCCTCGACCGCCTGCGGCTCGTACATCTCTTCGACGACGCGTAGGTAGAGCTCGTTCGGGTTGGGCAGATTCTTGATTTCCCGCAGCGCCTGCTCCTGGCCCGCGGACTCCAGCACGAAGGTGCCGTAGTTGAGCGCCCGGCCGGTCGGGGTCTGCTCGTACTTCATGTCGGTGACCCGGACCAGCGGCATCATGGCGACCTTGCGGGTGACGATGCCGTTGACCACCATGACCCGCTTGTTGGTCAGGATGAACCGGTCGTACCACCAGTCGGCGACCTTCCACGCCACCCAGCCCATGACGGCGAACCAGAGCAGCACCGCGATGGTCGTCAACGCGCCCACGTTCTGCCCCGCGAGGAAGCCGGACAGGTAGCCGAGCACGAAGGTCGCCGCGATGCCGATCAGCAGCGGGTTGGTGAGGTGGATCCAGTGCCGCTTCCACTCACCCCGGTAGCGCTCGGTGGGGAAGAGGTAGCGGGCCACCAGCGAGCTGGGCTCGTCCTCCAGCGGCAGGACCCGGCGGGGTGTCGACCCCATGGCGTCGGCGCGCAGCCCCGCCAGCTCCTCCTCGGAGATCTGGGGCGGCTGGTTGGCGGCGTCGGGATCACGGATCCAGGCCCGACCGGACCGCCCCTCGCCGGCATAGCCGGGCCCGTCGCCGTAGCCGACGTCGTCCGAGAGGGAGGGCCCGTCGGACAGGCCGGGACCGGCTCCGTAGCCCGGGCCGTCATCGGGCCCGATCCGCGGGATCGGCTCGGTGTCGCGCTCGCGGCGTTCCCGGTCGGGGTCGTCCGGGTCGAAGGGTGGACCGGAGGGGCTGCCCATCGGCGGCTAGGCGACGAGGCTGGTGAAGAAGTCGCCGAACCCCTGGGCGATGTCCATGATCCCGCCGCCCAGCGACTTGAACACATCAGCCGCAGAGTTTGGCCGATAGGCGACGAAGAAGATCAAGAATGCGATTCCGGCCCAGGTGAGGACCTTCTTGACCATGGCGGGCCATCCTCTCGCGCGGCGCCGGGTCCCATTACCGCAGCGGCACCCAGAGTATCAGTGTGGTGTCGTACAGTGAATATCTGCGTCCGTTCTCCGTCAACCCGGAAAAGTTGTCAAGCTCTCCCGGACAGGTACGGGGACGGTGCGCCGTACACGAGTTCGGGCGGAGTCCACTCGGTCAGGTCGTGCAACACGACATCCTCCGCGAGCAGATGACCCGCACTCGCCGGCCAGGCTATCGCATGCAGCCACATTCCCCGAGCCTCGCCGGCGTACGCGCTTCGATCCGTCGGAGAATTCACCAACCACAGTGGAGTCGGATGACCACCGACCCTGATCCTGGCCTGCCCGACGTGCTCGGGGTGCCCCGGCCCGGGGTCGGTCAGCGCGTCGGCGAGCTCCGGTCCCGGATCGGGCCCGGCCAGGCCGGCGAGTCGCGTACCCAGGCCCACGCCCGGTTCCTCGGCGACGAACACCAGATCCGCCGGGCCGTCGTCGAGCGGCGCGGGCCCCGCGCAGGCCACCGCAGTGGCCCGTACGCCGGTGCGGTCGTCCCCCGCGTACGCCACGCCGGTGAGGGTCCAGCCGGGCGGCAGCGGCCACGGACACCACAGTGGCGTCCCGGATGGACCGGGTGCCGCGGCGATCCGTTCCACCACGCTCGCGACGATCTCCGCACCGATGTGTTCGGGTACGTGCAGCGGCGGCACGGGTCCGCAGCGCAGGCACCTCGACTCGGTGTGCATCAGATCCGGCGCCCGCACCGGGCCCCCGCATCTCGGACAACTCACCGCGACACTCACATCCCCACCGTCACCCCGCATCGCCGACACGTCAAGCCGGAGCGCCGATCGCGCCGGTGGGACGCGGATCAGTCCGGCGGTGGGCCGGCGTGCGTCCGGATCCACGCGTGCATGGCGATGCCGCTGGCCACGCCCGCGTTGATGGACCTCGTGGAGCCGTACTGCGCGATGGAGTGGAGTTGGACGCAGGCGGCCCGGGCGGGCGCGGACAGCCCCGGACCCTCCTGACCGAACAGCAGCACGCAGTCACGCGGCAGGACGGCGGTCTCGATCGGCCGGGAGCCGGGCAGGTTGTCGATGCCGAGCACGGGCAGCCGTCGCCCCGCCGCCCAGGCGACGAACTCCTCGATCGTCTCGTGGTGCCGGACGTGCTGGTAGCGATCGGTCACCATCGCGCCGCGTCGGTTCCACCGACGCCGACCGACGATGTGCACCTCGGCGGCGTTGAACGCGTTGGCGTTGCGCACCACCGTGCCGATGTTGAAGTCGTGCTGCCAGTTCTCGATGGCGACGTGGAAGCCGTGCCGCCGCCGGTCCAGGTCGGCGACGATCGCCTCGTGCCGCCAGTAGCGGTAGCGGTCGACGACGTTGCGCCGGTCGCCCTCGGCCAGCAGTCGCGGGTCGTAGCGCGGGTCCTCGGGCAGGTCCCCCGGCCAGGGGCCCACACCCACCTCAGGCTGGTCGTCGGTCACGGTCATGAGAGAGTACGGCCACCCCGGCGCCCCGCGATCTCAGCCCAGGCCGAGCGCGTCGCCGAGCCGGTCCAGGAAGCGTCGGTCCGCCGGGCTGGCCGGATGCCCGTCGAGGCCGGGCACCGCCCGGCAGACGCGGGCCGCGACCGACTGCACCCACTGGCGGTACGCCGCCGAATCGGCCGGATCCGCGCGCCGACGCAGCACCCGGGTCGCCGCCCGACAGGCGGCCAGCAGGTCCACCAGATCGGTGAGTCGCTCGGCGGAGGTCGGCGCGCCGTCGTGGCGGGCGTAGATCGCGGCGACCACGGCACGGACCAGGTCGCTGTCGAACCCACGGCCGGCGGCCACCGCGTCCAGGCCGGCCAGTCCGGCGCGCACCCCGCGTTCGGGGCGGCCGGCGCCGGGCGCGGCGGCGGCCACGAGGACCCGAGCGGGCAGGCTGGTGAGCAGATCCCACTCGGCGGCGGAGTAGACGGCGGTGGTCAAGGGTGCGGCACGGCGACCGGCAGAGGGCGGCTCTCCGGCGACGGAGTGGCTCATCGGAACCTCCGGCGACGGAGTGGCTCATCGGAACCTCCGGCGACGGAGTGGCTCATCGGAACCTCCGGCGTCAGCATAAGCCCCCGTAACGGCAACAGGGCCGCCACCGGCGGAACATGCCGTCCGCTGACCGCGCCCGGCGATGTTCGCCCCCCCCCCCCGGGCGCGGTCAGCGCGGCGTGGGGAAGCTGGGCCGCTCCGGGTCCACCCCGTCCGGCACGGCACTGGCCGCGTAATCCTTCTTGGGGACCATCACCCGGCGGCGGAAGACGCAGACCATCGTGCCGTCCTGGTTGTAGCCCCGGGTCTCCACCGAGACCACCCCCCGGTCGGGCTTGGAGCCGGACTCCCGCTTGTCCAGCACCGTCGTCTCGCCGTAGATGGTGTCGCCGTGGAAGGTGGGCGCGACGTGGCGCAGCGACTCCACCTCCAGGTTGGCGATGGCCTTGCCGCTGACGTCGGGCACCGACATGCCGAGCAGCAGCGAGTAGATGTAGTTGCCGACCACCACGTTGCGCTGGAACTGGCTGGATGTTTCGGCGTAGTGCGCGTCCAGGTGCAGCGGGTGGTGGTTCATGGTGAGCAGGCAGAAGAGGTGGTCGTCGTACTCGGTGACGGTCTTGCCCGGCCAGTGCCGGTACACCGCGCCGACCTCGAACTCCTCGTAGTAGCGGCCGAACTGCATCCTGGTCCCCTTCGACGGGCGGCGATGGAGTTCGGCACAGCATGCCTTACCGGTGGTTAAGGCGACGGTCGGGGCGGGACCTCGGCGGAAATGTCACACCGGTCACTCACCCGGGGGGAGACGCAATGAGCGGCGGGGCCCTCCCCGGCACCCGCCGCCCACGCTCTGATGTGAAGAAGTCTGCCCTACGGTGCCGTAGCTTCAACAGAGATCGCGGTCACATTTATCTTTTTGTAACACTACTCTCGGTGACGAGGGCGAGGTTGATCAGCGATCTCCGCAGGCCGGATACCTCCTTGTCAGGGCTCAAGTTACCGATTCGTAGCGCTCAATCGGGTGGATCTCCCTGGAAACGCTCCCATTACCGCAGGTCACGCAAGTGCGTCGTGCACTTGCGTTCCGCAGGAGGAGATGAACTGATGTCGCTCGATGGTCGTCGGCGCCCCCGAGCAGCCCCGCGCACGTTTCGCCCGCACCGGCCCGGGAATTCGTTACGGTCAGCCCTGGTTCTACGGGACGCAGACAACCCGCGGTGATCGGAGAGTGCAATGGCAACCGTTGAGCTGACCTCGGCGAACTTCGACGAGGTGACCGGCAGCGACGGCATCGTCCTGGTCGACTTCTGGGCCGACTGGTGTGGTCCGTGCAAGCGGTTCGCCCCGGTCTACGAGCGCTCCTCGGAGAAGCACCAGAACATCGTCTTCGGCAAGGTCGACACCGAGGCGCAGCAGGAGCTGGGCGCGAAGTTCGACATCCGGTCGATCCCGACGATCATGGCGATCCGCGACGGCGTCATCGTCTTCGCGCAGCCGGGCGCCCTTCCCGAGTCCGCGCTGGAGAACCTGATCGAGCAGGTCGAGGCGCTGGACATGGACGACGTCCGCAAGCAGCTGGCCGAGCACAACCACTGAGCCGCCCCGCGGCGGCACGCGGAGGCCGGACCCGGTTCGGGTCCGGCCTTTCGTCGTACCCCGACACCCGCTCATGATCACCGACCCGGCTATCCGGAACTGACCATCGGTGGGACCCGAGACGGCCGGTACATCCCGTATCGTCACCACCCGATGGAGACCCTGACCACCCGTGGGCGCGTGACCCGGCTGGGCGTGACCGCACTCGGTCTCGTCCTGCTGCTGCTGGGCACGTTCTGGGGTAGCGACGACGACTTCCCGTTCGGCCCGTTCCGGATGTACGCCACCTCGAACCCGCCCAACGCGCCCGCCCCGGACACCCGGGTGGAGGGCGTGAACAGCACCGGAGCGGTGGTCGACCTCGACCAGAACGCGACCGGCATCCGCCGCGCCGAGATCGAGGGCCAGCAGAGCCGGTACGCCGCCGACCCGGCGCTTCTCGCCGAGGTCGCCGACGCGTACGCCGAACGTCACCCGGACGCCCCCGATCTGGTCGAGGTCCGCATCGTCATCCGCTGGCACGGCATCCGCGCCGGCCGACCCACCGGACAGCACACCGACGAGACGGTCGTCAGCTGGCAGGTCCCCCGATGACCGGCTGGCTGACCGAGGCGGTGCCGCGCGGACGGATCGCCGCCTTCCGGACCCTGATCTACCTCTTCGTCGCCGCCGACCTGGTGGTCTTCACCCCCTGGGTACGCACCAGGGCCAGCGTGCCCGGCGAGCTGTACCAGCCGCTGCTGGTCGGCCGGCTGCTCCCGCTGCCGACACCGACCCCGACGGTGGTGGCGGTGATCTTCTGGGGGCTCCTGCTCGCCGCCCTGCTCGCCGCGACCGGCCGGGCGCCCCGGCTGCTCGGCTGGACGGTCTGCGCGCTGTACCTCGAGTGGATGATCATCGCGATGAGCTACGGGAAGGTCGACCACGACCGGTTCGGCCTGCTCGTCGCGCTGGCCGTGCTGCCGACCGCCGGACGGGCCCGGCACGGCGACACCACCCGCACGGAGGCCGGCGGCTGGGCCCTGCGCGTCACCCAGATCGCGGTGATCTGCACGTACTTCCTGGCCGCCTTCGCCAAGCTGCGCTTCGGCGGACTGGACTGGCTGACCGGCTCGGTGCTCGCCCGGGCCATCATCCGACGCGGCACCGACCTGGCCGACCTCATCGCCCAGGTGCCGTACCTGCTGATCATCGCCCAGTTCGGCATCGTGGCCTTCGAGCTGCTCAGCCCCGTGGTCTTCCTGCTACCGGCGCGCTGGCGACTGGCCATGGTCGGCTTCTTCTACTCGTTCCACGTGGTCACCATCGCGACCATCACGATCTCGTTCGCGCCGCACCTGGCCGCGATGACCAGCTTCCTGCCCCTGGAACGGGTACGCCCGCTGGTCTGGGCACGCCGGCTCGCGGGCCGTGAGCCTCGGACGCCGACGACCGAACCCGCCGTACCTGCGCCGGACGTCGACGCGGGGCCGCCGCCCAGCGAGGCTCAGGCGCCGGTGGTCGGCCGGCCGGCCGGGCCGTAGAGCCGTTCCCTGGCCTCCTGGGGCAGGGAACACGCCGCCGTACCGCCCGGGAGGCGGTGCCTGTTACGGGCCACCCAGCGGTACACGGGCCAGGCCGCCGCCCGTACCGGCGGGAACTTCAGGCCGGCCCCGGCGACCCGCCAGAGCGGGCCACTCGCGGCGAGCAGCTTCGCGATGGCGTCCGGACCGGCGGCGCGGGCGCCGTCCGCCCCCACCCACTGCACGGCCTCCTCGCACTCCGCCACGGTGAGACCGAGCGCGTCCAGGTCGCTGAACTGCCAGGGCACCACCCGTGCGCTGGTGGGGATCCGACGTTCGATGAACTCTGCACAGGTCGTGCAGAACGCGCAGTCACCGTCGTAGACGAAGGTCGACGTGTCCATGCCGTCCATCCTCCCCCGTGGCAACGCCGATCACTCACGGGTGTCCGGCGGGTCACTTGCGCAGACCTCGTACACATGTTCGAATAGTGCCCATGCGCTGGGACAACCTCACCGCTCCCCCGGTCGAGGGAGACCCCGAGAGGGCAGCGCCAGCGACGCCACCCCTGCCGCTGGCGCTGCCCGGCGCCGTCGTCCGCACCTTCGACACCCCCGAGTTCGCCGGGATGACGTTCCACGAGGTGCAGGCCAGATCCATCCTCAACCGGGTGCCGGGCCAGTCCCGCGTCCCCTTCGAGTGGACCATCAACCCGTACCGAGGATGCAGCCATGCGTGTGTTTACTGCGTCTCGGGCGACACCCTCATCCTGATGGCAGACGGACGCACGAAGCCGATCAGTGAGCTCGAGCCCGGCGACCGCATCTACGGGACCGAGCGACGCGGTGCTTACCGCCGATACGTCGTCACCACCGTCCTTGACAAGTGGTCCACCGTGAAACCCGCATACCGGGTCACGCTGACGGACGGCACCACGCTCATCGCCAGCGGAGACCACCGATTCCTCTCCGATCGTGGCTGGAAGTACGTCACCGGGGCGATGCAGGGCGTCGGCCAGCGCCCCTACCTGACCACCAACAACCGCCTCATCGGCACAGGCCGGTTCGCATCCGGGCCAAAGGAGTCACCTGACTATCGTCGTGGTTACCTCTGCGGAATGATCCGGGGCGACGCCCACCTCGGCACCTACTCGTACCCAAACGGGGTCGTGCATCGCTTCCGTCTGGCGCTGATCGACGACGAGGCGTTGAGTCGGAGCGAGCGCTACCTCGCCCAGGAGGGCATCGAGACACGACGCTTCTCATTCGCACCGGCCAGCGCCACCCGGCAAGCCCTGTCGGCCATCCGCACCTCCAAGCAGCGGGACATTGAGAAGATCACCGAGCTGATCCAGTGGCCGGCTGCCCCCACCGACGAATGGCGTCTCGGCTTCCTGGCAGGGGTCTTCGACGCCGAGGGAAGCTGCAGTAGAGGCGTCCTGCGCATCTGCAACAGCGACGGCGCGATCCTCGACCAGACGACCGCAGCGCTGCGCCGGTTCGGCTTCACCTGCGTGCTCGAAGACCCCGGCAAACCCAACCGGGTGCGGCAGATCAGAGTGACCGGAGGTCTTCCCGCTCGGCTTCGGTTCTTCCACCTCACCGATCCGGCCATCACCAGAAAGCGCTCGATCGAGGGCGCCGCACTGAAATGCAAAGCCGACCTCAGGGTTGTCGACATTCAGGCTCTCGGGCTGGAGTTGCCGCTCTGGGACATCACCACCGGCACCGGCGACTTCATCGCCGACGGCGTGGTGAGTCACAACTGCTTCGCCCGAAACACTCACACCTACCTCGACCTCGATGCGGGTGCGGACTTCGACCGGCAGGTGATCGTCAAGGTCAACGCCGGTGAGTTGGCACGGCGCGAGCTGGCCGCGCCGAAGTGGCGGGGCGCGCACGTCGCGATGGGCACCAACGTGGACTGTTACCAGCGCGCCGAGGGTCGTTACCGGCTCATGCCGCAGATCATCGCCGCCCTGCGGGACTTCGCCAACCCGTTCTCCATCCTCACCAAGGGCACGCTGATCCTGCGTGACCTGCCCCTGCTGCGGCAGGCGGCCGAGGTGACGAGCGTCGGCATCTCGTTCTCGGTGGGCTTCGTCGACGACCAGCTCTGGCGCGGCGTCGAGCCGGGCACGCCGCACCCGAGCCGTCGGCTGGACGCGGTCCGCCGGCTCACCGACGCCGGCTTCTCCGTCGGGGTGCTGATGGCGCCGATCCTGCCCGGCCTCAGCGACGGCGAGGAGTCGATCGACGCCACGGTCTCGGCGGTCGCCGCCGCCGGTGCGACGAGCGTGACCCCACTGGCGCTGCACCTGCGCCCCGGTGCCCGCGAGTGGTACGCGCAGTGGCTCGCGCGGGAACACCCGCACCTCGTCCCGCGCTACCGCGAGCTGTACCGCGCCGGCGCATACGCCCCGCAGGCGTACCAGCGGGAGCTGACCGCGCGAGTGCGGATCGCCGCCCGTCGCCACGGGCTGCTCCGGGGTGAGGTGGGCGACAACCGCCGCCTGCCCGAGCCGCCACCACCACCGGTCGCCGAGCAGCTCGCCCTGCTGTAGCCATCGGGCGGCGCTACAGTCGGCGGGTGCGTACCGCTCAGCAGATCCTCGCCGACTCCGCCGTGATCGCCGTCGTGGGAGCGTCCCGCGACCCGTTGAAGGCCGCGCACAGCGTTCCGTTGCAGATGCAGCGGTACGGCTGGCGGATCATCCCGGTCAACCCGACCGTGGACGAACTCTTCGGCGAGCGGGCGTACGCCTCGCTGGCGGACATCCCGCACCCGGTCGATCTGGTGGACGTGTTCCGGCCGGCCGCGGACGCCGTGCAGGTGGTCCGGGACGCGGCGGCGATCGGCGCGCCGGCGGTCTGGCTGCAACTGGGCATCGTGTCGGCCGAGGCGCGGCGGATCGCCGAGGAGTCCGGCATGGAGTACGTCGAGGACCGCTGCCTCATCATCGAACGCGCCGCCGGAAACCTGACCCGCCTCCCCTGACCCCGCCGTCCTTTCCCCGCGATCTTGCACTTTCTGTCGACTTTCTGCCCCGCGATGCACCTTATGTCGCCACACAAACTGCAAGATCGCGGGATGCAGCAGGGGGTTAGAGCTTGTATTCCTTGAGCAGGCCTCGACTGATGATGGTCTTTTGGATCTCCGAGGTGCCTTCGCCGATCAGCAGGAACGGGGCCTCGCGCATCAGCCGCTCGATCTCGTACTCCTTGGAGTAGCCGTAGCCGCCGTGGATGCGGAACGCCTCCTGGACGACCTCGGCGCAGTACTCGGAGGCGAGCAGCTTGGCCATGCCCGCCTCGACGTCGTTGCGCTGGCCGGCGTCCTTGAGGCGGGCCGCGTTGACCATGAGAGCGTGTGCGGCCTCGATCTTCGTACCCATCTCGGCGAGCTTGAAGGCGATCGCCTGGTGCTTGGCGAGGGGCTGCCCGAAGGTCTTGCGCTGCTGGGCGTAGCTGACGGCCAACTCGAAGGCGCGCAGCGAGATGCCGCAGGCGCGGGCGGCCACGTTGACCCGGCCGACCTCGATCCCGTCCATCATCTGGTAGAAGCCGCGGCCGACCTGGTCGGCGCCGCCGAGGATCGCGGAATCCGGCACGGTCACGCCGTCGAGCACCATCTCGGTGGTCTCGACGCCCTTGTAGCCCATCTTCTCGATCCGGCCGGGGATGGTCAGGCCGGGCGCGGTCTCGCCGAAGCCCGGCTCCTTCTCCAGCAGGAACGTGCTCATGTTGCCGTACACCGAGTCGGCGCCGGTGTCGGTCTTGACCAGGGTGGCGACCACCGAGGAGTACGCCCCGTTGGTCAGCCACATCTTCTGCCCGTTGAGGACGTAGGTGTCGCCGTCCCGGACCGCCCTGGACTTGATCGCCGAGACGTCGGAGCCGGTCTCCGGCTCGGACATCGAGAACGCGCCGCGCACCTCGCCCGTCGCCATCCTCGGCAGCAGGCGGGCCTTCTGCTCGGCGGAGCCGTGCTGGGAGATCAGGTACGCCACGATGAAGTGGGTGTTGACGATCCCGGAGATCGACATCCAGCCCCGGGAGAGCTGCTCCACCACGAGGGCGTACGTGAGCAGCGATTCGCCGAGCCCGCCGTACTCCTCGTCGATGGTGAGGCCGAACAGCCCCATCTCGCGCATCCCGTCGAGGATGTCGGTGGGGTACTCGTCGGCGTGCTCGAGCCGTTGGGCGTGCGGGATGATCTCCTTGTCGGCGAACTCCCGGACGGTCTCCAGGATCGACTGCTGCACGTCGGTGAGGCCGGGCGTCTGGGCGAGTCGGGCCATCTCAGCCTCCGGGGATCAGCGCACTACTCGTGGGTAACTGAACGCTCGGTCAGTATCGGTCTCCCGGCCGAACAGGCCAAGGTGACCAGTCCACACAACCGCTGTGAAAAGGTTCACCGCTCCGGGTAGCGTCCGGCAAGAAGGACTTTTCCGGCACGGCAGGAGGAGGACAGCCGTGAGCCACCCGCCGCCGTCGGGACCGCCCGGGGACGAGCCGCCGCCGTCGCCGTACGAGCCACCCCGGGACCAGTCGCCGTACGCGCCACCGCCGCCCGGCCAGTCGCCGTACGCGCCGCCGCCGGACCAGTCGTCGTTCGGGCCACCGGAACGCTCTCCGTACGGGCCGCCGGCCGACGAGCCGTCACCGTACGAGCGGCAGGGGCCGCACCAGCCGGCGCACTGGAGCCAGCAGCCGCCGTACCCCCCACAGGGCCCCTACGGTCAGTACGGCCCGCCGCCGTCCGGGCCCGGTCGCGGCACCAACATCCTGGCGATCCTGTCGCTGGTGTTCGCCTTCGTGTTCCCGCCGGCCGGCGTCGTCCTCGGCCACCTCGCCAAGCGGCAACTCCGCACCAGCGGCGAGGAGGGTGACCAGCTCGCCACCTGGGGCCTGATCCTCGGCTACGTGTTCACCGCGCTGACCCTGCTGGCCTGCTGCGGCTGGCTGGCGCTCGTCATCCTGGGCAACACCGGCGACAGCCGCGGCTACTGACCCGCCGCGACGTCAGCGGAACCGAGCCTCCCGGACGCTGTTACCGCCGTCCACCACGAGCATCTGACCGGTGATGTACGACGCTGCCGGCGAGCAGAGGAAGCTGATCGCGGCGGCGACCTCGTCCGGCGTGCCCGGTCGGCCGACCGGGGTGCCCAGACCCTGCTTGATCTCGGCCATCGTGGACGCCGCCGTGTAGATGGTGCCCGGCGCGACCGCGTTGACGGTCACCCCGTCGGCGATCATCTCCATGGCCAGCGCGCGGGTCAGCCCGACGACACCGGCCTTCGCGGCGGCGTACGCGGCCTCGGTGGGCAGGGCGTTGACCGGCCCGGCGGTGGCCGCCAGGTTGACGATCCGTCCCCAGCCCCGCTCGGCCATCCCGCCGATGAACGCCCGGCTGCACAGGAACGCGGTGGACAGGTTGCGGTCGATCTCGCCGCGCCACTCGTCGTAGGTCAACTGCGCGACCGGGCGCAGCACCCCCTGACTGGCCCGGCTGGCCAGGCCGGCGTTGTTGACCAGCACCTCGACGTCGCCCAACTGCTCGGCCACCGCGTCGGCCAGCGCGCCGACCTCGGACTCGTCGGTGAGGTCCGCGACGAACCCGGTCACGCCCAGCTCACCGGCCCGCTCGTGGATGCGCCGGGTGGTCGACACGATGGCCACCCGCGCGCCCAGGTCGACGAGCCGGCGTGCGGTGGCGTACCCGATGCCGTCCGCGCTGCCCGCGCCCGTCACCAGGGCGACCCGACCGTCGAGCCGCATGGTCACCGGATCGGCGAGCGCCACCGGCTCATCGGCGCCGGTCGACGGGGCCACCCGAGCGCGCCGGGTCGCACCCGGGCGGCTCACGTCCCGTCGCGGTCGGCTGCCGGAACGGTCCGCGGCACGCGCGTCGATTGCCATGCCCGCGATCCTGCCCGTTACGACCGGCCCGGGCAACGCGGCACCCGGGAGCGGGGGCGTCGGGTTTGGTCACTCCTGGCTACTCTGACGGCGCAACCGAGCCGACGGAGATCACGCATGACCAATCCCCCGCCTCCCGGCGACTGGAACGACCCCACCTGGTCGACTCAGCCGTCGAGCACACCGCCGGACCCCACCCTGGTGGCCGGTCAGCCGGTGCCCGCCCAACCCGGGCCCGTGGACCCGTACGCGCCGGTCGACCCGTACGCGGGCGCGAAGCTGGCGCCCGGCGCGCCGGTGCCCGGTTACGCGCCGCCCGGTTACCCCGCGCCCGGATACGCCCCGGCGGGTTACCCGCCGCAGTACCCCGGCTACGGCTACCCGGCCCCGCGCAAGACGAACGGGCTGGCCATCGCGTCGCTGGTGCTGGCCCTGGTCGGCCTCACCTCGTGCGGTATCACCGCGCCGATCGGGGCGATCCTCGGGCACGTCGCGCAGAAGCAGATCCGGGCCAGCGGCGAGGACGGCGAGGGGATGGCGAAGGCCGGCATCATCGTCGGCTGGATCATCACCGCGCTGATGGTGCTGGGGATCGCCGCGTACGTCGCGATCATCATCTTCGCGGTCGCCAACGGCAGTTCCAGCAGCAGCAGTAGCTACTGAGGTGGGGCCGGTGGGCGTACCGCCGGATGCCGGACCGGGTCGCCGGCCGGCGGCGGTCGACCCGGCCCGGCCACTCACTCGGCCGGCGGGGTGAACGACGAGGTACGGCTCATGCCCGCGGCGCGGCCCTTGGCGGCGATCACCAGCGCCATCTTGCGGGACGCCTCGTCGATCATCTCGTCGCCGAGCATCACCGCGCCGAGCTTGCCGCCGGCCTCCGACGTGTAGTGCTCGTACGCGTCGAGGATCAACTCGGCGTGGTCGTAGTCGGCCTGCGCCGGCTGGTAGACCTCGTTGGCGGCGTCGATCTGGCCCGGGTGCAGCACCCACTTGCCGTCGAAGCCCAGCGCGGCCGACCGCTTCGCCACCTCACGGAACGCGTCGACGTCCCGGATCTGCAGGAACGGCCCGTCGATGGCCTGCTTGTCGTGCATCCGGGCGGCCATCAGGATGCGCATCAGGATGTAGTGGTACGGGTCGCCCGGATAGTCCGGGATCAGCCCGCCGACCACCAGCGACCGCATGTTGATCGAGGCCATGAAGTCGGCCGGGCCGAAGATGATGGTCTCCACCCGGGGCGAGGCGGCCGCGATGGCGTCCACGTTGACCAGACCGGCGGCGTTCTCGATCTGCGCCTCGATGCCGATCCGGCCAACCTCGAGGCCGAGCGTCTTCTCGATCTGGGTGAGCGTCAGGTCCAGCCACTGCACCTGGCCGGCGTCCTGCACCTTCGGCAGCATGATGCAGTCGAGGTTCGCGCCGGCGCCCTCGACCACCTCGATGACGTCCCGGTACGTCCACGGGGTGGTCAGGTCGTTGACGCGTACCACCCGGGTCTTGCCGGCCCAGTCCCCGTCGTTGAGGGCGGCCACGATGTTCTTGCGCGCCTCCGGCTTGGCCAGCGGGGCCACCGCGTCCTCCAGGTCGAGGAACACCTGGTCGGCGGGGAGGCCCTGCGCCTTGCCGAGCATCTTGACGCTGGAACCCGGTACGGCCAGGCACGACCGGCGGGGACGACCGACTGCGGCCATGGATGCGCTCCTTCCAGCGACCGGCGGGCACGCCGACGCCACCTGAATGCGAGGAAAACTTAACGATCCCAAAGGGCGTGGTGACGCCACGGTAACCTCGCGCCATGACCGCGGTGAATGGACCTGTGGAAGATCTCACTGAGCGTCGCCTGGTGGTCGTGACGGGTGCCAGCTCCGGCATCGGGCTGGCCGCCGCGGTGGCCTTCGCCTGCCGCGGTGACCAGGTGGTGCTGGTCGGGCGGGACCCGGCCCGACTACAGGCCGCGGCGGAGCGCGTACGGGAGACGGCCGGCGAGCGCCCGGAACTGTTCCGGGCCGACTTCGCGGTGCTCGACGACGTACGCGGCCTGGCACAGCGGCTGCGCGACGCGTACGACCGGATCGACGTGCTGGCCAACAACGCCGGTGCCATCGCGCTGCAACCGCTGACCACCGTCGACGGCTTCGAGATGTCGATCCAGGCCAACCACCTGGCCCCGTTCCTGCTCACCAACCTGCTGGCCGACCGGGTGGCCCGGACGGTGGTGACCGCCTCGGGGGCGCACCGCTTCGGCGCGCTCGATCCGGACGACCTCAACAGGCCGCTGCGCGACTACCGGCCGATGGGCGCGTACGGCACCAGTAAGCAGGCGAACATCCTGTTCGCCGCCGAGGCGGCCCGGCGCTGGCCGGGCATCTCGGCGTACAGCTTCCACCCGGGAGTGGTCCGGACCCGGTTCGCCAACGACAGTCGACTCGTCGCCTTCGGCATGCGGTTCATGCCGTTCCGCAGCCCGGAGAAGGGCGCCGAGACGCTCGTCTGGCTGGCGAACCAGGACCCGGCGCGGCTCGTCGACGGCGGCTACTACTACAACCGCCGGCCACGTCGGCCGTACCGCAAGGCCGCCGACCCGCAGCTCGCGGCCCGACTCTGGGCGGCCAGCGCCACGGCCGTCGGCATCGATGGGTAGCGTGGCGGCCATGCTGACGCTTGTCGCGATCGTCGAGTACGCGGACGGGGCCGAGACCGCCGGGCAACGCTACGAGGACACCGTGCTGGCCCTGCTCGACCGGCACGGCGGCCGGCTGGAACGGCGGCTGCGCGGCACCGACGGGCGCAGCGAGGTACACGTGATCATCTTCGCGGCTCGTACCGGCTACGAGTCGTTCCTCGTCGACCCGGAGCGTGCCGCGCTGCGCGCCGACCTCGGCGACGCCGCCCCGACCACCAGGGTCATCGAGGTGACCGAGGTCTGACGGTCCGTCCCGTCCGCTCAACTGTCCAGTGGGGCGGCGGCGGGCAGCGGGGTCGGGGGCGTGGCGCGGCGGCCCGCGCGGGCACCGCCCAGCACCACCACCGCGACCCCGACCAGCAGCAGTGCCATGCCCAGCAGCGCGTACGGGCGGGGGACCTGGTGCAACCAGGCCCAGCCGAGCAGCGCCGCCCCGGGGGCCTCCAGCAGGACGAGCACGCTCACCGTCGTCGCCGAGATCTTGTGCAGGGCGTAGTTGAACATCGAGTGCCCGAGCAGTTGGGCACCCGCCACCAGGGCCAGGATCGCCAGCCAGGTGCGCTCGTCGAA
Source organism: Micromonospora sp. bgisy143 (assembly GCF_057708145.1). Classification (NCBI taxonomy): domain Bacteria; kingdom Bacillati; phylum Actinomycetota; class Actinomycetes; order Micromonosporales; family Micromonosporaceae; genus Micromonospora; species Micromonospora sp. bgisy143. The sequence continues at coordinate 170,742 of NZ_JBYIRN010000001.1, forward strand.
GCCGACCGTGCGGACCCCGCCCAGTAGGCAGATCACCAGCAGGATCGCCGCACAGATGCCGTAGCAGATGGTCGTGTAGGTGGTGGTGCTGATGCTGGCGCGGGCCCGTTCGCCGAAGGCGGTGTAGACCGCGGCGAACATGCCGCCGGTCACCGCCAGCAGGTCACCGACGACGGCTCGACCGGAGATGCCCACGTCGGCCCCGGTGGCGATCACCGCGCCGCCGACGGCCACCGCGACGCCGACCCAGACCACCGTGGGCAGCCGCCGCCCCTGGGCACGCGCGATCAGCCCCTGCCAGACCGGCTGGGTGGCACCCAGCGCGGTGGCCGCCGCGACCGAGGTGAGCTGGGCGCTCGGGACCCAGGTTGCGAAATGCCCGGCAAGCGCGACTCCGGAAAGTACGCAGAACAACCCCTCGCGCCGGCCGGCGGGCGCCAGGAGCGCACGGAACTCGGCGCGTCGTCGGACCAGCGCGAACGGACTCAGCACCGCCACCGCGAGCAGGTTGCGCCAGAAGGCGATGGCCAGCGCGGGAGCAGCGGCGTACGCGATCAACGGCGCGGACGACGAGATGGCGACGACGGCCAGACCTACCGCGCCGGTGGTCAGCGGGTCCAGGGATGGACGGTCGGAGGATGGAGACACGAGCAGTAATCCTCACACGTATGACGGACAACACGGAGGGTCAGCGCCCCGTTACCATCACGCGGTCATGCCGGCGACCACGACCGCCCGGAGGCGTTCGCCCATGCCCAACTACCAGGCGGTGCTGTTCGACTTCTTCGGCACGCTGACCCGTTCGGTGCAGCGCGGCGCCGCGCACCTCGGCACCGCCGAACTGCTCGGCTGTCCCAGCGAGACGTTGAGCGAGGTGCTGAACCGCACCTACTACGAGCGCGCCACCGGGCGGCTCGGCGACGCGGAGACGACCATGCGATGGGTGTGCGCCCAGGCGGGCGTACACCCGAGTGACGGCGCCCTACGGGCGGCGGTGGCGTCCCGGCACCGCGCGATCCGCGCGGACACCCGGCTGCGCGCCGACGCGGTGCTGGTGCTGGCGGCGCTGCGCGGGCGCGGCGTCCGCACCGGAGTGATCAGCGACTGTACGCACGAACTGCCGGCCTTCCTGCCGCAACTCCCCGTCGCTCCCCTGCTCGACGTGCGGGTCTTCTCGGTGCAGGTCGGACGCTGCAAACCGGACGCCGCGCTCTACCTGACCGCCTGCCGTCGACTCGGGCTCGCGCCGGCCGACTGCCTGTACGTGGGTGACGGCGGCAGCCAGGAGTTGACCGGCGCCGAGCAGGCCGGCATGACCGCGGTCCGGCTGGCCGCGCCCGATCTGACCGAGCACATGGTCTTCAACGCCGACCGTCAGTGGCGCGGCCCGACGCTCGGCACGCTGCGTGAGGTGCTCGACCTCGTGGACGCCGGGGTCACCGCGGCCGTCGGGGCGGGCTGACCCGCTCAGCGTCGACGGACCCGGTGCAGGCGGAACGGCTTGCGGGTGGCACGGACCGCCGAGGTCTCCCGGGGCGGCTCGGCCTGCGCGTCGGAGGGCAGTTCCGTGCCGGCCAGGGGCGTGCCGGCCGGGGCGAGGCGGTTCAGGGCGCAACCGTCGGCGGCCCAGCGGGCCACCAGGTCGGCGGTCGGGCCGGGCGCGTTCAGGCGTTTGCCCGCCACCAGCGGCGCGGCGGTGTCCCACGCCTCGGTGCCCGGCACCAGTCGGGTCACCCGGGCCGGCCAGGTGACGATCCGCCCACCGTGGTCGCCGCGCAGGGTGACCTGCGCCTCGGTCGCGTCGGCGAGGCCCGGCGCCTGCTGCTCGCCCGGCCCGCTCACCACCAGAAGCGCGCCCTCCAGCGGGGCGCACCAGAGCGCGCGCGCCGGCCCACCGGACACGCTGACCCAGGCCACCGCGGCCTTCTTCATCGCCTCGTCGACCAGCGGCGTGCCGCCGGCGGTGTCCTCGTCCGTCACACCCGCATCCTCCCGCATCGACGCCGCCGCTCAGCCCACGAACGGCGGTACGGCGATCTCACCCCGGGCCACCGGCATCACCTGGCCGGCGACGGTCGCGCCGACCGCCACGCCGTTCGCCGCGGTCACCGTGCAGGCCAGCGCGGACGGGCGGCCCATCTCCACACCCTGGCTCACCGAATAGTGCGACAACCCCTGCGCCGGCAGCAGCCCGCTGGCCACCAGCCAGACGCCCAGCCCGAGGGCCGCCGAACCGGTCGCCGGGTCCTCCGGAACGCCGATCCCCGGCACGAAGACCCGGGTGTGCGCGGTTTGCGTGGCGGCGTCCCAGGAGAAGACGCTGACGTGCGCCACCCCCAACCGTTCCGCCGCCGCCGGGTTCACCCGTGCCCGGGCCACCGCGTCCGGGTGGACCGGCAGGTAGGGGAACTCCAACCCGCAGCCGGCCACCCGGGGGGCGGGCCCGCTCCGGTCGTGGTCGTCCGGGCCCAGCCCGGCGATCTCCAGCAGCGGCTCCGGATCCAACTCGGGGCCGAGGGTGGGACTGCCCCCGGTGAGCGTCGCCCCGGACGCCGTCACCTCGATCGGCAGCACACCCGCCCGACACTCCTGGGTGACCTGCCCCACACCGAACATCCCGCGCCGGCTCGCGGTGACCGCCGCGCCGACGCTTGGGTGCCCGGCGAACGGCAGCTCCTCGACCGGTGTGAAGATGCGGGCCCGGTAGGTGGCGCCGACCTGCGTCGGTGGCAGCACGAACACCGTCTCGGAGAGGTTGAACTCCAACGCCAGCGCCTGCATCTGCTCCGTGGCCAGCGCCTCGGCGCCGAATACCACGGCCAGCGGGTTGCCGGCGAACGGGCGGTCGGTGAAGACGTCCACGATCTCGTAGGCCAAGGTCGACATGTTGATAAACACTAGGCGCTTAGGCTGGTGCCCGTGAGCACGCCGACCCGGGTCTACATCGCCCGCCTCGCCGGAGTCGCCGTCTTCGATCCGAACGGTGACCAGGTGGGCCGGGTCCGTGACGCCGTGGCCCGGCTGCGCGCGACCACCCGCCCGCCCGAGGTGGTGGGTCTGGTCGCCGAGATGCCGATGCGTCGGCGGATCTTCCTGTCCATCAACCGCATCACGTCGATCGACGCGGACGCGGTGGTGCTCGGCTCCGGCACGCTCAACCTGCGGCGCTTCGAGAAGCGCCCGAACGAGCTGTTGGTGCTTCAGGAACTGCTGGACCGGCGGGTACAGCTCGACCCGGGCGGCCAGCCCGGCGCGGTGGTGGACGTCGCCATGGAGTGCACCAGGGGTGGCGAGTGGTCGCTGACCCGGGTCGCGGTCCGCGAGCAGACCGGCCGGCTCAGCCGCCGCGGCCACCTGCACCAGGTCGAGTGGGACCGGGTGCGCGGCCTCAGCGGCATCGCCGACAACCGGGGTACGGCGAACCTGCTCGCCGTCCTGGAGGACATGCGCCCCGCCGACCTGGCCAACGCCCTGCAGGACCTGCCCGACGCCCGGCGCAACGAGGTGGCCGCCGCGTTGAACGACGAGCGGCTGGCCGACGTGCTCAGCGAGCTGCCGGAGCACGACCAGGTGGAGATTCTCGCCGCGCTGGACCGGGAACGCGCCGCCGACGTGCTGGAGGAGATGGACCCGGACGACGCCGCCGACCTGCTCAACGAGCTACCCCCACCGGAGCAGGACGTGCTGCTGGACCTGATGGAGCCCGACGAGGCGGACCCGGTCCGCCAGCTGCTGAAGTACACCCCGGGTACGGCGGGCAGCGTGATGACCTCGGAACCGGTCATCCTGCCGCCGGACGCCACCGTGGCCGAGGCGCTGGCCCGGATCAGGGAGCCGCAGCTCTCCCCCGCCGTCGCCGCGCAGGTCTTCGTGACCCGGGCGCCGCAGAACACCCCGACCGGCCGCTACCTGGGCATGGTGCACTTCCAGGCGTTGCTGCGCGAGCCACCGGCCGACCTGCTGGGCAAGGTGGTGGTCAACGACATCGACCCGCTGCGTCCCACCACCCCACTGCCGGAGATCACCCGCCGGATGGCCACCTACGACCTGGTCGCCATGCCGGTGATCGACCGGAACAGCCGGTTGGTCGGCGCGGTCACGGTCGACGACGTCCTGGACCACTCGTTGCCCCGGGACTGGCGTGACCGGGACGCCGTGAACGCCCCGGGCACCCCGGACGCGGTACTGGACGGCGACGGTGGCTGAGCAGCGGCGGACGGAGCGGCTCGACCAGCCCCGCGAGCCTCGGGGCATCACCCTTCCCCGGTTCGACGCCGAGGCGTTCGGCCGCTGGTCGGAGGGGATCGCCCGGGGCATGGGGACCGCGAACTTCATCGTCGTCATGACGGTGGTGATCGCGATCTGGTTCGGCTGGAACACCCTCGCCCCGGCCGAGTTGCGCTTCGACCCGTACACCTTCACGTTCCTGACGCTGGTGCTGTCGTTGCAGGCCAGCTACGCCGCGCCGCTGATCCTGCTGGCCCAGAACCGGCAGGCCGACCGGGACCGGCTGGCGCTGGAGGAGGACCGGCGGCGGGCCACCGCCCAGAAGGCGGACACCGAGTACCTGGCCCGGGAGATCGCCGCGCTGCGGATCGCGCTCGGCGAGGTGGCCACCCGCGACTTCCTCCGCTCCGAACTGGCCCGGCTGGCCGAGGAGCTGGACGAGGCGGGCCAGCGCCGGCAACGCCTGGAGCGCCGGCAGCAGGAGAAGGGCGGTCAACGGTCGAGCGGCGACCCGGGGCTGGACGAGCCACGCGACGAGCTGGACGACGACTACGCCCGCGACGCCCGGCCCGAGCGTTGACGAAGGCCCATCGTTTGGCTCACACCACCCTCGGCCAGCGGCCGGTCGGGATGCCCCGCGACGTAGCATTGCGGGCATGTCAGCACCCGTGAGCACCGTCGAGGACGCGATCCAGGCCGCCCTGGCCACCGTCAACGACCCGGAGATCCGCCGGCCCATCACCGAGCTGGGCATGGTCCGGTCCGCGACCATCGGCACGGACGGCGTCGTCCGGGTCGAGCTGTTGCTCACCGTCGCCGGCTGCCCGCTCAAGGACAAGCTGCGTACCGACATCACCGCCGCGGTGGCGGCGGTGCCCGGGGTGACCGGCGTGGAGATCGACTTCGGCGTGATGAGCCCCGAGCAGCGGCAGTCGCTACAGGCGCAGTTGCGCGGCGGCGGTGCCAGCGAGGAGCCGGTCATCCCGTTCGCCCAGCCCGGCTCGCGCACCCGCGTGTACGCGGTGGCCAGCGGCAAGGGTGGCGTCGGCAAGTCCAGCGTGACGGTCAACCTGGCGGCGGCGCTCGCCGCCCGTGGGCTCTCCGTGGGCGTCGTGGACGCCGACATCTACGGCCACTCGGTGCCCCGCATGCTCGGCGCGGACGGCCGGCCGACCCGGGTCGAAGACATGATCATGCCGCCGCAGTCGCACGGCGTGAAGGTGATCTCGATCGGCATGTTCACCTCGGGCAACGCGGCCGTGGTGTGGCGCGGCCCGATGCTGCACCGGGCGCTCCAGCAGTTCCTCGCCGACGTCTACTGGGGCGACCTGGACGTGCTCCTGCTCGACCTGCCGCCGGGCACCGGCGACGTGGCGATCTCGCTGGCCCAGCTCCTGCCCAACTCGGAGATCCTGATCGTCACCACCCCGCAGACCGCCGCCGCCGAGGTGGCGGAGCGGGCCGGGGCGATCGCCCTGCAGACCCACCAGCGGGTGGTCGGCGTCATCGAGAACATGTCGTGGCTGGAGCTGCCGGACGGTTCCCGGATGGAGGTCTTCGGCGCCGGAGGCGGCACGGCCGTCGCCGAGTCGCTGAGCCGGACGATCGGCGCGCAGGTGCCGCTGCTGGGACAGATCCCGCTGGACACCCGGGTCCGCGAGGCCGGCGACGCCGGTAACCCCATCGTGCTGGCCGAGCCGGAGTCGCCGGCCGCGCAGGCGCTCGGCGGCGTCGCCGACCGGCTCGCGCTGCGCCGTGAGTCGCTGCTCGGCAAGCCGCTCGGCCTCAAGCCCGCCGGGCGCTGAACCGCACCCCACCACGACGACGCCCCGCCGGCCGACCAGGGCCTGCGGGGCGCGCTCGTTCAGGTGCCGGGTCGCCTCAGGTGGCGTCGTCGTAGCTGACCCGGGGCGCCGGCGTGGCGGGCGTACCGGTGGCGGTGCCCGATCGCGTCCCGTTCGACCGCAGGTCCGCGGCGTTGGCCACGTCCTTCAGGTCGTTGTGCACGCCGTTGACGTCCGCGCGCAGGTTGTCGTAGACGCCCTGGAGCGGCTTACGGATCGCCGCCTCGTCCTCCTCGCTGAGGAGGTGCTTGCGGATGAAGGCCTTCGGGTGCAGATCTTCGAGCTGGATGTCGGTGCCCAGCTCACGACTGAGGTCGCCGGTGGCGTTACGGGCCATGTTCCGCAGGTTGCGGACCAGCCGCAGGCCGTCGTTGATCACGGCGGGCAGCCGGTCACCGAAGATCAGCAGCGCCAGGAGCAGCAGCGCACCGATCTCCCACCAGTTCAGGTTGTCGAGCATCCCGCGGGCCTCCTCTCGGCGTCAGCAGCAAGACTACGCACGTCGGGCCGCTTTCCGGCAGGGGGTGACCCGCTGTTCACTTCGCATCCGCGGCGAGGGTCACCGACGTGTTCCGTCGTGCCGTCCCCCGCCGGAACTCGACGGTCACCACCGACCCCGGGGCGAACTTGCGGACCAGGGCGATGAGGTCGATCGGGTCGGTCATCGGCCGGCCGTCGAGCTTCAGGATCACGTCACCCACCTTGAGCCCGGCCCCGGCCGCCGGACCGGACGGCTCCACGGCGGCCAGTCGTACGCCGCCGCCGGCACCCGCGCCCGGGCCACCGACCTGGGCGCCGATGACCGTACGCCGGGCCTTGCCGGTACCGATGATCTCCTGGGTGACCCGCTTGGCCTGGTTGATCGGGATGGCGAAGGCGAGACCGATGTTGCCGGCCTCCTGCCCCTCGGCCACCAGCGACTTGATGGTGGAGTTGACGCCGACCACCCGTCCGGCGCCGTCGACGAGCGGGCCGCCCGAGTTGCCGTGGTTGACGGCGGCGTCGGTCTGGATCGCCGCGTAGTAGCGCACCGGGCCGCCCGGCTCACCGGCCTGCATCGTCCGGTCCAGGGCGCTCACGATGCCGGCGGTGACCGTGTTGGCCAGCGACAGGGGCGAGCCCATGGCGAGGACCGGATCACCGACGGCCAGCGCGTCGGAGTCGCCGAACTCCACCGGCCGCAGGCCCGTCCGGTTGACCTTGATCACCGCGATGTCGGACTCCGGGTCCTGACCGACGACGGTCGCCGCCGCGGAACTGCCGTCGTTGAAGACCACCGAGGCCTTGCCGTTGCTGCCGGCCACCACGTGGTCGTTGGTGATGACGTGCCCGTCGGCGCTGGCGATGAACCCCGAGCCCTCGCTGGTCCCGCCGAGGCTGCTGACGCGGATGGTGACCACGCTGGGCAGGACGCGTTCGGCGACCCCGGCCAGCGACTCCGGTTTGCGCTGGGCCAGCGCCGGTGGGTCCGCGGCCTGGGCACCGAGCACCGTGCCGGCCGCGCCGCCACGCACCGCGAACGCGTAGCCCAGGGCACCGCCGAGGGTGCCCGCCAGCAGCGCGGTGATCACCGGGATGAGCAGCAGGTGCCGCAACGTCGGTCGGCCCGGCGCGTCCGGGTCGGTGACCGGCTCCGGCTCGGTGCCGGCGGGCACCACCGACGGCACCACGACCGCGGCGGGGGCCGCCGGGTCACGCCACGGGTCGTCGAGCGCGTCGGACCACCACGGCGACGGGCCGGGCGCGGTGGCGGGCGGCGGGCCGGCGTACACCGGAGGTCCGGCCACGGACGCGCTGTCGCCCGCCGAGGGCTCGGGCGCGGTGCCGCTCCCCGGCGCGGCCGGCGGCCCCACCGGCGGGACTCCTGCCCCCGCCGCGCGCGCCGGAGCCGGAGTCTCACCGTCCCGGCGCCATTCCCAGCCGTCGGTCACGTCGGTGCCTCCCAGTCCGTCCCCCGGATCCCGTACGGCGTCACCCGGCCACGCTTCAGCGCGGTCGAGGCTGACGGAATACCGCTTCCAGGATTGCACGGATGCGCGCGGTGGAGTCAGCGGTTGCCCCCGGTGATCGTGGAGGGACGGAGGCGCGGCTGCGCCTCGCGCCGGTCGCCTCTACGCTCACAGTGCCCACCCGCCCCTCGCACCACGCACCGCCCGGAGGTGCCCCATCGCCACGGTCGCCGGTCCCGGCAGTTCGACGACCCAGGCTCAGCAGTTCGCCGAGTCGTACGTGACCGAGGATCTCGTGCTGCGTACCGCCCGCAGCCTGGCCCACGAGGTGGGCCTCGAGGCGGTCACGCCCGGAGCGGGGGCGGCGTTGCGGCTGCTGGCCGCCGCCGGGAACGCCCGCGCGGTCGTGGAGATCGGCACCGGTACGGGCGTGAGCGGCGTCTGGCTGCTGCGCGGCATGCGCGCCGACGGTGTGCTCACCACCATCGACGTGGAGGTGGAGCACCAGCGGATCGCCCGACGGATCTTCACCGAGGCGGGCTTTCCCGCCGGCCGTACCCGCATCATCACCGGCCGCGCGTCGGACGTGCTGCCCCGGCTGGCCGACGGGGCGTACGACCTCGTCTTCGTCGATGCCGAGGCGACCGGCTTCCACGCCTTCGTGGAGGCGGCGCTGCGGCTGCTCCGCCCGGGTGGCGTGCTCGCGCTCAACGGGATGCTGGCCGGCGGCCGGATCGGTGACCCGGCCGCCCGGGACGCGGAGACGGTGACCGTACGCGAAACGATCAAGGCGTTGCGGGAGTCGGAGCACTGGATACCCGCGCTGCTCCCGGTCGGGCACGGGGTTCTCGCCGCCGTGAAGTGCTGACGGCTGCTCGCCGCCGTACGCCGCTGACGGGTCCTGGCCGCCGTACGCCGCTGACGGTCAGTCGACGGCCGCCAGCCAGCGCAGCAGCGAGCGGACGCCCCAACCCGTCGCGCCGCGACTCAGTTCCGCGTAGTCGCCGTCCGCCCACGACGGGGCGGACATGTCCAGGTGCAGCCAGCGGTCCCGCAGGTCGCCGGTGAACTCGCGCAGGTAGAGCGCGGCCGTCACCGATCCGGCGCCCTGGACGGGCGCGCTGTACAGGTCGGCGATCTCGCTGCCCAGGTACTCGACGTAGTCGCCGTGCAGCGGCATCCGCCAGGCCGCCTCGCCGGCCGCCTCGATCGCGTTCAGCACGTCGGCGGCCAGGTCGTCGTTCTCGCTGTAGAGGGCGGCGGTCCGCTTGCCCAGCGCCACGGCGTTCGCGCCGGTGAGGGTCGCGAGGTCGACGAGCAGGTCGGGCTTGAGCTGCTGGACGGCGTAGGCGAGTGCGTCGGCGAGGACCAGGCGGCCCTCGGCGTCGGAGTTGGTCGTCTCGCTGGTCGTCCCGCCGTAGTGCCGGATGACGTCGCCCGGACGGAACGCCGAGCCGCTGACCATGTTCTCGGCGAGCGGGGCCAGGGTGGTGACGCGGACCGGCAGGCGCAGCGCCGCCGCGCCGACGGTGGCGGCGACGACCGCCGCCGCGCCGGCCATGTCCTTGCGCATCAGCTTCATCGCGGGCACCGGCTTGATCGAGATGCCGCCGGTGTCGAACGTGATGCCCTTGCCGATCAGCACCACGTGGGTACGCGCGTTCGCGGGATGCCAGTCCATCTCCAGCAGCCGTGGCCCACTGGCCGAGCCGCCGCCCACGGCGAGGATTCCGCCGAAGCCCTCGGCGGCCAGCTCGGCCGGACCCCGGACCGTCAGACGCAGGTCCGGCAGGTCGGCGGCGGCGACGGCCGCCTGGTCGGCGAACCACTGCGGGGTCTTCACCGACGAGGGCATGTTGGTCAGGTCGCGGGCGAGGCGGGTCATCGCCGCGGTGGTGCGCGCGGTGGCGAGGGCGTCCTCGTGGGCTTCCGGGTCGGTGAGCAGCAGGTCGATGCCGTCGAGCGCGGGCGGCTCGTCCGCGTCGGTGAGCCGGAACCGGTACGAGGCGAGCAACAGTCCCTCGACCAGCCCACGCACCATGGCCGGGGTCACCCCGGCGGGCAGCGCGATAGTGATGTGTGTCTCATCTGACGCCGCGCGGACCAGGGCCGCGCCGGCCGTCCGCCACGCGGATTCCTCGCCGTCGCCGATACCGAGGAGCACCAGCCGGCCGGGGTCACGCCCGGGACGAAGCTGGGTGTTGATCTCGCCGGCCCGTCCGCTCAGCCGGGCGGCCGGCACCAGCGCGGCCGCCTCCTCGGCGGTACCGTCCGGTGGCGTCACCGCGGTCGGCGCCAGCTCCGCCGAGACGTCACCTCCCGCCGCCGGATCGGTGGGGCGCACGGGCAGGACGAGGACGTCGAGCCGCTCGGGCTCGGCGAGCGGACGGATGGCGAGCACGCGGAACCGCACCTCCAGGAAGTTTTCCCCCACATGGATCGGGCCACTGCCCGCCCACAGCGATGAAGACCCTGAGCCACCGGCGATCCCGGTGGCTCAGGGTCCAAGAAACGCTCCGACCGGCGTACGCCGTCCGGGTCGTCCCTCACTCAGCCGGCGGCTGCCTTCAACGCGTCACCGAGCGCGTTGGCCTCGTCGGGAGTCATCTCGACGACGAGCCGGCCACCGCCCTCCAGCGGGACCCGCATGACGATGCCCCGACCCTCCTTGGTGACTTCCAGCGGACCGTCGCCCGTCCGCGGCTTCATCGCCGCCATGTTGTCTCCCCTCAGACCTACACCAGGGTCGGTGGGTTGCCCCACAGCCACTTCGTCACGACCACCCGCAACGCTCACGGGGGTGTCGACAGACGATTTTCCCTGATGAACACCGCCGGACCCAAACCGGAGCAGCATTGATGTAACAGCATCTAGCTTATCTTGAGAAGGCCTGTCACAATGTGCGGTCATGCAGGCACGGTCGGCACTCTTCGACCTGTACGGCGACCACCTCCGGCCGAGGGGTGGCCGCGCACCGGTCGCCGCCCTGGTCAAGCTACTGGCGCCGTTGGGAATCGCGCCGCCCGCCGTTCGCACCGCCGTGTCCCGGATGGTGCGTCAAGGCTGGCTCGACCCGCTCCGGATGGCCTCCGGACCGGGATATTCGATCACACCAAAAGCCGCCCGACGACTCGACGAGGCGGCGGCCCGGATCTACCGGACCGGCCGGGTCACCTGGGACGGCCGGTTCGATCTGCTCGTCCTCGACGCGCCGGGCTCCCGGCGGGACCGGCAACGACTCGCCGCCACCCTCAGCTTCCTCGGCTACGGCACCCTCGACGAGCAGACCTGGGTCGCCACCCGCCCCGCGGAGGACGTCGACCTGCTGCTGGCCGAGGCCGGCATCCGGTTCGAGCGGTTCACCGCGTCGCACTTCTCCGGTACCCCCGGCGCGATGGGCGTCGTCCGTCGCGCCTGGGACCTGGCCGAGATCGGCCGCGCGTACGAGCGGTTCGTCGCCGACCAGCGCCCACTGCTGAGCGCGGTCACCGTGCGCAGCAGCGACGAGGAGGCGTACGCGGCCCGGTTCCGGCTCGTGCACGCGTGGCGTACCTTCCTGTTCCGGGACCCGCAGCTGCCCCCGGCGCTGCTGCCCGAGCGCTGGCCCGGCACCGCCGCGGCCAGTTTCTTCGACCGGCACGCGGCCCGCCTGCGTCCGGCCGCCGACCGGTACGTCGAGCAGTGCCTCGACGCCGGCAACCGCATCGTTCGACAGAAGGGTCGTTAGACACAGTGACCGAGCCGTTGCTCGTCGACCGGACCGACGCCGTCGTCACCCTCACGCTCAACCGGCCGCAGGCGATGAACGCGCTCGACGTCGCGTTGAAGGAGGCGCTGCGGGACACCCTGGCGGAGCTGGAGACCGACCGGTCCTGCCGGGCGGTCGTGCTCGCCGGGGCGGGCGGGTCGTTCAGCGCCGGGCAGGACCTGCGCGAGCACGTGTCGACCCTGGAGAACGGCTCGACGGACCCGCTGGGCACCGTCCGGGTGCACTACAACCCGATCGCCGCCCGGCTGGCCAACCTGCCCAAGCCGGTGGTGGCCGCGGTGCGCGGGATGGCCGCCGGGGCGGGCGCGTCGCTGGCCTTCCTGGCCGACATCCGGATCGGCGGGCCGAGCACCAGCTTCCTGATGGCCTTCGCCAAGGTCGGGCTGGCTGCCGACACCGGCGCGTCCTGGACGCTGCCCCGGCTGGTCGGCCACGCCAAGGCGGTGGAGCTGCTGATGCTGGCCGAGCCGGTCCGCGCCGAGGAGGCCTGCCGGCTCGGGCTGCTCACCCGGCTGACCGACGACGACGAGCAGGTGCTGCCGGCCGCGCAGGAACTGGCCGCCCGCCTCGCGGCCGGCCCCACCGTCGCGTACGGGGCGATCAAGCGGCAGCTCTCCATCGCCGATGCCGGCACGCTCGCCGACGCGCTCTCGGCCGAGGCCCAGGCCCAGGCGATCTGCGGCGCCACCGTCGACCACAAGGCGGCCACCCTCGCGTTCGTCGCGAAGCAGAAACCGGTCTTCGAGGGACACTGAACGCGATTCGCACCGCGTCTTTACCGTCCTCGTACGCGGGCCGCCTAGCGTCGGCCCCCATGAGCGATCGTGAAGCCGTGGCGCACCTGCTGCGCCGGGCCACCTTCGGGCCGACCGCCGACGAGGTGGACGCGGCCGAGCGGGCCGGCGCGGCGGCGACCCTGGACAAGCTGCTCACCCCGGGACGGGCCGACAAGGGTGCGGCGGCCACCCCACCGCCGGCCCTGCCCGCCGACCCGTACGCCGCACTGACCAAGGACTCCACCCGCGAGCAACGGCAGCAGGCCAACGCCCAGCGCAAGGAGCAGCTTTCGCAGGTCACCCACTGGTGGCTGGACCGGATGGTCGCCGCCGAGGACGGGCTGACCGAGAAGCTGCTCTTCTTCTGGCACGGGCACTGGGCGACGAGCGCTCAGAAGGTCAAGTCGGCGCGGATGATGCTCGGCCAGTTGGAGACGCTGCGCCGGCACGGGCGCGGACCGCTGGCCCCGCTGGTCGCCTCCATGGTGCGCGACCCGGCACTGATCCTCTGGCTGGACGGGCAGAAGAACACCCGTAAGGCGCCGAACGAGAACCTGGCGCGCGAGCTGATGGAGCTGTTCACCCTCGGCATCGGCGGCTACACCGAGGCCGACGTGAAGGCCGGCGCGCGGGCGCTCACCGGCTGGACGGTCGACCGGCGGACCGGGACCGCCCGCTTCGAGCCCAGACGGCACGACCCCGGGGAGAAGACCATCCTCGGGCAGACCGGCCGCTTCGACGCCGAGGCGTACGCCGGACTGCTGACCGCCCAGCCGGCGGCGGCGACGTTCGTGGCCCGCCGGCTCTGGTTCCGCTACGCCGGCGCCGACGTCCCCGCGCCGGACGGCCTGGCGGGCGCGGACACCGTCGCCACCCTGCGGGCGCTGTTCTCGTCGCCGGCCTTCGCCCAGACCCGCGGCACCCTGGTCAAGCAGCCGGTGGAGTGGCTGGTTGGCGCGCTGCGACAGCTCGGCATCCGCCCCCGGACGATGCCCGAGCAGCAGCGCAAGCAACTGCTGAGCGGGCTCAACGCGCTGGACCAGGTGCCGCTGCGACCGCCCAGCGTGGGTGGTTGGCCGGCCGGCGCGGCGTGGCTCACCACGTCGTCGTTGCAGGCCCGCATCCGGCTGGCCGCGACGCTCGCCACCGCGACCAGCCCGACGGTGCTGGCCCGGCTGACCGCCGCGCCCGTCGCCGGCCGGGCCGACGCCCTGGCCCGGCTGCTGGTCGTCGACGGCTGGGGCGCCCGTACCCGGGCCGCCCTCACCCCGCTGGCCGGCGAACCCCGCAAGCTGCTGGCAGCCGGCCTGGTCAGTCCCGAGTACACCGTCAGCTGAGCGGAGGAGTCGAGAAGATGGACACCCTGACCCGACGCAGGTTCCTGCTCACCAGCGGGGTGGTCGGCGCGGGTGCGCTCGCCGCCGGCGCCGGCGCGTACGGCCTGCGCGACCTGCTGGACACCGCCGGGGACCGGGACCCGCAGTCGCAGACGCTGGTGCTGGTCACCCTCTACGGCGGTAACGACGGCCTGAACACCGTCATCCCGTACGGCGACCCGGCCTACCGGGCGGCCCGCCCCGAGCTGGCGTACCCCGACGGCGAGGTGCGCCGCCTCGACGACGACTTCGCCCTCAACCCGGCGATGGCGGGCCTGCACCAGCGCTGGTCCACCGGCGGGCTGGCGATCGTGCGCGGGGTCGGCTACCCGAAGCCGGACCGCAGCCACTTCCGGTCGATGGACATCTGGCACACGGCGCAACCGGACCGGCCGGGTACCACCGGCTGGCTCGGTCGCTGGCTGGACCGGGCGGGTGGCGACCCCCGGCTGGCGGTCTCTTTCGAGCCGGCGCTGCCGCCGCTGCTGGCCGGCGAGCGGAGCGCGGGCGCGGCCGTACCGGTGACCGACCGCAGGGCCACCAAGGGTCTGCCCGCCCAGGCGTTGGAGGCGTTCGCCGCCGCCGAGGCGGGCGAGTCGCCGGCCCGCGCCCGCGCCGCCGCCTGCTTCGCCGACATGCGCTCGGTGGACGAGATGATCCGCGAGGTCCGCGACTCCGCCGACCCGGACACGGCCGACCCGGACGGCGACCAGACGCCGGCGACCGCCACCGGCGGGGCGCGTACGCCGTTGGACGCGCAACTGGACCTGGTCGCGCAGTGCGTGGAGGCCGGGGTGTCCACCCGGGTCTTCTCGGTCTCGCTGGGCGGCTTCGACACGCACGCCGACGAGAAGCAGTTGCAGGCCGTCCTGCTCAGCCAGCTCGACCGGGCGTTGACCGGGTTCGCCGACCGGATGAGCCGCACCGAGGCGGGCCGCAAGGTGGTGGTGGCCGTCTACTCCGAGTTCGGCCGTCGGGTCCGGGCGAACGCCTCCGACGGCACCGACCATGGCACCGCCTCGGACATGCTGCTGCTCGGCGCGGGGGTGCGTGGCGGCTGGCACGGGGACGCGCCCAGCCTCACCGACCTGGACGACGGGGACCTGAAGTACACCACCGACTTCCGGGACGTCTACGCCACGCTGCTGGAACGGGTGCTGGACACCGACCCGGGCCCGGTGCTCGCCGACTGGCGGGGACGCCTCGACAAACTCTTCTAGACCCTAGTCGTCCTCTTCCGGGTCCTGGTTGGCCTCCGCGCCGAGCACGAACGCCTGCATGGCCAGTTCGTCACCGGACGGCGAGACGAACGCGGGCAGCTCACGCGGCCCCAGCTCCTGCACGTACGACCAGAAGAGGCGTACCGCCTCGGCCGGCGTGCCGGCCTCGATCGGCAGGTCCAGGCTGACCAGCCAGGTGCGCCGCGCCGGGGGCGGACCGAGCTGGTCGGCCAACGCCCGGAAGGTCGCCGGGTCCAACGCGCTGACCGGCCCGTCGAGGGTGAGCAGGTCGGCCGGCACCGGCTCGTCGAAGGCCCGCCGGGTGTACGTCACGACGAGCGTCTCCGGCTCGACCGGGGACTGCGGGTCGTCCGGGTCCTCCCGGTGCCGCTGCGCCGGGGCGCTGACCCGGCCCAGGGCCACCAGGCGCGGCGGGGCGTCGGCCAGCACCGCCACCCGGTCACCGGGCGCCGGCCGGCCGACGTCGGTCAGGCCGGTCAGCCGCAGCGCGTCGTGGTGCACGAGCCGCTCGGCCTCGTAACGCTCGGCGGGCAGCAGCACCGCCCAGGTGCCCGGCCCGTCTGCCTGGCCGGCCCCGTCGGCCCGGTACGCGGTCTCGGTCGTCATGCCTGCCATCCCATCACGCCGGCAGTGCGCTGGTGACGTGACAGCCGACGATGTGATCGTCGACCATCCCGGTGGCCTGCATGAGGGCGTACGCGGTGGTGGGGCCGACGAACCGGAAGCCGCGCTTCTTGAGCGCCTTGGCCATCGCCGTCGACTCGGCGGTGATCGGCGCCAGCTCGGAGAACGAGGCGGGACGGGCCGGCCGCCGCTCCGGCGCGAACGACCAGAGCAGCGCGGACAGCCCGTCGGGCAGTTCGAGGGCGGCGCGGGCGTTGGCGATCGCCGCCTCGATCTTGGCCCGGTTGCGGACGATGCCGGCGTCGGCGAGCAGCCGGGTCACGTCGCTGTCGCCGTAGCCGGCGACGGTGGGGATGTGGAACTCGTCGAAGGCCAGCCGGAACGCCGGCCGCTTGCGCAGGATGGTCAGCCACGACAGACCGGACTGGAACGCCTCCAGGGTCATCCGCTCGTAGAGCGCGTCGTCGCCGTGCAGCGGCCGCCCCCACTCGGTGTCGTGGTAGACGGCGTAGTCGGGGGTGCTCGCCCCCCAGGCGCAACGGGCCAGCCCGTCCGCGCCGATCACCAGGTCACTCACGTCGCACACGCTAGGCCATCGCACCGACAGCCGGGCTCAGCCGGGCGACAGCGCCGTCAGGGCAGTCGGCCCTGCTCGACCAGGCGCGCGAACCTCTTCAATGCCTGGGTGAGGCCCAGCTTGGAACCGGGCCAGAGCACCGGCCACGCCAGCCGTCCGGCCCGGCCGCCGGGCAGGTGGAACCATTCGTGCCAGACGACCTGGGTGCGGGCCTGGCCGAGTTCGGTGCAGCGCAGCACGCCCGGGCCGCGCAGCACCTGGCCGTGGTGCACCACGCCGATCTCGTACGGCTCGTCCACCCGGACCACCAGCATCTCGTCGCGTAGCGTCGCCCGGCCGAGCGCGGTCACCGCCTCGATCCGGCTGCCCTCGCGCCCGTCGCCCTCGACGACCCGGACCTGGGTGAACGGGATCCAGTCCGACTGTCGCTCCCAGGCGAGCAGCGCGGCGAAGACCCGGGCCGCCGGCGCGTTGACGATGACCGTGGCGGTCACCTCACCGGCGCCCGGTTGGGCCGCCTCCCGGAGGGCGTCGGCACCCTCCGGGCCGGTCACGCCGACTCCGACCGGACCACCGCGCCCTGCTGTCCGACACCCCGGGTCGCCTCGGTCGCGGCGTCGTCGGCGGGCGTACCGACGCCCGCGTCGTCGGTGGCCGGCGCGACGCCGTCGGCGTCCGCCGACGAGGAGGTGGCGGCCGGAAGCGAGCCGGCACCGACCGGAGCCGTCTCGTCGTCGGCCGGCGCTCCGTCGTCGGTGGCCGGAGCCACGCCGTCGGCGTCCGCCGACGAGGAGGTGGCGGCCGGGAGCGAGCCGCCGCCGACCGAAGCCGCCTCGTCGTCGGACGGGGTGGTCGCGTCGACGTCGGCGGTGGTCTTCGAGGCGGCAGCCTGCTCCCGCGCCCGGCGCAGCGCCTCCGCGTCGTCGGTCCGGCCCTCGCGCAGTGCGATGACCTCCGCCTCCAACACGCCGATCAGTTCGGACTTGTAGCCGATGTCGTAGGCGGCGCGGCGCATCGCCTGGTCGACCTGGGCCATCCGGTAGCCCCGCAGACCGGTGTCGAAGCGGACCGCGCCCACGTCGGATTCGCGCAGCGGCCGGGTGCCCGGCAGCGGCACGGCCTGCGAATCCGGCTCGGTCGGAGCGAGACCGGGATCGCGCCCGCCGACCAGCACCGTCACGCCGAAAACCACCGCCGCGACGGTCAACGCCACGACCAGGAGGAGCAGAAGCTGACCCATGCACTGATCGTGGCACGACAGCCGGCCGGTAGCGACCCCACCACCCCGATCAGCCATCGACGCCCACGCCCGCCCGGCGGGCACCGCCGCGGACCGGCTAGCGTCGGGAACGGCCGGAGCAGCGGCGACGGCGCGCGAGAGGCGGGAGGCGGCATGGCCGGTGCACTTCGGCTCGGTGCGCGGACGTTCGCGCCGGGTGAGCTGGTGGTGATGGCCATCGTCAACCGCAC
This sequence comes from Micromonospora sp. bgisy143, assembly GCF_057708145.1. Lineage (NCBI taxonomy): Bacteria > Bacillati > Actinomycetota > Actinomycetes > Micromonosporales > Micromonosporaceae > Micromonospora > Micromonospora sp. bgisy143. The sequence goes on from NZ_JBYIRN010000001.1 coordinate 188,595, forward strand.
ACCGGACTCGTTCTTCGACCGGGGCGCCACCTTCGCCGCGGACAGCGCGCTGCGGGCGGTCGAGCGGGCGGTCGACGAGGGCGCCGACATCATCGACATCGGCGGGGTCAAGGCCGGCCCGGGCACCGAGGTGGACGTGACCGAGGAGATCCGCCGCACGGTGGACACGATCGCCGCCGTCCGGGCCGCGTTCCCGGAGGTGGTGATCTCCATCGACACCTGGCGCGCCGAGGTGGCGGCCGAGGCCGTGGCGGCCGGCGCGGACCTGCTGAACGACACCTGGTCGGGCGTCGACCCGGCGCTCGCCCGGGTCGCGGCGAGCACGGGCGCCGGGCTGGTCTGCTCGCACGCCGGCGGCCTGGCCCCCCGGACCAGGCCGCACCGCGCCGCCTTCGACGACGTGGTCGCCGACGTGGTCGGGACGGTGACCGGGCTCGCCGAGCGCGCGGTGGCGGCGGGGGTACGCCCCGACGGGATCCTCATCGACCCGGCGCACGACTTCGGCAAGAACACCCGACACTCGTTGGAGATCACCCGTCGGCTGGGTGAGCTGACCGCCACCGGTTGGCCGGTGCTGGTGGCGCTCTCCAACAAGGACTTCGTCGGCGAGACGCTCGACCTACCGGTGGGCGAACGCCTGGAGGGCACGCTCGCCGCGACGGCGGTCTCCGCGTGGCTGGGCGCCCGGGTGTTCCGGGCCCACCAGGTCGGGCCCACCCGTCGGGTGCTGGACATGGTGGCCTCGATCCGCGGCGACCGGCCGCCCACGGCGACGCGGCGCGGCCTGGCCTAACCCGCCCGGCCCCGGCCCCGGCCCCGGCCCCGGCCCCGGCGATCATGAAGTTATTGCCGTGCCGCACGGCGTGTTCGGACAATAACTTCATGATCAACACAGATGGGGGCGCCTGGGGTGGGGCGCCGGGTGGCGGGGCGGTCAGGTCCAGCGGAGGATGTTTCTACGCCAGGCGTAGAGGATGCCGAGGGCCAGCACCGCCACGAAGATCGCCATCTCCACCACCGTGACCAGGCCGAAGCCGGGCCGGTCGAACACCACCGCCCAGGGGAAGAGGAACACCGCCTCGACCGCGAACAGCACGTAGAGGTACGCGTAGACGTAGTAGCGGATCTGCATCTGCGCCCAGTCCGCGCCCACCGGATCGAGCCCGCACTCGTAGCTGGCCCGCTTGCCGAACGGGTCCGCCGGACGGGCGGGACGTAACACCCGGTTGGCCGAGAACGCCGTCACAAAGAACAGGACGCTCACGAGCAGCAAGAGCCCGAGCGTCGCGTACGAGCCCAGGTAACCGGTCACGTCCGGAGCCTACCGCCCGCCCCGGAAGGACCGTCCCCAACACGTTACGGATTTGTTTCCAGGTGGGACTAGTGCACCGAGGCAACTATTAACAATATTGGACTCCCAACCCTGCCACCGGAGGACAGATGGCCCGCGTGAAGGTTTCGCCCGATCGCTGGGCCGCAGGGCGGCATCCCACCCGCCTGCTGGCAACCGCGCTCGCGCTCGGGCTGCTCGCGACGTTCGCCGTAGCACCGGCCCTCGCCGGCGCGACGGCACCGCGCACCCACCCGGTAGCCGCCGTGACGGAGTCGGCACCCGAACCCGATCCGGACCCGGAGACCACGCCGGCGCAGGAGCCCACCCCGACCGCGGAGCCGGGCGGTGACCCCGCGCCGACCGACCCGCCCCCGCCGACCACCGCGCCGCCGCCGGAGACCACGCCGCCGGCCCCACCGCCGACGACCGCGCCGCCGCCACCGGCCAGTACCGCTCCCGCCCCGGGCGGCTCCAGCCGACCGCCGACGCTCGGGCCGCCCGCCCCTGGGATCCCACCGGTCAACCCGCCCGCGCCGGGCGGCACGCAGGCTCCCCCACCGAGTCCTCTCGGCGTCCAGGTGACCACCGAGGACGTCACCCTGTCGGAGTCGTACTGGAACGCGCCCAGCACGACCACCACGCTGCGGGTCACCGTGGCGAACACCGGTACCGCCACGCAGCGGGTCCGGCTGTCGTACACCCTGCCGGCCGGTCTGACCGACGCCGGCACGAACGGCTGCGTCGCCGAGGGCGTCGGCGCGTACCGCTGCGGGGCGTGGACCACCGAGGCGGGCACCCGGTTCAGCAGCCTGATCCGGCTGCGGGTCGCCGGCGCGGCCTGGGAGCGGATGCCGCTCAGCGGGACCGTCCGGGTCGTCGCGGACGTGCCCGGGATGCCCGGCGAGGTGGCCGACGACCAGGGCTTCGCCGTGCTGTTCCCGCCCGGCCCGCCGGTGCCCGGGATCTCGCTGGCCGCCGACGAGGTCGCGTTCGACATCAGTGGCGCGCAGAGCACCCTGGCGGTACGGCTGGGCAACACCGGCACGGTGGACGCCGCCGGCCTGGTGGAGGTGGTCCTGCCGGCCGGGGTGAGCGTGCCCGCGCCACCGGTGGGCTGCGTGGTCCTCGACGCGTCCCGTACCCGGTGTGACGCGGGTCCCTTGTCCGCCGGTGAGACCCGGGAGCTGCGGCTACCGGTGGAGGCGACGCCACAGGCCCAGCGGGAGGCGCCGCTGTCCGGGGCGGTGGTCGGCCAACTCGACCCCCGCAACGGCGCGACCCGGCGGTTGCAGATGAGTTTCCGGATCACCGCGGCGGCGGCGCTGGCCACGCCGGTCGTCTCGCCGCCCGCGCCGACCGGCTCGCAGGGCGTCCTCCCGGCGGGCGCCACCACGGACGACGGCATGACCTCGGTCCAGCGCACCGCGGTCATTCTGATCGCGGTCTCCGCGCTGCTGGTGATCCTGGCTCTCACGCTGGCCACCACCTCGTTGCGTCGCCGGTTCGGCAGCTCGACGGCCGAACCCACGGCCCCGCCCGCGGACTGACCGATCGACGACCCTGACCGCCACCGGCCCGGGTCGTCGCCGGTCGCCGTACGGTGATCTGAATTACGGCGGCCGGTGCGAAACCCCGCAATCCAGAGCAATTTCGGCGTTGAACCAGTCTCAGTCGGCGGACCTCCGGGCAGGGTCGGGGGTCCGTTCGACGTAGGCTCTGGGTGGGGAACGACAGCGCTTGCGAGCCCGCAGTCGCGAACGAAGGTGGCACAGTGACCAAGCAGATCCGTCAACTCGACCGGGTGGTCATCCGGTTCGCCGGTGACTCCGGCGACGGCATGCAGTTGACCGGCGACCGGTTCACCTCCGAGACGGCGCAGCTCGGCAACGACATCTCCACGCTGCCGAACTTCCCCGCCGAGATCCGCGCCCCCGCCGGCACGCTGCCGGGCGTGTCGAGCTTCCAGGTGCACTTCGCCGACTACGACATCCTCACCCCGGGTGACGCGCCAAACGTGCTGGTGGCGATGAACCCGGCGGCGCTCAAGGCCAACCTGGCCGACCTGCCGCGCGGCGCGGACATCATCGTCAACACCGACGAGTTCACCAAGCGCAACCTGGCCAAGGTGGGCTACCAGAGCAGCCCGCTGGACGACGACTCGCTGGCCGGCTACGTCGTGCACCCGGTGGCGCTGACCTCGATGACGGTCGGCGCGCTGGCCGAGCACCAGGTGTCCAAGAAGGACGCCGAGCGGTCCAAGAACATGTTCGCCCTCGGCCTGCTCTCCTGGATGTATTCCCGGCCGTACGAGTCGACCCTGCGCTTCCTGGAGCGTAAGTTCGCGGCCCGCCCGGAGTTGGTCGCCGCGAACGTCGCCGCCTTCAAGGCCGGCTGGAACTTCGGCGAGACCACCGAGGACTTCGCGGTCCGCTACGAGGTCAAGCCGGCGAAGATGCAGCCCGGCACCTACCGCAACATCACCGGCAACGCGGCGCTGTCGCTGGGGCTGGTCGCTGCCGGCGTCCGCTCGGGGCTGCCGGTCTTCCTCGGCGCGTACCCGATCACGCCGGCCTCGGACATCCTGCACGAGCTGAGCAAGCACAAGCGCTTCGGCGTACTGACCATGCAGGCCGAGGACGAGATCGCGGCGGTCGGCGCGGCGCTGGGCGCGTCGTACGGCGGTTCGCTCGGCGTGACCACCACCAGCGGCCCGGGTGTCGCGCTCAAGAGCGAGACGATCTCGCTCGCGGTGGCGCTGGAGCTGCCGCTGGTGATCGTCGACGTGCAGCGGGCCGGCCCGTCGACCGGCATGCCGACCAAGACCGAGCAGGCCGACCTGAACATGGCGCTGTACGGCCGGCACGGCGAGGCACCGGTCGCGGTGATCGCGCCCCGGTCGCCGTCGGACTGCTTCTTCGCCGCGCTGGAGGCGGCCCGGATCGCGCTGACCTACCGCACGCCGGTGATCCTGTTGTCGGACAACTACGTGGCGAACGGCTCCGAGCCGTGGCTGTTGCCCGACGTGGATTCGCTGCCCGACCTGCGCGTCGATTTCGCCACCGCGCCGAACGGCGAGGACGGCACCACCTTCCTGCCCTACCTGCGCGATCCGGAGACCCTGGCCCGCCCGTGGGCCATCCCCGGCACCCCCGGGTTGGAGCACCGGATCGGCGGTCTGGAGAAGGCCGACAAGACCGGTGACATCTCGTACGACCCGGCGAACCACGACTTCATGGTCCGCACCCGGGCGGCCCGGATCGAGACGATCCCGGTGCCGGACATCGAGGTGGAGGACCCGGACGGCGACGCCCGGGTGCTGGTGCTCGGCTGGGGCTCGACGTACGGGCCGATCGGTGCCGCCTGCCGCGGCGTCCGCCAGCGCGGCCTGTCCATCGCCCAGGCGCACCTGCGGCACCTGGCCCCGATGCCGGCGAACCTCGGCGAGGTGCTCCGCTCCTACGACAGGGTGGTCATCCCGGAGATGAACCTGGGCCAGCTCGCCCATGTCATCCGGGCCCGCTACCTGGTCGACGCGATCAGCTACAACCAGGTCCGCGGCCTGCCGTTCACGGCCGCCGAGCTGGAGACGACGCTGGAAGAGGTCCTGAAGAATGTCTGAGCCCGTCGCCCTCAAGCTCACCGCCAAGGACTTCAAGTCCGACCAGGAGGTGCGCTGGTGCCCCGGCTGCGGTGACTACGCCATCCTGGCGGCCATCCAGCAGTTCATGCCGGAGCTGAACATCCCCCGCGAGCGGACCGTGTTCGTCTCCGGGATCGGCTGCTCGTCGCGCTTCCCGTACTACATGAACACGTACGGAATGCACTCGATCCACGGTCGGGCCCCGGCGATCGCGACCGGCCTGTCGGTGTCCCGGCCGGACCTGTCGGTCTGGGTGGTCACCGGCGACGGCGACGCGCTCTCCATCGGTGGCAACCACCTGATCCACGCGCTGCGCCGCAACGTCAACCTCAAGATCCTGCTGTTCAACAACCGGATCTACGGGTTGACCAAGGGGCAGTACTCGCCCACGTCCGAGGTCGGCAAGATCACCAAGTCGACGCCGGCCGGTTCGGCGGACGCGCCGTTCAACCCGCTCTCGCTCGCCCTGGGCGCGGAGGCCAGCTTCGTGGGCCGCACCATCGACTCGGACCGCAAGCACCTCCAGTCGGTGCTGCGGGCCGCCGCCGAGCACCAGGGCTCGGCGTTCGTGGAGATCTACCAGAACTGCAACATCTTCAACGACGGGGCGTTCGAGCAGCTCAAGGACCCGTCCACCCGGGACGACTACCTGATCCGCCTGGAGCACGGCCAGCCGATCACCTTCGGGGCGGACGGTCGGTTCTGCGTGGTGCACCCGCCGGGCGCGTTCGGCCTGGAGGTCCGAGAGACCAGCTCCGTACGCCCCGAGGAGATCGTCGTGCACGACGCGACGGTGACCGACCCGGCGTACGCGTTCGCGCTGTCCCGGCTGCCCGGTCTGGACCTGCGCAACACGCCGATCGGGGTGTTCCGTTCCGTCGAGCGGCCGTCCTACGACAGCGTGGTGCAGGAGCAGTTGACCACGGCGAAGGCGAAGGTCACCGAGACGCCCGAGCAGCAGCTCGCCGGCCTGCTGGGCAGTGGCGACACCTGGACGATCATCTGACCCGTACGACCTGAAACGAGAGCGGCCGTCCCGATCCGGGGCGGCCGCTCTCGTTGTGTCAGGTGCCCTCTCAGCGCTGCGCCGAGGCCGGCGTCCACAGGTTGTCGATCTCCTTCTCGGCCGCCGTGCGGCTGGCCTCGTGCAGCGGGATCAGCTCGGCCATCGCCGGCACCGTGGGCGCCAGGGTCAGTTCCGTGCTGATGAAGCGCGGCTCCAGGCCGGTCATCGACAGACCGTGCGGGAGCCACTGCTCCGCATGGTCCCAGCCGTGCCGTGGGGTGCCCTCGCCGTAGCCACCGCCCCGGGTGGCCACCACCACGAACTCACGACCGTTGAGCAGGCCCTCCTGCGTGTCCGGGTCGTACGTGAGGCCGGCGACGATCAGGTGGTCGACCCAGGACTTGACGCTGCTCGGCACGCCGTAGTTGTAGAGCGGCAGCCCGAGCAGGACCACGTCGGCCTGCTTCACCTCGTCGACGACGCGCAGGCTGAGCTCCCACGACGCGCGCTGGGCGGGGGTGTGCTGGTCCGGCGGTGTCATCCGCGCGAGCCCGCCGGCGGAGTCCAGGTGCGGCAGCGGTTCGGCGCCCAGATCGCGGTAGGTCACGGTGCCGTCGGGGTGCGCGGCACGCCAGGCCGCGGCGGCCCGGGCGGTGAGTTGCCGGCTGACCGACCAGTCACCCCGGATGCTCGAATCGATATGCAGCAGGTTCATGATTCCTCCTCCAAGGATCGTCTGTGTAGCGCCAACTATTTATAGCAGGCAGATGTTCCGCTGCGCCGGTAGACTGGGTCACATGTCCGCCCTGCCGCTGGATCCCTCGGAGCACCGCTCGGGCGCCCTGCTGGACCACCTGGCGCGGCGGATGCGCCTGCGGGCGGAGTCGGTGCTCGCGCCACTGGGGCTACGACCGCGACACCTGGTCGCGCTCACCGTGCTGCGCGCGGGTGGCGGCATCAGCCAGCAGGCGCTCGCGAGCACCCTCGAGATGGACAGCACCAACGTGGTGGGGCTGCTCAACGACCTTGAGGCGAAGGAACTCGTCGAGCGGCGGCGCTCACCCCAGGACCGTCGACGGCACGTCGTCGAACTCACCGAAGACGGGGCAAAACGCCTCAAAGAGGCCGAATGCGCCCTCGCGGGCGCCGAGGACGAGGTGTTGGGAGCGCTCGAGCCGGCCGAGCGGGAGATGCTCTACAACCTGCTGCGGCGGGCGGCCACCACGACACCGATCGCCTGCACCGGAGCCCTCAGCGAGATGGACGCGGACGCCTGCTGACGTGCGGGGGTCAGACCGTGGCCGTGGACTGCGGGCGGTCGTCGCGGACGTGTACCAGCATGTCACCGGTCTCGATCACCGCGCCGGCCTTGTCGGACAGGGTGACCACCTTGCCCCGCCGGACCAGGGCGATCACCAGTGAGTCCAGCTCGCGCGGTGAACGACCCACCTCGTCCCGCTCCGCCGAGCGCATCGCCAATGCCATCCCCTGCCCCGGAGTGAGCAGGTCCTCCACCACGTCGATCAGCGGCGGCGCCGAGGTCGAGAGACCGAGCAGCCGGCCGGCGGTAGCCGAGGAGACGATCACGTGGTGCGCGCCGCTCTGCTTGAGCAGCGGGGCGTTCTCCGCCTCGCGGGCCGCCGCGATGATCCGGACCTGCCCGGCGGTGAGCTGCCGAACGGTCAACGCCACCAGCACCGAGGCATCGTCGCTGTCGGTCGCGATGATCACCGCCTTGGCGTGCTTGACGTGGGCCTCGTTCAACACCGACGAACGGGTCGCGGACCCCTCGATCGCCACCAACCCCGCCGAGGTGGCCTGCCGCAGGGCGGCGCTGCTGCGCTCCACCACCACGATCCTCGACCGGTCGAGGCCGTTCTCCATCAGCGCGTTTACCGCGCTGCGCCCCTTGGTGCCGTACCCGCAGATGATGACGTGGTCCTTCACGGTTCTCCTCCACCGCGACAGGCGACGGCCGGTCCGGTACTGCTCGGTCAGGACTTCCAGGGTGGTGCCGACCAGGATGATCAGGAAGAGCACCCGGGCCGGGGTGACGAACAGGACGTTGACCAGCCGGGCTGACGGTGCGGCCGGGGTGATGTCCCCGTAGCCGGTGGTGGAGAGCGAGACCACCGCGTAGTAGAAGCAGTCGAGCAGGGTGAGGCCGTCCTCGTTGACGTCGCGGTAGCCGTCCCGGTCCAGATAGACCGCCGCCACCACGGCGAAGACCAACCCCAGGGCCGCCGCGAGCCGCAGACTCAGCGCACTCAGCGGGCCCCGACGCTGCGCGGGAAAATGGATCACCGTCGAACCTGCTCCCCCGCCGTCGCCTGCACGCCCACAACATAGCGGGTACCCCGCGGTTCGCACGTCCGGGTCGCTCGGGGACAACCGGTCGCGGTCGCGCACGGGTCGGCCCCGCCGGCCGGGGACAGGCATGATGAGGGTGTTCCCGACGACGACCGCGAAAGTGAGGCCGGCATGTCGTTGCTGCGACGAGTCATCGGCGGAGTGTTGCGCCGACTACGCCAGAGCCAGGGCCGCACGCTACGCGACGTCGCCGCCGCCGCCGGGGTCTCCGTGCCCTACCTGTCCGAGGTTGAGCGCGGGCGCAAGGAGGCCTCGTCGGAGGTCCTGGCGGCCATCTGCCGGGCGCTCGGCATCCAACTCTCCGACCTGCTCGAAGCGGCCCGCGACGATCTGCGCCGGGTCGAGCGGCGCATCCCCGCCGCGCCCCGCGCCGCCCTGGCCCGACTGGAACGGGCACCATCGACCCACACCGGGACCGGCCCCGCGCTCCGGATCGGCTTCCACCCCGACGGGGCTACCCCGCCCGCGGCGGCCACCCCGGCTCCCGTCTGGCAGACGGCCGGGCCGGTGCTGCGGCTGGGCGGGCCGATCCTGCACGTCGGCGGTCCAGCCACGCCCCTCGGGTCGACCGTTCCAGGATCGGGGCTGCGGGTTCGGCTGATCGCCTCCGCGCCGGCCGGGCGCCCCGGTCCGCGTACCTCCAAGATGCTGGCCTGCCGCCGGGCCCGGGCGGGCCGGCGGCGGCTGACCCGGGTGTAGGCCGGCCCGGTTCTGCCCTGGGCCGATCTGCCGCCGGCAGAATCCCTGGGCCGCGACCGGCGCCGCGCGCACGCTGGAAGGGCCGGTCCCCCGGGCGGTCCCGCCGCCCGCCGGCACGGCGGAAGGTGGCGACCGATGATCGGGTACGACGGCGTGCGGATGCTGGACGGCGGCCAGCCGACCTTCGGCGACCAGGTATTCGAACGGCTGCTGCGGGAGCGGATCGTCTTCCTCGGCACCGAGGTGACCGACGAGTCGGCCAACCAGATCTGCGCGCAGATCCTGCTGCTCGCGGCCGAGGACGCCGACCGGGACATCTACCTCTACATCAACTCGCCGGGCGGCTCGGTGAGCGCGGGAATGGCGGTCTACGACACGATGCGCTACGTCCGCAACGACGTCGCCACGTTGGCGCTCGGCTTCGCCGGCTCGATGGGACAGTTCCTGCTCTGCGCCGGCGCCGCCGGCAAGCGGTACGCGCTGCCGCACTCGCGGATCATGATGCACCAGCCGTCCGGCGGGATGGGCGGCACCGCCGCTGACATCACCATCCAGGCGGAGAACATGCTGCACGTCAAGCGGACGATGCAGGAGTTGATCGCCCAGCACAGTGGACGCACGCTCGACGAGATCCAGCGCGACTGGGACCGGGACCGTTGGTTCACCGCCGAGCAGGCCCGGGAGTACGGCCTCGTCGACCGCGTGCTCACCAACGCCGAGCAACTGCCGGCGGACTGACCCAGCGTCACGGCCGGGCCCCCGGGAGTGGACCTTGTTGGTTAGGGTCGCGTCTATGCGTCGACTGATTCCTGTCCTTTCGATTGCCCTCGCCGCCGCCCTGGTGGGCGGCTGCGGCACCACGTCCGGCGACAGCGGAGGGTCGTCCGGCCCGGCCGCAGCCCCCACCACGCCCAAACTCGAACCGGCCGCCGCCGTACGGCAGGCCATGGACCGCAGCCTCGCCGGCACGGTCACCATGGACGCCTCGGTCAAGGCCGGCGGCCAGTCGATCAGCCTCAGCGGCAAGGTCGACCCCGCCGCCAAGGCGATCCACGTCACCGGCACCGCCCCGGAGCCGATCGAGGCCCGGCTGATCGGCGACGCCGCCTACATCAAGTCGGACTCGCTCGACGGCGACAAGCCCTGGATGAAGATCGACCTCAAGAAGCTGCGGCCGACCAGCTCGCTGCGCCAGTCGTTCGACCTGAAGTCACAGACCGGCCTCATCGGCGGCATCGTGACCGCCCAGGAGGTCAGCCCCGGCCGCTACAGCGGCACCGCCGACCTGAACAAGGCCGCCGAGGCCGCCAGCAGCGACGGCGGCATGCGCGAGGGCCTCGAGTCGACCGCCAAGCTGGCGAAGGACCCCAAGGCCATCCCCTTCGAGGCGACCGTCGACGCCGACGGCCGACTCACCGCCCTGTCCTACACGGTCGCCACGAAGAGCCTCGGTGACCTCGTCACCGACATGAAGATGAGTGGCTTCGGCGAGAAGGTCACCGTGACCGCCCCGCCGGCCGCCGACACCGAGGCCGCCTCCGCCGAGATGTACAAGTTCCTCTGACCCTGCGATGACGCGGTGCCCTCCGGGACGACCCGGAGGGCACCCACCCCGCTCGACGCCTCGCGGCGCTGTTCCGTTCGCAGGGAGGATCCATGTTCGCCGCTTACGTGACAGTCACCATCATCGCCTCGGTGTTCACGGCCATCGCCGCGGTCACCTACCTGATCGGCCACGACTATCCCAAGGCCCAGGCGGACATGAAGCGGGTGCCACACTCCTGGCTGCCCGTGCTGGGCACGCTGCTGGCCGCCGGTTCGGTGGGGCTGCTGGCCGGCTTCGCCGTACCGCTGCTGGGCACGCTCGCGGCCGCGGGACTGGTGCTGTACTTCGTCGGGGCGCTGATCGCGCACCTGCGCGTGGGGTCACGCAAACTCGTCGGATGGGCGGTCTTCTTCGTCACCGTGCTGGCCGCGCTGGTGGTCAACCTGGCCTACCACGGGTGACCGCCCAGCCGCTCTCCCGGTACGATCGCGAGCCTGTTCGCACTGCTGGGAGCCCATGGGGGTCGCCCCGGCGGGTCTCCTGCTGGAAGTAGGTTCCGTCAATGGCATGCCGTATCGGTGAGCTCGTGCTCAAGTGCCGCGATCTCGAGGTGCTGGCGCGGTTCTGGTGCGAGGTCCTCGACTTCGTGGAGCTCGACCGCGAAGAGGGGGTCTACATCGAGGTAGGCCCACGCGAAGGGTTCGGCGGCCCACAGCCGACGATCTTCCTCATCCGCGACGACGCGCCGAAGAACGGCCCTGCCCGGCTGCACATCGACGTCAACCCGACCGACCGCGACCAGGCCGCCGAACTCGAGCGCCTGCTGGCCGCCGGGGCGCGGCAGATCGACATCGGCCAGCCTGCGGACGCGTCCTGGCACGTCCTCGCCGATCCGGAAGGCAACGAGTTCTGCCTGCTCCGGCGTCGCCTCGACCCCCTCTGACGGCCGCCCGCCCAGCGCCGTCCGCTCAGCGCTGCCCGACCGGCGACAACGACCGGGCTAGGATCGCCGATCATGCGCGGGTTCTTCGAGGTCAAGGGCCGAAGGCTTTCCTATCTGGACTTCGGTGGATCGGGCGCCCCGCTCCTGGCCCTGCACGGGCACTACAACGAGGCGTCGGCATTCGCACCACTGGCCGAGGCGTTGGCGCCGGCGTGGCGGGTGATCGCGCTCGATCAGCGCGGCCACGGAGCATCGGACCGTACCGGAAGCTATGAGCGTGACGACTACGTTGCCGATGTCGCCGCGTTCCACCAGCATGTGGAGGTCGGCCCGGTGGCGGTGCTGGGCCACTCGCTCGGCGGCGTGAACGCCTACCAGTACGCCGGGCGGTACGCGGACCAGGTCGCCGCGCTGATCGTCGAGGACATCGGCGCGGTCGTGGACGTTGACTGGTCGTTCACGACCAGCCTTCCCCGCCACGCGCCGTCGCGGGACGCGTTGGCCGCGGCCCTGGGTGCGGCGGCGCCCTACCTGGAGTGTTCCTTCCGCCAGTCCGAGGACGGCTGGGGCTTCTCGTTCGACATCGACGACACGGTGGCGTCCCAGAAGGCACTCTGCGGTGACCACTGGACGGACTGGGTTTCGGTGAGCTGCCCGACTCTCCTGATCCGTGGAACGCGCAGCGATGAATTGGCGGCCGGCCACGCTCGCGAGATGATCGCCCGTCGCGCCGGCCAGGCTCGCCTGGTCGAGCTGCCCGCCGGTCACGTGGTGCATCACGACGCTCAAGCACAGTTCGCCGCCACCGTTCGTGCGTTCCTGTCCGGATCCGACTGAGTCAGGGACCTTCTCGTACGGCCTGGTCCTGGCGCGATCCCAATACGAGCGGTGCCTTTCCCTGCCTCTATCGGTCCGCCTGGTTTCGCCAGTAGTCGAAATTGGCGCGGGTGGACAGTGTGTCCGGATGCTTTGCCCCCGACACCCGCTCCCGCACGGGCAGCAGCTCCCCGAACAGGTCCCGCGCCGCCACCGCATCCCCCGCCATCCCCGTCCAGTAGGCGAGGTTGGCCCGGGTCGCCAATGTGTTCGGGTGCTCCGCCCCCAAAACCCGCTCCCGCACCGGCAGCAGCTGCCCGAACAGGTCGCGCGCCGTCACCGCATCCCCCGCCTTCCCCGTCCAGTAGGCAAGGTTGTCCCCGATGGACAGTGTGTCTGGGTGCTCAACCCCCGACACCCGATCCTGCACCGGCAGCAGCTGCGCGAACAAGTCGCGCGCCGCTACCACATCCCCCGCCTTCCCCGTCCAATAGGCGAGGTTCGCTCGGGCGGACAACGTGTCCGGGTGATCTGCCCCCGACACCCGCTGGCGCACCGGCAGCAGCTGCGCGTACAGGTCCCGCGCCGCCACCGCGTCCCCCGCCTTCCCCGTCCAATAGGCGAGGTTGGCTCGGGCGGTCAACGTGTCCGGGTGCTCCACACCCGACACTCGATCCTGCACCGGCAGCAGCTGCGCGTACAGGTCCCGCGCCGCCACCGCATCCCCCGCCTCTCCCGTCCAATAGGCGAGGTTGGCTCGGGCGGACAGGGTATCCGGATGTTCCACACCCGACACCCGCTGGCGCACCGGCAGCAGCTGCGCGTACAGATCCCGCGCCGCCACCGCATCCCCCGCATCCCCCGTCCAGGACGCGAGCTCGTGTCGCGCAGACAGCGTGTCCGGGTGTTCTGGTCCGAGTTGGGTGGTGTGCGCTTCAGCGAGGATGCTCCATACCGCCACCGAGGTGGGGTAGTCACCGGCATGACCGAACGACCTCGCGAGCCGCCAGATCGGGACACCGATCGGGTCAAGCAGTGCCAAGGCGTGCGGCAGCAGCTGAGCGCAGATAGGCCATGCTTCCCGCCTGCTGGTGTCGGCGGGTATTGCTGCTTCGACCAGCGCGGTAGCTGCCGTCTGCCATCCCTGACGCTGGTCGGGGTCGATCTGTTCGAGGGTGATGTGCTGCACGAGGCGGTGCACGGTGACCACCTCGGCGGGCGGCCCGATGAGGCTGTGTCGCCGAAGCCCAGCGACAGCGTCATCGAGGGCGAACTGATCGCTTCGCAACCGATCTGTCGCGTGCGCAACCTCCGGGTGCACGTCAGGAGGTAGCGGTGTTCCGGTGGCCAGTAGTAGTCGATGGGGGATGTCTTCTGGAGCCAGATGCGACAACAACCGCAACAGAGTGATCGAGTCGGGGCTGGTGTCGGCCAACTCGGTCAGGGCGACGGACCACGTTGCGGTCACCGGGGCCTGGTGACTGCTCGGAGCGCCCCGGCGCAGGAGCTGCATTCGATTGGTGTGCAGCAGCGTCAGGTACTCGGCCAGGCTGCGTCCGGTGGTCTGCACGTAGGCGCCGGCTTGCGCCAACGCCAGCGGCAACGACCCCAACTCTGTGGCGATCTTCCGGGCGGACTCCTCGTCGTATTCACCAGCACAGCTGAGGAGGAACCCGGCGGCGGCCTCGACGGACAGCGGTCCGATCGGCACGGTCTGCTCGGCAGGCCAGTGTCCGTCCTGCGTGGTCACCAGGACATGCCCGTTGCCGCGCGGCGGAAGCCACCTCCGGGCCATGGCGTAGTCGCGGATATTGTCCAGCACCAGTAGCCACGGCCGGTCCCGGCCCGCCAACGCCGCGTGCAACCGCGTCACGGGATCAGATTGGTCCAACAGGTCCGCGGGGTCCAGCAGCTGGGTCAGGTCGTGGAACTGCTGCACCAGGGCTGTCGGGTCCTCGGCGTGGAACATCCACACCACCTCGTAACGGTCGAGATGACGATGCGCGAACTCCACGGCCGCTGTCGTCTTTCCCACCCCACCCAGGGCGGACAACGCCACCACCACCGGCTGCGATCCGACTGTCAGCCGGTCGGCGATCTGGTTCAGCAGCTCCTCGCGGCCGGCTATCCGCGCCGGGCGGGGATCCAGCCGTACCGGATGTCCCGCGACCCGCCGCTGCTGGTAGAACACTCCGCCGACCGCAATCCCACCCTCGGTGGCTACCACCGCAGAATGAGCGCCCACCGACACCGGCTGTCGGGGCCCGGGGAGAAGCCCGGGGACAGTCAGGCCCGATCCGTCCCCGGCAGCGAAGGGCCCGGCGGATTCACCGAACCATGAATCGTGCCGGCCGCAACACCACCATGGCTGGCCTCGATCGTCATGTCCCGTCCAGCCGCTACCCCATGTCCGGACGCCGACGCGGAACCTGTCGATGCGTCAACCTCGGCGACCAGCTCCCGAAGCCCGGCTGCCAGGCTCGGATCAGCGCGCAACAGGTCCCGAAGCCGTACCGTCCACGCCGCCGTCACCTCCCGCCGCGTCTCAACCGCCCCTGCCGCCAACAGCACCGCGTCTTCATCCAACGTCTCCAACGCCACCCGCTCGGAACGCGTGTCACCACGTCCCAACAGCTGCGCGATCCGCCCCCGGATGGACTGCCACGCGTCCGTCGCCATCGCGTTGGCAACCGACGTCGCCGCGCTCGCGGCCAGCGCCACCAACTCCGCTTCCAACCGGTCCTCCTCGTGGATCGTCGGCCACCGGACCATAAGCACAGTTCCCACCCGCCCCGGTCCGATGTCGGCAACCCGACGCCCCGGCCGTGCAGCAGTAGCGAACCACTCAGACCAGCATCACACTGTGCGCTGAGTCGCTGACGCTCCGCAGCCTCGCTCCTCTTGAGCGGGCACTGTCAGCTTGGAATCCTTGATCCATGCCGTGGCAGCCGCCCTGCCCGCACGCCTCAGCTGGAGGCTGCGGCGGGTGCAGCTGAACGGTGCCGTTGACCGCCGTGCCGGGCACGGCGGTCAGCGACAACGGCGACTTCCGGTGGCGTACCGCTGACCGGCATGGGTATTGCCAGTTCAGGTGGCGTTTCGGCTGCGTATTGAGGTGCCCCCGGCAGGATTCGAACCTGCGACACACGGTTTAGGAAACCGATGCTCTATCCCCTGAGCTACGAGGGCGCGAGGGGACAGTCTAGCGACCTTGGGGTTCACCTGGGGTGGCAGGGAGTGGCCCACGTTCGCCCGCGTCACCCGGACCGTCGTTCGCCCAGCCCAGGACCACAGCTCGAGCACACGAACCCCGGTTTGCGACCGGGGGTCGGCGGCGGTGACCGCGTTGGCACCGGTTCACCCGGGTTGACATCCGCTGGAGAGCACACACCGCGCACATCAACGAAAATCATGTGCGGCTACCCAGGTCACCCTCGACGGTGCGGGCCCGCCCGCTGTCGGCGCACAGGTCGTACCGTTACGTACACAGATCCACATGACGACAGAGCCCAGGGTGGCCGGGCCGAGTGCCCCCTCGTCACTCAGACGGAGTACTCCGTCCAGCTACGCTCGGTTACCTATCGCAGACGTAAACGCGCGCTAACGTGGCAGATTAGTGCGCCGACCGGGCTGGCCGCCGGCTAGCCGGAGCCTGGATGCCTTGTGGCCATCACGCTAGCTTGCGAGCGGTTGCTCATATACGTTTGCGATAGAGTCGGCGCAACCCAATAGCACTAAGGAGTGATATGGTTCTGCCTCTAGTGTTGACACCTCAGGAGGCGAGCGAGCTAGAGTTCGAAGTCATATCCGACGCTTTAAAAGTGAAGCTTTCGCGTCTACTGCGCAGAGGTCGACTTATCGGCGGCGATGATGAACCAACTCTCTGGATGAACGACATCATCAATCGAGCACGTGCCCTGGCGGGCCTTTACCCATATGTGCTGGAGAGCTTTGACGTAGAGGACGGGATTGCGCTCGCATCCGCATGGCACCATGGCGAGTGGAATGCATGCTTCCGGCGCCTGGGGACCGTTGAGTTCGTTGAACTCCTAGGTGAGTTGATCGAAGATGGTTGGATCAAGCTGGAAGACGCAAACGCACTCCTAATGGAAGGCAACGCGTCTTTCTCGTACGCACATAAAGGCTCCACGGTGGCCGTGCGCATCATACCTTTAACCGACCTGGAAGCGCGGGCAGACTCGGTTAGCCACCCGAACATTCGCGTCTTGCTTGGGCGTATGAACTCGGCGGCAGAGAAGAGGGACTGGTCAGGCGTGCTTCATGCGAGCTCCAATATCTTCGAGACGCTCGCCAAAGAAGTAGTGGGAACGCCGGGCGTTCGTGATAAAACTCTTGGTGCATTCATCGACGGCTACCGAAAGTCTTCCACTCTGCCACCTCCAGTGCTTGACTACATACACGAGATATATAAGCGCCGGAATAAGGAGCCACTGGCTGGGCATGGTCAGTTGGATACCCCTACAGTCACAGAGGCCGAGGCCAAAATGTTGGTAGTTATGACCAAGGCCTTCATTACCTTCGAGAAAGAGATGCTTACTTCGGGTGCAGCGACAAGCGCGAGTCGGTCGAGCGGCACGTCTCAGTAAGGGCGCAGTATTTTCAGCAGGTCAGTGCTCCTAATCATGTGACCTGATGCGATCATGCGGCTTTGTGATGGTGCCTGGAACCCCGGCTGGCGGCATGCGGGTCGGGGCGCGCCGCTCGCAATAAACGGCTACTCGGGCATCGCAGATACCTGAATTTCTCCGGCAGATTCCTCGCACTAGAGAAGATTATGCATCTAGTCCAGTCAGGTGACCGCGAAGGGTTAGCACCTACTCATTGTCTCTCTCCTCAGCGAATAGGCTCTGCCGCTCAATCCCGAGCATGGATACATACAGTCATGGCAAAGCAGCACGCTGTCGGGTGACGGAACAAAGCCGAAACGCCTACTCATCCGTCCATCGTCGCAGCTGATGCTCTCGATTCGTGCAAGGGGATCACGTGGGCGCCGCACGAGGGAGACCTCATGGAGGTCGGCCTCCACAACCGATCGCCCAGCGCGTACGTGGTACACCTGCCCGGCAACGTGCTCGCAGCTACCACTATCCACGAAGCGGCAGATACTACACTCCCCATTCGAAGGGACAGCAACAGCATCATAAGACTGACCAAGTTCGTGGTTGCATTCCGCAGGGTCCTGTCCGCAAACCCAGCAGGAGTACCGGACTGTCATTCCCGGGCTGTTGCCAAGTCGGATATGCATCAACGAAAGGGGGCATCGCTTGATCCATCCCTCGCCGTCATGGACGAGGCGACAGCCAAAAATGCCTCCGACAAGTTCACCAGCAAGGTGTGCTAGCTCGTGAGCCTGATCTAGCAGCGTGCCGCTTGATACCAGGCCCCACCCACGAATACCGGTCGCGTAAGAGAAACTATCGACGTCGATTGGAATTCTCTCGTCAAGGTCTTGCGCGACGTCATCGAGCCAGTTAAAGGCCGCCACGGCAGCTCCTAAAGCGGAGCGCGCTGCACTCTCCGTCCCCGCCCAGGCGAGCCCGAGACGGCGGACTCCGAGAGTCCGAGCAGCATCATCGAGATCATCTAGCTGATTTCGGAGTCTGAACCATGCTCGCACGCGGGTACGCCCGAGCCGACGGGACCATTGCTCGGAGGACTGCTCATGAAGAGGGTAGTTGGGCGGTAGATCAGCGAGGGACCGTGGGAGGTGTGCACCAACGCCGATGAGCGCCTGGCCGTATTTGCGGCGGCCGGCGTTGAGCGCCCGCATCCCCTCAATAATGCAGAATTCGGTTCTCGCCGGTCCGGCCGGAGGCGGGAGTGGCACGTTAGATCGTGCAGCCAGGCCTCGTATCCGCAAGCCTTGCGACGCCGTCACGGCGCGGTTGAATCCTCGCCCTGGTCGTCCACCGGTTGGTCGACGGGCCTGCTGGCAAGGCCCATCGTCGTCGTCACCGGGCCGACGAGAATCTGCCCAAGCAGCGCCGTGGCGCCTTCCGCAGTTCCGTTGATCTCGATTCCCTCGATCTTGATGGCACCTTGCTCGTCGCGTTCAACCTGTGCAATCTTAAGTCGAACTGGAACCTCCGTCTCCGGCCCAGGGTGATGGCCCCTCTTAATCGAGAACCGCACTCGTGCCCAGACATACCCGATCACGGCACCGATGCCATTCGCGGCGAGATTCTGGGCAACCGCGAGCGCCAGCTCAAGTTCCCAGCCGGTAGCGAACTCGTTAAGGTAGCGGCGCTCCGCTTGGTTTACCAGGTACTCGGCTTCGAGACCGGCTGTTCGCGCTGCTCGCAGCGCCTCGACATCGTCGGCTAGGTAGTAGGTCCTGCCGTTCCTCGTCTGAACAGGCAAGATCAGGGCGTATCGACCAAACTCTGGACCTTTTACCCGTAGCCGGTCCTGAACATCCTGCGGCAGCGACACGGACCTGACGCTCGCCAACTCGGAATCCGTCACCACACCAGTATCCAATAGCAGGTCAACGGAATTGCGTAGCGGAATCGTTACCCTGCGGCATGACGCGCACTCTCACCGGCAGACCCGGAAGCCGACGGCGTTTCGTCGGACGGTCATCCTGTTACGCAGCGTTACCTACCGAGATCGGCATTACCAACCCGAGTTGCGTCGCGGTTACGCGCGGTGCTGCCGTCGACGACGCGGTGCCCGGTGGCGAGCCAGAACACATTCGCGCCGCACCGATTCATAGACGCTTCAGAGGTGAAGGATCCTGTCGTAATCCTCGTCGTACCAGCCGTCGGTGTTGTGCTTCTGGATTGTCCCCGCGACGCGCGTGAGCATGAGCACGTCGCCGTTGAGGGTCAGAGCCGCATCCTCGGCCCTGCCGGTGAGGATCCTGCCCACGGTCGCCAGCATGTGGGGTTTGCCCTTGCCGGCCAGGGTGTCCTTGCGCATGTAGAAGCTGATGTCGACGTAGGTCTCTGGCTCCCATTCCCACAGAGCGCCATCGTCGTCCTCGGCGCTGCAGTAGCCGTGCCGGCCGCCGGTAATGTCCACGACGTACCCGTGCTCGTCGTTCAGCTCAGCGCTGAGCCTCCTGCCGCCGGGCGCCGTGGACGCCTCGACAGCTTTGGGAGCAGCCAATTCCGCCACCTGCTCCAGTGGGATGTCGCCCGCCAGCGTCAGCCGGTATTCGACAGCCATCTGTGCCCCTACATTAGTCTCGTCGGGTGATCTGAATAATCGCACCGTCGCGCGTTACGCCGCCAGTTCCTTCAGCCCTGTGATGGGCCAGTCGTGGAACTTCTCGGGCAGGGCGGCGAGGTCTCCGCTCCAGTCGTGGAGGTTCAACATGACGCGTTGGGTCTGCTCCGTTTCGACCTTCCTGGACACCGCGCCCGCGGACGGCGCGGGCCGGCACAGGGGGCAGTGGGCGCATAGCAGACGAAGACGTGCCCCTCGATGAGGAAGTCGGGTGCCTTCTCCGGCCTCCCAGAATCCCCGGTCATCGGAGCGCTGGTACCAGCGGTCGGTCAGTAGTTTCTGAAGATCCGTTCGGTACGTCGCTCTCGCTCGGATCCGCCGCCCGGACCCGGTCGAGGATGTGGGCGGACCGAGGACGACCGACGACGACCGCGGCTCGATCCGCCGGTCGCAGAAAGAAAGACTCAGCGCAGGCGGGCGCGGATCCGCCGGCGTCGCAGCGTGCCGACCGGGACGTCGACCGACACCGTCGGGTACGCGGGCGAACTGGCCACAGCCTAGGCCACCGGCCGGAGGCGGCACCCCACCCTTCCGCGTACACCCGAAATCGTCAGGGCCCGGTGCCCTCGTCGCTGCCTACTGCCAGGGCCGGCAGGAATAGCCGACGGGTGGTGTCCGCCGTGGACCGGCTTAGCGCACAATCATCTCCCAACGCCGTACGTGTCCCACCACGAGGGCCGGTGTTCGCGTAGTTCTCCCGCGACTCGCGTGAGAAGGAGCCAGTTGCCGTTGAGCACGAGTGCGGCATCCTCCTGCCGGCCGGCGAGAACTCGGCCGACCGCCGACACCATGCTGGGGACCACGTCGTCGGGTGGGTCGTTCTTTCGCAGGTCGAAAGCGATGTTGGTGTACGTGTCGGGTTCCCATTCCCATCGGGCGCCGCCGTCGGCTTCGGCGTCGAAGTAGCCGTTGCTGCCTGCGTAGATGGTGACCGTGTAGCCGAGTTCCTCCCGGAGGTCGGCGCTGAGCAGCCGGGGGTAGCCGCGCTGTGTCGACTCCTCGACGCCGTGTGGGGCGACGAGGGGAGCCAGGTCCTCCAGCGGAATGTCGCCGGCCAGGGTCAGTCGGTACTCGATGCCCACGTGCTGCCTGCCTTCTCAGTCTCGTCGGACGATCTGAATGATCGCACCGCTTCGGGTCACCGCTGCCAGTTCCTTGAGCTGCGGGACCGGCCAGTCGTCGAACTGCTTCTGCAGGGCGGCGATGTCACCGCGCCAGTCCTGCAGGTTCAACACCACCCGCTGGGTCTGCTGCCTGGCCACCTTCTGCGACACTTCCGTCCATACCCCGCGTACCGCCTTGCCGGGGGTGGGTGAATAGCAGTCGAAGACGTGGCCCTCGACGAGGTAGTCGGGTTCCTTGTCGGGCTTGCCCACGTCGCCGGTGCTCTGGCGTGCATCGGCGATCTCCCGCCGTGTCGGGTTTTGGTGCACGCGGTAGCCGTCGTGGGCGAGGGTGTCGGCGCACTCGTTCTCCAACTCCAGTGAGCGCCGTACCGCTTCGTCCTCGCGCGGTGGGATCCTGGTTCGTGGTCCGGTTGGTGAGCCGCCGGGAACGCCTGTGGGTGGCCTGCTCCAACGGGTGAAGGCCGATCCGGGGAGATCGGCGGCTTCCTTGGCGGGTGTGGTTGCGGCCGTACTGCCATCGGTGTCGAGGGAAGGGCTGGCCGGCGAGCGACCGCCAGCCCTCGTCAATTTCCCGCTGATCCCAGCTGTCGTGCTTCGGCGGCTGCCGCGTCGACGAACTGCCGGGCGGTGCCGGTACGTTGCACGATGAGCACCATGACCTGCTTGACGCCGTCCAAGGCCTGCAACAGGGGTCCCGGCTGCCCGCCGAGGAGGACGGCCGTGACGAGTTGCTGCGCCGCGCCGGCCTGACTGATCACTGCGGTCGCCGCGTCGCGGGCGCCGTCCACCGCGCTGCGCACCGGCGCGAGCCCGGAGATCGTCTCCTGCGGCGTGCCCTGACGGGGCACCTCCGCAGTGGACTGCGCCGCCTCCTCGATCGACGCGGAAAGGCGGCCCAGACCAGCCTGGATCTCACCGATCGCGCTGTGGACCCGCGCCATGCCGGCAGCCACCGCGGCGAAGCCAGCGCCTGCGGCACGAACCCCGACCTCCTGCGCCTGGGTGCCGGCTGCGGCGGTGAGGCCGCGAGCTCTGTCGACGCCGGCTGTTAGGGCACGCAGCTCGGCGTCTACCTTCTCGATGTTCGACACGTGGAGCGGTCTCCTATCGGCGATGATGTTGCTGGATCACTTACCCGTAGTGCAATCGCGTCGGTGGTCAGCCCGACGTGGTTGACTCCGGTGCAGCTTTACCCGGTTGGCGATGCTGCCGGCATAGTGGCCGAGGTGCAGTTTTCCGGTGGAGCCGTCATCGGTGAGCATCCACGGAGCGGTCAGAAGATGGGGCCACTCCGGTCGGTCAGCTGGCGGGCCAGGGTGCGGTAGAGGGTGCAGATGCCGCTGCGGCTCACTGCGTAGAGGTCCCGGTGGACCAGGGCTACTTGGGCCATGCTGGCCTCGCGGCGGCGATCCGTTGTAGGCGGGTGCTGGCCGAGGTCCAGGCGGCCTCGATGATCGGCAGACACCGCGTCCGGGTCGGGTCGTCCTCGGGCAGTTCGTGGTGCAGGCGCAGCTCGCGGGTCAGGACCACAGCGAGGTTGAGCGCGAATGCGGCCTCGATGCCCGTCTCACTCACGATCGCCTCGATACGCTCGCGGATCACTGGCGTACTGGCGCCAACTTGGGTGTGGAGCATCGCAAGGTCGAAGCCCGGAAGGAACAGCCCGGTGAATTCCCAGTCGACCAGCACCGCCGTGGTTCCGGCCTCGTCATCGCTGTCGGAGAGGCCGGCACCGAGGAGGATGTTGCTGGCCAGCGGGTCGCCGTGATTGAGCTGTGCCGGCGCGCCGCAGCGGGCCAGCAGGCGGTCCAGAGCTTCTCGCTGGCCCTCAGTGAGGTATCCCTTGGCCTGGTACCGAGCCACGCGCTCGGAGTAGTCGAAGGTGGGCGAGAACCGGGCGGCGGGGTAGGTCCACTCGTTCAACGCGGTGATGCTGTCCAGGATGGCATCGACCTGCCGGGTATCGAGCTCTCGCTCGGGGTAGCGTTCGACCGCGACAGGCGATGCGTCGACCCATTCCAGGACCAGCAGCCGGTCGCGGTCGGTATGGAGCAGCCGAGGAACGCGGACAGGGGCGGTGGCGTCACCGAAGACCTCGTACAGGTCCAGCTCGTGCCGCCACCTGGCCGCCCAGAACGGATCCGGGTCGATCAGATATTTCACCGCTGCCGGTTCGCCGCGGAATGAGCCTCGTGCCAGCAGGGTCTTGTCCGTGCGCCGTAGCACCGTGTCGATGCTCAGCCCGATCGTGGCTGCTGAGCCAGGCAGATCAGGCGGCGTGTGCGACATCGGCGGTCTCCTTGATCGAGTCGATGATCCGCTGGCGAAGGCCGGTCTCGGAGCGTTCCCCGTGCCAGACCGCGGCGATTTCTGCGACTCAGCGTTGAAAGTACTGGTCGCTGAGCGCATGACCGGCCGTCATGCGCGCCAACGAGTGCCAATACATGACGGCGATGTACAGCCGGGAGTGCTGCGCCTTGGGCGTGCGGGCGGGCCAGCCACACCACATCTGTTCGGTGAGGGCTGAAGGCGTCGGGTCGAGGAAGATGACGTTGAGGTTCCGAACCAGCGAGGGGTCGAATCCGCAGCCGTAGCGCTCGCTCCAGACCAGGTCCCGCATGGTGCCCGCGCCGATCCAGACGCCCAGCAGTCCGAAGTCCAGGACGATGCCAGCGCGCGCACCAGCCACGGGCCGTGCTCAACGAGATCCCGCACTTCGGTCCCCGAATCCTCTCCCCGGGACGCTGTTGATGGCCCGCTACCTGACCGACCCCGCCGCCGAGACCGAGATCCAAGCTATGGCCGCCGCAGCCGGCCTCCCCACCGTCGACCAAGCCGCCACCCTCGCCCGCCTGCTCCGCTTGCACCAACCCGCACCGCCACGCGCCGCGTGACCTGCGCCCGCTCCCCGTCGGAGCGGGCGCAGGCACCTTCACGGATCGCCGGCCGAGTGAGCAGCCATCGCAGGCGGCGACTCCTGCCGCCCGCCAAGAGGTGCGGAGCCAGGAGACATGGGTTGGAACGATCACCACTACGAGGTGGCCTGGCGGACGTAGAAAATGATTCAGGAACCGAGTTCTACGGTGGCGTACGGTTCCCACACGTACATGCCCTCGTCGCGGTTGAGGACGATGAGCTGGCACGAGGTGATCAGCGCGTCCGCGCTGATCTTCGGGGCAGTGGAGAGTGCCTCGACGAGCGGCGCCGCAGGACCGTCGGTGTTGGTATAGGCCAGACTGAGGTGAGGGTTGTAGGGCTCGGCGGCCTCCGGTACGCGGTCCTGCCCCCAGACGTCGGCGATGGCGGCACGGATGGCGGCGCGTACTTGCCGCACGGGCTCGATCGGGTCGACAGCGATCTGGATGGACTCGGGATCGACGTGGGGGGTGCCGATGGTGAGCTTGAAGGGTGACAGGCGCGAGCACCGGTCGGTGGCGGCGGCCACGATGGCGTCGACGTCGTCGGTGGCGACGTCTTGGACGAAGCCGATGCCCTGCATGGTGAGGTGAAGCCATCGGTTCGGAATGACGTCGAGGCTGGGCTGCGAGGACAGCAGGGACCGGTACTGGTCAGCGAGCTTCTCGACTTCGGGCTGCCCGTCAAAGGTGATGTGCCAGGTGTAGAAGCGGGAGCCGATGCCCCAACCCGGTCGCCAGTACCAGTGATCACGGATATCGGTGGCGTGCGGGACTGCCATGGGTTCTCCAGGTTCAGGGAAGTTGCCGGGCGGCGCCGGTGGCGCAGAACTCGGTGATGGCTGCTTGGACATTGCGGGCCTCGATGCTCGCGCGCAGTGACGGGTTGCCGGCGATGTTGCGCCCGACGCCACGCAGGCGGTGCACCAACGGGTCGAGCCGCTGTTCGGGTGGCAGAGCGAGCACCGGTGACAGGACCGAGACCGCGCCGTCGAGGCTGCCGGATTTGAGATGTGCCGCGGCGGCCCAAATGCGGATCTGGGCGAGCGTGCCGTAGGCGACCGAGGGGTCCGCGGCGGCTTCCGTCAGGGCGTGCTCGGCATGCTCGATGGCGTTGGCGGCCTCGCCGATGCGGAGCAGTACTGAACCAGCGTAGTTGTGTTGGCGCACCGTGCCGCAGGCGAGAAGGCCACCCACCGGGTCGCGGCTTGCCTGTTGGCGGGCCTCTTCGGCGCGTTGCAGTGCTGCCCGCGCTGGCTCGACGGCGCCGATCTCCGCCCACGCGTCCGCTTCCTGGCACGCCAGCATGACCGCCGCGCTGCCCTCGGCGGCATGGCCGTAGCCGCGCCCGGCGGCGTTGGCCGCGTCTTCGAACCGCCGCTCCCACAGGTGGGTCTTGCTGATCGTGGAGAGAACCCAGGCGCGGAGGGTGTTGTCGCGGACGGTCTCGGCGCACATCCAGGCGGTGCGTGCCTGGGACTCGGCTGCGGCCGGGTGTCCAAGATCGCCGGCCATCCAGGCGAGCAGTGTGCATAGGTAGCCCGCCCAGGTGTAGAGCTCCCGAGACTGATCAGGGTTCTGACGCCCGGTCTGCAGAAGGCGGAATACGCGGTCGGCCAGGAGCCCGGCCCGCGCGTAGACGACGACGGGCGGCTCGGTCAGGTAGTCGACGGCGATCCTGCGGGTGGAGGCAGCGACATCGTCGAGGGTGAATGGCCCAACGTTGGAGGCTTGCGCCCATGTGCCGAAGCTCGCCGTGCGTTCTGCCACTGCTATCACCAGTTCCGTCTCGTCCTGCAGAGCGCCGAGGTCCCACCGCAGAGGCTCGGCCATCGCGCCAGGCGGTGCTGAGGATCCGACCGATGGTGCAGGCATCGGGGCGGCGTTCCTGCCGCTCAGCGCCGCTCGGTCTGCTTCCGGCATAGCGGTCAGGTCGTCGAGATCGACCAGACTGCTGGGTTCGGTGCCGAAGACCTGCGCCAGTGCGTTCAAGGCGGCCAAGGTGGGCCGACGACCGCCGAAGGGCCACCGCTCGTAGTCGCTGATCCGCGCCCCGGTGAACGTCGCCGAACCGTTTCCCTTGGCGTTCAGTCTCTCGGCTACCGCGTCCTGGGTCCAACCATGGGCCTGGCGGAAGGCATCCCGGGGGCGCAGCCCGAAGCGGCGCTGCAGCTCGGCGGCGATGGTGGCCGGGGTCACTCCGAAACCGGCCAGTGTCTGGCGTACGTGATCACGCTGCGCCTTGGTGCCCGTCGTTCTTGCCATCGCGGTCACCTCCTACGTGCGGCTTCCTGTCGCACGGTATCGCCCCTCTCGTCGGGATCGGTACGGGGCGCGGCGAGGCCAGCGGCCCCGGAGTGGGTAGCTCGCCGCTAATTGATCAAAGTATCTGCAGGTCGTGAGCGTGCGCGGGTGGGGAAAAATCTCACCACCGCTGGGGATCCATTCATGTGGATGCACTTGGCAAGCTTGCCGAGCCGGATCACCGTCGGTCCGGATGTAGCCACCGCCGGTGACGAATGGAGTGGCTGCCACAGCAACGTCAACCGCGGATGCCCGTCGCCGCCGGGTCGTTGACGACCAACCGGCAGGCGTCTCTCCGCGCCCTGCTCGCGCTTCTCATCCTCGTGAGGATTACCGATGACAACCTCGAACGATCTGGCCCGCTACGGCTATCGGCAGGAACTCAGCCGCCAGCTGCGGTTTCGGGACCTGTTGGCGTACGGCTTGGTGTACATGGTGCCGATCGCGCCGATGGCGATCTTCGGCAGCGTCTATGCGGGCTCCGGCGGCATGGTGGCCCTCGCCTACGCCATCGGTGTGGTGGCCCTGGTCTTCACCGCGTTCTCGTACTCGCAGATGGTAAAGGCGTTCCCGATGTCAGGCAGCGTCTACAACTACGCAGGTCGAGGCATCAGCCCGCCGGTCGGGTTCCTCGCCGGCTGGGTGATCCTCCTCGACTACGTGCTCGTTCCCGGACTGCTGTACCTGGTGGCGTCGGTGGCGATGCACTCCACGGTGCCGGCGGTGCCGGTGTGGCTGTGGCTGCTCGGGTTCGTCGCGGTCAACACCGTCGTCAACTCGGTCGGCATCCGCATGACGGCGGTGGTCACTCGGGTGATGCTCGTCGGTGAGCTGATCGTCTTGGCGGTGTTCCTGGTCGTCGCCGGTTGGGCCCTCGTGACGGGTAGGGGCCGGTTCAGCTGGGATGCGTTCTACAACGCCGACACCTTCACCTGGTCCCTCGTGGCGGGGGCGGTGTCAATCGCGGTGCTGTCGTTCCTGGGCTTCGACGGCATCTCCATGTTGGCGGAGGAGACCCGTGACGGCGCCCGGCAGATCGGCCGGGCGATGGCGGCCGTGCTCGTCCTGGCGGGGGTGCTGTTCATCGCGCAGACATGGCTGGCGGCGATGCTCGTGCCCAACCCCGGCGGGCTGCTGGCCGAGGGCGACGTGAACGGCACCGCCTTCTACGACGCCGCCGCGGTGGCCGGCGGAAGCTGGCTAGCGACGGTGTGCGCAGTGGCGACCGCGATCGCTTGGGGTTTGCCGAACTCGATGGTTGCGCAGGTCGCTACGTCCCGGCTGCTGTACGCGATGGCCCGTGATCGGCAGCTCCCCGCTTTCCTGGCGAAGGTGTCGGTGCGCCGCAGCGTACCGATCAACGCGACCCTGCTCACCGGCGTCGTGTCCCTCGCCCTGGGCCTGTACATGGCGACGCGGGCGGATGGGATCACGCTGTTGTCGTCGCTGATCAACTTTGGGGCGATGGTGGCGTTCCTGGTCCCGCACGTCTCCGTGGTCGTGCACCACCTGATCCGCCGTCGCAGCGGCAACTGGTTCGCGCACCTGCTCATGCCCGCCGCCGGGTTCGTGATCCTCGCCTACGTGGTGGTGAACGCCAACATCGCCGCCCAGCGCCTCGGCCTGGCCTGGCTGGGCCTCGGCGTGCTGGTCCTGGCCGGCCTCTACCTGACCGGCCGCAGGCCGGTGCTGTCCGGCCTGGCCCCCACCCAGGCCGCCCGGCGTGACATGGAGCGGGTGTGATCTCCATGAGTCAATTCACTTACCGGCCTGCTCGTGACGAGTTGGCCTACACCTTCGGCGGCCGTCTCCCGGTGGCCCACGTCCGCTCCGGCGACGTCTTCACGGTGCACACGCAGGACTGCTTCGGCGGTCTCGTGCGAGGACCGGCGGACCTGCCGTCGCAGGTGTGCCAGATGCCGTACCTGAACCCGGTGTCGGGGCCGTTCTTCGTCGAGGACGCCGAGCCCGGCGACACCCTCGCCGTGCACCTCCTGTCGATCGAACCGGCCAGCGACTGGGGAGTATCGGCGACCTTCCCGTACTTCGGGGCACTCACGTCGACCTCGCACACAGCCACGTTGCAGCCGCCGCTGGATGAGCGGGTATGGGTGTACGACATCGACCGGCACGCGGGCGTCGTCCGCTACCGGGCCACCGCCAGCGAGCACACCGTCGAGCTGCCGCTGGATCCCATGATCGGCACCATCGGCGTCGCCCCAGGTGGCATGGAGTCCCGGTCCACGATCGTCCCGGACTACTACGGCGGGAACCTCGACACCCCGGAACTGCGCGCCGGGACCACCCTGTATCTCGGGGTGAACGTGCACGGGGCGATGCTCGCCCTCGGCGACGGACACGCCCGCCAGGGCCACGGCGAAGCCTGCGGCGTCGGCGTGGAGATCGCCACCGTCACCACCCTCGCCGTCGAAGTCGTCAAGGGCGCCGCTACCGCCTGGCCGCGCTTGGAAACTGACACGACCATCATGTCGGTCGGCTGCGCCCGTCCCCTGGAGGACGCCTACCGCATGGCCCACCAGGACCTCACCGCCTGGACCGTCGACTTGTGCGGCCTGCAGACCCTGGACGCCTATCAGCTCATCTCGCAGGCCGGGCGGGCGCCCATCGGCAACGTCTGCGACCCCAACTACACCGTTCTGGCGGCCATCGACAAAGCCCTGCTCCCGCAGCCGCAGGCTGCCTACCGCGACGTGCACGCACGGCTGCGGGACATTGCCGCAGTTCAGGAATAGGGGAATGGGATGACGGCGTCGATACCTCAGCTGTCGCTGCGCGACGAGCTGTTCCTGCTCGGGCACCACGACGACACCGGCCAGCCGCACCTGCACCGCCAAGCCTTGGCCCTCGGCATGGCCGGCGCAGTGCTGATCGACCTGTTCCTCGCCGGACGGATCACCCTCGACTCCTACGGCGACCATCCGGCCGCAGACCGGTGGCTACGCCTGAACTCCGACCAGGCAGTCGGTGACCTGATCGCCGACACCGCCCTCGCCGCGATCCATCACTCCCGGACCGCCCCGACCGTGAAGGCGTTCCTGCGTAGCTTCGCCGACGACCTGTACGAGCGCACCCGCGCCGGACTCGTCGCCGCCGGCATCCTGCGCCACACCGCCCGCCGCCGCCTCGGCGGCCTGGTCCGCGCCGACGCCTACCTCGCCACCGACACCAAATGGGCCGTCATCGCCCGCGCCCGCCTGCGCTACCTCGCCGCCGGCCGTGAACAACCGGACAACCACACCGCCGCGCTCGCCGGACTCGTCGCCGTCCTCGGACTCGCTGACCACCTCTACCTCGACGACGACGCCGCCACCCTCACCGCCCACCTGAAGACCATCGCCGCCCAACACCACCGCCCCATCCGGGAAATCACCGCCGCCGTCGACGCCGCGATCGGTGACCTCGCCACCGCCACCTACCGATAGACCGCAGAGAGAGACGACAACGCTGTGGACTCAAGCGTCCGTATTCGCGCCGCCCGCTGGAAAGACAGACAGGCCGTCGCCGCGTTGATCACCGATGCCCTGCACCCCAGCCCGCTCGGTGCCTGGCTGGTACCGGACGCGGCGCAGCGCCGCCAGGTGATGACCGACGTCGTCGCGGTGTGGGTGGAGCACGCGATGTTCTTCGGCGACGTACACCTCACCGACGACCTCACCGCCGCCATCGTCGGCTTTCACCGCTACCGACCGATCCCGCCACCGGCCAACTACCCGGCCCGCCTCGTGAAGGCCGCCGGAGCACACGCTGAGCGCTTCAGCGCCCTTGAGGGCCTGATCGCACAGCAGCAGCCCACCGAACCGCACTGCCACCTGGCGCTCCTCGCCGTAACCCCAACGCGGCAGAAGGCCGGCTGCGGCAGCGCCCTGCTCAGCCATCACCGCGCCCGCCTCGACCGCATCGGCCTGCCCTCCTGGACCGCCGTTCCCGCAGAACCGGAGCACCTGCTCGCCCGCTATGGGTACACGCTCCGCCCGCCCCTCACTGTGCCGAACGGGCCGAGCCTGCGACCTATGCGCCGCAACCCCCACCACGCCAGCAGCCCAATGCCGATCAATGCAGCGCGCCCGGTCGGTGACCGCTGGCAGGACCAGCACGCCTAACCCGCCCACCCCCCAACGGACAGATCATCGCCTTCCCTGCACTCGCCGGACTCGTCAGCGCCCTCACCTTCACAACGCCAGCACTGCCGTCGCCACCGACTGCTCAGTGCCAGGAAGGAACCCGACACCGTGATTGCCACCCCGACTGCCCCCACCCGCCGCCTGGCCGTCAGCCTGCTCGGCAGCATCCTCCTCACCGGCTGCCACACCACCACCCCGGCCCACCAGAAACCTCCGCCGACGGCGCCCGCAATCACCGACAGCCGGGTCGTCGTCACGCAGCCGGCCGCCGCCGGGCCGGGTCTCACCCCGTCACAGCGGCTCACCGCCCTCGCCGACGCCGTTACCGCCACGCCCGGCGACACCACCACCGCTCGGCCCTACACCTACCTGCACACCCAGTCCTGGACCCGCGCCACCAACGCCATTACCCGCACCGACCTGCGCCAATGGCGCCGCGACACCGACGGCTCGGGCCAGGAAAAGGTTCGACGCCTCCCCGACCTGCCGGGACTGAACCACCAACCCGAGCGCCACGAGCCGGCCCTGTTCACGCAGGCGCCTGAGGCAACGGCCAAGCACCTGTCAGGCGGCCTACATCCGTACCTGTCCGAGCCGCTGCCCAGTAATGCGCACACCCTCGCCGACATGCTCGCCCCCAGGGAACTGGCCAACGAACCGGCCTACCCGCGGCTACTCGCCAACGGCGTCGTCGCACTCGCGAGCACCCAGTACCTCAACCAAGCCCAACGGGCCACAAGCCTGCGCGTCCTCGCGGCCATCCCCGGCATCACCTATCGAGGACCGAGCGCCGACATCGTCGGCCGCACCGGCCTGACCTTCACGATCACCGCCGACGGATCCACGTCCCAGCTGCTGGTCAATCCGCACAGTGGCGAGATCCTCGCCGCGCACGAGCGGCTGAGCGGGCGCCGGCCGGGCTTGTTCTCCGCTGTCCTCATCCTCGAACGCGGCCACACCACCGACACCGCCACCACCCTCCGGCCCTGGCAGGCCGAGCACCGGCCGCCGCCCTACCCAGGATCAAGGAGGCTCACCCATGCCCCTCCGTTCCGTCGGTGACCCACCACTCGCCCCCGACCCGCAGCGTTGTCCACCGCTGCCCACCTCTGACCTGATCACCAGCACGTTTGGCGGCCGTCCGCGGGTTCTGCCAGAGGCTTGGGCGGTGCCCCTCTACACGGCGTCCCGGCTCGCCTCGCACCACCGCGAACAATGGGCGGCGGAGACAATCTCCCGCGACCCGGCCGCTGACGACCACGTGGTGGCTGCTGCCAAGAGATCGATCGATCGTCTCAACGCCACTCGCGTCGCTCTCATCGGGGAGATCGACTCCTGGGTTGAGCGCGTGATCCGGCCTCCGGGCGGGGCACCGTTGCACACCGAGACGATCGGCTCCGTGATCGACCGCCTGGCCATCGCATGGGTTCGGTGGAGGCGATTCTCGGAGACCGCCCAGTTGGACCCGAGCGACGTCGATCCTTCGCTGGCGCTCCAGCAGTTCACCGAACTCACCGAAGCCTTCGACACCCTTGTGCTCGACATCCATGAAGGCCGACGCCGCATTCCTCGCTGGCGCACGCTCAAGAGCTATCGGGAGCCGCGATGAGGATTGCCGTCACCCTCAACGGCGCCGACAACGTCGGCAAGACCACGAACGCCCGC
This sequence comes from Micromonospora sp. bgisy143, assembly GCF_057708145.1. Lineage (NCBI taxonomy): Bacteria > Bacillati > Actinomycetota > Actinomycetes > Micromonosporales > Micromonosporaceae > Micromonospora > Micromonospora sp. bgisy143. Next base: position 220,352 of record NZ_JBYIRN010000001.1, read on the forward strand.
TGGCTGGCGTCGGCGATGCCGGATGTCAAGTTCACCGGGACAGTCGATCGGTGGGACCGGCGATGGGCCGAGGTGTCGCGACGAGACTTCAGTCAATGGTGGTTCGTCGACAGCACCACCGACGAACACATCGACCTCGTCTTCAGCTCCCACGCCGCACGGTGTGCCGGTGGCGGCCCCGTGGCTTTGGAGGACCGCGGTTGGCCGATGCTTGTAGCGACCTGCGCGGCGACAGCGGCGGTCAAGGACGGCACATCCACCGTCGAAGCGCTCGCCCGAGTTGAGGCCAGAGCACGCCGCTACGCCCCCGCGCCGCGCCGTGAGCTGCACCTGCTGCTGCGCCACAGCGACCAGCCGGCGGCCGAGGCGCACCATGCCATGGCGCGTGAGCCCGTGCCGACCACCGAACGCTACGCCGAGTATCAGCGGCGACTGGCCGAGACGATCGACCTTCAAGTCGGCAGCGGGGAGTACCAGGCCATCGTGGTGCGCGGGCACCGCCCACTCCTTGATGTGCAGCGCGAAATCCGCCAGGTCCTGACGCAACTCGACGTGCCCGTCGTTCCGCTGCCACCAGACCGGATCAAGCACCTATGGGTGCTCGCTGGTATGTCCGAGAGCGGCAAGAGCACGGTCGGTGAGTTGCTCCGCACGGAGCACACAGCCACGCGGCTGAAGATCGGCTACCTCATGCAGCTTGCCGCCGATCGGCTCGGTACGGCCGATCCGTATCGCGAATGGGACGAGCTGACCCAGGCGCAGATGCTCACAGAAGAGATCCTTCGGTTCGCCGCGCTGAACCCGGGCTCGCACCGGATCAGCCTGGAGAGCGCGCACCGCTTGGAGGCCACAGCACACCTCCGCAGGATCTGGGGCGAGCGCTGCGAGATTGTGTTCCTCCGCCTCCCGGACAGGCTTCGCGCGCAGCGCGCCACCGAGGCCATGGAGTCGCTCTCCGCCCGCGACGCGATCAAGAGAAGCCGGGGCGCAGACCGCATCGCATCGATCGCCGACACGGTCATCGACAACAGCCACAGCCTCGCCGCGCTGAAGAGGGCCGTCACGGAAGTGGTTGACCGCAGGTCCGGGGCAAGGGTTCCACCGCACGCGGACACGGCCATCCCCGAGGCCCTGCAACCAGTACTCGCCGACTGCGTCGCCAGACTGACCGATTCTGAGACCGCGCTCGTCGCCGCCACCGGGAGTCTCGCCCATCATGGCTGGCAATCGGGATGGAGCGACATCGACCTCCTTGTCGTACGCGACACGCTGCCTCTGCACTGGCTCCAGACCAGGCGTGTACCCCAGAGCGGACCGGCGGGGGAGAAGATTGCACTGTCGTCGTTCACCACCCGGGAGATGCTCACCGGGTTGGTCCCACCCCGAGTACTGCACGCGGTGCGGCAGATAGCCCACGAAGGCCGCGGCCTGCTCTACCGCCGAAGCGACCTCGTACTGAACGCCTTCGACGCACCAACCGACGACCGCGCCTCACGCAGCGAGCTGCCGCTCGTGACGATGGTGTTGCGGCGACTCGCCGCAAACCCTGAGCCCGATGTCCGCGCTGTCTACAAGCACGTCGTGCTGATCATGAAGATCATCCTGCGCGCCGACGGGGTGGACCTCGACGCCAGCGAGGAAGTCCGCCTCGCCTTCACCACCAGTCATCCGGACGCCGACGTCGACCTCCCGGCGGTGGCCGAGGTCAGCGGCGACCGGTGGCGGCAGGACGAGATTCTCTCCCATCGGGTTCGCAGAGCCGCCACCAAAATCCTCGCCTACCACGACGCGCTCGGCTGCTCGGTCGCGTCCAACACGCCCCAGACGGAAGGATCAGATCCTCGATGACCACCGCCTTTGACGATGTTCTTCACGCCGATCGGGTGACCCGGCTCGGGGTGGGAGACACCACTCGTCCGATCCGCGTCGTCCACGGCCTCGATGGCATCAGCACCGACGCGGCCGCGGAACAGGTGCTTGCGACGGGAAGCAGCTTGTGGAAGCGATGGTGCGAGCACCCGGCGTACCGGCCGCACGACCTTCTCCTGGGCCTGGACGCCGGCGGCATCATTCCGACGATCGCGGTGGCCTGGGCCAGTGGTAGCCAGTATCGGCTCGCCTGGAAAGTCAACCTCGACCTACCCGGGAAGCTCGTGTTCCACGAGCCGCATGCCCGGCGTCTTGAGGTCTTCGCCTACGGCGACTTCGAAGGACTGCGCGTCCTCATCGTGGACGACGAGATCACCACCGGACTCACTCTGGCCAATCTCGTCGAGGCGCTCCGCGCGGCCGGCGCCGACATCACCGGCGCGCTCTGCCTCGTCGAAGACACCGCTGGCGAGGGCCGACAGCTACTCGAACGCAACGGGGTCCCGCTGTGCGTACTGACAACGCTGTGACCCTCGTCGAGGAACCGGTGTGCCACCGCGGCGGACGGTACGTCGTCCGACGTGAACAGGCGCCGCTCGGCCAGCTCCTGCCGTATCGCCGGGCCAACGGAGAGACCCCACCCCGGCGGGCACGCCTCGACGCGGTTCGTGAGACCGGGTGGCGCGTCGACTTCCGCCCTAGCGGACTCGGCGACCTGCTGCTCGGCCTCGCCATGGCACAGGCGCTTCACGACGCCACCCACGATCAGTTCGGAACCCTGGAGTACGCCGGCAGCCGGGCGGACCTGATCGCCCGGTGCACCCTTCCAGTCACGGTCACGGGCGGCGACGGGCACCAACTGGGCACGCTTCGCAGCGAAGACGCCCCAAAATTCGACGCGGCACCGGAATCGCCTCCAACGCTGCTCGACCTCATCGACATCGACACTGTCGAGGTCCATGCGGCACTGCCGATGCGCTACTACCTCGACGTCGAGCAAGCCCTCGGCGTCAGGCTCCCTGCATCCGATGACCCGTCCCCCAGGTTCCGGTCGTCGGTTGCAGTGCCAGGCCCATTCCACGTGATCTTCGTGGCCACGACGAGTCGCCCCGACCGCAAGGACTACGGCATCGACAACTTCGGCGCCCTCGCCGAACACCTGTCGGCCCGCCACTCGGGCGCCTGGCGCTTCAGCCTGGTGACACCACCGGGCCACCAACCTCCGGCATCCGTAGGGCAGATTGAGGTACTCCACGGACCAACGGCGGTCGAGTGCATTGACCTGTTCGCCGCCGCCGAGCTGGTCATCGGCAACGACACCGGCCTGACCCATCTCGCCGCACTCACCATCCGAGCGGACGGCACCCAGCCGCAGGTGGTCGGCCTCTACGGACGGCACGGCTACGCCAAGTGGATCACCGGATCAGCAGGCCACCACGCGGTGGCCACCCCGTTCTCGCACCTGATGTCGGTCGCCGACGCGTGTCCCGTACGGGACCGCTACGACGACACTCTCTGGTCCACAGCGAGCGACCTCCGCGCCATCCCCGCCAAGGTCATAGCCGACTTCGCGGGGCAATGCGCCGGCTGGTGGCCCCGATGATCCGCGTCGGCCGCTACCGCCGCTTCACCATGAACCGCACCTTCCACCTCGACATCGGCGCACACCACCTCTTCGCCAAGGTGAATCCGAACCCCGTGGAGGCTGCGGCCGAAGTCGCCGGGCACCACCGAATCCGCCACTACTACCGGCTACCGAGGCTGCACTCCCAGCACCGCGTCGGGCACTGGACCCTCACCCTCTACGACCGCCACCAACCTGATCTTCCGGACACCGGCCTGCTCCTCGACGCTCTCACATCCACCGGCCCCGGCAGCGCGGCCAACCTCGACCGCGGGCTCGATGCGATCCTCGAGCACTACCGCCGAACCATCGACGCGACCACCTGCCGAGTCCCCGCCTCACGCGCCAACAGCAAGCTCTACCGCGACAGGGCCCAGCCCGGCGGCAGGCTGGACCACTACTACGGCCACAACCCGATCGTGCTCAAACTTGCCGGCGCCGACGGTCTCCGGCCCTCCGAGCTGCGGGAGACCACCCTCATGGTCAACGGACAGCCCCGACGGCTCGACCTTCCTGCCCTCCTCGGTGAGCTACGCGACGCCTTCCACCCGGACGAGCAGGTCTGGGCCGCGATGACCCAGGGCGACCCCACCGACTTCAACATCGGCCTCGACGCCGAAAACCAGCCCGTCTGGTTCGACTACGACACCGCAGGCCTCAACGCCCTCCCCGGCGAGATCGCCTGCTTCCTGTGGTACCAGAGATTGCACGGCGCCTGGCTCGTCCCGCACTACAACACCGACGCCTACGCCGACCACAGGAAGGCACTCGCCGAAGCTGTCGAACCCACCGTACGGCTCAAGAGACTTTCCCACCGAGCCGTCGGCATCGACTACCAGCACCAACCATCGCCGGCACGGCAGCAAGCCATCACTCGATACCTCACGACGCTCGCCCGGCCGCTCGCACTCTCCGCCGCCACGGATCTGCTCACCTGGATACGCCCGTACCTCGCCATGCGGATCCTCGCGGTATACCCACTACAGCTGCTGGAACCCCGCGACGCCGCTCTGTCGCTGGGCCTACTCGCCGACCTCTACGCACCCGACGCCGACCTGGAGCAGATCCTCGGACTCACCACTCAGACGCCAGCGGAGCCGCCCTTATGAGCCGCCCCATCGCCGTCATTACCGGCGCAGGCACAGGCATCGGAGCGGCCATCGCCGTCCGGCTGTCAGCCGCCTTCGACCTCGTCCTGACCCACCAATACGACGACACCAACCTCGCCGCGGTCGTCGAGGCCGCCCGCCGCCACGGCGCACAGACCCACACCGTCACCGGCGACCTGACCGCCGCTGACACCCAGACCGCACTCCGCGCCACCATCGAGCAACACGCCACCCAACTCGTCGTCCTGATCAGCAACGCCGGCGCGTACCCACGCATCCCGTGGAGTCGGACAGACCTCAACGTCCTTCGCGACCAGCTCGAACTCAACCTCGTCACGCACGCCGCCGCGATCCGCGCCGCCACACCAGCCTTCATCGCCAACGACTATGGCCGAATCATCGTCGTCTCCTCAGTCATGACCCAGCTCGGACGCGTCGACCTCGCCGGCTACATCGCCGCGAAAAGCGGCCTGGAAGGACTCGTCCGCGCGCTCGCCCGCGAACTCGGCCCTCACAACATCACCGTCAACACCGTGCGGCCCGGCTCGATCGAGGTCCCCGCAGAGCACAGCGTCGTACCTGATCACGAGGCCATGGTCCGACGCCAGCTCGACCGACAATGCATCAAACGACGGGGTCAACCCGCAGATGTCGCCGCCGCAATCGCCTTCCTGGCCACCTCGGAAGCGGGATTCATCACCGGCCAAGCGATCAACGTCGACGGCGGCTGGCACCTCTCATGACGACCCTCTGGATCCGCCACGGAACCAGCCGCGACGGAATCACCCGCCCCCACGCCCATGCCCGCCCCGACTCACCCCTCAGCGCGCGCGGCGCGGCACAGATTGCCGCCACAGCCCACGCACTTCGTGACCGAGGTGTCCAGCCTGCAATCGTGTTGACCAGCCCGCATCCGCGCGCCGCCACAAGCGCAAAGATCCTGGCCGCGCTGCTCGGCGTGCCGCGCGCCACCCCAAACCCGCTCTACGCCGAGTGGCGCGCCCCCGACTGTGTCCTCGGTAAAGGACCTGATGAGTACCCATCTGAGTACCAGACCTGGCGTACGGACCGGCTCCGCGACCCGGACTCCGCCCTGGCCGGGGGCGAGAGCCTCACAGCGCTCTACGGACGGGCGATGGCCGCCGCAGTGATCCTCGGACACCTCGCCGGACGAAACACCGCCTTGATCGTCTCGCACCGAGTGTTCATCGGCGCGGTCGCAGCCATCACCGCCGGAGCGAATCGCCCTCAGGACGTGTTCGAAGCTGCGCGCCGATTCACGCTCGCACCGGCAGGGACCTGGCCCGCCTTAGCTGAAGTCCGATAGCAACGCGTCAGTGTTCGCAAGGATGAAAGTTTTCAGAGCCTCAGGTTTCAGATCCACCTCAGAAAGGCGGTCGACGGCCACTCGGTCCAGGGCATAGCCACCGCGGCCCGGATCAGTGAATTCCGCACCCGTGCGAGCGCTCTCGTCTACCTGGGTGAGCCGGCAGGAGACGAAGTGCTGTACGGACACCCCCTCGCCGGACGGCGAGCTGAACAAGAAGACCTGGCTAAGCTGCTCTGCCTCCGCGCCCAACTCCTCCCGCAGCTCGCGGCGCAGGGCTGCATCGAGGGATGCGTCAGTCGGTTCAAGGCCGCCACCGGGCGCGGTCCAGTAAGGGGCTTGGCCTGGCTTCGTCCTTTTGATCAACACGAGCTGATTGCGTTCGTCCCACAGGATCGCCCGCACCGACCGACGTAGAACCTCACGCATGTAGACCCCTATCGACAGCTGGCAGGGTGCAGGCGAATCGACGCTACACCGCGTGACCTACCAAGGACCCAAACCCTAACCTGACGGCGCTCTTCGAACTCCGCCTTACCCCGCCCCGCCAGCCACTAGCGACTGGCCTTCCCACGCGGAGACTGAGACCCTTTCTTCGTGACGAACCCCCACCGCCCACACGAGCTCGACACCTAGATCGAGCGAACCACAGGCGAGATGGCGAGCGAGTACGAGCGCATCCGGCAACGCGCCGCCGAGGATCCAGGGACTGCCGGTGACGAGAGAGAGGAGAACTGCTCGGTTACTGCGCGAATGGCTGCCGAGCAGCTACCAGGTGCGCACGAAGGGTCGCATCCTCGCTCATGATGGAGCGGCGACCAGGCAGGTGGACGTGGTCGGCTCTACGTCCGAGCGCCTTGTCCCTGCCCCCGGATCACCCCACAAATTGCCTCCGCCCGATGGCTCTCCCGAGGCAGCGGCCGGCGACCATGCGGAGCGGTTCGAGATCCTCGACGGGCTGCTCAGCGCGCGCCGGCCCACCGAACCGCACTACCACCTGGCGTTCCTCGCCGTCGCGCCCGCCGTCAGCGGCAAGGTATCGGCGCGGCGATGCTCTCCCACCACCGCGACAGGCTCGACCGCGTCGAACTGTCCTCGTGGACCGACGCCACCGGCGAGCGCCAGGACATCTACGTCCGCTACGGCTACACCCCGCAGCAAGCCATCCGGCTGCCCGGCCGTCACCCCGATGCGCCGCACCCCTACCGCGGGATCGCATCCCCTGGACACCATCAGCGCGGCCGGTGGCTCGCAGGCCAGAGGTCGGGGCGTCTGATCCGCGCCATGGTCTCGCGAACCGAACCGTGGCCGATCCTGCGCCATGTAACCGGTGGTCTCGGACGGGATTGTCCCGGTGCCTGGCGCGACGAGCGTCGCCCGCCGCGATGCCCGCGCCCCGCTGATCCCAGAAATCAAGTCCAGGACCTACAGCGCCCCGCGTGTTCGCTCGCCTGACCGGGAGTCCGGCCGCTACCGCGTCGGTGACGGTGGGTTCACCCCGCCGTGCGGGGACCGCGGCGCCTTTTGTTCATCTTCTCGGCGACGGCGTCGGCGGCGTCCTGGTGCAGCTGCTTGGTGACGCTCTGGTAGGTGTCGCGGGTCAGGGTCGTGGTGGAGTGGCCGAGTTGGTCGGAGAGGACCTTGATATCGACGCCGGCGTCGAGGGCGATGGTGGCGGCGCTGTGGCGCAGGTCGTGCAGCCGGATCGGCGGTAGGCCAGCCTTGCGGATGAGCCGGCGAAAGCGTTGGGTGACGGCGTTGGGGTGCCAGGGCCGCCCGTCGGGGCGGACGAAGAACAGGCCGGTGTCGGGCCACGCCGGGCCGGCGGCGAGTTGCCATTCTGCGCGGCGGGCCTTGTAGGCGGTGAGGACCTTCGCGGTGTCGGTGTCGAGGGCGACGTCACGGTTTCCGGCCCTGCTCTTGGGGGGTTTCTGCACGGGGGTGTAGCCGTGGGTGGCGATCTGGTTGTTGATGGTGGTCTCCCGGCGGTGCAGGCGGACCTCGCTGTCGCGCAGTCCGCAGGCCTCGCCGCGGCGGGGTCCGCGGTAGGCCATGTAATGCCACATGGGATGCAGGTCCGGGGCGAGCCGTGCGGCGTGGTCGAGGAAGTCCACGACCTGTACGTCGGTCCACACCATCACCGGTCCGGGCACCTGGCCGGTGTCCTTCCAACGCTGCACGCGTTCGTCCTCCCACACGATCGGCAGCGGCCGGTCACCCGGGGTCTTGACCAGCGCGGCCGGGTTGGAGCCGACGATCAGTTCGTCGGCGAGGGCATCGTTGATGGCCTTGCGCAGGCAGGCGCGGATGCGCTGGCGGGTCGTGGGGCCGGTGGGCCGCACCCCGGCGACGGACCTGCGCATCGCCGGGTCGGGGCTGGTCTTCGCGGCGCGGATGTCGTCGCTGCGACGTTCGATAGCGGCGAACATGGCACGGACGTGGCTGGTGCGCAGTTTGTCCAGCGGAACCTCGCCGAGGTGCGGAACCAAATGCACCCGCACGATGGACTCGTAGCCGCCCAGGGTGTTGTCGTCCACGCTGAGGTGAGTCAGCCAGCCGGTGAGGTAGTCCGCGACGGTGGGCGCGTCAGCGAGGGGGCCGTCGCCGCGCAGCCGCTGGCGGATCCGGTCGACCTCGGGCAGGGGCCGTTTGGTGCGTGCGGTGTTCTGGAGCAGGTCGCCGATCTCGGTCCTGCGGCGCCGGTCGCCCTTGGCGAGGGCGAGCAGTTCGCGGGCGTGATCGAGTTCGTCGGCGGCGGCCCGGCGGGTGGGGAGACCGGAGCGGCGTAGTTGCCGGCGCCCGCCGTCGGCGGTGGGTGGAAGTTCGAGTTGGTAGGTCCAGTGGCCGTGCTCGAAACTCCAGGAGCGGTTCGGGCGGCGCAGTTTCGGGCAGTCGTTGCCGAGCGGCTTGCCGGTGTCAGGGTGGCGGCAGCCGCAGCGCTTGAAAATGCTTCCGTCAGGCATGGCAGGTGGTGCTCCTCGATCAGGTTGGGTGCATCGGTTTCCGCTGATCGACATCCACGCGTCATCCGCGGGCACGATCAAGTCGCCGGACCCCGTCACGACAGGGTCCGGCTGAAGAGTGGGAGGGCTGGAGCAGAAGGCCCGCGTGGCTGCGGCCCGAAGGCTGCACGGGTGGTGTCCGTCGGCACGGGAGGACGCCTATGGCGGTGAGTCCAGGGCGTCGGGGTTCCGCTGCGGCGCGGACGTGTCGCGGTCGTCCAGGTGCAGGGTGGCCAGCAGCGGGGCCGTGGGTATCCGGTAGTGGGCGCCGACGCGGAAGTGCGGCACGGGGAACGCGTCGCGGCGGATCAGCTTGTATGCGGCGGAGCGGGACATGCCGAGCATCGCCGCGGCGGTGGCCAGGTCGGTGCTGGCGCCCAGGGCGCGGACCCGTTCGGCCGTCCACGTCGGCTCCCGCTCACCGCCGGCCGGCCCTTCAACGGGCTGAGGTGACAGGGTTCGAGTGCGTCTGGACGATCTCATCGTCATCTCCTCGGCGGTGAGTACGGGCGGTACAGGCTCAGGCGCGGGGCGCACCGCGGTGAGGCCGGATGCGCTTCACGTCGCGCCGGTGAGGCGCTGACATCTGTAAACCCGCGCTTGTGTGCTCTGGCGAACGCCTATGTGACTCACCACCCACTCACAGAGGCTCACAGGGCTGCCCGTCCGGCCATGCGTCCCGGGCCGGCGCCGATCCGACGCGGATGGGCCACCGCCTCGGCGCCCACCACCCAGACAGTGACAGGTGTTGATGACACGGTGGGTGGCGCGACGGTTCACGAATGCCGCGACACCGTGTCCACCGACGGCTCGGCCAGGGTGCCTACGTGTCAAACGCCCAGCGGCAGCGACCGGTCAGGCACACATGAGGTTCGATGGACACGATGTCCGCAGACATGTCCTTAACCGGCAGGCGCGGACACGGCTTGCGGACGGTTGACACGCTCGTCCATACGGCGCAGGTATGTCATGCCGCTTTGACCACCGCCACCACGGGACGGACTGTCGCGGTCGGCGCCAGTGTCACTCCGGGCCAGGGACACGCGCGTGGCCAAAATGTCCCCGCCCTGCTCGGCAACCACGCCGGACACGTTGTCAACGACGAACATCGATGGCATGCGCGACGCCGCGGACACTCTGGCCGGCCGTTGAGGACCCCTTCCTCCCGCCTTGCGGCCATGGCCGCGCGCACGGAAACGGTCAACAGATCTCGACGTCATATGACCGGCCGACGATTGCCTGGCCGGACAAGGTGACACAGCTCCTCCGCCGACGTTCCTGTCCCCTCGGACACGGTCACCGCCGGATGCAGGGACAAGATGTCCATCGATCATCACCGTTGACACCGGGTCGCCCGTTCCCGGACAAGGCAGCCGGTACCGGTGGAGCCCTCATCACTGGTGCCTGCACCGGCGACCGACACGGGTACGGCGCCAGGCACGACGGCCCGCCCCCAGGGCCGCAGGAGGTGGTCGCGGCTCGCGCCACCGCCGGCGTCGCCGTCGGCGTTCGGGCGCCGGCAGCGCTGCAACGCCGCTGTGAGTCGCTGTGAGTCTTTGTGAGCGGCTGTGAGTCGCTGTGAGTGGTGGGGCGGCCCGACGATCGCAGCTTCGTCGCTGAGCCGTCTGAGTGCCGCGCTTGGCGTGCCTCAGTGGCTCACAGCACTGCTCAGGCGTACCGCGACCCGTCCCGTATCGCCCGCCTGGTGCCGCCTCGCGTCCGTTCGCGCGAGACAGCGCAGCGGCCGGCTGGGCGCGAAAGCCGGCTTGACCTGCGCTGTGAGTGCCTGTGAGTCAGTCGTGGCGTAATCGGCATTCCAACGTCGCCAGAACACGGCGGCGACGCCCGATGGCCTCACTGGCCTAGGAGTACTAATCATGAGTGTGTCCGACACGATCTTCCCTGCCGCACCCCTGGACGCCGTCGATGTCGCGTTCGCCGCGCTGACCAGCGACCCGGCGCCCCTGTCCCTCGACCTCGACGAGTTCGGTCCGGATGACGGCCTGCCAAGGGGTGTCGTGGCGCTGCCGACGCTGCGGGACTGGCTACTGGCCAACCCGCGCGCCTACACCGCTCGCGACGCGGTGTGGCGGGAGCTGATCCGTCGCGCCCGCCTGGACGGGCCGCAGTGTGTCATCGCCGCAGTCGGCATGGCGATGCCGGCGCTACGCCGCTACGCGAGACGGTTGTCCGCCGGCTACCGCGGTGACCCCGACGACATCAGCGCGGAGATCCTCGCGGGATTCCTGGTGGCGCTGCGGGACCACGTGGATGTGACCCGCCGGGCACCGTACGCGTCGTTGTGCCGGGCCGGGTGGCGCGCCGGGCACGCGCTACGCCAGCAGGCCAACGAGTTCGTTCCGGTCGAGGACGTAGAGCATGTCACGGGACCGCGGACCCCGCAGGTGCCCTACGGACATCCGGACGTGCTGGTACGCCGCGCGGCGCGCCTGGGGATCCTCGACGCCGACGACGAGCAGCCCTACATCGACGTACGGCTGGGACGGCGAGCCATGGAACCCATCGCGGCCCGGATGGGCATCAGCACCGACGCCCTGCGCATGCGGCTGGGTCGCATCGACACCCGCCTCGCCGAAGCCCTCGCCAACGGCATGCTGACCGGCGTGGCGTCGCCGCAGGCCGCCGAGGCATTGGCGGCGCGAGCCGAACGCCGGGCCAGTCTGCGCGCCGCCAGCCGCCGCCTCCTCGCCAGCACTGCCGCCACCTCGACAGCAGTCGCATAGGTCGGCTGTCCCGGGAGCCCTCTTTCTCGCAGCGCCGTCACCTTCCCCTGAGAAACCCCTCGTTGTGAGTGGCTGTGAGTGGCTGTGAGTGAGGCAGGCGTTCGCCAGAGCACACAAGCGGCGGTTTCTTAATGACAGCACCAGAGGCCGCGCTCGGAATCTCGCCGTACCACCGGCCGGTGATCCGGCCGCGCAGACCAGCCGTTGCCGCGCCCGGGCGGCCGTCCGGGCACGAAACCGGCGAGCCGTCGCCCTGTCACCCACCGCGACGCACGACCGCGGTGTCGTGATCCGCCCGAGTCGTGCCGCACCGACGCGGTCACACGGGCATTCATCCACCCCTGCCATCCCCTATCCACGGGACGGCGCCACCTTGGAGGTACCTGTCATGGTGACCACCTACCATCCCCAGTTCACTGTCCCGTCCACCCGACCGATCCCAGCGGATCAGCTTTTGGCCGAGAGCGGCCGCATGCGACCGCCCGACTGGTGGGCCGTCGAGATGCTCGCCGAGCACCGCGTCCTGACCACCGCGCAACTCACCGCACTCGGCTTCGCCACCACCACGGCGCCGGCAACCCGACGTCTGAGGATCCTCGCCCGCCGCGGCTGGATCGACCGCCTCTGGAACACCAGCACCGCGGCCACCACCGACACCTCGTGGTGCCTCGGCCCGATCGGCGCCCAACTCACCCCGATCGGCGAAGACCGCGATGTCACACCGGCGCAGGTGTACCGGGCCCGCGACCGGCTCCGCGAACATCCGAACCCGCCCGGCCTGCTGCAGGCCAACGACTTCTTCGTCAACCTCGCGACCCGCGCGCTTACCGAACCCGGGAGTGACCTCCGCACCTGGTGGTCACCGCGCACCTGCCGATACGTCACCGCAGCACGGCATACCGCCTGGCACGGCGAGTACATCCACCACCGCGACCGCCACGCCTTCTGGTACCAGCCCGACCCTGGGGAGATCCGTCCCGCCGACCTCGCCGACCGCGTCCACGGCTACCGACACCTGGCCGAACAGACCGGCCTGGCGACCCTGATGTTCCACGCCGCCGACCCGCAGCGAGAGCAGGAACTACGCCGCTACCTCGAGCGCCGCAACACGCGGCACCTCACCGTCGTCACCAGCAACCCCGAGCACGGCCATCCGGCCGACCCGGTCTGGCAGCCGATCGGCGAGACACACCGCCTCGCCCTGACCGACCTTCCCCACACCCCCGAGCAGTGGCCGCCCGACACCGTGACCTTCAAGGAGGTACGGCCCCGAGCCCCACACCCCATCTACGACCCCGAACGCCCCTACGACGAATCCGTCGCCAACGGCGAGTACCACTACCCGCCGCGCCCCTGACCAACCTTGCGCTGCTCCTCGACCGGCCCGTGGGCCGGTCGGGGAGCAGACCGGGGCGACCCAGCGAAGCGCTTACCCGGTCACTGTCAGGGACTGTCGGAGGTTGCCGTTCGCTTCGAACCCGAACGACAACGCCTACGGCTCTCACACCGCAGGTCGCAGCCGCTGTGGCCAACTTCGGTCGGACAGGCAACTGACTGCCCGTGTCACCGGAAGTTCGCCACACGGGCGAGACCAGTGAGATTGGCATGTCCAACCAGACTGCGGGACAGCGACTACCGAACTCCGGTTGCTCCGGCCCGCTGTGCCGGGGGCACACCAATCTCACACCCACTCGCACCTGCGACCTTGGAGCAACACCGATGATCACCGCGCACCCCGAACCCCACCCGCGTCACCGGCCCAACTCACACCCACCCCCACCGCACCGTCACGCCGAACCCGTTGTGCCCGGCACTTCAGCGGTCAGTGCTGGTCTCCGTTCTACCGTCCGTCTTGATCCTGACCCCCAGCCTGACCCCTCGCGGCCGCTCACAGCCCAGGTCAGCCCCGCTATCAGCAGTCCGGGACCGCTCCAGACAGACCCTCGAGTCTCGGGTCTCTCCCCCACGGCTTGTGCCCATGGGTAAACACCTACCCGCTGCGGACCCACTGCTGCGTCTGCAGGCCAGCATCACCGCCCGCGACGACCGGCTCCTGGGCTGGCTCTACGACCACGGCGTGCTCACCACCGACCAGATCGCCACCGCCCTGTTCCCATCCCTGGACTTCACCCAACGCCGCCTCCGCCGCCTCACCGCCCTGCGGGCGGTCGACCGCTTCCGACCCAACAAAGCCGACGGCGGCACCTACCCCTACCACTACGTCCTGGACCAACTCGGCTACGACCACGTCCACGCCCAACGCGGACTCCCACGAGGCCGCCGCGACCAAGCCCGCCGCCGCAAACACTCCCTCACCCGCCGACCGGACCTGCCGCACCTGCTCGGCGGCAACCAGGTCTTCATCGACCTCGCCGCCCACGCCCGCACCCACCCCGACAGCGACCTCGTCCGCTGGCAGCCCGCGTCGGCCTACCACGAACCCGGCACCCTCTACCGCAAAGGCGGCGACCCGCAGATCATCATCGGCGGATCGACCGGCTTTCCCCGCCCGGACGGCGCCGGGGTGTGGACCGAGCGGGGACGGTCCGTGCCCTTCTTCCTCGAGTACGACACCAGCGGCGAGAACCTGCAGGTCCTCATCAACAAGGTCATCAAGTACGAGCGGCTGCACAGGATGAGCACCTGGGCATGGCCGGTGCTGTTGCACCTACCCTCCGCACGACGCGAGGCGAACCTGCACCACCGCCTCGCTGGCACCAGCCTGGAGGCGGCCATTGCCACCACCACCGCCGAACTGCGCACCGCCCTCGCCGCCAGCCCTGCCCACCAGATCTGGCAACTACTCGGCCGTACCGGCCGTCTCCGCCTCATCGACCTGCCCTACACCGACACCCACCACGACGACCAATACCGCACCCACGACCAGCCCACCCCGGACGAGCGGGCCGCCTGATGAGGGGAGCGGAACACACGGCGCGTGGGGCGGCCTGCAGGCCGCCGCACGCCGCCGGACCCACCCCCACCGCCAGCTCGCCGGGCCGGTAACCGTCACCCGCCGTACGGGCGCGCACCGAGCGACCGGAGCGGACTGCGCCTCGATCGAAAGCGTTGAGTCGGCCCCCTGAGTCGCGGTGTCAGGATTGCTCCTGGTCCGCTTCCTCAGGCCGCTCGGGCCACGCCCCGCCGCCAAACAAACCCACCGCCCACCCTCGGCCGGCAGCCGCAGCACATCGCACTGCGCCTGCTCCTCGCACCTCAAAGCCACGAGCAGACGAACGACTTGACCTCCAGTTGAAGGTGAGCGTCGATCGTATTTGCCGCCTGCCACTCGTCCCGGCGGACGGCGAACACGACCGACAGAAGGAAACCCATGTGTCCAGTGAGCGCCTCAGCCTGCTTGCCGCGATACCCGACGACGCGACCGACCCGCTCTTGTGGCGGCTCGCCCTCGACGTCACCGCCGCCCACCAACCCGACCAGAACGGCAACTGCCGCAACCTGCAGTGCACCAAGCACCGCGGGATGTGTCCCGCCGCGCGCATCGCCCAGCACGCCATGAACCTCGCCCGGTGCGTACGCCCAACTGCTACTCCGCCCGCGGTCGCCTACGGGCAGGGACGGACCGCTGCGGCTACGCGCCCACCCGGAACATTTCACGGCTGGTTCGTTTCCGCACAAGCACCGTCACAACTGAGGGCTGATCAACCGCCGCGAGAGGCAACCTTGCGATCCATGCCCGCCGGCGCCGCGTAGGAGCACGGCTGTCGCTGCGTGACAGGTGCACCCTGTCCGCCTTGGCGACGCTTGAAGCGGTGCTGTACCAACCTATCCGCCTCAATATGAGGGCCAGCTTCAGGCGTGTGACTGCTTGAAGCATCGCCGCTCGTAAACACTGCCGGCGATTCGCTCGGCGGCTTCCTGAGGGTCCTCGTGCTCCCAGATGCGGATGACATGCCAGCCGTTATTCGTGAGGACACGGTCGGTGCTGGCATCCCGGGTTTGATTACGTGCGACTTTTTCCGACCAGTAGGTGGTGTTGGCCTTGGTCTTGCGGCTTCCGTGCTGCGGGCATCCGTGCCAGAAGCATCCGTCAACGAAGACGGCCACACGGGCTGGGCCGAAGACGATGTCAGCGCGTCGACGGAGCGATTGTGTGGGTGCTACGTCGACGCGGTAGCGCAGTCCGGCAGCGTGTAGCAGGCGTCGTATCGCGAGCTCGGGCTGAGTGTCGCGGGTCCGCTGGCGCTGCATGCGGTCACGCACCCCTGGGCTGCTTGCCCAGGAACGTGCGGCCGTTTCGTGTCGGGGCGTCCGCTTTGCGGTGGCAGGCCGCCCTTGCTCTATCTTCATTGTCCGGTTGCGGCCTCCTCGGTAGGGAGTCCGAGTTGGCGACGGTCACGGTATGCCTGCGTCATGCGCAGCAGCCGGGGCTTGGTGCCGCCGAAGCTAACCAGTGCTTCGCCCTTGCCAAGGGTCCGGATCTGCTCGGCCAGGCGCGAGTCGTTTGGGTTGAGCTTGCGGGCGGCTGCCGCGGCGACGGTGGCGTCAGGCAGCCGGAAGCACACCTTGGTCTGGGCGTTGGTAGCGACGACGTCAGGCAGGTCTCCGGGCTGCTGGGTGGCAAGCAAGACGCCGAGACCCTTTGAGCGCCCTTCCCGGATCATGGTGTCGACGGCCTTGAAGGCAGCGACGCGGTGGGCTTCGTCCACTACAGCGACGTACCGGACGGAGTTCGGCACGGGTGGCAGCGACTGCACCCGCAGGAGCAGCGCCGAGAGGATGAAGCCGGCAGCCAGGACGGTCGTCTGGCCATTGCCAGGAATTCGGCTCAGCCCGAAGACGACGTTTTGATCGATTACTTCGCCAAGGGGTGGACCTTCTCGGAACAGTTCGTTGCGGGTTAGGTCGCCGATCACCCCCTTCAGGTCGTCGTCGAGCTCGTCGTCGAGCAGTCGGAGTGTCGGCCAGCGACCCTCCCTTCGGCCGACCGCATAGGCGCTACGCAGCGCTTTTTCCAGCTTGCCGCGCTGCCTGACACCGATCCGGGTGAAGGACTTGGTGGCGACTTCGACGGTGTCGCGCAGTTCAATGACAGCGGTGTCGACGGAGCGGTCGGTGAAGTCCTCCAGGGCGAGGGGGTTGTACGGAGCGCCGCCGTTCCAGAGGTCGAGGAACTTCGCCCCGGCGAGCTGGGGGAAGCCGGTTTCGTCGCTGTAGTCGTTCTTGAAGTCGGCGATGCCGAACTTGCTCCCGCTGTGGTGGGCGAGCTGCGCGAGCAGGCTCATTGTGAACTGCGTCTTGCCCATACCCGAGCTGCCCCACACCTCCACGTGGCCGTTCTGGAGCACCCCCTGCTCGGGGCCGGCCGGGTGCCAGCGCACCTCCTCGCCCGTGATGGCGTCCCAGCCCAAGACCGGGGCGCGGAACGGGACCGGTTCCGTGGCGGACGTAGTCGGCTCCGTGTGCCTGCGCGGCTCCTCGGTCGCGCTCGGCTCGGAGGTGTGCGCCTGCTGCTGCGGCTCAGTAGCCTGAGGGTTCGACGGCGCGGCCTCGCTTGGCGAGGGCCGGGCAGGCTCGGGGACGTCAGCGTCCCGGGTTGTGTCGGCCGGCGGCTGCGCCTGCTCTGCGGGCTTGGCCTCGGGCCTGCGCCGCGTCCGTCCGCCCTTGAGAGGCGGGCGCTCGGCTTCGACAGTCCTCAGGTCCGTGATGCGCACCTGCGCGGCTTCGAGCAGCAGGTCCTCGGTGAGTTTGATGCTGTGCAGCACCACGGGGACGATGTCGCTGGCCACCTCCCTCGGGTAGTACCTGTCGAACTCTTCGACGTTGGGGCCGAACACCAGGCCGACGCCCGCCCACTCCAGGGTCCCCGTGCCGGTTCGGAACGCCTCAAGCGCCGCCAGTTCATCGGCGTCGAGCTTGAAGCGCGACTCCCGTGCCACCGAGTAGGCGGCCTCCGCGATGCGGTTAAGCCACAGGCGGCTGTGGATGGACCCGGGCTCGGGGTAGGCGGCCCACCTAGTGGCCGCGAGCGTCTGGTTGAGCTGGTCGAGAGCACCGGCAGCAGCGTCGGTTTCGTCGCTGCGCCTGGCCTTCACCTCGATGGCCGCGACGTGGACCCCTTCCTCGGAGGGGTCGAGTGCGATTGCGAGAAGGTCCGCGCGGCGACTGGGGAACCAGTGCCGGTACTCGTCGAGGCTGACGAGCAGGACGCGGCACCCCGGCGGCAAAGGCCAGGGGGTGGTCGTGCGGGCAAGCAGCGAGAATGCCACGACGTGGCCGACGAGTTCATTAATGCCCGTGCCGCTGGTGGCGGCCTCGAGGGCCAGGATGCCGTAGCCCTGGCTCGCAACCTTGCGGAGGTCAGTCCCTACGCTGAAGGCGACGTCCCGGTCGGCGACGATGTTGGCTGCACGCAGGCTGCGGCCGATGGCGCGGTCTGCCGGGCCGCCCGACTTCTGGCTTAGCACCAGCGACAGCGGGCTGTCGCCACCGAGTCGGCGCTCCTGGTGCAGGATGGCGATGCGGTGGGCGCCGAGGGCCTGCTCGAGGCTGTCGCGGGTGGCGTAGCGGTCGAGGGTGGCCACCCAGAGCGCGAGGTCGTGGACCTCCCGAAGCTGCTCGGCGATGTCCATAGCTCCGGTGCGGACCTCCGGCACCGGGATCTTCTCGCCTTCCTCCGGCCAGGATTCGTCCACAGCCGCCTGCAGCTTCAACCACGTGATGCCGGCACGCGTCGTAGCGGGCGGCATCAGCAGCATGCGCCGCTCCTTCCCAGGCCGCTGCGAGGTCCGGGGAGCGAAGAGCACTTCGGAGTCCTCCCGCGGTGCGGGCACTTCGGGGAACTCGATCTGCAGCCGGTTCCCGCCGTCACTGATTCCGGTCACCAGCGCGAGGTGTACCGCCGAGTTCGGCGAACCCGGCTGCTGCAGGACCTCGCGGGCCCGGGCGAGGCTGTCGAGGTAACGCAGCTCCAGCACGTCGCGGCTGTCGCGCAGCTCTTCGTCCGCACGTGCGAGGGTCTGCCAGTGCGGCCTGTCGGTCGGCTCCTCCCCGACGCAGAACACCTCGACCTTGGCGACGGTGCCGCGGCCGGTCTTGCGGCCGATCAGCTTGACTGCCTGCGAGACGAGCAGGTCGGCGGCGCCGGGCCCGTAGGCGAGGCAGCGCAGGTGCCCGGCGGCCTCAGGCTGCAGCGAAAGCAGCCGGACCACGACCGAGGTCAACGCCGCGCCGGCGTAGCCGCTTTCGTCGCGGGTGTTGGCCCCGCCGTAGAGGCTCCAGAGCCGCCCCTCGCTGGTGGGCAGCATGGCTTTGTCCCGCAGGCGCGCGCGAACGTGGGCGGGGTGGTGCGAGGCTGTCGTGCGGGCGATTCCAGCGGCCGTCGCGGCGACAGGCTTGTCGTCGCTTGCGTCGGCCGCGTCGAGCAGGGACCACAGCGCGTCGAGGTACTGGGCGAGCCACTCGGCCTTCAGTGGCGCGAAGCCGGTGAGAGCCACGCAGTGGGCCGGGCCCTCGACCGCCCCCGCTAGCGAGAGTGCCTCTGCCACCTCGGCCTCCGCGCCGGGTGCCTTGTCGTTGCTGGCAGCAGCCCAGCTGGTAGCCCACCTGCGCAAGGGCTGAGGGCTGAGCCCTTCCTGCAGCGACAGCTGCGCAAGCTCGCGTAGCTCGTGCGCGAGCGGCTTCAGTTCATTCGAAACGGGCTGCGGGCTCGGTACCTCGTTGCTGCAGAACGACGAGAGGGTCGGCTCGTCGGCCGCCGTCAGGGTGAGGGCGGTCTCCTCAGCGAACAGCAGCGCGGCGCGCAGCAGTGCGGCGTCGTCGAGGTCGGGCCGCCAGTCGACTTGGACCGTGCTGCCGTCGGCGGCGTGGAGCCGCAACTGCAACAGCGCGAGTTCCCCCGAGGCGAGGTCAGCGTCGTGGAAGGATGCCTCGACGGTCTTGTCGGTGTCGGCCGGCTGGAGGAGGAGGCCGTCAACTTCGACCCCCCGGCTTTCGAGCCGGCGCATCAACCCGCCCAGCCGCAGCCGCGCGCAGCCGAGGGTGATGCACCGCACCGCGCCGCTGCGGTTCGGCTTCGCGTTTTCTGCCGACGGCTTCGGGCTGAGGAGGCTGATGCGCTTCAGCGGACCGCCGAGCTGCTGCACCGCCTTGATCAGGGCATTTTCGGGGCAAGACGGATTGCTGCCGCTGATGGCCTTGTCGCGCAGCAGCTTCTCAAGCTTGATCCTGGTCGGCCTGTCGAAGATGCCGTGGGCTTGGGCTTCGTCGAGGTCGAGCAAGTCCCGCGCGGCGTCTCGCTGCTGAGCGGAGCGGCGAAGTTCCTCTGCGCGCGAGTGGTACCTAGGCCAGGGCAGCAGCGCAACCCTCTCGTCCTCGTGTCGCCGCTGGTAGTCGGCCAGCGCCTGTAGCGCGACGTCGGCGAGGTCCTTGGTGCGCTGTTCGAGGATCTCGCGTGCCTCGTCGAACTCCAGCTCCTGAAGCAACTGTTCGCTGCCGGACTGCAGCATTGTCATCACGGCCGCTGCGGCGGCGGACGCCTCCGCCGGCTCGTTGCGCAGCCTGGGCCGCCGGCCGAGGACCATCTCGGCGCGCCGGCGAATTTCGGTGTAGGCGCTGGGCCGCAGGACGTCGTCGCTGGTGCGGCGGGCGGCGAGGGCGAGGTTGTCGCCGATGCGGTCGGCGTCGACCCTTTCGCCGGTGGCGGTGTCGGCGAAGGCGCCCAGGGCGGGCAGGCTCTTCAGGGGGTCTTCACCGGCAGCGACCAGGTCGAAGTATGCCGCTACCTGCGCCGCGCTCGGCTTGTGGGCGATGCCTACCCGGGCGACGGCCTCCCGCACCGCTCGCACCGGGCCGTCGAGGCTGGCGGCCGGTTCTTGACGGGCAATCGTGAGCAAGCCTTCGGGGGAGTCCAGGAGCACGCCGGGCGACACGTTCTCGAACAAGTTGAGGCCGCTGCGGTCCGGGACCTGCAGACCTTCGCACAGGACCAGCACGATGCCCTGCGGGTAGCGGTTGCGCAGTCCCGTCCCCGAGCCCGACAGCGCGTTGGCGCCGAAGCGGCGGGGGCAGTCGGACACTACGGCCAACGGCGGAAGCGCCTCACTCCACGCCGCCACCATGCCCAGAGCGAGGCTGGTCGGGACACCCTCGACTAGGACGAACTTGGAGCTTCCGCCCATGTTTCTGATGTGTGCGGCCAGTGCGCCGCCGAGCCGCTGACTCACATCGACCGCCTCTGCGCACGCTCGCCGACCACGGTGGTTCGGTCGGACAAGCTCAGCGCCAGTCCCGCCTCGCTCATGAGCCTCTCGGCCCGGCGGGCGTTGCGCTCGAGGCCGGCCCCGTCGACCTGGCCGCGTAGGCTCGTCGACGCCGCCGACTCTTGGTTGATCACCAGTCCCCACTCCTGCCGCACTGCTGCGAAGAACTCGTTGCTGGGCATCGGCATCCGGCTCGACAGAGCGCCCACGAGGGCAGCCAGCAAGTCCGGCGTAGCTGTCAGGTAGCGGTAGCGGGTCCCAGCAACGAGCCCCACCGACTCCAGCAGAACTCGGAACCCGTCCTCAGCCCGGCCGTAGTTCGCGCTCTCCACCGACGTGCGCGCCAGCCGCAGGTACTCGTCGTCCGCGCTGCGGGTGGTCAGCTTGGTGAGCTGGTGCAGCAGCCCGTCGGGGCCCTTCTCACCGTCGAGCTTGTTGCGCCGGTTCTCGAACTCGTCGGCCCACACGACGGTCTTTCTCTCCACCAGCTGGCGCATGATGCGGGCGACCGTGGAGATCGTCGCCTCGTTGAGCCGGATCCGGGCCCGCCGGTACGACTCTTCCGACCGCTGCCGGACCCGGTCCTGCGCCCGCGGCCCCCCGCCGAAGCTCAGCAGGAGGAAGCGGTCTTCCTCGGGTGTCGACGTGGCGTCCCAGGCGACCCTCAGGGCGTGTACCGCCAGGTCCAGCGCGAGGATGGTGCGCAGCTGCCACAGCTTGGCCGGCCCGCTGGCGCTGCCCTGGCACATCACCCCCTCGGCGTGACGACACAAGCTAGCCGCGAGCGGCTGCAGCAGCTCGTCCTCGCCCCGTTCCCAAGCTTCCTTCTCGTCCTCTTCGGTGTCCGGCGTCTTGGTGGTGAACGGCACGTCGGTCTGCAGTGCCGATTCCAGGCGGCGGCTGATGTCCGCCAGCGGACTCGGCCCCGTCAGGGCCTCGCGGATGGCGGAGACAGCATGCGCCCCCTGCTCGGCCGCCTTCGGGTCGGTCGGCGCGAGCAGCAGGCGGGCGAGGGTGATCCCGCTGCCGCGCATGTACACCTTGCGCACTGTCCAGTCGGGTCGGCTCGGTGCCTTGCGCGCGTCGTACCACAGCAGCGACTCGTGGAACGGCCTCAGCAGCCACGCCCCCGGCTGGCCTCGCTGCGTGTCCGGGTCGACGAGCCCCTGCAGGGCGCTCTGGGCCAGCGCCAGGTTGGCGCTGTTGCGGACATCGGAACCCGACGCGAGCAGCTTGCCGTACAGGTTCGGCGTCATGTTGTCCTCGCCCGCGCGCCCCTCCCGGCCTGCCAGGAAGTTGGTGGCGAGCGCCAAGCTTCGCAGGGCGAACCGCTGCCGCTTGGGGCTGCGCAGCTCGTCCCTGCTGGCCGGGGCGCGGTAGCGGTTCTGGGCGAGGGTGAGCAGAGTCTCCGCGCACAGCTGCGGAGCCCGCTCGTCGCGGTCGGGGTCCAAGCCGAACAGCACCTGTGCGACCCGGCCGGGGGTGAGGTTCCGGTTCTCGTCGAGGTGCACTACGCCCTCCGGGAGGTCGCGAAGTACGGAAGGTTGACCTTCACCAGTGCCGGCGGGTCGGAGTCGGGATCGGCGACACGGATGGCGTCGCCAGCCGCCTCCGCCGAGGCAAGCCGGCTGTAGAAGCCGCGCAGGTCGTTCATCTCGGCGACTCCCTGGCCGACGGGCCCCTGGAAGTCAGCCGCCTCGCGGATGGCCTCGTACATCTTCGGGCGGATCCGCAGCGACAAGTCGTCGCGGCCGTCCACGACCAGCTCCACGTCGACGTGGTCGACATCCAGCAGCCGCTCCACAAGCCCGCGGTCCGGCACCCGCACAGACAGCCGCTCCAGCGGGACCAGTCCGTACACCAGCGAAGGCCTCGCCGGTCGGAAAGAACCGGGATCGCGGGCGAACAGGCACGCGGGGTCCGGCACGACGAGCCCCTCGTGAGGGCTGGAAAACCCGGTGACGAGGAAGTTCAGGCCGCGCACCACTTCCGAGACTTCGATGACCACGTCCTCGCTGCGGGCGGCCTTCTGCGCCAAGCGCACGAGGTCGGCGACGTAGCGGTATCCCAGCAGCCGCCTCGACGCGACGTCGGCGCCGCCCAGCGCTTGGCTGGCCTCGAAATAGAGGCGCTGGCGCCACAGCACCTGGGCGGGCGCGTTGCTGTCCCGGTCGCCGGACACGAGCGCGTCCAACCCGTCGTCTACCTTCGTCGGGTCTTCGCTGGTGCTGACGAGCTCACCCAGGTGGTGGAACGTCATGGTCCCCTGCTTCGTGCGCACCCGGTCCTGAGGCGAGCGGCTCCCAGCCAGGGCGAGGCTGCCGTCGGGCCCGTCCTCGACCAGCGACGGATCGCCGGCGAGCAGCCGAACCACGTCAGGCGCTCCGGTGGTGTCCCGCAGCCAGCCGTCGATCTCCAGGTCGCTGACGTGCCCCAGCTGGGCAGTGCGCATCCCCGCCATCAGCGGCGAGCGCTCGATGGCATCGAGGGTCAGGCCCCCGCCCACGACGCGGGTGAAGTACCCGTCAGTGGCGGTGAAGGCGGCCCTTTCCATGTCCCGCGTCGCGGTCTTGACGTGCTTGCACGTCCGGTCGCCGACGACGGCCCAGGCGAGCACCGAGAGGACTTCCCGAATTGTCGGCACTGCTTCGCCGGCGCCGAGGCGGACCAGGGTCCGCAGCTGCTCGCGCACCTGCGGGTCCCGCAGCGCTTCGGCGTTGCTGCGCATGGGGCAGCTGCCGAGGTCAAACGGGCAGCCGGCGCAGCCGGACCACAGATCTTCGCGCACGAGGAAGTCGAGCAAGGCGTCCCACAGCCCAGGCGCGGTCGGGCGCTGGCGGTTGACGTTGACCACCACCAGCTTGCCGACCTCAGCTGCCCCGCTGCGTAGCGCCTGGTCGAGGGCTGAGGCGAGGTCTTCGTGGTCGAGGATGTCGAGCGCGTCGCGCAGGACGCCCTCGTTCGCGCACACCAGATACTGGCCGGACCCTGTCGCCAGGCCCGTGAGGACGGCCTGCAGCGTCGAACGCCGCGCCGCGTCGTCCGGAACCCCCGAGAGGTCCTTGACCACCCAGCGGCCCGAAGCGACCTCGCACAGGTCGTCGCCTTCGGGAAGGTCGCCACCGACAGCGCGGGAGTATGTCTCCGCTACTGCCGTCTTGCCCGTACCGGCGTTGCCGGTCAACACCACGGTCCCAGCCTGCCCGGACTCGGCCCACGTGGTGACGTACTGAGCCAAGCGGGTGGGAACATCTGCGCCGAGCGCCTCGCCCAGGCGCTGGAAGTGTTCGCGGTAGGCGCCGGCCTGGTCGGCGCTGAACACCGACAGCGACCGCAAGGCGGCGACAGCGGGCAGTTCGTCCGACACTTCTCGGGGGTCTGTCACTAGCCGGCTGCCTTCCTCTCGGCTCGGCGCTCAGGTTGGGTGGTGCGTCCTGCCAGCCGGCGTAGAGCGTTCAGCTCGGCTGCCCTGCGGGTCGGCACGCCTGCTGACAGCAGCACCTGAGTCAGCGCATCGACGATCTCCTTCGCTGCCGGAGGCGGGACAGCGTTGCCGATCTGCCGACGGACGCGAGCGTACGCCGATGCTTGGTTGCGCACCGTCCCGTACTCGAAGACGAAGTCGTCGGGAAAGCCCTGCAGCCGCGCCTTTTCGCGGTTGCTCAGTCGCCGCGGCTCGACGTGGTGGTAGCCGTGCGTGCCGCCGCCGCCCCCCGCGATCATCGTGTAGGCCGGCTTATCCGGGTCCAGCCGCCGGTAGACGTGGCTGATGAGCCCCTTGACCGCCGACGGGTGCCCCTCGGGGATCACACCGTAGTTCGCCCCCGGCGGGATGAGCTCGAGGCGCTTGACTACCTCAGGTCCGTCGAGCCCGCGCTCGTGGTTCGGCGCGTCGTCCGGGATGGGACTTGTGTCGAGCGCGTCGGCGACTGTCACGTGCCGCCCGGCGTAGGGCTCCGGGATGATCGGCGGCCGAACCTTCAGGTCTCGGCGCACCCCGACGACGATCAGGCGCTCGCGGTGCTGCGGGACGCCCAGGTCTGCCATGTCGATGACCTGGGCCGACAGGTCGTACCGCACACCCGGTCCATTCCTCGGGCCGCTCACGAAGCTCGACGGCGACCGCAGAGCGTGCCGGACGAGGGTCCACGCAGCCCCGTGGTTGGCGGAGAGGAGGCCCGGCACATTCTCGAGCACGAAGGCCGCCGGACGCAGCCCGTCCAAGAACCGCGCGACATGGCGGAACAGGTTGCCTCGCGCGGTTTTCAGGCCGTCGTGATTCCAAAGGGTGGAGTAGTCCTGGCACGGCGGTCCAGCGAGCAGGATGTCGCAGGGCACGTCTGGCACGTCGAGCTCGGCGATATCTTCGGCAACGATGTGCCGCCCGAGGTTGCGCCGATACGTCTCGACGGCCCACGGCTCAATGTCGTTCGCCCAGACGACGCCCACACGCTTGGTCTGCTCCGCGCCGAGGTCCATACCACCGCAGCCGGAGAACATGGAAACCGCGGCGTAGCGACCAGCTGGCCGCGCCATCAGAGCCCGCCGCCCGACCCGACGGAACGCTTGTGGCCTGCAGTAATCCGTCGGTGTTCGCCGACCGGTGTCGAGGTCGCGTGTCGCGGGGTCGTCCTGAGCATGGGTTGCACCCTATCGGCAGCCTCCGACAGGAGGCAGGCGACCCGCAGGCATCATCGCGCCTCGCAGCCGGTCGGGCGTTGATCAGGGACAAGACCGCGAAGGCTCTCGCCGCTGCGGAGCTCGCAGGCGTGGGTGGCGTCCCGCAGCGACCGACTCGCGACCCGGACTTGACTTTCACAACATCAACTGAAGTACCTGCTATGTTTCCGTTTGTGGATCACCTGAGCGAAGCCGTCGCAACCCTCGACAAGAACGGCGTGCTCACCCCCCTCGCGGACCTAATCCGGCAGGTGTACCGGAGGGCAGCTGACCGACACGAGCCAGACCTGGGCGACGACGCTATGAGCTTCGGTACCACGGTCTGGCGCAACCTGACGAACCTGGGAGCGGCGCAGTTCGGCGGTCTGGCAGGCGTCAACGCCCGGATCGAGGACAACTCGTTGGAGATCCTCTGCGCGGGCTACATAGTGCGGCTCTACTCCCTCCAGGGCGGCACCGGCGCGAGCGTCGAGTCGATCCGCTGGGAAGGCAGCGAAGCCCGGCTCGGCGGAGCCGTCGAGAACAGTCGAGGCGGCCAACTCGCACTGGACGACGACGAGCAGTTCCCCGAGGCGTTCACCGGTGTGGTTCCACGCCGGCGCCACGTTCGTGTCGCGCACGCGGGCGACCTCGACACCGGCGAAGCGGTCGCCTACCTCGGACTGCCGCGGGACAACCGCGACGGGGGGTCCCCCTGGTTCGAGGTGCAACTCTGGATCGGCCAACCGGCTCACCCGGTGCTGGTGGCCACCGGCGGCAGCTCTGCAATCCCAGGTTCCGCGCTGCCCGGCGAGGTGCCGATCCCGGAGCTCGAGGTCAAGGTCCGGCCGAAGCGGCGCGGTGACGGCGTGCGGCTGTCAGCGCTCGCGTGACGGCCACCCGCGAACGGGGAGACGCACCGGCGCTGGCAGCGGCAGCGTTTCAACCTCACGCGCTGACGCTCGCCCGCCGGTGGCGACGGATCCGCAAGAAGGAGCTGGCCCGCCAGGTAGGGGTAACTGCTGCCGCAGTGAGCCAGTACGAGCTGGCGCAGTCCCGCCCGTCGCCCGCGACGCTGGCCCGCCTCGCGCTCGCTCTTGCCGTCCCGGTCCGGTTCTTTGCCGCTGGCATTCCTGCTCCGGTGACGGCGGGTCACCCGCACTTCCGGAGCTTGCGCACCACGACGCAAGCCGAACGGGACCAGGCCCTCGCATTCGGCGAGATCGCATGGCGTGTCGTTGACGCTGTCGAACAGCACCTACAGCTGCCGGTGCTGCGGCTGCCGTCGATCGACTTGCCAGAGGAAGCGTCCAGCCGCGACCTCGAAGTGGCGGCGGTAGCCGCCCGCCACGCCCTCGGTCTGGGCGACGAACCCGTGCCTCACATAGTTCGACTGCTGGAGGCAGCCGGAGTTGTCGTGCTCACGTTGCCGGACGTCTCCGAGCGGGTTGACGCCTTCTCCCACTGGTACGGGTCGCGGCCGTTCGTGTTCCTCAGCCCGAGCAAGAACGACAAGGCGCGGTCACGGATGGACGTGGCCCACGAACTCGCTCACCTGCTGCTGCACCACGACGCCGAGCCCGGCAGCCAAATACTCGAGCGAGAAGCGACTGCCTTTGGGTCGCAGTTTCTCGCACCGAGCCGCCAGCTCCGCGACGAGTTGCCCGCCCGACTTGACTTCGAGCAGCTTCAGCGAACCAAACGCCGTTGGGGCCTCTCACTCAAGGCGCTCGTCTACCGAGGCCACGCCATGGGCATCTATAGCGACTATACATACCGGCGGGCCATGAACATGCTCGCCGAGTGGGGCTACCCCGAGCCAGCAGACCTGGGACACCGCGAACAGCCCTCACTGCTCGGCAAAGCCGCCGCTCTCCTCGCCGAGCAGGAGCAAACGGTGACTTCTGTAGCAGAGCAGGCAGGCATGTCCTCCGACATGCTTCAAGTGGTGGTGTCGGCAGGATCGGAAATCACCCTGGGGCTCGACGTCGAGGCATAGTCGGTGCTCCGCCTGAAGTCCTGACGTGTACGGCTGACGTCGTGCCAACTCTTCCTCCTCAGTAAACTCGTACGGAACCGAGCACTTAGCTGTGCTCCTACCGATGGCGCGGCGAGTAACGGAGGAGCCGGGCAAACGACCGGTGAGCGGGTGTCATGCCCATGATCCCGCCGCCGAGGGCCGGTCGTGCACAGGCCGCGGGCCGGACGTGTCCCTCCCGAATGCCGGAGTAGGACGTTCGACGCCACTGGCCAGCTCGCGACCGTCGAATCCACCACGGCGATGGCAAGAAGGACCGCGGTCGCTGCGGCCAGGATTCCCAGGACGGTCCATTCGAAGCCGTCACGAAGGGGTTCTCCGCGAATTTAGTTGTCGAAGGGGAGGCGTAGTAGCGTTCGCACTGCGATTGAGCGATCGCCATCCGTAAATGAGGCCGTAGACTGGGTCCATTCGCTAGGAGGTGGCCGCGGTGCCTCATCGGAGCCAGCAGTGGGTGTGGGCGGGACGGGTTGTCTTTGGTGTGCTCGTTGCCGGTGTGGTGGTGTACCTGGTGGTGGTTGGATTGGACAAGGCCGACAAGACGGCCAGCTGCATCGGCGCGGTCGTGGCGTTGGTTGCTCTGGCAGTTCCGTACCTACTACCACCACGGCAGAGTGGAGGCGTGTCGGTGCCCGATACGGACCGGGTAGAAGAGAGTGGTAAGGCCATCGCCAAGGCTGGTGGACGAGCCAACACCGGAGCAGAGACCGACGCCAGGGACCGGTCGGCACAGGTGGTCCGTTCAGGGGACGCGACCGCTGAGGGGCCAGGTTCAGTTGCCAACACCGGCATCCAGCGTGGCTCACAGTAATGGCCACCAGCGGAGCCGCAGCGGACGCGGAGCCTACTAGGGCCAGCGTTACCGATTCCGGCAGTGCGCGAGCGAACAGGGGTGGTGTAGCCAACTCCGGCATCATTCTCGGTGGTGTCAAGACCGAGTACCACCAGCACCAGGCTCCTGCAGTGCCGCTGTGGCCGGTGGTGGTGGGGCAGCCTCCGGCATTGGCATCGGCGTTCCAGCCAAGGGAGGGCCTACGGGAGAAGATCCTCAACACCCGCCGCTGCGGTGATGACGTGGTCTTGACTCATCAGGCTCGAGACCATGAGGGCAACGCGCGGGTATTGGCTGGTGGCGGAGGGGTAGGTAAATCGCAGCTGGCGGCGTGGTTTGCTTGGGATGCCATCAACGGGCGCGCGACAGACCTGGTGGTATGGGTCAATGCCGCCAGCCCTGATCAGGTCATCACTACCTACGCCCGCGCCGCAGCGAAGGCCGGTGTTCCCGGAGCCGACGGTGCTGACCCGGCCGCTGACGCGACGGCGCTACTCGAGTGGCTGAACAGCACCGAGCGGACCTGGCTGTTCGTCCTCGACAACATCACTGACCCGGCCCTACTCGGCTGCTGGTGGCCACCGCAGCGGCCCACCGGCTGGACCCTGGCCACGACCCGCCTGCAGGATGCCACCCTGGTCAGTTCCGGCCGGAGGAAGACTGACGTCGACGTGTACAGCCCGAGTGAGTCGCTGATGTACCTGACCGACCGGCTTGCCGGTGTCGGGTGCGCCCACCTGCTCGACGACCAAGCCCCGAACCTTGCCGCCGCGGTGGGGCATCTACCGCTGGCATTGTCCCACGCTGCCGCTTACATGATCGCTCAGGAGGAGGGGTGTGCGAATTACCTGGACCGATACAAGAGTGGTGGTGAACGGCTGCCAGACCTCATGCCAGCCAGCGCAGACCCCGACGCCTACGGGCGGCCCGTGGCCGTCACCCTGCTGCTCGCTCTAGATGCCGCCGATGCTTCCGCACCTGTCGGGCTGGCCCGCCCCGCCCTAGCGCTGGCCGCCATGGCCGACCCGGCAGGGCATCCCGACGCACTATGGTCCACCCTTGCGGTCACCGAATACCTGTCCACCCACGGTCGGGATGACACCAGCGAGCCCGTCACCGCCGACGAGGCGTGGAAAGCGATGCGGCTGCTACACCGCTACGGGCTGCTCATCCACACCCCCAGCGACACCACTCGCGCCGTGCGCATCCATGCTTTGACCGCCCGCGCCACCCGGGAAACCACCACCGATTCCGTATCGGTCGCCCACGCTACCGCCGACGCGCTGCTGCAACTGTGGCCAGACGCCGACCACGCCACCACCGATCTCATCAACGCGCTGCGCGCCAACACCAACACCCTGGCCGACATCGCCGGCGATCTACTCTGGCAACCCCACGGGCACCCGCTGTTGTCCAGGGCTGGCATCAGCCTGCTACGCGCCGGCCTGCACACGCCCGCCGTCGCTTATTGGAAGCACATGACCGAACAGGCGGTCCGGCTGCTCGGCCACGAGCATCCGAACACATTGACCGCCCGTGCCAACCTCGCCGCCTCTTATGGGCAGGCGGGGCGCATAACCGAGGCGATCACCATTGAGGAGAAGGTGGCCACCGACAGCGCACGCCTACTCGGTGACGAGCACCCGGACACGCTGGCCGCGCATGCCAACCTGGCGACTTCCTATCGACGGGCGGGGCGCACTACCGAGGCGATCATCCTCATCAAGGGGGTAGTCGCCGAGTACGTGCGGCTACTCGGCGATGAGCACCCTCACACATTGAGTGCCCGTGCCAACCTCGCCGCCTCTTATGGGCAGGCGGGGCGCACTACCGAGGCGATCACCATTGAGGAGAAGGTGGCCACCGACAGCGCACGCCTACTCGGTGACGAGCACCCGGACACGCTGGGCGCCCGTGCCAACCTCGCTGTCTCCTATCGGCAGGCGGGGCGCACTGCCGAAGCGATTGAGCTCCTCACGAATGTGGTCGACGACTTCGTGGGCCTTCTCGGCGATGAGCACCCCGATACGTTGGCCGCCCGCGCCAACCTCGCTAGCTCCTACCGGCAGGCGGGGCGCACTGCCGACGCGATCACCATTGAGGAGAAGGTGACCGCCGGCCGGACGCGCCTTCTCGGTGAGGAGCACCCGGACACGCTGGCCGCCCGCACGAATCTCGCTGTCTCCTATCGGCGGGCGGGGCGCCTGGCCGAGGCGATTGACCTCCTAACGAAGGTGGTCGACGACTTCGTGCGACTCCTCGGTGAGGAGCACCCAAGCACCCTGATCGCCCGCACGAATCTCGCTGTCTCCTATCGGCGGGCGGGGCGCCTGGCCGAGGCGATTGACCTCCTAACGAAGGTGGTCGACGACTTCGTGCGACTCCTCGGTGAGGAGCACCCGAGCACATTGACCGCCCGGGCAAACCTGGCGGCCTCCTATTGGCAGGCGGGGCGCACTGCCGAGGCGATTGATCTCCTCACCAGAGTGACTGCCGACAGTACTCGGCTGCTGGGCGATGACCACCCCAACACGGTGGCGGCGGCTGGCGCTCTGCGGGAATGGAGAGGCGAGGCCTGACGCCTGCTGTTCATTCAAAGGATACGGGCTCCTCAGCCGGAGGCCGTTGTGCGCATTGATTGTGCTCGACTGGCACTAATCTCTACGCTGCCACGGTTCGTTCAGAGGCAGATAGCTAATCGGATGTCGACGACCGTTGCAGCACAGCGGGTACAAAAACAGCAGGCCGGGCGGATCGTTTCCAGCCGCTCGATCCTCGGTCGAGATCCGGCCCGCCGGTGAGGGCAGCCGCCTGCTCAGGACCAACGCACTGGCCCTGCCCGGCATCGCGGCACCAGTGTGGTTGCTCGATCCGGTCGTCGCCGCCTGGAAACGTGACGAGGAGGAACGCGTCCTCGGCTCGGGCTTCTATCACGTACTCCCGCAGGTACCAGTCTCCAAACAAGGCGTTGCAGGAAGGGCAACTAAAGGCGGTGTAGGAACCTCTGGCGGTCGCGCTGTAGCGGGAACCGAGGTTAGCCAGCGGCACGCCCACACGATCCGCCTCCATCGCCACGCGACGACGCACGTCGGGCCGGGCTTCCGGGCGGTCCTGTGCCCAGATCAACGCATGGCGTGTCTCGGCTCTCGTTCCGCACGGCCCGTCGATGACCTCCCGTTCCACCTCCCAGAACAGCGAGACACCACTGCACCGATAGCAGGGATACTCGAAACAGGACACCTGCGTGATGGCCGGCTGGCCGGTCGCCACGTGGGTACGAAAATCGATCCGGCCGGTGAGCAGACCGATGACGGCGTCGGCCAACGGCATCGCGGTGCCGTTGACGACTGTGGTGACGCTGTCGGCAGCGAAGGCGGTGTGGAACACGGGCAGGCCGCGTCGTGGAAGCGGAACGCGGCGCTCGTACCGGGTAAACCACACGCCGTGGACGCCGTCGGCGGCATACCGTTCCTGACGGTGTTCGAACTGGTCCCCGGTCTGCGCGCTCCACTGGACTTCGAAGGCGAACTTGCTGGTTCCCCTGCTGGCCAGAACGTCGGCGACCCAACCGTTCCCGCGCGCCTCCGGTTCGGCGTCCCACTCGGCTGTTCGAGCGGCCTGCACGATGATGTTCTTGGCGCAAAGGTGCTGACCGGTTTCGACTGGATGGCTCGCGCAGTCGCTCGCTGCCCTGTGCGCAAAATGCCGCACACCGAGCTTGCTCGTGCGCAGGTACGCCACAGCGCCACAGTGCGGCAGCCGCACGGAACACCGGCCCGCTCGAACGTCCGATCGTAGCGACTGCCATTGCTCGTCGGACAGCAACGTGCTGACTGTCCGTACGCCATCGACCATCGCGAGAAGAGGCACACGTACATGCTCAGTGCCGGGTACGACAGTTCGGTAATGCTGTGCCCAGCGGTTGTGGTAGCCCTCACCGGCAACCATTGGCAGGGCACGGGCGGCGTCTGGAGCCCCGCTCGCCGCGACCACGTCCTGTCACGACGACCCAACGGCAACCCTCGGGCTGGCCGATCCCTCGGCTCGTCAGCGTTGGTTGATGAGCAGGGACGGACCGAGGGCGTGGGCAACTTGAAGCGCTTGACACAGCTCTCTCGCGACTCCCCAAGCACCTATGGAAGCGGCGACGACCGCGGAGTGCCACACCGCAACGCATCGGACGCCAATAGCGGCGCGACAGGCTCGCCGCTGTCGACGCTCTTCTGGGCATCGCCGTGATGTCACTGGCCGCGGGTCGCTTCCGGCGCGGGCACAGTGTCGGCGACCGGCATCGGTCGAGCACGCCCTCCACACCCCTGCCTTGCGTGTCACCGCCACCAGGTTTCGGTCCTGGAGCGCACGCGCCGACCGGCGGTATTCGACGCCGTCCGGGCCGCTGAGGTCATCGCCGCCGTGGATCCGGCGAAGCAGGTCGAGCTGCCGCTCATTGAGCGAATCCCATCGCTGCACCACTCGACAGTAAGGGGCACGGCGTACTCGATCGAGCTGGACACGGCCTTATATGGCAGCCCGGTCCGGAAGAACGAATCGAGCTGTTGTCGGCTCCGCTTGAAACTGACCCGTGGTTTCGGAACCCGCCCGAACAGAGGGGTCAAGGTTGAACCAGCGTTGACACCGAACAGAATCGGGCTGCCTGCGAACTACGAGGCTGTAGGCGGGTGGCCCCTCGACTCTTTTGGCCGGGAGAAACAGCCGGACTCGTCGGGCGCGATCGGGCTGTGCGGTGTGACGAGCGGTGCAACGCTGGTTGCGAGTGCAGCGCTGACTTCTGCGGTGGAGGTGGTCCGAAGTGGAGCACGAGCGCCTTGGTGCCGCGCGGGTTCTGGACATTCCGACAGTCGGTCGAGTTGGGCTGCTGCGTCGCTGCTCAACGCTTGCTGCCGCCGGGAACTGGCGACGGAGCCCGACCGGCCGGCCGGAGCTGCTGTCAGTCATCGGGTTCGAGGAACCCGAACCCGGACGCCAGGTACCGCAGTGTGTGCTCGACGAGGTCGTCGACCTCGGCGACGGTGAGGTCCAACGGCGTGGTCACCGTCGCCGACATCCACGGACCGAGTTGCTCGGGTGGGCTGCCCCAGTCGGCGAGATCAAGCATGTCGAGCAGCCCGACGACCCGTCCGCCAGGCGGCGATGCCCACGGCCGTTCAGTGCCCAGGTGCACTTCGACACGGCTCGGTCCGGCGGGTGTGGCGGTGTCGGGATGCGGGGTGGCGGCGGGCGGCAGCGACTGGGTCGCGGCCAGCCACGCAGCGGTCAGGTAGCGGTGCAGGTCGGCCGGGTTTAGCCGGTGAGACAGGTCGACCGTCGGGGCGTCCGGGCCGGTGACGTGCTTGGGCAGGGCGGTGAAGTCGATGCGCAGGTCGACGATGCTCACGACGGTGTCACGCAGCCCGTCGGGCAGCTGAAAGCGCGCCCACACTCCGAGCGCTGGACGGTCCTCGGTGCCAGGGACGAGCCGTCGGTAGCTGGCGAAGCGCCGGTTGTTGTAGCCCTCGGCCTCGGGAGTCCGGTGCCAGTCACCGCCGGCGTCGAGCCCGAACCGGGCGGCGAGCGCGGCGATGACCTCGTCGAGCGGTCCTTCGCGCAGCGCGGCGCGCAGCCGCCGCCGTCCGTCGCCGTCGATCGCGCACGCTGCGATGTCGGCCCAGCGCATGGTGGCGGCACACCGGAGCCGCAGGTCCATCGTGTCGCCGCCAGCGGTGTGCCAATCGCGGGTCATGCCGACGTCGAAACTGAACGCAAGTTGCGGTTTCCACCGCCAGCCACCGTCGGGGTCACGGACCAGGCGGCCAGCCTTCCAGTCGCCACCGTCGAGGAGCACCTCGTCGGCGTCGGTGGACAGCAGCGGCGGGGTATGTGCGGTGACGACTGGGTAGCCGACCGAGGACAGCTGCCCGGCACCAGCAGCGGCGCGGATGGTGTCCCACAGTGCGGCGGTGACCGCGACCGCCGGTCGGCCGTGCCCGGCGCAGATCACCGCCTCGCCACCGACCGGTACGTCAGATGTCGTGCTGGATGGGGCGTTGAAATGCTGTACCCAGCCGGGTCCGTCGTCGTACACCTCGCTGCTCGGCTCGCCGAGCACGGCCGCGCCACCGGCGGCCCGGTACGCCGCCTCGAACGCGCGTCGGCAGCCGGGCTCGCCTTGGCCGACCGTTATCCGGGCGCCGGCCAGGGCGGCGTGGACGTCATCGAGCGTGCCGATCGCCTTGACCAGCACCTGACCCGGCGAAATGTACTCGGCGAAGCGTGCCGCGACATCGGGATAGGCGTCGAGGAACGCGGAGAGTTTGTTGGCGTCCCACAGGTCCCAGCCCTTCAGGCCGAGCTGGCCGGCGTAGCCGGCCAGCAGGGTCCGGACCCGGTCGATGCCGCCGCGCCGCGCGACGCTGGTCAGCCGTACGTTCGTCGTGACGATCAGGTACTGCGGGACGCGGCCGTCGCTGACCCGTTTGCGGGCGGGATCGACCCACAGGTCCAGCTCGCGCATGATCGTGCGGCTCAGCCAGTCGGCGTCGTTGCGTCCGACGTCGTGCTGGCGGCACTTGGCCTGCAGTATGCCGTAGCCGTCCCAGCCGTTGCTGCTGGTCGGGTACGGCACCGGGCCGTCGAACGCGGCTTCCCGGCCGCCGTCCGGTCCGGGACCGAAGACCTGCAGACCAGGCCCAAGCACATGAACCGCCAACGCGCGGCACAGGTCCTCGAACCGCCGTTCGTCAATCCGGGTCAGGTCGTATGCCACCGCACCATCATCCGGCACAGATGCGTGGGCGACGTGGGTAGCACCGCGCCGCAGGCAAGGGCGCCACTGACAGCCGCCGCACCGGATTGGGTGAACACCGGCCCGGGCCGACGGCGTCCGCACGTTGCTGCCGATGCCCGGGCGGCGGCGCTCATGCCGGTGCCCTGCGGGAATCCCGGTGGCGTCGGCGACGGGTTGGATGCGTCCGAGCCAGAAAGTCAGCGGCGGCACCCGCAGTTAGTGCGGCAAGATGGAGCGGCTCCAGGCGGTCCATGGACACGTCCTGTTGAGCGAGGCAATAATCCGGCGAGCTGCGATCGGAACGGCTCGACCGACCCGACAGAGAGCATCAGTTTCGAAAGGTGGACGGCGTCGTGCGCGCACTCAGGGTTCGCTTGCAGCGCTTCCGCGGCTTCGTCGACCTGGAGCTGTTCCCGGCCGAGCACACCGTGGTGGTAGGGGAACCGAGGGCAGGTCGCACCGATTTGATCACTGCTTTGCGGCGGGTGCTCGACCCGCGCAGCACCAACGCCCGCCCCAACCTGCTCGACGTGCACCGACCGGTCCCGACGCCGGGCGCGGAGGATGAGCTGACCGAAGTCGAGGTCACGCTGGTCGAGCTCGACGATGCGGTCGCCCAGGAACTCGACGACCGGCTGGAGCTGATCGATCCGGACACCGGTCTGCCGGCAGAGGAGGCCCGTGCCGACGAGGCGGTCATGGGGCTGCGGTTGTGCTACCGGATGCGCGTCGACCAGGTCAGCGAGACCGCCGAGCACTGGGTGGAGTATCCGAAGAGCGGCCTGCGGGCGCCTCGCGCCGAGCGGGACCTCGTCGCGGCGATCGTGCTGGACCGGCGTGCTCCGCTGCAGCTGCGCCCGGACGGGACGTTCCGGCGCCTGGTCTCCGACGCCGACGAGCCGGACCTGCTCGCGGCGCTGGCGGCGCTGAACACGGATGTGGCCGCCGCGACCGAACGGCTGACCGGCAGCAACAGCATCCGAAAGACGATCGAGGAGGTCCTCGGCGCCGGCGCGGCGCAGCTGCTGCAGATGACCGGCACCGCCCCGGCCGACGACATCGGCTTCGCCGCCGATGACGGCTCCGTCTCGGCGATTCTGCGGGCTCTACAACCCACGCTGGCCCTCGACGCCGCCGGCCCACTGCCGCTTACGGCGCACAGCTCCACCACAACTGGGGTGCTGGCCGCTGCCGAGGCGGTGGTGTCCGCGTCGGCACCTGGCGCGATTGTGCTCGCAGACGACTTCGGCGATGACCTCGACGCGGCGTCAGCGGAGTACCTGGCCTGCTTGCTGCGGCGCAAGGCCGGGCAGGTGTGGCTGTCCACCCGCCGCCCGGACGTGGTCCGGGCGTTCACACCTGAGGAAATGATCCGGCTAACCCGCAGCCACGGTCACCGTCAGGTCCATCAGTTGGCGCCCACCACTGACCGCAAGGACCGCTCGGCCCGCCGCCAACTGCACCTGCTGTTGCTGCCGGCGATGACCGCCCGCACCGTGGCGCTGCTGGAAGGCGCGCACGACTCGGACGGCTACACCGCCGTCGCCGACCGCAGGCTGCGCCGGAGTGGCGTGGCGCCGCCGGCCGCGTCCGGTGTGCGGATGGTCGCCCCGGCCAACGGCGACGGCGGCAAGGATGAACTGCCCAAGCTGGCCCGCCTCGCGAGCGAACTCGGCTTCCACGTGCGCGTGGTGCTCGACAACGACAAGCCCGGCGCCGACGCCGCCCTCATCGCCGAACTCACCGGGGTGGCCGAGCAGGTGATCCAACTGCCCGAACGCACCTCGGTCGAACGGGCATTGACCCACGGCGTCGAACCGGCCCGGCTGCGGACAGCGCTGCGCCAGCTCGTTGATGACCACGACTTGACCAGCATCGACGTTGACACGATCGACGACGAGGATCTCGAAGGCAAGATCATCAAGCAGTTGAAGGCGAAGGGTGGGCTGCACCAGCCGTATGTGGAGGCGCTGCCGCCAGGTCAGGCACCGCCACTGGCCAGGAAGGTCCTCAACACGCTGTGCAAGCCGGTCGGCGCGGTCAACCTGGTGGAGCTGAAGCTGCCGTGACCTATCAGCCTGACCCGACGCAGCGGCAGGTCGTCGATGCCGACGATCCTGTCCTGCTGGTGTGCGGCGGTGCCGGCACGGGCAAGACCACAACGGCCGCGGCAGCTGTCCGAGCACACCTGCAACGCGTCGACGACCATCACGCCACCACGGCCGTCCCGCGCCAGCGCACCCGCCGGCCGGCGGCTCGGGCGCTGTTCCTGTCGTTTTCCCGCTCGTCGGTGGCACAAATACTCGACCGCACCGCTGACGTCCTCGGCCCGTACCAGCCGCGAGTTGAGACCACCACCTTCCATGCTTTCGCCTGGCGGATGCTCGTCCGCTGGGGTGGGACGATCGGGCTGGCCGAACCGAGGATGCTCAGCGAGACCGAAGCCAAGCTGTTCCGCGTCCGCGACACGGTCCGCTACCGGGACATGCTGCCCCGCGCCCTAGAGCTGTGCGCCGTTCCTGCCGTCCGCGAACACCTTCAGGCCCGCTGGTCGATCATCGTCTGCGACGAGTTCCAGGACACCGACGACCGGCAGTTCGAATTGCTGACCAGCATCCGCGGCGACGCCCGGCTGTTGCTGCTGGGCGACCCCAACCAGTGCATCTACAGCGAACTGCCCGACGCCGTCGGCGTCGGGCCGGAACGGCTCGACACTACCCTCGAGCTGCCCGGTGCCCGGCGCATCGACCTGCCCGACGTGTCCCACCGCGACCCCAGCAACATCCTGCCGGCCGCGGCAGCCGCGATCCGTCGCCGCGAGTTCGACCATGACGCCGTCACCGCCGCCCTGGATACCGGACGACTACACATCCGGGCGGGCCTGCCGACCGATCGGGAGGCGGAGGTGGTCGCCGGCGTCGTCGAGCAGCTGCGGGCCGAAGGGCACACCGTCGGGGTGTTCAGCCATCACGTCGACGCCACCACCGGCCTGTCCGACCAGCTCACCGGACTCGACATCGCCCACGAGGCCATCGGCCTGCCGGAATGCCTGGGCTCGGCCCTCGACGCGCAGCACGCGATGGTCCAGTTCGCAGGCGATGTCGCCTCCTGGACGCGGGTGCTGCAACGTCTCGCGGTCTTCGTGACCAGCTCGGTACGTGGCAAACAGGTTCCGGACCTGGCTCGGATACTCCTTGGCCAAGTCCCTGCGCCCGCGACCCTTGAGCGGCGTCTGAACAACCTCCGCCAACACCTGGACGGTGCCGGACCATCCGCCGCTGTGGTCCTCGCCGCCGAGGCGCACGACACTCTTGGACTGCCCCGCGGCGGCCGTCACTGGCAACGCGCCGCTCAGCTGCTGCAGCCGCAAGTCGTACGTCACCTGCGTCGGCACAGCGAGCCGGCCGAGGCGTTGGGAGCCCTCGACACCGCCATCGCCGCGTACCGCACCGACCTGCTCACTCACGTCACCGGTGAGCCGGCCGCACCGGTGCAGCTTATGGGGCTGTACCAGACGAAGGGACGCGAAGCCGACGCCACCGTCGTCGTCCTGCGCAGCAACGACTTCTACGGACCGGAGCGCCACGAGCCCTTCGAAACCGGCTCTCGCCTGCTGTACGTGGTGCTAACCCGCGCCCGCCACAAGACCATCGTTCTGCTCTTCGGTGACGACCCAAAGCCGCTCGTGGCACCACTGGTCAAGCTGGCCCGCTGAGCCGCGTCCGCGCCCAACCGATCGAGTGATGCCGGTCCGGGGACCAGACCGGCCCGACGAGTGGGCTGACCTCATTCGTAGCGCCCACCCGGACTGCACCGGATCAACAAGCCGGCTATGGGGCTGGCCTAGGTATCGGCTCGACCTGTCTGGCCGGTTCTTTATCCCCCGAGCGCCCTGGTATCCCTTGTCCGCGAAGGTAATCACGTCCGCGTTGGTCAGCGCGTCGATGATGCCATGAATGCGGGCGGCGGTGAGGTCGTGTGCCGAGCCGGGTAGCGCCGCTGAGGCCCACACGAGCCGACCGGCGGCGTCGGTGAGGACCTGGACGTTGACGCCATGGCTTGTGTTTGCCTGAGGAGTACGGCTTCTGGTCCGCCACGCGGCCGATCGGAATCAGCGTGCCGTCCGATCACGTACGCCAGGCGGCGGATGCGCCTCATCGCAATGGCCAGGTCCTCGGCGCCTGCGGCGAGCAGCATGATCGCCTCCCGGACGTAGCACCAGGCGGTGGCGACATCTCGGCCATCCCGGCGGTGAGCCGGGCGTAGGTGTCGCCGTTGCGCAGGTGCGCCAGGGCGAGCAGCGCCTGCCGGCCCGGGCCGAGGCGCCGCCACCGGCTTCGGTGCTGGGTGCGGTGCGCTCGGATGCGTTCGGCGAGGTGGTTCAGGGTGCGGCTGGACAGCGGGATCGTGGAGAGGTAAGACAGCACAGGCGAGGCTCTCAGTCGGGGCATCTAATCTTGGTCGACTGCTGTCTTACCTAGCGCCTCACCCTCATCGATCTCCGAGCTCGCCGCACCCGCCCTGAGCTGCAAGATCAGCTTGGAAAGGCTCCAATGGTTGATCATTCCGGCCTGGTGTGAGTCGCTGGGCGTGCGGTAGCCGCCGATCGGTGGTCGGCTTGCTCCCGTAGCGGCGACGGGGACACTACGGATCAGATGGTTAGGGGTTCCAGCCCCTTTGGGCCGCCCCACTCGATCAAAGCCGTGACGAGCGGAGACGCGGGCGGGTCACTGTCTGCACGTGGGCGATGCCACCCTGGTTCAAGCAGTCAAGCACCAGGTCGTACACCTGCTGGTAAAAGTCTGCCGACTCCGCGTCTGCTCGTACCGTCACCTCGATGGGCGTGTACTGGGCGAGGAGAATGGTGCTGCCCGCGTACGAGAAGTTCATCCCGTCGGTGGTCCAGATCTGGAGCCGCTCGGTCTTGTTCCACTCAAACTGGACCCTGACCTCGTACTCACCGAGTCCCAGACGGTCGCTTGCCTCACGGATCAGGCCCATAAAGTCTGCGATCGCCACCTCGACGTCTCGCGACTCGACGACATGGTCATCGTTGTACTCCGTGCTCTAACGCCGGTGACCGCCGACCGCTGCCGCGAGGCTCGCTGAGCCGTTGTCGTGGATGCTGATCCAGGCTTCCTTCCAGCGTTGGCTGTCGCCGTCGATCATGGGTCTAGCCGTCCATCGGCGGAGCCCGGGGCGGGGGTTGTTTCGGTCGACGTTCTCAATCGGGTGCAGGCTGCCTGGCAAGCGCGAAGCCGCCGGTCGAGCAAGACGGACATTGGAAGGAGGTGAGAGACATGGCGAAGAACACCGGACGCGGACACCGCGTCGGCGCGGTCAAGAAGCGTAGTGAGTTCAAGGTCGGCACGACCTGGTTCAAACACGACACCACCACCGGCCGCATCCTCAACGGCAGCGCGAAGCAGCACAAGGGCGTCCGCAACGAGAAGTGACAGGCCGCCGGCGGCGCTTCCGGGTGCCGTCGGCTGCCT
Source organism: Micromonospora sp. bgisy143 (assembly GCF_057708145.1). Taxonomy (NCBI): domain Bacteria; kingdom Bacillati; phylum Actinomycetota; class Actinomycetes; order Micromonosporales; family Micromonosporaceae; genus Micromonospora; species Micromonospora sp. bgisy143. Next base: position 261,056 of record NZ_JBYIRN010000001.1, read on the forward strand.
ATCCGCCGACGGCACCGCGCCGCCACCTGCACCGATCGACTCTCTCTACAGATCGGGGGACGGGCGAGTCCGGCGATGAGCCCGAGCACGAGGCCCAGCACCAGTAACGAAGACCACTTCAGCTCGAGACCCGGTTATCCCAGGTGCAGGCGTTATGCCACGCCAGCGCAGCAGAACTTGTACTTGCGACCGCTGGCACATGCGCACGGCCGGTACGGTCCCTCCTGGTACGTCGAGGCGTTCCCGTCCACCGATGGCCCGCTGGGGACGAAGTCGACCAGCATCGAGCCGGAACTGACGACAACGTTCATGCCGGCCTCCGCCGGGATGCCCCAGTTCCGGTCACCCGGTTGGTCCGGCCCGGGGATGGCCGGCTGGTCACGGGCGGGCAGTTCGCGCGCTGCCCGGCGACCGTGCCGCGCCAGTGTCGTCCAAACGGTGGCGGAGGTCTGGTTCTGGCCGGCTTCGAGTTTCCGCTTGACCATTTCGATGATCGTGGTGGTGGCGACGGCAGCCGCGCCGCCGGTGGGAAACATCGTCTCCGCGACGATGCCGGCACCGAGGGCGAAGGCGTCTCCGCCGTACCGGACGCCGATGCGCGACAGCGCTCCCCGGTCGGCGTCCCGGCGGGCGGCGTCGACCAGTGGCCGCAACGTCGCATCCTCGCGGTCGCGCAGGTACGTCGTGCGTTCCTGCGGCGGGGCGGCGGGCAGCTCGCCGTACGTCTCGTAAAGCTGGCGGCGGAACTCGCCGAAGTTGTCGTCGTCGTGGACGGCGGCAACCACCTTCGCGTTCAGACCGTGGAAGATCGGGACGTCCGAGGCGATCAGCAACTGGGCCACCCGTGCTTCAGCGGGGGCGAGGCCGGCACCCACCCGATCGCACAGGAACTCCTCGAACGGGAATGGGGCACAGTACGTCGCACCGGTCTGCGACGCGAACATAAACTCCCGTGCGAAGTAACGCACGCCGTGCTCGATGGCGGCACGCAGCTGCGTCTCCCGGTCACCTCCGGCGAAGACGAACGTTCCTCGCAGGTTGTCCGCCGTCGCCACGTCAGCTGGGGAGAAGCGGCTCGTTACGGCGTAGGGATCGGTGATCTGCTCCATGATCGCGGCGATCAGATCGCGCACCTGCGCGTCCTCGCGTCGGTGCAGCGCAGCGGCCGGGACGATGCTGACGATGCCGCGCTCGACCAGCGGCTTGAGAGCGAGCAATCCCGGTACGGCATTGCCGAGGAAGGCCCGCGTCTCCGCGACGTTCGCCCGGCCGTCCTCGCTCAGGTATCCCGGCCGCCCGGCCATCGGACGCTCCAGGTAGTACTGGTCGGCCGAGAACCAGTCCGAGATCGGATCACGGACGACGACGTGCCGGGCGTAGAGCAGAGACGTCAGGATCAGATCGCTGGACTCGACGTAGAACGGGTTAGCCGACGGCCATCCGCCAAGGTAGGTGGCCTCACGCGCCGGTGCGGCGACGGCCGCGTCGCAGTAGCGGCGGACCTCCTCGCCGAACGCCATCAGCTCGGTGCCGGGTACCCGGGAGAAGTCCACGCGGCCGTCGCGGCCCGCGTAGTTCTCCACCACATCGATGATCGAGACCACGATGACGAACATACGTTTGATCACGGGGTTCAGCCAATACCAGGTACGGCATCGCATACTCACGGGTGATCGCCAACCGGAACGGCGACGCGCACCGGCGACCACGAGCAGCGTCGAGAATCGGCGGCCGCGCCGACGCTGCTCTCCGGTGCCCTCGGGCGGCTCACGGCGTATGCCGCCACCATCTGGTCGGCCGTCACGGCGGGCACGGGCCGGGCGACGACGCCAGGCGAAGTCGCAGAAGGGTCGACCCGAGTAACTCGCAACGGCAGTTACCCAGCGCGATGGTGCTCCGATGGTGCTCGGATGTTCAGCACCTGACTGGTACGGAGCGAGAAGAATCAGCACGCCCCCAACCAGGCGCTCGTGCTCGGGACACGCTTCAACACGCGTCACATCCGCATGCCGCTGACCAGGCATAACTCTACGGCCCTCATCAGCACGAACAACCGCCAAACAACACCCACGACCGGACGAGTCACGGAAAGTAAGAGCATCTGATCCGTGCGGACTACGGATCAGAATGCTCGAGTCAGAGTTCCATCGCATGGTCAGGGGCAACGAGGCACTGTCCACCGTGGTCCTCCGCTCGCGGTTAGACCATGGCGAACGACGCCTTACTGATCTTTAGCAAGCGATTACAGCAAGGCCCCGCTGCGGCCGGCAAACGCAGGCAGAAAACGGAAAGCCGCAGGTCATCACCCTGCGGCCACAAGCGAAGCCTCGGGTTAGGAAACCGATGCTCTATCCCCTGAGCTACGAGGGCGCGAGGGCCAAGTCTAGCGACCTTGGGGTTCACCTGGGGTGGCAGGGAGTGGCCCGGGTTCACCCACGTTCCCCGTACCGCCGTTGTCCCAGTCCAGGACCACAGCCCGAGCAGGGAGCGGCACCCCGTCACGGGTGAGCAGCCGGCCGGACAGGACGACACATTGCTCGGCCTCGGGTGAGCCAGGACACCGCCGAAGACTGAGGGGTGCGGCCGGCCCGGTCCGCGCGAGGCGGACCGAGCGGTGATCACCAAGAGACCTTGCCCGTCAAGGTGGGTGAGCCTTAAATTGCATCGATGATCCTCGACGAGGAGCCTCGACCTGACCTTCCCACGGGCTTGAACCGTGACGGTCCGCGACCCGAGGATCTTGACGGCCTTGCCTACCTGCGTGGACTGTCGAGGCGCGGGTTCCTCACGAGCGCCGCGTTGGCGGCGTCCGGCTTGTCGGCCGCCTTCGGCCTGCTGCCTGACTCCGCGCGTGCGGGCGGCAGTTATCAGCGGCCGTGCGGGAATGTGCGTATCTCAAGCTCCTGGCAGGATCACCGGAACCGGACGCCGCCCTCGGGTGAGCCGGGCACCGACTATGCGGTCGCGAAGGGCACTCCCGTCATGGCCGCGACGAGCGGCACGATCCGTCTCGTGAAGACCGACACCTCCACCGCGACCGGACGCGTCGTGGGGATGGCCCACGACGACGGCAATTACAGCCGACACCTGCACCTTTCCTCGATCACCGTCTCCACCGGTCAGCGTGTGTCACGGGGCCAGACCATCGCGTACACCGGCGCCTCGGCGAACGGCAGTGACTCCGGGGTCGGACCGCACGTGCACACGAGCCTCTGGCTGAACACCGGTAGTCCGACAGATTTCCGGGCGACGGTGGATTTCGAGAACTACGTCGGGGACGTCACCGCCCCGAACCCGCCCGACCAGGAGGTAGACGACGTGTTCATCGCGAATGTGAAGGGCAGCTGGTACCTGGTGATTCCGCAGGGCACCGGTAGGCCACGGGCGGTGGTCCTCGGCGGCGACAGCAACGCGGCAGCTTCCGGCCTCCCCGTCCTGAACTTCAGCTGGGACCCGTCGATCAATGCGCTCAGGGCCGCGGTCGACGGCATCGGCTGATTCAGCAGTCGCCGAGCGGACACCGGAGGTCTACGGGCGCGGGGATCGGCCGGCGCGGCGGCGCTCGGTGAGCCGTCGCGCCTTGACCGCATTGCCGCAGTCCGCCATGCGGCACCAGCGACGGGAGCCGTTGCGGCTCTGATCCAGGAACAGCCAGCCACAGCCGCCTTCGCCCACCGGGCAGCGGCGCACCCGGGTCAGATCGGCCGTCACCATGACGTCCCGGGCCGCCTCGGCGAGCCGGTCGGGCACCAACATGGCCGGAACCGTGCCGTACGCCAGCCGTACCCGCGACCAGTCGAGCACGAAACGTGCCCGAGCAGCCGCACCGGACCAGCGTTCGTGCAGGGCGACCAGCGCGGCACCGGCCGCGACCGGATCGCCTGCCGGGTCACCGTCCGCGTCGGTGATCAGGGCGAGCAGGACGACATGCAGCCCTTCGCGGATGTCCCGTACCGCGGCGAGCCCCGCGTGCGCCACCGCCGGCTCGTCGCGCCAGACCCGGCTTACCTGGCGGAACTCCGCGTCGCTGAGCACGCCCACCCGGCCCGACCAGCGCAGCAGGGCGGAGCTGTCGGACAGGAAGTCGTGCGGCGGTGAGCTGCCCCCTCGCTCGAGGGTGTTGACCAGATCGAGCACCGGGTGCCCGCCGACCAGCGGCAGCTCGGACACATCGAGCGGCATACGTTGATGCTACCACCTAAAGCATTCATGGTGGTTGACCTCATCCCGGGTTCGTTCTCCGAGCGATGCGGTGAGGCGCGCTGATTAGACCGCAAAACCTCGCCGACCAGATCGCTATTCCGCGAGGGAGACCGGCGTCGATTGATCAATGCTACCGTCTAATCTGGATTAGCTGGAATCAGCTTGGCGGAGGCCGGGCGTCCACGGAATTGGGAGGTAGCCCATGGCCCACCCTCGACGGGCGGCCTACGCCCTCGCCGCGTTGTCCGCAGCCACCTTCTGTTACGTCACCACGGAGGTGCTGCCGATCGGGTTGCTCACGCTGATCGCGTCCGACCTGGGACGGTCCAGGTCCGAGGCCGGCCTGTTGGTGACCGGGTACGCCGTGGTGGTCATGATCGTGGCGGTCCCGCTGACCCGGATCACTCAGCGATCGCCACGGCGGCCGCTACTCGTCGGCACCCTGGGGGTGTTCGTCGCAGCGACGACGGTGTCGGCCTTCGCGAACTCCTACGAGGTGCTGCTCGCCGCACGGCTGGTGTCCGCCACCACCAACGGCGTCTTCTGGGCGGTGGTGTTTCCCGTGGCGATCTCGATGTTCCCCGCGAACATCCGGGGCCGCATCGTGGCGCGACTGTCGATCGGCAACGCGCTCGGGCCGGTCCTGGGCGTACCGCTGGGCACCTGGTTGGCCGGGCAGTCCGGTTGGCGGTCCGCCTTCGCCGCGATGGCCCTCCTCGGCTTCGCCATCTGCGTTGCGGTCGCCCTGCTCCTGCCGAGCGGCGGCACGCCGCGACAGAGCCCCGGGAACCTCGGGTCGATGCCGGACCGGCACCGCTTCGTCGTGCTCCTCGCCGCCACCGTTCTCGCGGTCACCGGCGCCATGGGCGCGTTCACGTACATGACCGTCTTCCTTCTCGACGTGAGCGGCTTCGCCGCAGCCTCGCTCGGCGCGTTGCTCTTCGTCCAGGGCTCGTTCGGCGTCGTCGGCACCTGGGCGGTCGGCCGTGTCCTGGACCGGTTTCCGCTCGGTGTCGTGCTGGGTCTGCTCGGGCTGATCACCGCCGCGCTGCTCGGCCTCTGGGCGATCGGCGCGAGCAAGGTGGCGACGATCCCGTTGCTCGCCGTGGCCGGGATGTCGTTCAGCTCGCTGATCGCGGGCATCCAGCACCGCATCATGCAGGTCGCCCCGTCGGGCACCGACATGGCGTCGGCCAGCCTCAGCGTCGCCTTCAACGTCGGCCTCGCGGCCGGATCGCTCATCGGGGCGGGTCTGCTCGCGACGGCCGGGGTACGCGTCGTCCCGCTGTTCGGTGGACTGCTGACGGCCACGGCATTGGCGCTGCTCGCGGGTCACGAACTGTCCCGTGCGAGAAGGAGCGGAAAAGCGTCACTGGAACGCGTACCCCGGGATGCGGCACGGCCCGGCGCGGAGGTGGCCCTCCGCCCCGGGCCGTGACACGGGCTGTGTTCAGGCGGCCGCGCAGCTGGCCGTCGCGCCGGGACCGGTGCCGGTGCCCTGGAAGCCGAAGTTGGTCGACTGCCCGGCGCCCACGTGTCCGTTGTAGCCCACGTTGGTGTACCGGACGGTTCCGCTGGTGCCGCTGGCCTGCGCGTTCCAGACCCCGGTGACCGCGGCGCCGCTGGGCAGCGTGATGGTCACGGTCCAGCCGTTGATGTCCGCGGAGCCGGCGGTGACCGTCACGCTCGCGGTGAAGCCGCCGGACCACTGGTTGAGCGCCACCGACGCGGAGCAGCCGTTACCGGTCGGCGGCGGCGTGGTGGTCGGGGGCGGCGTGGTCGGGGGCGGCGTGGTCGGGGGCGGCGTGGTGGGCGGCGGCGTGGTCGGCGGGGCGGTCGTCGGCGGCGGGGTCGTCGGCGGGGCCGTGGTGGGCGGGTTCGGTACGCCGTTGGCCAGGCTGAAGGCCAGGTCGGGCTGGAAGGAACCGGCCGTGTAGCGGCAGCCGTCGGCCTCACCCGGAGGCTTCACCCAGAGGTACGCGTCGATGTTGCTGTCGCCGGTGTTCGTCGTCGGGTACATGCCGATGCGCCGGTCGGTGTTGTCGTCACCGCACCAGTCTCCGCTGGCACCACCGTTGCGGCTGGTGTCGATCACCTGGCGCTTGCCCGAGATGCCCATGCCGTTGAGGGAGGAGATCACCGCCCGGCCGAAGTTCGCCTCACTCGAGGTCGGGTTGTAGTTCGACACGTTGCTGAAGAAGCCGTCGGCGTACTGCACCCCGGCGGCCCGGAGCCGGTTGGCCGTCTCACCCGCGCTGTTCCAGGTGGAGTGGCCGGCGTCGAGGTAGACCTTGGCGTTAGGGTTGGCCGACTTGATGGTGCGGGTGGCCGTCGAGATGGCCTGGTTGCGGGCGTTGATCTCGTTGCTGTTCAGGCAGGTCAGCAGGGCGAGCGAGTCGGTCTCCAGGATGATGATGACCGTCCGGTTGCCCAGCCCGCGGGAGAAGTTGGACACCCAGCTCTGGTACTGGTTGAGGTCCGGCGCCCCACCGGCGCTGGCCCCGCCGCAGTCCCGGTTGGTGATCTGGTAGACCGAGAGCACCGGGATCTGCTGGGCCGCGTTGGCGGCGTCGACGTACGCGGCGGCCTCGGACTGCGCGGTCGAGATGTTGAAGTTGGCGAACCAGCGGGCCTGCGGCTGGCTAGCGATCTTGTCGCGGATGACTGCGGCGCGCGAGTCGCCGGGGTTGGCGGCGACCCAGCGGACGACCGCCGACGTCGGGTCGCGGTAGAGCGGCCCGGAGATCGTGCCGGCGGACGCGCTGCCGACGGCGAGGCAGACGCCGGCAGCGGTGGCGCCCGCGACCGCAGCCACGCTGAGGGCCGTGGATCTGCGCCGCCGGAGGGAGAGGATAGCCACGTCGTGTTTCCTCCTGATCACATTGATGTATCTAAGTTCATGGGAGCGTTCCCATGAAGGTAGCGGAGGCGCGCGCCGCTGCCAAGGTGCGCGAAACTTTCGGTCCGGGCCCGCCGGCGGGCGCTCCTCGGCGGACGCGGACGCCGTCTCATGCCGCTCGACGCAGCAGGACGATGACGGCCACCCAGACGACGACCAGCCCGACACCGAGCCACACCTGCCCGAGCAGCGCGAGCATCAGGCCGCCGAGCACGAACCACCCGGCCTGGAACGCCCGCTTGGCCGGCGGGCGGAGCGACACCAGGGCACGCGGCGAACCGAGCGCGCCCCAGAGCCCGGCGAGCAGCGACGGCACCGCGACCGCAGCGAGGAGGCGGGCGGGGAGAGGCGCCCCCAGCGCCCACCCCCAGCGGACGCCGACGGCCAGCACCGCCAACTCCAGGAGGAAGAGCAGGCACAGCGCGAGCCCACGAATCGGGCCCACCGATCCCGGCCGGGCAACCCATCCGGCCTTCTCGACCACACCTTGGCTATCAGTCATAGCTTTAAAGCTAATGTCATTAGCTAGAGTCGTCAAGCGCCCGAGGGACCTCCCGCGTATCGACCCACGTCCGATGGAGCGCCATGCTGCGTCGGAGGCCGAAAGAGGAGGAAGACATGACGACGTTCGTGCTCGTGCCCGGCGGCTGGAAGGGCGGCTGGGCGTTCGAGGCGGTGGTCCCGCTCCTGGTGGACGCCGGCCACCGTGTGCACGCCCTGACCCTGACCGGCCTACGACCGGGTGACGACAACGCGACGGTGGCGACCGCCAACCTCGACACCCATGCCGACGACGTGCTGCGGCACCTCGATCGACACCGGATCACCGACGCGACGCTTGTCGGCCACAGCTACGCCGGCATGGTGATCGCCGCCGCCGCCGACCGCGCGGAGGGCCGCGTCGCACGCCTGGTACACCTCGACGCCTACGTTCCGCGCGATGGCGAGTCGTGCTGGTCGGCGACGAGTGACCGGTTCCGGGAGATGTTCGCCGCCGGCGCGGCGGCCACCGGCTACGCCGTCCGGCCGCCGGCCGGTGGCGACCCCCGCCGTCGGCCGCACCCGCTCGCCTCGTTCCTACAGGCGATCCGACTCAGCGGCGCTGTCGCCCAGGTCCCGCGCCGCGAGTTCGTCTACTGCTCCGGCTGGGACGGCACCCCCTTCCGCGAACTCCGGGCACGACTCGACGGCGACCCCGACTGGCAGGTCCACGACCTGCCCACCGGGCACGACGCGATGCGTGAAGCGCCGGAGGCGGTCGCCGCCCTGTTGCTGGACGAGTGACCCAAGCGACGTTCTAGGGCCGGCGACGGCAGCCGACGAGCAGCCGGGCCACCATGTCCTGCGCGTCGGCACGTTCGTAGCCGGGGCCGAGGATGCACAGATTCCCCACTGCGCGCATGAGGGTGTGCGCGGTCACCGCTGGATCGATGTCGCCCGCCGCCACGCCCGCGTCGATCAACGACGCGCAGGCGGGGACGAGGCTGTCGAGCATGAGGGTGTGCAGGGTGAGCAGGCTCGGGTCCTCGGACTGCAGGGCGACGCCCAGACCGTGCTTGGTGACCAGGAACTCCACGAAAGCGCCGATCCACCGGGTCAGCGCCTCGCCGGCGGGAATGGCGTCGTCCCGCAACGCGGCGGCGAGGGCGACGCACTCGTCGATCTGGTGGCGGTAGACCGCGACGACCAACTCCGCCCGGCTCGGGAAGTGGCGGTAGACGGTGCCGAGACCCACCCCCGCGCGTCCGGCGATGTCCCGGATGGGCGCCTGTACGCCCTGCTCCACGAAGACGGCGGCGGCTGCGGCGAGGAGAGCCTCGCGGTTACGCCGGACGCCTTCGTGACGCGCGCCGCGCGAGTCGGTCACAGCCCCTCCTTGTTGGCGGAACATTGTTCCGCTACGGTTGACGGAACACGGTTCCGCCAAAGTATGGCAGACCGACTTACCCGTAGAGGAAACAGCGCACCATGCACACCGAACAGGCAACCCAGCGGCTCGTAGCGGTCAAGCCCATCCCCGTGCCGACCGTGGGACGCGGCATCGACCTCGCCGTCAAAGTCACCGCACCCACCTTTGGCCGGAACCTTCCGGTGATCGTGTTCTCGCACGGCAACGCCTGGTCGATGGACGGCTACGAGCCGCTCGTCGACAGGTGGGCGGCGGCCGGGTTCGTCGTCGTCCAGCCCACCCACCTCGACTCCCGGCGCAACGGCATCGGGTTCGACGATCCGCGGTTCGGCACCATCTGGCGGGTACGGATCGCCGACCTGCACGCGATCCTGGACAACCTCGGGGGCATCCTCGACGAGGCGGGCGTGCGCGGCCGCGCCGACGAGGGACGGGTGGCCGCCGTGGGGCACTCCTGGGGTGGTCAGACGGTCGGCACCCTGCTGGGCGCTCGCGTGCTCGACGCCGACGGCACACCGGGCGAGGACTTCTCCCACCACGCGGTCACGGCCGGGGTCCTCATCGCCGCGACCGGCACCGGCGACACCCTCACCCCGTTCGCGGCCGAGCACCTGCCGTTCATGCGTCCCGACTACTCCACCATGACCACGCAGGCCCTGGTCGTCACCGGTGGCGAGGACCGGTCGGCGATGTCCACCCGCGGTCCGGACTGGTTCACCGACGCCTATCACCTCAGCCCCGCGCCCAAGAGCATGCTCACCATCACCGAGGGCCACCACACCCTCGGCGGCATCGCCGGCGAGAGCGTCGCCGAGACCACCGACGAGGACCCGGCGCGGGTGGCACTCGTCGCCGACGCCGTCTCCGCGTACCTCCTGAAGGTTCTCGGGCTCGACGGCACCGCGTGGCAGGACCTCGGCGCACGCGCCGCGACCAGCGGCGGCGCCTTCGCCATCGAGCAGAAGTAGACCGCCGGGCCGGACGTCGGTCGACGGCACACGTCGAATCCGACGCACGTATCGTCGCAGGATGAGCGACCCGACGCCCGGTCTCGACGCGGAACAACTCGGTGCGTACTTCGCCCTGATGGAGGTCAGCAGCCTCCTTCAGTACGCGGTGGACGAGCACCTACGCGCCGACGGTGACCTCAGCTACGTGCAGTTCCAGCTCCTGGCCCGGCTGGTGGACGCACCCGAGGGCAGGTTGCGGATGACGGATCTGGCCGACAGCGTCGTCTACAGCCGTAGCGGGCTCACGTACCAGGCGGGTCTGCTCGACAAACGGGGCCTGATCACCCGTTCGCCGTCGCCGGACGACGAACGCAGCGTCATGGTGACCGTCACCGACGCCGGTCGGGAACTGGTCGCCCACGTGCTGCCCGGCCACGTCGACCGCGTCCGGCAGTTGCTCTTCGCGCCGATCAGCAAGCGGGACCTCGCCGCGATCAGCGCGGTTCTCGGCCGCGTCCGGGACCACATGCGCGCCAACCCGCCGCGATCCGCCAAGCCCCGCTCGGGCCGCGCCAAGCGCTGACGGCCCCTGTCGGCCGGCTCACAACGACCGCACTTGCTTCGAACATGAAGCATGCTATGGTCAAGAAGTGCTTCGAATACGAAGCACAGTGACGAGAGAAGACGAGGGTCCTGTGATGAAGGCAGTGCGTTTCCACGAGTACGGCGAGCCGTCGGTCCTGCGCTTCGAGGACGTCGAACAGCCGGCCCCCGGCGCCGGACAGATCCGGGTCCGGGTCGCCGCCACCTCGTTCAACCCGGTGGACGGCAACATCCGGGCCGGCTTCATGCAGGGCCCCATCCCGGTCACGCTGCCGCACACTCCCGGTTTCGACGTGGCCGGCACGGTCGACGCCCTCGGCGCGGGTGTCACCGGTTTCCAGGCCGGCGACCGGGTCATCGGGTTCCTGCCGATGACGGAGGCCGGGGCGTCCGCCGAGTACGTCCTCGCACCGGCCGAGGTCCTGACGCCGGCACCGGCGAGCATCCCGCTGGCCGACGCCGCCGCCCTGCCCGCGGTCGGCCTCACCGCCTGGCAGGCGCTCTTCGACCACGCGAAGCTGACCACCGGGCAGCGCGTGCTGGTCAACGGCGCGGGTGGCGCGGTCGGCAGGTACGCCGTCCAACTCGCCCACCACGCCGGCGCCCACGTCATCGCCACCGCCGGTCCGGGCAGCAGCGAGGCCGTCGCCTCGGCGGGCGCCGACGAGGTCGTCGACCACACCACCACCGACGTGGCCGCCGCGGTCACCGAACCGGTCGACGTGGTGCTCAACCTCGCGCCCATCGACCCGGCGCGGCTGGCCGGGCTGCTCACCCTGATCCGTCCTTCCGGGGTACTGGTCAACACCACCGTCTGGATGCCCGCACCCAGCGACGAGGCCCGAGACGTACGCGGCGTCGACCTCTTCGTACGCAGCGACGCCGGCCAACTCGCGCACCTGGTGAGCCTGGTCGATTCCGGGGAACTACACGTCGACATCGCCCGGCGGGTGCCGCTGGCCGAACTGCCGGCCCTGCACGCCGACGCGGCGACGGGGGCGCTCCCCAGCGGCAAGGTCGTCGTCGACGTGCTCGACGCCTGATCCCATCCCATCATCGACCGAGAGGACCACGATGATTCCCGACGACGACCCGTCGCGCTCGCTGACCGTGGCGAGCCCCGACGATCCCGGCACGACATACGTCTCGCTGGTGGGCAACACGTACGCCATGCTGATCACCGGTGCGCAGACAAACGGGGCGTACTGCCTGATCGAGATGCGCGTGCCGGACGGTGGTGGCCCACCACCGCACCGGCACGACTTCGAGGAGATGTTCACCGTCCTCGAAGGCGAGATCGAGTTCACCTTCCGGGGCGAGAAGCACGTCGTACCGGCCGGGTCCACCGTCAACATCCCGGCCAACGCCCCGCACAACTTCCGCAACGTCTCCGGTGCGCCCGCCCGCATGCTGTGCATGTGCACGCCCGCCGGCCAGGAGGAGTACTTCACGCGGATCGGCGACATCGTCGACGGCTGGGACGCGCCGCCGCCGCGACTGTCGCAGGACCAGCTCGCGGAGCGCCGTCAGCGCGCCGTGGACCTGGCACCGACCTACCGCAGCGAATTTCTGTAGCCGGCCACGGCGGTGACCGCACCCGTACGTGCGATCACCGCCGTGGCGCAGGCACCCCCACTACGGCCGTAGCGCCCGCGCGGCCGGAGTCCAGGTCGACTCGTTCCGCACGTCGGCCACCGTGATCCCCCGGGCGACCCTCTCCAACTCGACCTGCGACAGGCGACCGCCGAGACCAGCGGAGCTGACCTGGAGAACGAATGCGCCGTCGGCACCCCAGATATTGCAGAAGCCGCCGGCGTTCCGGCCGCTCTCGTCGGACGCCTTGTGACACCTGGTGGCACCGGGCTCGGGGGACTGGTTCGAGCTGGTGTTCGGGGTGACGAAGATGTGGAACCCGTCCGCGATGCCGTCCTCGGCCGAGTCGTAGGGCGCGGTCAGACCCGAGGTGGGCGCGGCCGGCCTCGTGTACGTCGCGCCACCGTAGTCACCGGCGCGGGCCGCCGCGATACCGCTGAGGCCGGGCATGGCGTGCGTGCCGATCTGCAACGGCGCGTAGCCGGCCGGCACGTAGCCCACCGTGAACGGCACCAGGGCCGGCTTCGGCGTGCTGGGCTTCAGCCCTTCGACGAGGCCGCCCAGGTCCTCGAAGGTCGGCGTCGCCGCGTCGGTGGAGATCGACGTGACCGCCGCCCAGGCGTTGTCGGCGTACTCCCAGGCGAACAGCTTGTTGCGCGTGTCCAGCTCGTTGCGCGGGTCGAGGCCGACCGGCAGGGTCGCCCGCACGGCCTTGCGCCCCGCCACGGTGACGTTCGTGCCGCCCCTGATTCCGGTGGGGTCGAACGCGCCCGGCCGGTAGACGGTCAGGTACGCCCACAGGTTCGGCTTGCCACCGGCCGCCGCCTGCCGCTTCTGTTGCTCGATGCTGAGGCCCGGGTCCGGGGCCGTGGCCTCCTCCTCGGTCACCGGCCGGTCGTTCGAGTCGTGACCGTCGGAGTAGACGGAGGCGATCTGGTACGCGGTGGACGCGACGATCGGGTCCTGCACGTGCAGCGTGCCGGCGTCGTACCCGGTGAAGGTGAAGGTGAACGGCGCGGCGTCGGACCACGCGGCCCGGTCGGGCTTGGACATCGTCGCGCCGGCCGGGGCCGGCGTGCCGTTCTGCTCGCCGCCCACCGTGGGCAGGACGAGCACCCCGGCGACCGCGACCGCGACGAGGCCGGCCGCGCCGGCCGACGCGAACCCGGCGCGGCGACGCCGCTCGGCCCGCCGCCCCAACGCGACGATGTCGTCGACGGTACGGGCCATCGGCGGCTCGTCTCCGGTCACCGTGTCCACGAGGTCACGCAACTGCATTGGTCCACTCCTCCATCGGATTCCCGGTGAGATTGATGCGTTCGCCGGCGAGTGACTCGCGCAGCTTCGCCAGGCCACGGGAGGCCTGACTCTTGGCCGCGCCGACCGTGCAGTTCAGGACGCCCGCCGTATCCTCCAGGCTCAGACCCAGGTAGTGCCGGAGCACGACTGCGGCCCGCTGCCGGGCCGGTACGGCGTCGAGCGCCACCCGCAGACGCATCCGCTCGTCGGTCGCCGCGGCCGGGTCCCGCACCACCACGTCCGGCATGGCATCACCGGCCGGTCGCTCCCGCCGCCAGGGCCGACGGGTCTCGTCGATCGCGGCCCGGTAGACCATGGTCTTGACGTACAGATCGGGTCGATCCAGCTTGCGCCAGCGCGGGTAGAGCTTGACCAGCGCGTTGGCGACGGCATCCTCTGCCGTGTGCCAGTCGCCGCAGGTCACGTACGCCAGCTTGCGCAGGGATGCCATCTCTGCCGTCACAAACTCGCGGAATGCCTGCTCGTCTTCGGCTTTCACGTCGACTGCCTCCTTGTGCCGGAGGTAGAACGGAGCCGCCGTACCGGGAAGTTGCACCGGCCGGACAAGTAGTTGCACGACTACGCAGCGTCGGGTGCCGACGGTGCGGTGCCCGGATGCCGGGCGCTTATGCTCGACGGGTGGCGGAAAGCGAGCAGTCGGTGCTGACCGGGATGTTGCAGGCGGCCGAGGACGCCGCCCCGGTGGAGGCGGTCGAGGCCGTCACCGGCACCATCGCCGCAGCCCTGCGCGCGTCCCGTGTCGCGCTGTTGATCGCCGACCTCAGCGGCCGTGCGCTGGTCCGGCTGACCCACCAACCGACCCCCGATGGTCCGGGCCGTCGCCAGGACGAGGAGGCCGCCGAGGTCCTGCCGTTCGACAGCGGTCCCCGCGAGCAGGTCCTCCGGCAGCAGAGCACCCAGGTGGTCCGGGGCGATGGCCGGTGGACGGTGCTGGCACCGGTCACCGAACGCGGTGAGGCGATCGGCCTGCTGGAGATCGACCTTCCCGAGCAGCCGGACGACCAGGTGGTGGCGCAGATCGCCCGCACCGCACACGCCCTGGCGTTCGTGGTCATCGCCAACCGCCGGCACACTGACCTGTTCGAGTGGGGTCAGCGCAGCACCCCCTTCACCCTCTCGGCGGAGATCCAGCGCCGGCTGCTGCCCGCCGCGTTCACCTGCGAGGCCGGCGCCTTCGCACTGTCCGGATGGCTGGAACCGGCGGCAAGTGTCGGTGGGGACACCTTCGACTACAGCCTGGCCCGGGACCTGCTGCACGTCAGCGTCACCGACGCGATGGGGCACGGCGTGGCCAGCGCGCTGACCGCCACCCTCGGGGTGGGTAGCCTGCGCAACAGCCGCCGTCGTGGCGACAGCCTCGTCGCGCAGGCCGACCACGCCAACCGGGCCCTCGCGGAGCACGCCAACGTGCCCGGCGCGTACGTGACCGCCATCCTCGGCCGGCTGGACCTGCGTACCGGTCGCTGCGAACTGCTCAACGCCGGGCACATCCCGCCGCTGCTGGTCCGTGGCGACCGGGTCGTACCGGTGGAACTCCCCCGCAACTTCCCGCTGGGCATGTTCCCCGAGGAGCGCTACCGCAGCGCGGAGATCTCGCTGGCCCCCGGCGACCGGCTGGTGATCGTCACCGACGGGATGCGGGAACGCAACGCCGCCGGCCTGGACCTGGGTGCGGCGCTGCTCGAGATCGCCCATCTGCACCCGCGCGAGGCGGTCCGGGCCCTCTCGGACCGGGTGCTGGCGATCGCCGGCCCGGTGCTGGCCGACGACGCGACCCTGCTCGTCATCGACTGGTACGACGGCCACGGGCCACGCCGTAGCGCCGGCGGCGCCGACATCGCCCGCGCCAGCAGCCACTGACCGACACTCAGGGCGTCGCCGGGCACGCCTCCTCGGCGTCCTGCACGGTGTCGAACGATTCGATGACTCGGTCCACCGACGTGACCGAGAGCACCTTACGGACCGGCGGCTGGACGCCGGCCAGGCCGAGCCAGCCGTCCCGCGCCCGCAACTCCTTGTAGGCCACCACGAGTGCGCCCAGGCCGCTGGAGTCCATGAACCTCACGGCGGTGAGGTCGACCACCACCACCCGGGCTCCGCTCGCGACCACCTCGAGCAGCCCGTCCCGCAGCCGCGACGTGGTGCTCATGTCCAGCTCGCCGGCGACCTCCACCACCGTGCCGACCCGTCCTCGCCGGGTTGCCAACGCGAAATCCACCACTCCCCCTCGCCTGCCGTCGCTCGGCCGCTGTTCGTCTCCTACCGTGCCAGAACCCGACGCCGACCGCCTTCGGAAGAGATCCTGACCCGTCGTGGCGTACCGGGTATCGAGGTGCCCGGCCGTGGGTATGACAGGGTGGTCCGCGCTGGCGACGCACGGGCCTGGAAAGGAGCGACGCGATGCGGGTGGGCATGACACTGTCACTCCCCCGCGAGCCGTCGACGGTGGCCCGGGCCCGGCACGTCCTCGCCACCCTGCTGAGCCTGACCGACGTCGCCGACGACGTCCGCGCCAACCTGGCCGTGGTGATCAGCGAAGCGTGCTCCAACGCGGTGATCCACGCCGATCCCGGTAGCACCGTCGACATCACCATCAGCATCTACGACGACGTGTGCCTGCTCGAAATCGGCAACCGGGGCGGCACCCCGGACGCCGCGAAGCTCACCGCCGACCTTCCCGCGCCGCTCACCATCGGCGGCCGTGGACTGCCGCTGATCGCCGCGCTCTCCGACACGGCCACCTTCGTCGACGGACCACCCGACCGGGTGCTGCTGCGCATCACCAAACACCTCAGCAAGGTACGAACGGCGTCGTAGTGCCGGCCACTGGGACCGAGTCGCAACCCACTCGACACAGCATTGACATATTTCACTGCCAGATCTAGCGTCGGGGCCGAATCGATTCGGCCGTAGCGACGGTCGGTCGCGTGGCGTTCGGGCGTACGACATGGGCCACCGACGATTCGACGACCCTCTGGCCCCGCCTGGGCAGCGAGACCAGCGGTGCACACCCGTGGCGACGAGCCGACCGGTCGCCGTGGGCACACCGCGTCGGGGTTTCGTCCGCGCCGAGCGGCGTCGGCAGCGGTGAGCGGTGGCGTGTCGTGGCCGCCGTGGATCCCCTCACCTGTTTCCTTCGTGCCGATTGGCGGGAGCCCATCATGACAGGACGTAGACCCATCCTCGGTTCTCTTGCGACGGCGGCGCTCGTCGTCGCGACCGTGGGTGCGGCGATAGTGACCGGTGGCGCGAGCACCACCGCGTCGGCCGCTAACGCCGCAGCGGCCGCAACCGCCGGGTGCGGCAAGGCACCCACGCTGACCAGCGGTCAACGGTCCATCCAGAGCAGCGGCCAGAACCGTAGCTTCATCCTGCGGATCCCTGACAACTACGACCGGAACCACCCGTACCGGCTGATCTTCGGATTCCACTGGAACGGCGGCACCATGAACGACGTCGACGGCGGCGGGTCGGACGGTGCGGCCTGGTCCTACTACGGCCTGCGTCAGCAGGCCAACAACAGCACGATCTTCGTCGCCCCCCAGGGCAACGGGAACGGCTGGGCCAACCCCGGCGGTCAGGACATCACCTTCGTCGACAACATGATCAACCTGATCGAGGCCGACCTCTGTGTCGACACGACGCAGCTCTTCGCGCTCGGCTTCAGCTACGGCGGAGGCATGAGCTACTCGCTGGCCTGCTCCCGCGCCAACGTCTTCCGCGCCGTCGCGGTCTACTCCGGCGGGCAGCTCAGCGGGTGCAGCGGCGGCACCCAGCCGATCGCGTACATGGGCATCCACGGCATCGGGGACCCGGTGCTCAACGTCTCCGCCGGACGGTCCCTGCGCGACACGTTCGTCCGCAACAACGGGTGCACCGCGCAGAGCCCGCCCGAGCCGCGAGCGGGCAGCCTGACCCACATCACCACCACGTACTCCGGTTGCCGGTCCGGCTATCCCGTGGTGTGGGCCGCCTTCGACGGCGGACACACCCCCGGCCCGGTGGACGGCGGCGGGGACAGCGGCGCGCGGACCTGGACCAAGGGTGAGGTGTGGCGGTTCTTCACGCAGTTCAGCAGCACCGACCCGACGCCGAGCCCGACCGTGTCGCCCACCGGCAATCCGACCACCCCGCCTCCGAGCAGCACGTCGGCGCTGCGCAACACGGCCTCCGGACGCTGCCTGGACGTCAACGGCGCCTCGCAGACCAACGGTGCGGCGGCGATCATCTGGGACTGCCACGGCCAGAGCAACCAGAGCTGGAGCTCGACCGCCGCCCAGGAGCTGCGGGTGTTCGGCGGCAAGTGTCTCGACGTCAACGCCGCCGCCACGGCGAACGGCAGCTCGGTGATCATCTGGGACTGCAACGGCCAGTCCAACCAGAAGTGGCGGTTCAACTCGGACGGCTCGATCACCGGGGTCGGGTCCGGTCGGTGCCTCGCCCTGGTCAACAACGGGACCGCGAACGGCACGCGCGCCGAGATCCGGGACTGCAACGGCGCCGCCAACCAGCGGTGGAGCCGAAGCTGAGCCCGGCGCTCACGCGACGGTAGGGACCCGTGGCGCTGCCGCGCCACGGGTCCGGTTCGGCGGCGGACCCCTCAGGGTTCGCCGCTGGCCCACACCGGGCACATTCATCAAACCTTTAGCGACGTCCGTCCACACATCTGGTGGCAATTTAGGTTGCCTGAGGCATTGACCGCCAATCTATGCGGTGCTTAACATATGACGTCTGCTCATCAACGATCTTCGATCATCGGCCCCTGTGCCATGCGACAGCTCGACAACCTGCCGTACGGCTCCGGGTGTCGGGAACGGTCCAGGAGGCGAATCAGATGTTCGGTAGAGAGAGTGCCGGCGGGGTGGCACGACGCTGGTCATGGCGACACACGCGCCGTCCACGTCGGTTAACGGCCGCGCTGGCGGGGGCGCTCGTGGGGGCGGCAGCCGTGCTGACCGCCGTCGCCTCCCCGGCGCAGGCGGCGACCGCCATCACCATCAACGGCGGGTCCGGTGGACGGGCGCTCGACGGGATCGGAGCGGTCAGCGGGGGCGGTGGCAACAGCAGACTGCTGATCGACTACCCGGAGCCGCAGCGCAGCGACATCCTGGACTACCTGTTCAAGCCGGGCCGTGGCGCGGCGATGCAGCTGCTGAAGACGGAGATCGGCGGCGACACCAACTCCACCTCCGGCGCGGAGCCCAGCCACGAGCACACCCGGGGCGCCATCAACTGCAACCGGGGCTACGAGTGGTGGCTGATGGAGCAGGCGCGGGCGCGCAACGCCAACATCGCCCTGGCGGGCCTGGCCTGGGGCGCACCCGGCTGGATCGGCAACGGCAACTTCTGGTCCAACGACTCGATCGAGTACCTGGTCGCCTGGCTCGACTGCGCGGCCACCCACGGGCTGACCATCAACTACCTGGGCGGGTGGAACGAGAAGGGCTACAACGCCACCTGGTACAAGAACCTGCGCTCCACCCTCAACTCGCGCGGCTACAGCAGCGTCAAGATCGTGGCCTCGGACGACTTCGGCTGGGGCGCCGCCGACGAGTCGCTGCGCGACCCGGCGTTCGCCAACGCCGTGCAGGTCTTCGGCAGCCACTACGTCTGCGGCTACCGCAGCGCCCAGTCCAGCTGCCCCAGCTCGAACAACGCGATCTCCACCGGCAAGGCGCTCTGGGCCAGCGAGAACGGCTCCGACGACTACAACGCCGGCGCGCAGGCCCTGGCCCGGGGCATCAACCGTGGCTACATCGACGGCAAGATGACCGGCTACATCAACTGGCCCGCCATCGCCGCCATCACCCCCAACATCCCGTGGGCCACCACCGGCGTGGCGGTGGCCCAGCAGCCCTGGTCCGGCGCCTACTCGATCGGCAAGAGCGCCTGGGTGATGGCACAGACCACGCAGTTCACCGCACCGGGCTGGCGCTACCTCGACGGATCGAGCGGCTATCTCGGCGGCAACCGCAACAACGGCAGCTACGTGTCGCTCAAGTCCACAAACAACAGCGACTACAGCACCATCATCGAGACGATGGACGCCGGATCGGCGCAGACCCTCGACTTCACCGTCACCGGCGGGCTGTCCACCGGCACCGTCCGCGTCTGGTCGACGAACGTCAGGTCGAACAACACCGCCGACCACTTCGTCCGGGGCAGCGACATCACGCCGAGCGGCGGGCGTTTCTCGCTCACCGTCCAGCCCGGCTACGTCTACAGCATCACGACGACCAGCGGGCAGGGCAAGGGCACGGCGACCAGCCCGGCGCAGGGCACCCTGAAGCTGCCGTACAGCGACACCTTCGACAGCTACGACGTCGGCCGTGAGGCCAGGTACCTGATGGACCAGCAGGGCTCGTTCGAGATCGCCGCCTGCGCGGCCGGCCGCTCCGGCCGGTGCGTACGGCAGATGTCGGAGCAGACGCCGATCTTCTGGACCTCCGGCCAGGCCGAGCCGTACACGCTGCTGGGTGACCTGAGCTGGCGCAACTACACGGTCTCCTCGGACGTGCTGCTGGAGAAGTCCGGCTACGCGCAGCTCATCGGGCGGGCGAACACCTACAACCACCAGGGGCCGCAGAACCTGAACGGCTACTACTTCCGGGTGACCGACGGTGGCGCCTGGTCGATCCGGAGCAACAACACCAGCGGCAACTGGCGCACGCTGGCCAGCGGGAACACCTCGGCGCTGGGCACCGGACGCTGGCACACGCTGGCGTTGACGCTCAACGGCAGCACCCTCACCGCGAGCATCGACGGCGCCACCGTCGGCACGGCCTCCGACTCGACGTGGGTCGCCGGCCAGATCGGTTACGGCACGGGTCAGGGAGTCACCGCCCAGTTCGACAACCTCTCCATCACGCCGGTCGGCAACTCCGGTGAGCCCGGCCCGACCGGGACGATCCGCGGCGCGGGCTCCAACCGATGCCTGGACGTCAACGGCCAGAGCCAGGCCGACGGGGCGGTCGTGCAGATCTGGGACTGCAACAGCGGGGCCAACCAGCAGTGGACGCTCACCAGCAGCAACCAGCTCACCGTCTACGGCAACAAGTGCCTCGACGTGGCGAGCACCGCGACGGGCAGCCGCGCGCGGATCATGACCTGCAACGGTGGCGGCGGCCAGCAGTGGCGCGTCAACGGCGACGGCACGATCACCGGGGTCGCCTCGGGGCTCTGCCTGGACGTCAACGGCGCGGGCACCGCGAACGGCACCGCCGTGCAGATCTGGACCTGCACCGGCGGCAGCAACCAGCAATGGATCCGCGGCTGACCGACAAACCAGTACCCGATTGACGGCTCCCGGCCGCTCACCCGAGCGGCCGGGAGTCGCCGTTCCGGCGCGGGCTCCACGTCGGAGGGTCGGGGCGTATCGTGTGGTGGCCGCGCCGCTGCCGGCGACATTCACTCGGGCGGCCGGCAGCCGTCACACGGGGGAGGTCTGATGGCGCAGTTCCCGAGCGCCGATTTCGGGGCGGCGACCGAACGGTTCGTCGCCTCCTGGGCCGCGGACATCTCCGCGCGGGCCGCCCGGGCGCACGAGCTGTCCGAGCGCGTCGCGGCGATGTCGGCCACCGCCGAGGGCGCGGACGGCGCGGTCCAGGTCACCGTCGCCGCGTCCGGCGCCATGACCGACCTGCGGCTCGACGATCGGGTGCTGCGCTGGCGGGCGGACGAGATCGCCGCCGAGGTGCTGGCCGTGATGCGCCGGGCGCAGGGACGGTTGGCGCCGCAGGTCGCCGAGGCCGCCGCGGAGACCGTGGGCGCCGACTCCGAGACCGCCCGCGCCGTCGTGGGCAGCTACGAGTCGCGCTTCCCGGAGGTGCCCGACGACGAAGAGGGGTACGGGAGCTGGGGTGGCCGTGGGCGCTGAGGCAGCCGGGTTCGAGGTCACCACGGCGGCGCTGACCACCCACGCCCGTTCCGTCGACCGGATCTCCGCCGGGGTCGGCGTCGCACACGACGCGGCGGCGTACGTGCGGATGGGCGCCGACGCGTACGGGCACCTGCCGGTCTGCCAGGCCCTCCCGTTCCTGCTGGACTTCCTCCAGGGCCCGGCCACCGAGGCCCTCGCGGCGGCCCAGGAGGCGTTGCACAGCGCGGCCGGGGCGCTCGACGAGACGGTCGACGCCTACCACGACACCGACGCGACGATCTCCTCCTCCCTCGGGCGGATGCACCGGTGAGCACCGACGTGGCGAACCCGCTGATCGCCGCTCGGCAGGACACCACCACCTCGTACAGCGGCCTCGGTCTCGTCGAGAGCCTGGTGGACCTGCGCAACGGCATCGAGAGCGGCTCCTGGGTCGACCTGACCATCGGCGGCTTCGGCACCTCGATGGAGGTGCTGGCGACCTGCGTCGACCCGATCGGGTCGATCGTCTCCTGGGGGGTGGCCTGGCTCATCGAGCACGTCAAGCCGCTCTCCGACGCCCTGGACTGGCTGGCCGGTGACCCGGACCAGATCACCGCGTACGCGCAGACGTGGCACAACGTCTCACGGCAGGTCAGCGACCAGGCCACCGCGCTGTCCGAGGCGGTACGCACCGAGATCGCCACTTGGACGGGCCCCGCGTCCGAGGCGTACCGCCGCTACAGCGACCAGCACCTGCGCCACCTCGCCGGCCTGGCGGACGCCACCGACCTGATCGGGACCGTCGTCGAGGGCGCGGGCCTGCTGGTGGCGCTGGTCCGGGAACTCGTCCGGGACCTGATCGCCGATTTCGTCTCGGTCCTCGCCGTCCGGCTGTGGGTCTGGCTCGCCGAGGCCGGCCTGACCCTGGGCGCGGCCACCCCCCTGGTCGCGGCGCAGGTCTCGTCGCTGGTCGCCAAGTGGGCCGCCAAGGTCTCCGGGCTCCTCACGGCGCTGGCCCGCAGCGTCAGCCGCCTGCGGCCGATCCTGTCCAAGCTCGGCGAACTGCTCGACACCCTCCGCACGGCGTTGCGCGGCCTGCGGCGTACCCCGGGTGGGTCGCGCTCCACCGACATGCCGGCCCCCGGCCCGGGCGCGCGCGGCTACACGGATCCGGCCGGCGGGGGGCATCCGCCGCCGAGGGCCCGGCAGGACGACTGGCCTCCCGACGTCGACCGCGAGCCGGGACCGACCGGCGGCGGCCCGGCGCACGGCGGACCCCCTGGAGCCGGCGGACCCCCCGCAGACGGCGGACCCGGCGGACCGCCGCACGACGGCGGTGCAGGTTCCAACGGCGGTGCAGGTTCCGACGGCGGCGCAGGGCACGACGGCGGTACGTCGCACGACGGCGGAGAGCCGACGGACCCCGACGGGAGCGCCACGCCGGAGGCCGGTGCCGACGCCGATCCGCGGCTGCCCGATCATGCGAGCGAGGCCGAGTTGCGGCTGCTCGGCAGGGAGGTGCACAGCATGACCGAACTCGACCCCGGCGGACACGTCAACGACGCGTACGACGTCACGTTCACCGACGGCACGCACGGCGTCTACAAGCCGAACGTGCCGGAGAACGAGTTCGTGCAGGTGCGCTCCACCATTCCGGAGAACCAGTTGGCCGCGCGTGAGGTCGCCGCCTCGCGCCTGGACGAGGATCTGGGCTTCGGTCTGGTGCCGACGACGGCGCGCTGGGACGGTCCACACGGGGCCGGGTCGATGCAGGAGTTCGTGGAGAACGCGAGCCCGGGCCGCCCCGCCAACGCGTATCCGGCCGCCGAGAGCGAGCGGATGGCGGTGCTCGACTACATCAGCGGCAACACCGACCGACACATGGGTAACTACCTGACCGGGCCGGACGGTCGGTTGGTCGCCATCGACCACGGTTACTCGTTCCCGGAGTCGAACGCCGAGCCGTTGCGTTCGGACTTCGTCACCCAGCAGATGAACCGGCCGCTCAGCCCGGAGACGATGGCCCGACTCCAGGACACCGACCCGGCGGTGCTGGCGGACCGGCTGCGCGGCACCGGCCTGAGTGAGCAGGCGCTCTCCGGTGCGATGGACCGGTTCAACGAGATCCGTGCCCGAGGCATGATCACGGGCGAGGCGTGGAACGCTTTCCGCCCGCCGAGCCCGTGGTGAACAAGCCGTGGTGGACCAGGAGGCAGGCATGACCGAGCAGGCGGCGACCAGGGTGGCGCTGTACACGTTCGCCCAGCACACCAACCGTCGGGTGGCCGAGTTCCGGTGGCAGCCCGGCCAGCCGGTGTCGCTGACCGTCCTCGACCCGGAGTGGGGGGCGCTCGCACAGGACTTCTACGACAACGGTGTGCCGGTCGGCGCGGAACGGGTGTCACCGGAGGCCGGTCCGGAGTTCATGCGCGCCCTGCTGCAACGGTTCCGGATGAGCTACTACAAGTTCGTGGACGAGAGCGCCTGACCCGCGCCCTCCCCGGCGACTCCGCCGCCCTTTTCGTATCCTGGCGGGGCGTGGGCATCCGACCCGCCGTACCGAATGGGGTGACCACAGCATGACGGCGGTACCGGACCAGCGGGCGACCGCCGTACGCTCCTCGGAGGCCGGGCAGGCGGCGCAGGAGGATCTGCGCACGCTGTTCGGGCAGTCCATCGCGGTGTTCGCGTCCCTCGCGGGGCCCACGCACGTGGTGGAGGCGGCGAATCCGGCGTTCTTCGCCGCCGTCGGTTCCGAACGCGCGCGTACCGGCATCACGGTCGCCGAACTGCTGCCCGAGTTGGCCGGTCAGGGCTTTCTCGACCTGCTGGACGAGGTCTACCGCACGGGCGAGCCGTACACCGGCCGGGACGCCCGGATCGTGCTGGGCGTCGGCCCGCGCGCGCGGGAGGCGTTCTTCGACTTCACCTACGAGCCGCGCCGCGACGCCGACGGCACGGTGACCGGCATCCGGGTGATCGGCGTGGAGATCACCCAGGTCAAGCACGCCCAGCGGTTGATGGCCGAACACCGCGCCCTGCTGGAGCAGATCGCGCGCCAGGCGCCCCTGGCCGAGGTGCTGGACGGGATGGCCCGCTGCATCGAGGACCTGGCGCCCGAGCAGGTGCTCGTCTCGGTGCTGCTCGCCGACGCGGACGGCCGGCACCTGCGCCACGGTGCCGCGCCGAGCCTCCCCGAGTTCTACAACGAGGCCATCGACGGGATCGCCACCGGCGAGGGTGTCGGCTCGTGCGGCACCGCCGCCCACCGGCGGGAGCCGGTCATCGTCACCGACATCGCCACCGACCCGTTCTGGGCGGACTTCCGCGAGCTGGCGGAGCGGGCCGGCCTCGCCGCCTGCTGGTCGATGCCGATCCTGGCCCGCGACGGCGGCCTGTTGGGCACCTTCGCCATGTACCACCGCACGCCGCGCGTCCCGCAGGACACCGACCTGGCCCTGGCCCGGGTCTTCGCCGACACCGCGGCCCTGGCCATCGAGCGGCACCGGGTCGAGCAGGCGCAGACGGCGGCCGAGGCGCGAGCCCGGGCAGCCCACGAGGAGCTGGCCCGGGCGGTACGCGCGGAACGGCAGTTGCGCGCCGAGGCGGAGCAGCGTGCCGCCGCCGCCGCGGAGCTCACCGAGCGGATGCGGACCGCCGCGGCGGCCCAGGCGGCCCGACCGCATCCGGAGCACTGCCAGCTCGGCGGCGGCCAGGGCTGCTCCGCACCCGCCCGGATCAAGATCGCCGACTCGTGGGGCGACTCGGCCTGGGGCTGCGACGCCCACGTGGAGGAGGCCATCCTCAACGTCCGGTCGGTGTTCATCGCCAGCGAGGAACTCGGCGGCCTCGCCGCGTACGTCAACCGCTGACCGCTGCCGGTCAGGCCGCGACGGCGGCCCGCACGTCGTCGTCGGCGTCGCGCAGCCGTGCCGCGGCCTCCTCGGCGGTGCAGTGCGCGAGCAGCAGCACGATGGCCGTCTTGGCGTGGCCGTGGGCGGCGGCGAGCGCACCGGCGGCGGTGTCGAGATCGGTCTCGGCGGCCTCGGCGACGATGCGGCGGGCCCGGTCGACGAGCTTCTCGTTGGTGGCGTTCATGTCCACCATCAGGTTGCCGTAGACCTTGCCGAGCCGGGCCATCGTGGCGGTGGAGAGCATGTTGCAGACGAGCTTCTCGGCGGTGCCGGCCTTGAGCCGGGTGGAGCCGGTGAGCACCTCGGGACCGGTGGGCACCTCGATGGCGACGTCGGCGTGCCGGCTGGCCACCGCGTCGGTGTTGCAGGCGACGGAGACGGTGGTCGCCCCACGAGTGCGGGCGTGAGCCAGTCCACCCACCACATAGGGGGTACGACCGCTGGCCGCGAGCCCCACCACGGTGTCGCGGTCGTCGACGCCGATCGCGTCGAGATCGGCGACGGCCCGGGCCGGGTCGTCCTCCGCGCCCTCGACGGCGACACCGAACGCGCCCGCCCCGCCGGCGAGCAGCCCGATGACCCGCTCGGGCGGCGTACCGAAGGTGGGTGGGCACTCGACGGCGTCGAGCATGCCGATCCGGCCGCTGGTGCCGGCGCCCAGGTAGATCAACCGACCGCCTCGGCGCAGCGACGCCACGATGACGTCGACGGCGGCCGCGATGTCCGGCACGGCCCGGCGGACGGCGTCCGCGACCGTACGGTCCTCGTCGTTCATGGCGAGGAGCATCTCGGTGGGCGACATCCGGTCGAGGTCGGTGGTCTTGTCGTTGCGGGTCTCGGTGCCGAGGGTGCTGAGGTCCACGGGGTGTTCGTTCCTTCCGCTGGTGTCTCAGTCGCCGACCGGGCGAGTGCTTCCTGACCAGTTCGGCGACGCGTGCCAGATCGTTGAGAATCCGTCGGCAACGCACCGTTTGGGCCTCGCGTCCGCCCCGTATCAGCAGGCTGAGACCACAGCGTAACCAGACCGGAGGGGCACTGGCAAAAAGTTTCGCGATAGTGTGGGCCAACGTCACTTATTGACAACCCCGCTGGTTGGGAGTGAACCGTGCGTCAACTCGACCTTGTCGTGATCGTCCTGTACCTCGTGGTGATCGCCGCTGTCGGACTACGCCTGTCCGGCAAACAGAAGTCGTCCAAGGACTACTTCGTGGGCGAGGGCAAGCTGCCCTGGTGGACCGTCTCGTTCTCCGTGGTCGCCACCGAGACCAGCGTCCTGACGGTGATCAGCGTGCCCGGCGGCGCGTACAGCACTCAGGGCTTCGGCAACGTCGAACTGGCCCTCGGCTACGTGATCGGCCGCGTGATCGTGGCCGCGGTGCTCATCCCGCTCTACAAACGGGGTGGCTTCGTCAGCGCCTACCAGTACCTCGGTGAGCGGTTCGGCCTGAAACTCCAGGGTCTGGCGTCGGTCACCTTCGTCTTCACCCGCCTGCTCGCCGAGGGCGTACGACTGTTCGCCTCGGCCATCCCGATCAAGCTGCTCCTCGACGAGTTCGGGCTGAACGTCGGCTACCAGGCGATCATCATCGTGCTGACGCTGATCACGGTGGTGTACACCTACCTCGGTGGCATCAAGGCGGTCATCTGGACCGACGCCATCCAGATGGGCCTCTACCTGGGCGGGGCGATCCTGGCCATCGCGGTGCTCAGCCACGCCATCGGGTTCGACGGCTACTCGCAGGCGCTGGACGCCGGCAAGTTCCAGCTCTTCGACACCAACTTCGACCTCGCGCACGTGCTCACCAGCCCGTTCGCCCTGCCGACCGCGATCATCGGTGGCGCCATCTTCGCCATGGCCAGCCACGGTTCGGACCAGCTCATCGTCCAGCGCATCCTGTCCACCCGCACGCTGCGCGAGGGTCAGTTGGCGATGGTCTCCTCGGGCATCTTCGTGGTCATCCAGTTCGCGGCGTTCTCGCTGGTCGGTGCGCTGCTGTGGTCGTACAACAAGGGTCAGACCTTCAAGGAGCTGGGCCTGAGCAGCACCGACAACCTGTACCCGAACTTCATCCTGCACGCCCTGCCGGTGGGCATCTCCGGCCTGCTGGTCGCCGGCATCCTCGGCGCGGCGATGGGGTCGCTGTCGTCGGCGCTGAACTCGATGTCGAACTCCACGGTCGCCGACTTCATCCACAGCTTCTTCAAGAAGGTCCCGTCGGACGACACCATGCTCCGGCTGGCCCGGGTGATGACCCTGGTCTGGGCGGTGCTGATGGCGATCTTCGCCTGCGCGTTCAGCTCCAGCACCGGAAACGTCTACCTGACCGGTCTGACCATCGCCGGCTACACCTACGGCGCGCTGCTCGGGGCCTTCCTGCTCGGCCGTCTCGTCAAGCGGGCCAACCAGGTCGACGCGGTGATCGCCTTCCTCGTCACGGTCGCGGTGATGACCTACATCGTCCGCTACGTCAAGATCGATGTGACGACGGCCGGCACCACCACCGCGACCGCCATCGCCGCCCAGTGGCTGGTGCCGATCGGTGTCCTGATCACCCTGGCCGTCGGCGCGGTGTCGAGCCTGTTCCACCCGGCGCCGACGCCGTACGACCACCGCCGCGTCGACGATGACGACGAGACGGCGGCGGCACCCGTCGGCCGGGCATGAAGGAGACCGCCATGCGCGTGATCGGCCTGATGTCCGGCACCTCGTACGACGGCATCGAAGCCGCCGCCGCCGAGTTCACGCTGACCGGCGACACCCTGCGGATGCGACCGCTGGGCCGGCTCAGCCACCCGTACCCGGACGAACTGCGTGCCCGGATCGCCGCCGCGCTGCCACCCGCGCCGACCACCACCGAGGCGATCTGCGTGCTGGACACCGGCATCGGCCAGGCGTTCGCCGAGGCCGGCACGCGGGCCCTCGCCGAGCTGTGCGACGGTCGGGCCGACCTGGTCGTCTCGCACGGCCAGACCATGCACCACTGGGTCGAGGGCGGCGTGGTCCGGGGCACCCTGCAACTGGGTCAGCCGGCCTGGATCGCCGAGGCCACCGGTCTTCCGGTCGTGGCCGACCTGCGCAGCCGCGACGTCGCCGCCGGCGGGCAGGGCGCACCGCTGGTCGCCCTCTTCGACACGCTGCTGCTGCGCGGGCTGCCCGGCGTCCCGGCCGCCCTGAACCTCGGCGGGATCGCCAACATCACGGTGGTCGCGCCGGACGCCGATCCCCTCGCGTTCGACACCGGACCGGCCAACGCGCTCCTCGACGCCGCCGTACGTCACTTCACCGGTGGTGCCGAGGAGTACGACCGGGACGGGCGCGGGGCAGCCGCCGGGCAGGAGAGTCCGGCGCTGCTGCGGCGGCTGCTCGACGAGCCGTACTACCGGCTGACCGGCCCGAAGACCACCGGCAAGGAGCTGTTCCACCTGCCGTACCTGCTCGCCGCCCTGGCCGACGTGCCCACCCCGGACCCACGGGACGTGCTGGCCACGCTCACCCGGCTGACCGCGCTCACGGTGGCCGACGCCTGCCGCGCGCACGGCGTCACCCGGCTCGTGGTCTCCGGCGGCGGGGCGCACAACCCGACCCTGATGGGCATGCTCGTCGACGAGTTGCCGGGCGTCGACCTGACGTCCAGCGACGAGGTGGGTGTCGCGTCGGACGCCAAGGAGGCGCTGGCGTTCGCGCTGCTGGGCTACCTGACCGTGCACGGGCTGCCGGGCACCCTGCCCTCGGGCACCGGCGCGCGGCACGCCTCGGTGCTCGGCAGCATCACCCCCGGCCGCGAGCCGCTGCGGCTGCCCGCCCCGGCCGGCACAGCCCCGAACCGGCTGCTGCTCGACACGGCCGACTGACCGCCCCTTTCCGGGAGGATCCGCCATGAGCACCGTCGTACCCGCGCCGACCGCCGCCGGCGTCCGTGCCCGCGAGGTCGCCGACCTGCTGCGTTCCCGGCTCGACGATCCGAGCCGGGCCAGCGCCGAACTGCCCCGGCGTCTCGCGGCGGCACACGACGCCTCGCCGTACCTGTTCGAGCCGCAGGCGGTGGTCCGCGCCGCCTCGGCGGCCGAGGTGGGCGCGCTGATGGCCGGCGCCCGGGAGGCCGGGGTGCCGCTGACCCTGCGCGGCGGCGGCACCAGCCTCGCCGGCCAGGCCGGCGGGGCGGGCGTGCTGGTCGACGTCCGCACCGACTGGCGTGCCGCGGAGGTGCTCGACGACGGGCGGCGCATCCGGCTCCAACCCGGACTGACGATCCGGCAGGCCAACGCCCGGCTGGCCCGCTACGGCCGTCGGCTCGGCCCGGACCCGGCCAGCGAGGCCGCCTGCACGGTGGGCGGCATGGTCGCCAACAACTCCAGCGGGATGACCTGCGGCACCACCGACAACGCGTACCGCACGATGGAGTCGCTGCGCTTCGTGCTGCCGTCCGGCACGGTCGTCGACTCCGCCGCCCGCGACGCCGACGAGCGGCTGCGGGCCGCCGAACCGGAGCTGCACGCCGGGCTGCTGCGGCTGCGCGACCGGGTGCGGTCCGACCCCGGCTCGCGGGCCACCGTCGAGCGGCTGTTCGCCATGAAGAACACCATGGGGTACGGGCTGAACTCGCTGCTCGATCACAGCAGCCCGGTCGACATGCTCGCCCACCTGATGATCGGCAGCGAGGGCACGCTCGGCTTCGTCGCCGAGGCGGTCTTCCGTACCGTCGAGATCCACCCGCATGCCGCCACCGGGCTGCTCATCCTGCCCGGACTCACCGACGCCACCGACGCGCTGCCCGCCCTGCTCGCCGCCGGCGCGCGTACCGCCGAACTGCTGGACGCGGCCGCGCTGCGCGTCAGCCAGCGCGACCCCGGCGCGGGCGCGGCCCTGCGCGGGCTGACCGTGACCGGCCACGCGGCGCTGCTCGTCGAGTTCGCCGAGGACAGCGCGGAGCATCTGGCCGCGACGCTCGCCGACGCCCGGGGTGTGCTCGATCGGCTGCCCGCCGTCACCGGCACCGAGCTGACCCGTGACCCGCGCGAACGCGCCAAGCTCTGGCACCTGCGCAAGGGCCTCTACACGGCGGTCGCCGGGGCCCGCCCGCCCGGCACCACGGCGCTGCTGGAGGACATCGCGGTGCCGATGCCGCGCCTCACCGGCACCTGCGACGGGCTGATCGACCTGTTCGAGCGGCACGGCTACCCCGACGCGGTCATCTTCGGACACGCCCGCGACGGCAACCTGCACTTCATGCTGACCCAGTCCTTCGACACGCCGGCCGAGATCGACCGCTACGCGCGGTTCACCGACGACATGGTCGACCTCGTGCTCGCCGAGGGCGGCACCCTCAAGGCCGAGCACGGCACCGGGCGGGCCATGGCGCCCTTCGTCCGCCGGCAGTACGGCGACGAGCTGTACGACGTGATGCGCGAGCTGAAGCGGCTGTGCGACCCGACCGGCCTGCTCAACCCGGGCGTGCTGCTCAACGACGACCCGAGCGTGCACCTGCGGCAGCTCAAGGCCGTGCCGACGGTCGACGAGGAACTGGACGCGTGCGTGGAGTGCGGCTACTGCGAACCGGTCTGCCCCACCGCCGACGTCACCACCACCCCCCGCCAGCGCATCGTGCTGCAACGCCAGATCGCCCTCGCCACCGCCGCCGGTGACGAGGAGCGCCGCCGGGAGTTGACCGACGACTACGCGTACGCGGCCGTGGACACCTGTGCCGCCGACAGTCTCTGCGTCACCGCCTGCCCGGTCGGCATCGACACCGGGGCAGCGATGAAGCGGCTGCGCGCCGAGCGGCACAGCCCGCGCGCCCAGCGCACGGCCGCCGGTGTCGCCCGGCACTGGAAGGCCGCCGTGGCGGGCGTCCGGGTCGGGCTGAATACCGCGCACGTCACCCCAACGCCGGTGGTCCGCGCCGCCACCGGGATGCTCCGGTCCCTCGGCGGCACCGAACTCGTCCCACAGTGGAGCGACGACATTCCGCGTGCCGGCGCACCCCGTCCCACGCCGCGCAGCACGCCCGACGCCCAGGCGGTGTTCTTCGCGGCCTGCATCGGCAGCGTCTTCGCGGCCGAGGACGGCCCGTCCGGTGGCTCGGCGGCGGCGTTCCTGCGGCTGTGCGAGCTGGCCGGGGTGCCGGTCGTCGTACCGGCCGGCACGGCGGGCCTGTGCTGCGGAACGCCCTGGCAGTCCAAGGGCTACCCGGCCGGGCACCGCGAGATGGCCGAGCGCACCCTGGCCGTGCTCTGGGCCGCCAGCGACCAGGGCCGTTTGCCCGTCGTGTGCGACGCGTCGTCCTGCACCCACGGCCTCGCCCAGTTGACCGCCGCCCTACCGGAGGAGGACCGGGCCCGGTACGCCGGACTGCGCGTCGTCGACAGCGTCACCTTCACCGCCCGGCACCTGCTGCCGGCGCTGCCCGAACCCCGGCGACTCGGCTCGCTCGCGCTGCACCCCACCTGCTCGACCGTGCACCTCGACGGCGTCGACGACCTGCACACGGTGGCCCGGGCGGTCGCCGACACGGTGACCGTGCCGGACAGCTGGGGGTGCTGCGCCTTCGCCGGTGACCGGGGTCTGCTGCATCCCGAGGTCACCGCCGGCGCGACCGCCGCCCAGGCCGCCGAGGTGAACGAGCGTCCGCACGACGCGTACGCCTCCTGCAACCGCACCTGCGAGCTGGGCATGAGCCGGGCCACCGGGCAGCCGTACCGGCACGTGCTGGAGGTGCTCGCCGAGGCGGTCGAGCCGCCGGCCTAGCCGACGAGAGTCGACGCCCGTGCGGTGTTCGCGTACCGGTCGTCGCAGCACGATGGGCAGTCCGCGACAGCCCCCGTTGGGGGGCCGGACTGCGCTGCCGGCCGCACCTCCCTGCAATGTCCTGTGCATCCTTTGCTCTGCTTCAACATAGGCAACGGCAGACGTCCGATTACCGGACACGCGGTGTTGCGTGGAGTGAAGCAGAGCAAAGGCAACAGAACAGGGGTACGCCGTCAGCGCCGCGCGCAGGAAGCGCAGGCCGTTGGTGGCTCAGCGATTGGCGCTGAGAAACCCGATCAGGGTCGCGGCCCACCAGCCGAGCTGGGAGGTGAGGGCGGCGGCGACGCCGGGCAGTAGTGCGGCCCAGGGCGGACGGCCCTGGGCCGCGACGAGCCGGTCCCGCACCCGGCCGAGGAAGAGCCCGTTGACGCCGACCGCCAGCACCGCGAACAGCTTGACCCACACCAGCGCGGAGGACGTGTCCGGTCCCAACACCGCGCCGCTGACGACGAGACCGACCAGACCCAGCCAGATGAGCGGGTGAGCTGCCCGTGCCGCGTTCAGCACGGCGTCGAGCGGTTCGCGGCGCAGCAGCCAGCGCAGGCTGAACCAGTCCACCGTCAACACCGCGCCGAAGCCCACCACCAGGCAGGTCAGATGACCGAAGAGGGCGACCGTCCGCCCGGCCGGGGAGAGGGCGACGTGCGGCGCGGCGAGGATCGCGAGCAGCCACCCCAGGCCCACCATCGCGGTCGCGCCGACGAGGGTGCCGTGGCTCGGGGCACGGCGGTGACCGCCGCGCCAACCCGCCGTCGGTGTGGTCGCCGCACCCTGGCCGCGCGGCGCCGCCCCACCGGTACGACCCCGCCGGACGCTGTCCGCGTACCCGGTCGTCGCGGCACGGTGGGCAGCCCGCGGCACCCGCGCCGGACCGCCCACGGTGTCGTACCGGTCAGTGGTCCGCATCGCCGGTCGCGCCGGGCCGACCCGCCAGAGCGGTCAGCTCGGCGGCCCGCGTCGTCTGGATCCGGCCGGCGAGCGCCCGCACCTCCGGGCTGCCCCCGGCGTTCTGCTCGCCCCGACACAGCACGACCGTCTGCTCGAGGTGCGCCCGGAGCAGGCCCACGGCCCGGGACGGCACCTCGTCGTCGGGGGCGGCGCGCAGCTCGGCAAGGCGGTCGTCGGTCACCATGCCGGGCATCTGGTGCCCCTCGTGGATGTTCTGCTCCGGGACGTTGCCGGCGGCCAGCAGACGCCGCAGCTCCGACACCTCGGTCCGGTGCGCCGCCCGGATGTCACCGAGGACGGCGCGCAGCGCGGGGTCGGTGGCCGAGGGACGGGTGTCGAGGTGGTCGATCAGCGCGAGCGCGCCCTCGTCCATCGGGAGCAGCAGTTGGATGAAGGCGTCGTCGGTGCCGTTGAGCAGCACCGACGCGGCAGGCGCGGCGGCCGACGACGCGGGCGCGGCGGATCGGTCGGTACGGCTCGCGTGCCGGGTCAGGCCGACGGCCAGCGTCGTCGCGGCCAGCGTCACGGCGACACCGGCGATCCGCCAGGCGGGGGCCCTGCGGGCGATCATCAGCGCGCGGCCTGGAACGCGCGGCCCACAGCCGTGGCCCTGGTGCCGTCGCTGAACAGCCCGGACTTGTCCTTGTCGGTCGCGGGCAGCCCGAACCAGGCGTACCGCTGCACGTAGGAGAGTTGGCCGAGCATGCTGGTGGCCGCGGTGAGGAAGGCGGCCTGCTGCTCCTGGCTCGGGAACACCTGACGCCCGCCGTCGTAGCGGATCAACGCGAACTCGGTCAGCCAGATCGGCTTCCTGTACCGCTGGTACACGGCTTGCAGGTACTGCCGGAGCTGGTTCACCGCCGCGGCGGTGGTGAAGTCGGCGCCGTACCAGTGCAGGGCGATGAAGTCGACCCGGTGACCCCGGGCCTCGGCGCCGGCCATGAACCGGCCCAGCCAACCCTGCGGGTCCGCGCCACCGAAGGCGACCGCCGGGCTGCTCAGTTTGCTGCCCGTCGCCATCAGTTGCGGCCACAGGTCCAGTGCCTGCTCGACGGTCATGCCCGCCTGCTCGGCCAGGTCCGGCTCGTTGAAGCCGAGCAGGTAGGGCCCGGCCGCCCGGGCCCGGGCAAGGTCTGTGGCGTTGACGTTCTCCGCACTACGGATCATGGGCACGAACGCCGCGCCTCGCGGAGTGGTGATGCCGGGATGTTGGGTGCCCCAGGTGTAGTACCAACCGGCCTTCGAGTTGGCCAACGCCTGACTCGCACCCGCGAAGTCCCACACCCCGACGCCCTTGCGCGCGGAGCTGACCGCCGGCACCACCGGCGCCTTCGAGGGGGACGGACGAACGCTCGGTGACGGCGACTTGCTCGGCGAGGCGACGACGGTGGGCGAGGCGGGCGGCGCGGCGGCCCAGGAGGGCGCGGCCTGTGGCGCGGCGGCCGGATCAGCCGGCAGCAGCACCACCAACGCGGTGACCGCGGTGACCGCCACCGCCACCGAGGCCGCGAGGGACGGCAGCAGGCCACTGGGCGCGTGCGCTGCCAGGCCGGCGAGGTTCGACGACGGTCCGACGGCCGGTGCGACGACCATGGGCGCGGTCGCCTGCGGGATGTGAGCGCTGAGGCCGGCCGGCAGCGGCAGCAGCGACATCCCCGCGAGCAGCCGGTCGATCGGCAGGAAGGCGGCGCCCAGGCGGCCACAGAACGCGCAGTCGCGGACGTGCCGGGCCAACCGCTTGCGCCACAACGGGCTGGGGTTGCCGTCCCACTCGGCCGTCGCGGCGCGCAGGTCCGGGCACCCGGGTCGTTCGTGCAGTGCGCGGACGACACCTCGGGCGCTCTGGATCTGCTCCTTCATCCGGTGGATGCGTACGGCGACGTGCCCCGGCGACAGATTCGCCGCCTCGGCGATCTCGGTACGCGTCAGCTCGCCGGTCTCCTCCAGCCACCACAACGAGAGCAGTTCCTGGTCGTCCGGATCGAGCCACCGGGTGGCCTCGGCGACCTCCCGCCGCTGGTCGGTGAGGCCGAGCCGGAGGATCGTCATCCCGGCGAAGTCGGAGGCGGGGTCGGGCACGTTGTGGATCGCGTCCAGTCCGGCGTCCCGGTTGAGGGCGACCCGTCGGCGCTGGTCCCAGTCGCGTACCTGCCGGATGGTGATCGCCACCAGCCAGGACCGGTACGCCGTCGGGTCGTTGAGGGTGGGCAGGTGCCGGATCACCCGTACCAAGGTCTCCTGGACCACGTCGTCGACGTCGGCGTGGCCGCGCAGCGCCCGCCCGACGATGTTGTAGACCAGCGGAAGCGAGGCCGCCACGAGGTCGTCGAGAGCGCGCCGGTCGCCCTGTCGCGCCGCGACGACCAACCCGGAATCGGGTACTGCCCGACCGGCTGACGACATGGGTTCCACTCCTTGTGCGCTCGACGAGAACAGCGCCGGTGCGCGCTGACCGCTCCTGATCGGAGACGAGCGGTGGCAGGTCAGATTACGGTTTTCTGCTCGGACCGGACACCGGCCTCGGCGGCGGGCGTGATCTGTCCGACTCACCCTGCCGGGTCCGGCCGGCACCGATACGGTCGAGGCTGCGGTAAGCGGGCGTGGTGCGCAAGGACGGGGATGGGACATGACGGTTCAGATCGATCTCGCCGGTAGGACCGCGCTGGTCACCGGCTCGACCCAGGGCATCGGCGCGGCCATCACGGTGGGGCTCGCGCGGGCGGGGGCGCGGGTGGCCGTGAACGGCCGTACCGCCGCCGGCGTGGAGCGCGCGGCGAAGGCGCTGCGCGACGAGGTCCCCGGCGCGGAGGTCGTCGAGGTGGCTGCGGACGTGTCGACCGACGAGGGTACGGCTCGCGCGCTCGACCTGCTGCCCAGCGTCGACATCCTGATCAACAACCTCGGCGTCTTCGGTCCCACGGCGGCGTTGGAGATCTCGGACGACGAGTGGCGTCGCTACTTCGAGGTGAACGTGCTGGCCGGCGTCCGGCTGACCCGCGCCTACCTGCCGGCGATGATGGATCGCGGTTGGGGGCGGGTGCAGTACATCGCCAGTGACTCGGCGGTCGTCATTCCCACCGAAATGATCCACTACGGCGTCTCGAAGACCGCCCTGCTCGGCGTCTCGCGCGGGTTCGCGAAGGCCGCGGCCGGCACCGGCGTGACCGTCAACTCGGTGCTCGCCGGGCCGACCCACACCGGCGGCGTGGAGGAGCTCGTCGCCGATCTCGTGGGTGACAGCCTGCCCTGGGAGGAGGCCCAGCGGGAGTTCATGCGCCTGCACCGGCCGCAGTCGCTGCTCCAGCGGCTCATCGAGCCCGAGGAGATCGCCAACATGGTCACGTACCTCGCCTCGCCGCTCGCCTCCGCGACGACCGGCGCGGCGGTCCGGGTGGACGGCGGGTACGTGGACGCCATCGTGCCGTGACGGTGGCGGGCGCTCAGAACTGGACGACGTGACCGACCCGTGGGGGCGTACGGCCGGCGAGAACGTCGAGCCAGGCGTCCCGCAGCGCCTCCGGGCCGTGGCCGACCCGCACGTCGAGCCACCCGCTCACCACGGGGACGAACCGCTGCCAGGCGTCGGTGAACCGGGCGTCGAGCCCGTCGCGCCCCCAGTCCTGGCTGCGCTTGCGCATCTGCACGGGCGCGAAGAAGACCTCCCCGGCGGCGTCGGCGTTTGGCGTCTGGGTGGTGAGCCCGACGGCGATGTCCCGGACGAGCCGGTCGCCGAGGTGTCCGCGGAGCGCGGCCCGGGTCGCGGGCGCGCCGGACAGGTCGAGGTACGCGGTGTCGACCACGTCGAG
Source organism: Micromonospora sp. bgisy143 (assembly GCF_057708145.1). Taxonomy (NCBI): domain Bacteria; kingdom Bacillati; phylum Actinomycetota; class Actinomycetes; order Micromonosporales; family Micromonosporaceae; genus Micromonospora; species Micromonospora sp. bgisy143. Next base: position 297,864 of record NZ_JBYIRN010000001.1, read on the forward strand.
CGTGTCGATCGCGTCGTACGGCACGACGTCGTCGTAGCAGCCCAGCGACCGGGTGAACGCGAGGTTGCCGGGCGAGGTGAGCCCGACCAGGCGCGCGCCGCGGCCGTGCAGTTCACTCGCGGCGGCGTAGGCCGTCTTGCTCGACGCCGACGACAGGACCAGCGCCTGTGCGCCGTAGAAGTCGTTGTCGACGACCTGGTCGGCCAGCATGAACGAGGTGAAGAAGAGCGGCCGGAACAGGATCAGCAGATCCTCCTGCTCGGCCCGGTAGGCCGGGTCGCCGTCGGTCGCCCGGTACGCGTTGTACGGCGAGGGCAGCCCGGCGCGGTGCGGGCTCGCGTCGCGGAACCCGGACGCGTCCACCCGGTCCGGCCGGACCACCAGGTGGCCGGCGGGAGGTAGATAGCCGTAGACCCGTCGGCCCACCTCGACATCGGCGACCGTCGACGCGACCACCTCGGCGAACCCCCACAGCGGCGGAAGCCCCCACTGTGGATCGAGCCCGCGCGGGCCGGGCGGGAAGAACTCCCAGTAGCGCATCGCCTCGCCGAGCACGGCGTAGGTCACGTTGTTGGCGGTGAGACCGACACGGTCGACGCGCAGCAGCGCCGCTCCGTCGGGCAGGGCGGGCACGTCGCCGTCGGCGAGGGTGGTGCGCCCGAGGTCGCTACGGGCCACGGCGAAGGTCCACGAGTCAGCCATGGTGTGACGCTAGACAGCCCTCGATCCCGAGACAAGTGCACTCAGAGTGCAAAATCCCACTCGACGGTCAGGGGTGGGGCGCGGTGACGTGGCGCAGGTGCCCCAGCGGGAGGTGCTGCGGCTGCCACTCCAGGATCAGGGCCGTCGCGTCGTCGTCGAGCTGCTCGTCCTGGTAGGCGAGGACCGCGCGCACCAGCCGCCGCATCGTCTCCGGGCTGGGCTGGCTGTCGTTGAGGGCGCGATTGACGAAGTCGACGAGCCGGTCCAGACCGAACCGCTCCCCGTCGACACTGCGCGCTTCGGTGATGCCGTCGGTGTAGGCGAGGAGGCGGTCCCCCGGGTGCAGGTCCTCCTCGTACACCCGGGGCCTTCTCTCCGACAGGTGACCGAGGCCGAGCGGCAGCGCGGTCGGCCCCGGCAGCTCCCGGATCGCCTTGCCGTCGCGCAGCAACATGGCGCCGGGGTGACCGGCGTTGATGATGCTGAGCCGGCCGGTCCGCCGATCCAGTTCGGCAAGCAGCGCGGTCGCGAAATAGCTCGGGTGCTCCGAGCGCACCCAGCGGTCGATGCTGATGGCCGTGTCCACCAGGTCGAGGCCGGACCGGCGGGCGTTGCGGTACGCGCTGACCACCAGCGACGCCAGGCTGCTCGCCCTGATGCCGTGCCCACAGGTGTCGAAGAGCCCGACGCTGAGCACGTCGCCGTTCAGCGCGTAGTCGAAGATGTCCCCGCCGACGTCGTAGCACGGTTCGAGGATCGCGGTGACCACCACATCGTCGGTCGCGAAGGTCAGCGGCGGCAGCAGTCCCCACACGATCTCGGCGGCGACCTGCATCGGGAGGCGGCGTCGCATCCGCTCGACGACGTCGCCGTAGAGCCGGCGATTCACCAGGACCTGGGCGACGTTGACCGCCAACTCCCAGACGGAACCGTCCGACGCCGGGTCACCCGCGGCCGGCGACACGACCTCCAGAACACCGAGCCGCTCACAGCCGAGCAGCAGAGGCACCCAGAGTCGGTCCGGGGATTCGGCGGCTCGCTGCACGTCGAGGGTCGTGAACGCCCGCCCGGCCAGCGTGGTCTCGATCGTCAACTCGTCCCGGGTCAGACCGGCGCCCAGCATGGGCACGAGGCAGGACTGGGTGTAGTCGGCCAGGTAGATCACGATCTCGGTGGCGCCGATCGCCGGCGCCGCCCGGGTGACGAGGAGCGACAGCTCGTCCGGCCCGCCTCGGGGTGCGTTGAGCTGTAGCCAACGCGCCGCGTCGCCAGCGTCGACCACGCTCCACCTCCCCGTGTCCTGACCACCCTAGGAGCACGGGAGCGAACTGCCAATGTGCGCCTGACCTCGCCCCACCTTCGCCCACTCATACTTTCGGCTAGTAATAGCTGGCCCTTTCGGGTAGCGTCGGGACTGGCACACGAACGACATGACGCGGTGGCGAGGCCCGGGTTGTGGAACCTCCTCGACAGCGCATCCCGTCCGTCCATGCGCTCCGGCGGCAGCCGGTTCGGATCTCTCTCCGGTCGGCCTCGTAGACGGGCACCCGTGGAGAGGACCGTCCCGTGGCCACCACCACCGGCACTGCTCACGACCACCGGCGTACGGACGAACTGATCGTCGAACTGGTCACCCTTGCGGCCGACGACCCGCGCCGACCGGCGCTGCGGGACCGCGCCATCGAGGCGTGGATGCCCCTCGCCCGGCACCTGGCCCGCCGCTACTCCGGGCGCGGCGTGCCCGACGAGGACCTGACGCAGACCGCCATGGTCGGCCTCGTCAAGGCCGTCGACCACTTCGACGCCGACCGTGGCGTCGACTTCAGCGGGTACGCCATCCCGACCATCGCCGGCGAGATCAAGCGGTACTTCCGGGACCGCACCTGGGCGGTGCGGGTGCCGCGCCGCCTCCAGGAACTGCGGCTGGCGATCAGCGTCGCCAACAGCACGCTGACGCACACCCTGGGCCGCTCGCCGACGGTCGCCGACGTCGCCGCGCACCTCGACGTCTCCGAGGAGGCCGTGCTGGAAGGGCTGGAGGGCGCCCGGGCGTACCGGTCGACCTCACTGTCCACCCCGGTGGGCGTCGACGGCACCATGGAACTCGGCGACACCCTCGGCGTGGACGACCACGAGCTGGACCTGGTCGACCTCCGCGTCGCCCTCGGCCCGGCGCTCGCCACGCTGCCGGAACGCGAACGCCGGATCCTCAGCCTGCGGTTCCACGGCAACCTGACCCAGGCCCAGATCGCCGAGCGGATCGGCGTCTCCCAGATGCACGTATCCCGACTGCTCACCCGGGCGCTCGCCACGCTGCGCGGACACCTCGCCGAGGACATCGGCTGAGCCGGTTCAGGGCTCCAGCACCACCTTGCCGGGCCGGGTACGGGCCTCGGCGAAGGCCAGCGCGGCGGAAACCTCGGTCAGGGGGTAGCGGGCGGCGATCTGCGGCACCAGCACGCCCTGGCGGAGCAGGTCGAGCACGGTGCCGAGGTCGGTACGCAGCCGACGCCGGAACGCCGCGCCACGGGTGAGACGACCGGCCCAGAAGTTGTAGAAGCCGACCCGGTGACCGTTCGGCAGGGCGTTCCAGGTGTAGAGCCGCGCCAGCAGCTTCACGAAGACCCAGGCGATCGACCGGGCGGCGCCGGTGGCCGAGGCGGTGCCGTAGACGATGAGCGTGCCACCGGGAGCGAGCAGCCGGTACGAGGTGCGTACGCCCGGACCGGCCACCGGATCGAAGACGGCGTCGACACCGCCCGGGGACAGGGCCCGTACGCGCCCGGCCAGGTCCGGGGCGCGGTAGTCGAGCGGTTCGACGCCGAGCGCCCGCAGCGCCTCGTGGTGTCGCGGGGCCGCGGTGCCGATGACCCGCAGCCCGAGGTGGCGGCCGAGTTGGACGAGGACCGTTCCCACACCGCCGTTCGCGCCGTGCACGAGGATCGTCTGCCCGGCCCGCAGCCGGGCCCGGCCCAGCATCTGCCAGGCGGTCACCCCGTTCACCACGACGGTCTCGACCTCGGCCGGGTCCAGGCCGGGTGGTACGGGCGTGAGGTCGTCGACGTCCACGACGGCGTGCGTGGTCCAGGCGCCGGTCTTGGTGACCGCCGCGACCCGGGTGCCGACCAGCGACTCGTCACCACCCGCTCCCACCGCGTGAACGGTGCCGACGAGGTCGTAGCCGGGCACGAACGGGAACGCCGGCTGACCCGGGTAGAGGTTCCGGCGCATGCTCTGCTCGGCGTACGAGATGCCGGTGGCCTCGACCTGGACGAGCGCCTGCCGTGCGGCGGGCACGGGCATGGCGCGTTGGTTGATCTGGAGCCCGTCCGGCTCGACCACGCCGGGCAGTACCACCTCGGTGATCATTGCGCTGCTGCTCATCTGTCGCCTCCTGTTAGTGAGTGGGCACTCACACACATTGTGGGTGGAAAAAGTGGGCCGCCAGGAGCGGCCCGGGCCTTTCTCGGACGTGGGTGGTCAGGGATGCCGGATGCCGGCGGTCAATGCGCGCGCCCAGGGCTCGGGCACCTGCTCCAGGCCGGCCGTCACGATCAGGTGGCAGAGCTGGCCGTACGCGAAGAACTGCTGCACCTGGGCGTCACCGGCCCCGGATCGGTTCTGCACGAAGGTGGCGACGCGCCGGTAGCCGGCCCGCACCGCCTCGGCGATCTCGGGAACGTCGGTGACCGCCTGCGCCTGCACCTGGAGCAGCAGGAGATCACGGTCGGCGATCAACTCGGCGTAGGCGCCACCCATCGCGTCCAGGATCTCGTCCGGGCCGGCGTCACCGGCGCGCTCCGCGCCCATCCCGAGCGCCGCGACGATCCGCTCGAAGCACGCCTCGGCCGCCGCCACGAACAACCCGAGCTTGCCGTTGAAGAGCCGGAAGACGTACGCCTCGGAGATGCCGGCGGCGGCCGCGACCGCGGTGACCGGCGTGGCGTGGAAGCCGGTACGCGCGAACGCCGACACGGCGGCGTTCAGGACGGTGGCCCGGCGGGCCTCGGCGGTGGATCTCATGTTTGTGAGTGTGCACTCACAAACATGATGGCGTCAAGCCCAGGCTCACTCCGAGGGATAGAGGCGAGCCGGATCGCCGGGCCGGATGCTGTCCACGCCGTCGTCGGGGGTGCTGGCGGCGATCGAGCCGAGCAGCGCGAGCAGGCGCTCGGACTCCGTACCGGGCTCGGCGTGGTAGATGACCAGGAGCTGCCCCTCCGCGCCGGAAATGGCGAGCTTGTCGCAGTACAGGTCGAGATCACCCACCTCGGGGTGGTGCAGCCGGCTCACCACGCCCTCCCGCCCGCGTACCTCGTGCCGGGCCCACAACTGGCGGAAACAGTCGCTCTTCAGCGACAACTCCCCCACCAGCGCGGCCAGCCGGGGGTCGTCGGCGTCCGCGGCCGAGTCGGCGCGCAGCTGACCCACCACCTTCTGCATCGCCTGCCGCCAGTCCCGGAACAACTCCCGCTCCGCCGCGTCCAGGAACACCGCGCGGAGCCGGTTCGCACCCGGGGCGAGGTTCGGCGACAGCGCCCTCGCCATCCGGTTCGACGCCAGGATGTCCAGGTAGCGGTTCTGCACGAACGCGGGCATCGAAAGCTGCCCCACCAGGTGGAGCACACTGGCCGGTACGCGCTCGGCGGCCGGTCGGACCGCCCGGCGCGACCGCGGCCGGGTCAACCCGATCATGTACGCGGTCGCCTCCGGATCCAGTCGCAGCACCCCGGCGAGCGCGTCGAGGACCTGCACCGAGGGGTGCCGCTCACGCCCCTGCTCCAACCGCAGGTAGTAGTCGGCGCTGATCCCGGCCAGCATCGCCACCTCCTCGCGCCGCAGCCCGGGCACCCGACGCAGGCCGACGCCCGGGCCGAGGCCCACCTCCTCGGGTCGGATCCGCTCGCGACGGGCCCGCAGGAACTCGCCGAACTGGTTGGTGGCGTCCATGCCCTCGACGGTAGATCGGAAGGTGACCCGGTGACTGGTCGTGTCACAACCAGGAACACCTCGCCCTGCCGGTCCGGCCGCGAACGACGGACAGTCGTCCTGCGCATACCTGCGACGACAACGGATAGAGGAACGACATGAGCGACAACCTGCCCGGCGGCGCCCTGACCCCCGCCGACGGCCTCACCCTGAGCCGGATGGGGTACGGCGCGATGCAGCTCGCCGGCCCGCACGTCTTCGGCCCGCCGCGCGACCGCGCGCAGGCCCTCGCCGTCCTCCGCGAGGCCGTCGACCAGGGGGTACGCCACATCGACACCAGCGACTTCTACGGCCCGGTGGTGGTCAACGAGCTGATCCGCGAGGCGCTGCACCCGTACCCCGAGGATCTGCACCTGGTCACCAAGGTCGGCGCGCGGCGCGGCGACGACGCCTCCTGGCTCCCCGCGCTCGCGCCGGACGAGCTGAAGGCCCAGGTCCACGACAACCTCCGGCACCTCGGCCTGGACGCCCTCGACGTGGTCAACCTGCGGGTCGGGGTGGCCGAGGGCACCGGCGACGATCCCCTCTCCGAGCAGTTCGGCGCCCTGGCCGAGTTGCGGCAGCAGGGCCTCATCCGTCACCTCGGGCTCAGCAACGTCACCCTCGCCCAGCTCACCGAGGCCCAGGCCATCGCCCCGGTGGTCACCGTGCAGAACCTGTACAACCTCGCCAACCGGCAGGACGACCCGCTTGTCGACCGCTGCGCGGCGGAGAACATCGCGTTCGCCGCGTTCTTCCCGCTCGGCGGCTTCACGCCGTTGCAGTCCGACACACTCAACGCCGTGGCCGCCCGGGTGGGCGCCTCGCCGCAGCAGGTCGCCCTGGCCTGGCTGCTGCAGCGCTCCCCCACCATGGCGCTGATCCCGGGTACCTCCACGCTGGCACACCTGCGGGAGAACCTCGCCGCGGCCGACCTGACGCTGCCGGCCGACGCGATCGAGGATCTGAACACGATCGGCGACTGAACGCGAAGTCGGGCGTGCTTGCGCGTACCCCGGCCCGTGCTGGCGCCGCCGGGCCCGGCGCTGGCGTGACGGCCTGCGTCGGGCCCTGCCTCGCTAGTGCTGGTGAGGGCGGTTGCGGATGAGGGTGAGCGCGAGGACGGCGGTGACGAGGAAGACGATGCCGCTGACCCGCAGACCGGCCTGGACTCCGGAGGTCATGGCCTCGGCGAGCGCCGACCGGACCGGCTCGGGCAGCGGCTCGCCACCGGTCGCGCCGGACGCGACCGCCGCCTGCACGGCGCTCCGGGTGGGCTCGCCCACCTGGTGGGCGGCGAGCCGGTCGGGCAGGTCGGCCGCCATCGTGGTGGTGAGCAGCGTGCCCAGCAGGGACGAGCCGAGCACCGAGCCCACCTGGCGGGAGGCGTTGACCGCGCCGGAGGCCATGCCGGCCTGGGCGGGGGCCACGCTGGCCAGCGCCGCCGCCGTGGCCGGTGCCACCACCAGACCGCTGGCGGCGCCGAACAGCACGAACAGTGCCCAGCGGTGGTCGAACGTCGTGGTCGGACCCTGCGCCGCCAGCCCGAAGGTGGCCACCGCGCCGAGCACCAGGCCGACGGTGAGCGGCGCCTTGAATCCGGTACGCCGGATGGTCCGCCCGGCGGCGAAGGCCGCCAGGATGTACGCGCCGAACAGCACCAGCATCCGCCAGCCGGTGTCCAGCGGGCTGAGCGCCTGGGCACGCTCGTGGAAGAGGACGAGCAGGATCGCCACGCCGGTGAAGCCGAACAGCGACACGGCGGCGACGACCATGACGGCGCTGAACGACGCCGAGCGGAACAGCCGTACGTCGAGCATCGGCGCACTGCTGCGCAGCTCGACCAGCACGAACGCGACGAGTGCGGCGGCCGAGACGAGCCAGGCGGTCGACACGACCGGGCTCGTGTAGCCGTCGCGTCCGCCCTGGATCATGGCGTAGACCGCGGCGGCGATGGCGACGGTGCCGAGCAGCAGGCCGGGCAGGTCGAGTCGTCCCGCGCTGGGCCGGGACTCGGCCACCCCGATCGCGGTGACGACGAGGGTGACCACGCCCAGCACGATCGTCGACACGTAGACGCTGTGCCAGGAGTGGTGGCGCAGCAGCGCACCGGCGATGAGCGGGCCCACCGCCAGACCGATGCCGGAGGCGGCCGACCAGGCGGTGATGACCTCGGTGCGGCGGTGCGGGTCGGTGAACGTCGCGCCGAGGATCGCCAGGCTGTTCGGCAGGATCAGGGCGCCGCCGAGGCCGGCGACCAACTGGCCGACGATCACCCAGCCCACGGTGGGCGCGCTGGCCACGGCGATGCCGCCGACGATCATCGCGAGGATGCCGGCGCCGAACATGCGCCGTCGCCCGTAGCGGTTGCCCAGGGTTGCGGCGGAGAGCACCAGACTCGCCACGACCAGGGTGTAGGCGCTGGGGATCCAGATCACGGTGGTCGGGTCGACCCGGAGGTCGGCCTGGATGGTGGTCAGGGCGGAGACGGTGGCGGTGATCTGAAGGAACGTGATCATCGCGCCCAGACACATGGCGATCAGGGTCACCGGGCGGGAGCCGCGAACGGTCGCTCGGGTGACGGCGGCCGGTCTGTTCGGGGCCGTGCTGCTGGTGGTCACTGGACGTCCTCGGGTCGGGGTTCGGCTGACTTCTGCATAGCGTAGCCAGGGTAACGCCCAGTGAATCACCTGGCTAGTGTCAGCGCAAGCCAGGTAAGCTGGATGACATGGAGGACCTACGGGACGACCGCGAATCCTGGTCGATGGAGAACTGCTCCGTCGCACGGGCGATGGACATCGTGGGCAGCCGTTCGACGATCCTGATCATGCGTGAGGCGCTGCTCGGCACCCGGCGGTTCGACGACTTCGTCCGCCGCGTCGGGGTCGGCGAGCCCGCCATGGCCGCCCGGCTCAAGGAGATGGTCGCCGCCGGCCTCCTCGAACGGATCCCCTACCGGGAACCGGGCCAGCGCACCCGCCACGAGTACCAACTCACCCGCAAGGGCCGCGACCTGCTGCCCGTCATCACCGCACTGCGCAACTGGGGCGACACCTGGAGCGCCGACGAGGCCGGCCCCGGCATCCGGGCCACCCACCACGACTGTGGCGAGCCGGTCCGCGCGGTACTCCGCTGCGCCGCCGGGCACGACGTCAAGGACGGCGAGATCGACATCACCGCCGGGCCGGGCCTGATCCGCCGCGCCTGACGCCCTGATTCGGCGAGCCCGCACGGCCGATCGGTGCGGGTGGCGGGCCGCCCGTCGGCGGCCCGTCACCCTCCGGATCAGAGCACGACCTGGTGCACCCGGTCGTCCACGCCGCGCACCGCCAGCCAGGCGCTGCCGTTCGCGCCCGCGGCGGCCCCCGGCGCGCCACGGAACGCGTCGGTGGCGAACTCGCCGCGCCGGAACCAGCCGCCCCACGCCCCGTCGGTCAGGTTGCGCTGCCAGAGTCGGTTGTCGGCGGCCAGCGCGAACAGGTAGACCCGGCCGGAGGTGGCGAGCAGGGTCGGGCTGCCGCTGGTGGTGCCGCCCAGGTTGGTCCAGGCGGACCAGGTGGTGCCGGTACGGCTGCGCCACCACACCTCGTCGGTGCGGCTGCGGACCGCCACGTGCAGTACGCCCGCGTCGTCGACGACGGCGCTCGGCCGACCGTAGAACGGCCGGTCGTCAGGGGCCCCGAGGCCGGTCCAGCCGGTGGTCGGGGTCCGCGACCAGAGCTTGCCGTCGGCACCCCGGGCGACGATCGTCCACTGGGTCTCGCTGGTCCAGGCCACCGTCGGGGCATCGGTCAGCGAGCCACCGAGACTGCGCCACGGCCCCCACGCGCCGGCGACGTAACTGCGCTGCCAGGCGGCGTTGTCGGTGCCCCGGACGAACACGTCGATCCGCCCGTTGGCCGACCCGTACGCGGCCGGCTGGCCGAGGATCCGGCCGCCGACCGGGCCGCCGAGCGTCGTCCACCCGGTCCCCCACGTCGTACCGGAGCGGGTGTTGACCGCCAGTGCGCCCTGCGCGTCGCGGACGAAGGCCGTGGCGTGCGTGTCGTCGACCCGGACCAGCGCGGGGCTGGCGCTGGCGGTGCCGCCCAGGTTGGCGCCGGCGACCTGGGCGGTGCCGGTCAGACCGAGCATGGCCACCCCGTGCGCCGGAACCTCGACGGTGTACGAGCCGGTGAACGGCTGCGTACCCGAGGTGCCCGGCTGGGCGTCCACGTCGGCGCGGGCCCACAGGTCACGGACGCGGACCTGGCCACCGAGCGCGACGTCGGCGAAGGTCACCGTGATCTGCTGGGCGGCGTCGTGCCGGTTGAGCAGCGCGACGGCCCGCCTGCCGGAGCCGGCGAGGACCTTGCTCCACACCTGCGCGTCGGTACCGGTGTCGGCGACCTTGACACCCTGCCGGACCAGCGGGTCCTGGTCCACCGCGACGATCTCCGGGTTGGTCAGCGCGGAGACCATGTCCTGCGGCAGGCCCCGCGGGTCGGAGCCGATCACCAGCGGCGCGGCCATGATGGCCCACATGCCGAGCTGCGTCCTGGACTCCTCCAGGCTCAGTTCGTACCCACCCTCGGGCAGCGGACGCATCGGCAGGAGGTAGTCCGGGTCGTTGTAGTGCCCCGGACCGGTGGCCGCCGGGTGGTACGCGTTGACGTCCATGTTGCGCAGCACCCACGGAAACGCCCACTGCGGAGTCGGGTCGGTCAACCCCACGTCGGTGTACGTCCGCCACGAGTCGGCGACGGTCGGCGCGTACGTGTAGCTCCAGGTGGAGAGCTGCTCCGGGGCGTACGGGCCGCCACCCCAGTCCGAGCTGACCGGGTTGCAGATGTTGAGCAGCATCGGCCGAGGCGACTGGTGTACCGCCTCGGCCAACTCGCGGAAGGTGGTCTCCGGGTCGAGGCCGGCGGCGCGACCGCAGAGCCAGTCGGCCTTGAGCGCGTCGAAGCCCCAGCCGGCGAACTGGGCGACGTCGGCCTGGTAGTGCCCGTTGCTGCCGAGCCCGCACTGCCCCGGCAGGTACGGGCCGGCGTCGGTGTAGATACCGGCCTTCATGCCCTTGCTGTGGATGTACGCGGCCAGCGCGGCCATCCCGCCGGGGAAGCGGGCCGGGTCGGCGACGAGCTGACCGGCCTGGTTGCGCGGGGTGGGTGCGGCCCAGTTGCCGTCGATCCAGACGTACGTGTAGCCGGCGTCGCGCAGGCCACTGGCGACCATGAAGTCGGTGACCGACCGTACTTCGGCCTCGGTGGGGTCACCACCGAGACCGAAGTAGGTGTTCCAGCCCTGGTAGGGCGTCGGAGCGAGCCCGCTGTTGTAGAACGTGGGCGCGCCCTGGTCCTCAGCGCCGGCGCCGACCGGGGCGTGACCTGGTCGACCCGGCCCCTGCCCGGGGCCCGGTCGGCCGGGCCCGTCACCGGGATCGGGTCGGCCCGGCCCGTGCCCGGGGCCGGTGTGCGGCGGATTGGCCGCCTGCGGTGGGCCGGCGTTGGCCGGCAGCGGAGCGACCACGCCGAGGCCGAGCACGGCCAGAGCGACGGTCATCGGTCGGTTCAGGCGCATGGAGGTACTCCTGTCCCTCGGGGGTGGGGGTGGTGGTGCTCCGGCCTCAGTCGCGGGTCAGCACGATGAGGTCGGCGTCGTGGGTCGGGCTCCACCGCACGGGCAGGCCGACCGCGGCGAGGTGGCTGCCGGAGTAGTGCTGGTCGCCGTGCCGGTAGCGACCGGCCGGGTCGAGGCCGCGCAGGGGCAGCCGGACCGGGCGGGACGGCAGCAGACCGGCTCCGTCGAGTCGGCCGGTGTGCCAGGCCAGTACGACCACCCTGCGCTCGTCCGGTGCGGTGTACTGCACCGCGCAGCGGGCCTGGTCGGGGCCACCGATCAGGTGCACCTCGCCGGTCGTGATGACGTCGCGGATCTCCTTGTACCGGGCGATCCATCCGGCGGCCTCGGCCCGCTCGGCGGGGGTCCACGCGCGGATGTCCGCGCCGATGCCGAGTACGCCGGCCATCGCCAGGACGAACCGGAACGCCAGCGAGCGCGGCCGGGTGTCGAACAGACCGGACGCGTCGGTGACCCACGAGCTGAGCAGGTGCGGTGCGTTGGCGTGCAGGAAGCCGTACTGGATGGCCAGCCGGTCCAGCGGGCCGGTGTTGTCGCTCGGCCAGAAGACGTCCGCGCGTGCGGCCATCGCCAGGTCGGTACGCGCCCCACCGCCCGCGCACGCCTCGATCAGCACACCGGGATGGTCCTGCCGCAGCCGCTCGTAGATCCGGTGCAGGTTGGCGACGTGTGCGCCGTCCAGGTCCAACGGGCCGACACCACCGGGACGACCCGGCTCGGTACGCGGTCGGTTGAAGTCCCACTTCAGGTAGTCGATGTCGTACCGGCGCAGCAGTCCGTCCACCGTGGAGTGCACGAACTCGGCGACCTCCGGTCGACCGAGGTCGAGCAGGTACTGGTTACGCACCGGGGTGATCGGCCTGCCGTCGACGGAGTAGACCCAGTCCGGATGCTCGGCGTAGAGGGACGACTTGGGGTTGACGCATTCCGGTTCGACCCAGAGCCCGAAGTTCAGCCCGAGCGCGCGGACGTCGGCGATGAACGCGTCGAACCCGGCCGGGAACTTCGCCGGGTCGGGCGTCCAGTCGCCCAGGCCGGCGGTGTCGTCGTCGCGGCCGACGAACCAGCCGTCGTCCACCACGAACGTCTCCACGCCCAACTCGGCGGCGATCCGGGCGAGCGCGAGCTGGCTCTGCGCCTCGACGGCGAAGTAGGTCGCCTCCCAGGAGTTGTAGAGCACCGGGCGCGGCGTGAGCCGCTCGACGGCCAGCAGCCTCTGGTGGGTGTGCCAGACCCGGGCCAGCCCGTCCAGGCCGTCCGGGCTGTACGCCCCGGTGACCACCGGCAGGGTCAGCCGCCCGCCGGGGGCCAGCTCCAGCGGACCGTCGACCAGCTGTCGGCCGACCCGGACCCGGGTCAGACCGCCGGTGTCCCGCTCGGCGGTGATCTCCCACGAGCCGGTCCAGGACAGGGCCATCCCCCAGGCCGGACCGCCCGGCTCGGCGGCGTCCCGGACGGTCAGCCAGGGTACGTGCAGGTGCCCGGGTACGCCCTGGGAACTGCCGATGCCGAACGTGCCGTGACTCAGCTCGACGTGGGAGAGCTGGAACTCCTGCGCCCACTGCCCCCACTGGTGGCTGAGCAGCGCGCCGTGCGGCGTCGGAACGCAGAACCCGCCCGAGCCGGCACGGACCACCCGCAGCGGGCCACTGCCGTCGTTGGTCAGCTCGACCCAGCGCTGCACGACGTCGGTTCCGGTGGGCACCCGGTAGTGCACGGTGACGCGCAGCCCGGTGACCGGGTCGGCGAAGTCGACGGCCAACTCCCGCTGGTCGGCGTCGACCCGCGCGTCGGTGTGCAGGAGACCCACGCGGCGCTCGCCGCGCGGGTTCTCGATCACCAGATCCGCGCCCAGGAACGGGCGGTCGGCGTCGGTGGCGTATTCGATGGGGGCGGCGTCCCCCGCGGTGAGGAACGGCACCGGGCCGTCGTAGGCGACCGGTGACGGCCCGTCGGAGACGCCGTGCGGGCCCCACGCGACAAGTTCCAGCCAGCGGCCGTGCGCCGGCACGGTCACCGTGTACTCGGTGTGCGCACCGCGCAGCGTCCACCGGTGCCCGGCGGTCACTTGACCGCTCCGAGCGCCAGGCCGGAGACGAAATGCCGCTGGAAGCGCAGGAACACCGCGACGGTGGGGACGGCCGCGATGACCGTGCCGGCCGCGATGACGTTCCAGGACGAGACGAACTGCCCCTGGAGGCCGAGCAGCGCCGGGGTGACCGGCATGTTGTCGTCGGTCCGCAGCACGGTGATCGCCCAGAGCAGGTCGTTGAAGATCCAGGTGAACGAGAGCGCCCCGAGAGCCGCGAGCGCGGGCCGGGTCAACGGCAGCATCACCCGGGTGAAGATCTGCGCCGTGCCCGCGCCGTCGATGGTGGCGGCCTCCTGGATCTCGCCCGGCAGGTCCCGCATGAAGCCGTGCAGGACGAACGTGTAGAAGCCGAGCCCGAAGCCGACCTGCACCGCGATGAGCGCCCAGAGCGTGTCGTACAGGCCGGTCAGCTCGCTGAACTTGGCCACCGGGATGAGCAGGATCTGCGGCGGCAGCAGGTTGCCGGCGAGCATCAGCAGAAGGATGGTCCGCCGGCCGGGGATCCGGAAGCGGCTCAACGCGAACGCGGCCATCGCCGCGAGGCCGAGGCTCAACACGACCGACGGGACGGTGACCACCATGCTGTTGATCAGCGCCCGCAATTCGCCGCCGTCGGTCCACGCCTGCCGGTAGGTGTTCAGGGTGAACGACTGCGGCAGGCTGCCCACCCCGTGCGCGGCGATGTCGTCGAAGGACCGGGTGGACATCACCACCACCCAGAGCACCGGGCCGAGCCAGAGCAGCGAGAGCAGGATCATGCCGGTGTGGAAGGCCCCGGTGCGGAGCTTGTTCATCACGCCTCCTCCCGGAACGCGCGGACCAGGTAGCCGAGGATGACGGCCAGGGCGAGCACGAAGATCACCACGGCGATCGCGGAGGCGTAACCCAGCCGCAGACTCTGGAACGCGGTCGAGTACATGTACGTGCTGAGCAGCTCGGACGAGTGGTACGGCCCGCCCTTGGTGAGCGACCAGACGATGTCGAACGAGCGCAGCGAGTCGATGACGATGACCGACAGGACCACGGCGTTGACCCCCTTGAGCTGGGGGATGGTGACGTGTCGCAGCCGCTGCCAGGAGTTCGCGCCGTCCATCCGGGCCGCCTCGTGCAGTGCCGGGTCGATGGCCTTGAGGCCGGCCAGGAACAGCACCATCACGTAGCCGATCTGCCGCCACAGAGCGGGGAGGATCACCGCGTACAGGGCGGTCTGCGGGTCGGCCAGCCAGGGGCGGATCAGGTGTTCCAGTCCGACGGCCCGCAGCAGCGTGTCGGCGATGCCGTCGGGCTGGTAGAACACCCGCCAGACCAGGGCCGTCACCACCAGCGAGAAGACCACCGGGGTGAAGAGCGCCGCCCGGTAGAAGCCGACACCGCGCCGCTCCTTCTGCAGGACCAGCGCCATGCCGAATCCGCCGAGCACCGAGAGGCCACCGAAGAGCACCAGCCAGATGACCGTGTTGACCAGCGCGCCCCGGAAGGTGGGGTCACCGGCCAACTCGACGTAGTTGTCCGCGCCGACGAAGGCGGGCGGCGACATCCCGTCCCAGCGGGTGAGCGAGAACCAGAAGCCCTGCAGCGCCGGCCAGAACACCCAGACGCTCTCGACCGCGAACGGCACCAGGACGAACGCCACCAGCAGCGGCGACAGTCGAGCCGACCGTCGCCGCTGCCGGATGGGGGTGACCGAAGTCGTGGAGATCGTTGCTGTCACGTCAGCCCTTGAAGACCTTCTCGGCGCCGGCCTGCCACTCCCGCAGGATCGCGTCGATCTGGTCCGGCTTGTCGATGAACTTGGTCAGCGCGGTGTCGGCGGTCGGCTGGAGCGCGTCGCTCGAATCGCGGTTGAAGAACTGGGTCAGCTCCTTGGCCTCGTCGAGCATCGCCTTGCCCTTGGCGACCAGCGGCGAGTCGGACGCCTTGGCCTTGGGGTTGGCCGGCAGCACGATGCCGGAGCTGGCCTTGACGTACGCCTCCTGGGCCTCGGCTCCGGCCAGGTAGGTGAGCAGCGCCTTGGCGCCGGTCGGGTTGGCGGTCTTCGCGCTGGCGAAGAAGCCGTCGGTCGGGGCCTCCTCGGCCAGCGGCACCGCCGGGTCGATGATCGGGAACCGGAAGAAGTCCAGGTCACCGAGCGCGTCCTTGGGCGCGGCGTCGGCGAAGAACGTGCCGATCAGGAACATGCCGGTCTTGCCCGCCAGCAGCGCCGTGGTCGCCTCCTGGAACGGGTACGCCTTGCCCTTGGGATCGAAGTACGGCAGGGCCTCGCGCCAGCGGGTGAAGACCGCCTTGACCTTCGGGTCGTCGAAGCGCTGCTTGCCGGCCAGCAGCTCGCGGTGGAACGACGCGCCGTTGATGCGGATGTTGAGGTAGTCGAACCAGGCCGAGGCGACCCATGGGGTGTCGCCGAGACCGATGCCGATCGGCGGAACGCCCTTGCCCTTCAAGGTCTCGCACAGCGCCAGGAAATCGGTCCAGGTCTTCGGCTCCTGCACGCCCCACTTGGCGAAGTTGGACTTGCGGTAGAAGAAGCCCCACCAGTAGTTGTTCATCGGCACGAAGATCTGCTTGCCGCTGGCGTCGGTGGAGAGGGTGCGCAGCGACTGCGGGTAGTCGCCCAGCGTCTTCCAGACGTCGGAGACGTCCAGCAGCAGGTCGCGGCTCGCGTAGTCGTTGGCGACCGAGCCCGCGTACCAGGTGTAGAGGTCCGGCGGGTTGGCCGAGGTGAGGTAGGTCGGCAGCTGGGTCCGGAAGGTCTCCGACGCGATCGTGTTGAGGCTCGCCGTGCCCTTGCCCTGCCCGTTGAAGGTGGTGATCAGCTTCTCCATCGCCGCCTTGGCCTGGGGCGACGAGAGGTTCGACTGGATCGTGATCGCGCCAGAGCCGTTACCCGTCGCCGGTCCGCCGGCGGAGCTGGCGCACGCGCTGAGGAACGAGCTCGCGCCGAGCGCACCCAGGCCGGCGAGCCCGAGGTGGCCAAGGAATCGCCGGCGACCGGGGTCGAAGTCGCTCACGGTGGTGTCCCTCCTCTACGACACGCAGCGTCACGACGCGATGTGTCGGCCATGTGAATGTGTGTGACCAGAAGGTTGCATCGGCCCTCGCCGGCTGTCAAGATATCTTCGTAATTAATGATTAGACGAGACCGAGGCGAGGTCAGGTGAATCAGCCCATGCGCCGGCTCGAGGGCAAGAACGCGCTGTTCACCGGCGCAATGGGCGGCATCGGCGCCGCCGTCGCACGGCGGCTCGCCGCAGAAGGCGCCGCCGTCGCGCTCTTCGACGTGGTCGACGCGACCCCACTGGCCGAGGAACTGACCACCCACGGCAGTCGGGCACTGTCCGTAGTGGGGGATGTCAGCGAGGAGGCCGACTGGACGGCCGCCGTCGACGCCACGCGGGACCGACTCGGTCCGGTGGACATCCTCGTCAGCACCGCCTACGCCGTACGGGTCGCCCCGGCCCACGAGACCAGCCGACGATCCTGGGACCACCAGCTCGGCGTCAGCCTCACCGGCTCGTTCCTCGGCGTCCGTGCCTGCCTCGACGACCTGCGGGCCCGTTCCGGCGCGGTGGTGCTGATCTCCTCGGTGCACGCGCTGGTCGGGCTGCCCGGCCGGCCCGCGTACGCCGCGGCCAAGGGTGGCCTGGTCGCGCTCGGCCGCCAGCTCGCCGTGGAGTACGGCCCACAGGTACGCGTCAACACCGTGCTCCCCGGCCCGATCCTCACCGCCGCGTGGGCTGACGTGTCCGAAGAGGACCGGCAGCGCAGCGTCGCGGAGACCGTGGCGAAACGCTTCGGCACCCCGGACGAGGTGGCCGCCACGGTCGCGTTCCTCGCCTCCCCGGACGCCGCCTACGTCACCGGCGCGAGTCTCGTGGTGGACGGTGGATGGACCGCGGTGAAAGCCTCGGCCTGAGAGATCGATACCGACCAGCGAGAAGGCCAGGAGAGCATTGGCACAGTACGCACGCCGCGGAGTCCACGGGCAGACCGTCGAGGCGATCGCCCGTCGCATCCTCACCGGCGAGATCGCCGCCGGCGCGACCCTGAACATCGGCGCGCTACAGGAGGAGTTCGACGTCAGCCTGACCGCCCTGCGCGAGGCGCTGAAGGTCCTCTCGGCCAAGGGAATCGTCGACGCCCGGCAGAAGCGCGGCACCTTCGTCCGGCCCCGTACCGACTGGAACCTGCTCGACGGCGACGTGATCCGCTGGCAGTTCGCCGAGGGCGCCGACCAGCACCTGCTCGACCAACTGCACGAGGTACGCGCCATCATCGAACCGGCCGCCGCCCGGCTGGCCGCCAGCCGCGCCACCGAGGCCGACGTGAGCGCCCTCGAGCGGGCGCTGGCCGAGATGGCCGAGGCCGACGGCGACCCCGCAGCCGCCGTCGCCGCCGACCTCGCCTTTCACCGCGCCCTGCTCGCCGCCACCCACAACGAGCTGCTGGAGCGGATGGAGGTGGTGATGGAGACCGGGCTCGCCGAACGTGACCGCCTGGTGCACGGTGGCGCCGCGCACGACGACCCCGTCCCGAGTCACCGCGCGGTGGTCGACGCGCTGCGCGAGCGGGACGAGTCGGCGGCCGAGACCGCCATGCGTGAGTTGCTGGACAAGGCCGTCCGCGACGTCGAGAAGGCACGGGGACGAAGGGGCAGTCAGTGAAGATCGAGCGCATCGAGACGTTTCTGGTCGCGCCACGGTGGTTGTTCTGCCGGGTGGAGACCGACGACGGGCTCGTCGGCTGGGGCGAACCGGTGGTCGAGGGGCGCGCCGAGGTGGTGCGCAGCGCGGTCGAGGTGCTCGCCGAATACCTTCTCGGCCAGGACCCTCTGCGCATCGAGCAGCACTGGCAGGTACTCACCAAGGGCGGCTTCTACCGGGGTGGGCCGATCCTCTCCAGCGCGGTCGCCGGCCTTGACCAGGCACTCTGGGACATCGCCGGGCAGGCGTACGGCGCGCCCGTGCACGCCCTGCTCGGCGGGCCGGTCCGGGACCGGGTGCGGATTTACTCGTGGATCGGCGGCGACGAGCCCGACGAGGTCGCCGACGCGGCCGCCGCGCAGGTCTCCGCCGGTCTCACCGGGGTCAAGATGAACGCCTGTGGGCGGCTCTCCGCCATCCCCACCTCCGCCGAGGTGGATGCGATCGTCAACCGGGTCGCCGCCGCCCGCGAGGTGCTCGGGCCGTCCCGGGACATCGCTCTGGACTTCCACGGTCGCGCCGGCCTGGCCGCCGTACGCCGCATCCTGCCCGAGCTGGCGCCGCTGCGCCCGTTCTTCGTGGAGGAGCCGGTCCTGCCCGACCAGGCCCACCACCTGCACGACATCGTGGCTGGCACGCCGATCCCGGTGGCCACCGGCGAACGCCTCTACGGCCGCTCCGAATTCCTCACCCCGTTGCAGGCCGGGGTCGCCGTGGTTCAGCCGGACCTGTCACACGCCGGTGGCATCTCCGAGGTCCGCCGGATCGCCGCGCTGGCCGAGACGTACGGCGCGGTGCTCGCTCCGCACTGCCCGCTCGGCCCGATCTCGCTCGCGGCAAGCCTTCAGGTGGCTTTCGCGACGCCGAACTTCCTGATCCAGGAACAGAGCATCGGCATCCACTACCACGCGGGCTCCGAGTTGCTCGACTACCTCGTCGACCGGGAGCCGTTCCGGTTCGTCGACGGGCACATCGTCCGCTTCGACCGGCCTGGTCTCGGCATCACGGTGGACGAGGCGGTGGTGCGCAAGGCGGCGCAGACCCCGCACGCCTGGCGCAACCCGGTCTGGCAGCATGCCGACGGATCGTTCGCGGAATGGTGACCCGGCCGGTCCCGCTGCGCGTGGAGTACGACGCGGCCCACGGCGGCCGGTGGACCAGCCTGCGCGGCGGCGACCGGCAGTGGCTGTGGCGGGGCCCGCAGCCGGGCCGCCACGAGGTACGCCCCGGCGACGCGTTCGTCGACGCCGGCGGGCTGGAGGAGTGCCTGCCCACCGTGCGCGGCGAGCCCGACCACGGCGAGATCTGGTCCCACCCGTGGCGAACCGTCGGCCCCGACACCGTGGTCATCGAGCGGCCGACGTTCACGCTGAGCCGGCGGCTCACCGACGACGGTGGCGTGGTGGTGGCCGACTACCGCCTGACCGCCGATCCCGGTTACCGCTTCGTGTGGGCCGCGCACGCCCTGCTCGGCCTCTCCCCCGACGCCCGTCTCGACGCGCCCGCCGGCACGCCTACCCGGCTCCACCCGGAGGCCGCCGCGCTGCTCCCCCCGGGTGCCTGGCCCACCGATGCCCCGTGGCTCACCGGCCCGTGGCCCTCCCCGGCCGGCCTGACTCTGGACACCTTCGGTGCCGACGACGGCACCGCTGTCGGCGCGGTGCTCCTCGACTGTCCCCGCGTCCAGGTCATCGACGGCGACGACCGGCTGACCCTGGAACTGGAGTGTGACGGCCAGCCGCGCAGCACCGCACTCTGGCGCAACCTGGGCGGCTGGCCGGCCGACTGCCCCTACCGCAGCATCGGTGTCGAGCCGATGCTCGGCAGCGCCTTCGACCTGGCGGACGCCGGTCCGGCCGACGCGGCGGTCGTCCCGCCCGCCGGTGAGGTCACCTGGCGACTCAGCATCTCCGCCCACCGCATCCACTGAGGACATCCACGATGAACCTGCTCGACGAGCTGCGTACCCACCGGTTGTTGGCCATCGTGCGCGGCCCGGACCCGGCGGCCGCGCTGACCGCCGTGCTCACCCTGGCCGAGAACGGTGTCGCGCTGATCGAGGTGTCGTTGACCAGCGCCGACGGGCTCGGCGTCATCCGCCGCGCCCGGGCCGCGCTCGGGTCCGACTACGCACTCGGTGCGGGCACCGTCCTCAGCGTCGAGGCCGCCCGGGCGGCCGCCGACGCCGGTGCCGGTTTCCTGGTCACCCCGGCGCTCGCACCGAGCGTCGCCGAGGCCGACCGGCTCGGGCTGCCGGTGCTCGCCGGCGCGCTCACCCCCACCGAGGTCGTACAGGCCGACAGCGCCGGGGCCACCGCCGTCAAGCTCTTCCCGGCGTCGCTCGGCGGGCCCGACTACCTGGGCGCGCTGCGCGACCCGTTCCCCGACACCGCGTTCGTCCCCGTCGGTGGGATCGACGCGGACAGCGCGCGGCGCTACCTGGACCGGGGAGCGGTGGCGGTCGGAGTCGGCTCCCCGCTGCTCGGCGACGCCGTCCGTGGCGGTGACCCGGCCGCGCTGCGCGAACGCGCCGCCGCCTTCCGCACGGCGGTCCGACCGTGATCGACCTGCTCACGCTCGGCGAGACGATGGCGGCCTTCCGCACCACCGGCCCCCTGCGGCTGGGCGGCACCGCCGGGATTTCCGTCGCCGGGTCCGAGGCGACGGTGGCGATCGGGTTGGCCCGGCTCGGCCACCACGCCGCCTGGATCGGGGTCACCGGCGCGGACGAACCCGGCGGGTTGGTCCGCCGTACGCTGCGTGCCGAGGGCGTCGACCTGGCCTGGTCCCGCATCGACCCGGCGGCGCCCACCGGGCTGATCCTCGTCGAGAACCGGGTCGCCGACATCAACCGGGTCACCTACCACCGCGCCGGCTCGGCCGGTTCGCGGCTGGGGCCGGCCGACGTCACCCGCGCCTTCGACGCGCTCGACGGGCCACCCCGGCTGCTGCACGTCACCGGGATCACCTGTGCGCTGGGCGTCGAGCCGTACCGCGCCGTGGTGGAGGCCGTGCGACGTGCACGCGCGGCCGGTACCACCGTCTGCCTGGACGTCAACCACCGTGGCCGGCTCTGGAACGTCGCCGAGGCCGGCAGGGCGCTGCGCCCGCTGCTGTCCTCGATCGACCTGGTGATCGCCTCCGACGACGAGCTGCCGGTGCTGACCGACGCGCCCGACCCGGTCGACGTGCTGCTCACCTCCGGCGTGGGCGAGGTCGTCGTGAAGCACGGCGGTGACGGAGCGACCAGCCACCAGACGACCGGCAGGCTGCACCGGCCTGCCCGGGCAGTGCCGGTGGTCGACACCGTGGGCGCCGGTGACGCCTTCGTCGCCGGTTTGCTCTCCGGGTGGCTCGACGGCCTCGACGCGTCCGGTCGACTGGACCGCGCGGTCACCACCGGCGCGTTCGCGGTCGCCAGCAGGGGCGACTGGGAGGGCCTGCCCGATCGGGCGGAGCTGGCGCTGCTCGACCACGGGCCTGGCGGTACGGTCCGCTGAACGACGCGGGCGACGGTCGGTGAACCGGAACCGGCCGGCGTCAACCGCCGCGAAGCCCTGAACCGCCACGCACCCCGGACCGCCACGCACCCCGGACCGCCACGAACCCCTGAACCGCCACGCACCCCGGACCGCCACGAACCGCTGAACCGCCACGTACCCCGGACCGCCGGAGAGCCGCAGGAGGAGCGAGATGGAGCTGACCGAACCGACCGTCTGGAACGCGGAACGGTTGGAGCTGGGCGAAGGGCTGCGCTGGGTCGACGGCCGGCTGGTCCTGGTCGACCTGCTGGCCGGGCGGCTGCTGGAGACCGACGGTGACCGGCCTGCCCCGCTCCGGGAGCTGCGCCGCCTCGACGTCCCGCTCGGCGCGGTCGCCCCGGTCGCCGACCAGCCCGGCGAGTGGCTGGCCGCCGCCGGCACCGGCATCGCCGTGCTGCCCGCCGCCGGTGACCCCCGGCCGGTCGCCGAACTGGTCGCCGACGCGCCCGAGCCGACCCGGATGAACGACGCGGTCGCCGACGGGCACGGCCGCTTCTGGGCCGGCAGCATGGCGTACGCGCAGACGCCAGGCGGGGGCACGCTGTTCCGGCTGGCGCCCGGTGCCGCGCCGGTGCCCGTGGTGACCGGCATGGCCATCCCGAACGGGCCGGCGTTCGACGCCGCCGGCACCACCATGTACCTGGCGGACACGCCGCGCGGTGAGATCGACCGGTTCACCGTCGACGCGGCCACCGGTGACGTGCACGGGCGGACGCCGTTCGTGCGGCTCTCCCCCGGCGAGGGCAGCCCGGACGGGATGACGGTCGACGCGGCGGACCACCTCTGGGTCGCGCTGTGGGGCGGCTCCGCCGTCCGCCGCTACCGGCCGGACGGCACCCTGGACCGGGAGGTCCGGCTACCGGCGGTCCAGCCGGCCGGCATCTGCCTGGGCGGCGCCGACCTGCGGCGTCTCTTCATCGGCACCGCCTCGGTCGGCCGCACGCCCGCCGGCCCGATGGATGGCGCGCTGCTCGCGGTCGACGTACCCGTCCCCGGCCTGCCCGTCTCCCATGCCCACGCGGTCTGACCCGACCGGCAGGTATCTCCCGAAGCCGCACGGCGGAGGCATATCGGACGCCGGGGCGGGAATAGGCAGGCCGTAGGCGACAGTCGGTCGACCGGCAGGGGGCTGGACGATGAGCACCGTGGAGCGTGCGTCATGAACGGGCCGGTCGGCGACGAGCCGGTCGGCGAGCTGGAGTTGGTGCACACCTTCACCGGCCCGATGCCGACCGGGGTGAGCGTCTCGCACCAGGGGCGGATCTTCGTCAACTTCCCGCAGTGGGGTGACGAGCCGCCGGCCACCGTCGTCGAACTGCGCGACGGCCAGGAGGTGCCCTTCCCCGACGAGGCGTGGAACAGCCCGTCCGGGGTCGACGACGCGGGCGCGTTCGTGTCGGTGCAGAGCATCGTGGTGGACCCGGCGGACCGGCTCTGGGTGCTGGACACCGGCAGCCCGATGTTCCAGCCCACCAAGCCCGGAGGGCCGAAGCTGGTCCGGATCGACCTGGACACCGACACGGTGGCCCAGGTGATCACCTTTCCGCAGGACGTCGCGCCGCCGACGACGTACCTCAACGACGTCCGTTTCGACCTGCGTCGCGGCGAGGCGGGGATCGCGTACATCACCGACTCGGCGGACTCCGGGCCGAACGGGATCATCGTGGTGGACCTGGCCAGCGGCGCATCCTGGCGGCGGCTGCACGACCACCCGTCCACCAAGGCGGACCCGCTGACCACCTTCCGCCCCTTCGTCGAGGGGCGGCCGCTCCTGACCCGCCCGCCGGACGGCCCGCCGCAGCCGTTGACGATGGGCTCCGACGGCATCGCCATCTCGGCCGACGGCGAGCGGCTCTACTACTCCCCGCTGATGTCCCGGCACCTGCACAGCGTCTCGGCCCAAGCGTTGGCCGACCCGTCGGTGACCCAGGAGGCGGTCGCGGCGACCGTCGTCGACGAGGGAGACAAGGGGACCGGGTCGGACGGGTTGGAGTCGGACGACAAGGGGCGGCTCTACTTCACCTCGTACGAGCACAACGCGGTGCTGCGGCGGTCGCCGGACGGCGCGTACGAGACCCTCGTGCACGATCCGCGCCTGCTCTGGCCGGACACCATGTCGGTGGCCACCGACGGGCACCTCTACGTGACCGCCAACCAGCTGCACCGGCAGCCGCAGTACCAGCGGGGCCAGGACCTGCGGCGCAAGCCGTACGCGCTGTTCCGCATCCGGATCGACGCCGGTCCGGTGCTGCTGCGCCGCTGAGCCGTAGGCATGGCCGCTCGGGCGGCGGGTAGCCCGTCGGGTGGCCGACTGGCAGGAGCTGTTCGTCCCGGACACCCCGCTGTTGGAGATCGTGGTCCGGGGCAGCGTCATGTACCTCGCGCTGTTCACCCTCCTGCGGGTCATCCTCAAGCGGGAGAGCGGCACCACCGGCGTCACCGACCTGCTGGTCATCGTGCTGCTCGCCGACGCCGCCCAGAACGGCATGTCCGGTGGCTACAACTCGGTGACCGACGGGGTGCTGCTGGTCGGGGTGATCATCGGTTGGTCGTACCTGCTGAACGCCGTGGCGTACCGCTGGCCGGCCGCCGCCCGGCTGATCCGACCCAGCTCGCTGGTGCTGGTGCGGGACGGACGGATCCTGCGGGAGAACATGCGCCGGGAGCTGATCACCGACGAGGAGTTGCACACCCTGCTGCGCGAGCAGGGCGTCGTCGACCTCGACCAGGTTCGGGAGGTGCGGATGGAGGCCGACGGGCGGTTCAGCGTCACCACGCGCACGCCCGGCCGACCCCGGGGGGACCGTGGCGCGCAGGGCGGTCTCGGCTGACCGTCCTGCGCGACGTCCCGCCTCAGTTCACCGGCAGGGTGCGGTCGAGCAGGTCGAACAGGGCCACCCAGTGCCGCTCGGTGCCCTGCTCGTGGTACATCGGGGTGTCGGCCATGGTGAAGCCGTGGTGCGCGCCCTCATACACCTCGGAGCGGTACCGCACGCCGGCGGCGTCGAGCGCCTGCTCCAGGGTGGCGATCTGCTCGGGCGTCATGGACTGGTCCGCGTCGGCGTGCCCGAAGTACAGCTCGCCGGTGATCGAGCCGACGCCCCGGTGCGGGCTGTCCGGCGCATCGGTGACGACCCGCCCGGCGTGGAAGCTGGCGACGGCCGCGATGCGGTCCGGGTGCGCCTCGATGGCCAGCAGCGCGTTGGTGCCGCCCATGCAGTAGCCGGTGATCGCGACCGGGCCCGGCCGGACGTCCTCGCGGGCGGCCAGGAAGTCCAGGTAGGCGGCGGTGTCGCGGCTGATCACGTCGGGGGTCAGCGCCCCGATCAGCGGCACGATCTTCTCGAAGAGGGCGCCCCGCTGGTCGGCCTCACCGAGCCGGGACAGGTCGAACAGCGGCGCCCGGCCGGCCCGGTAGAACAGGTGGGGCGTGAGCACCAGGTAGCCCCGTTCGGCGATCCGCTCGGCCATCTCGACCAGGCGGGGCCGCGGCCCGAAGGCGTCCATGAACAGAAGCACGGCCGGGAACGGACCGTCGCCGTCGGGCCGGGTAAGGCTCGCGTCCGCCACACCGTCGCTGGTCGGGATGTCCACCGTCGTCGTCTGCACCGAGCCTCCTCGTACGCCGATCTTGGTCCGTCCACGACGTTACTCGGCCTACCTGGGTGCCTGAGGCCGGTGGGCCACGCAGGAGCCGGCGATGAAGGACGCCGCGGGGACGTGCCAGTTCACGCTGGTAGGAAGCGGACCGCGTCGGCGACCACGTAACCGTCGGTGTCCTCGGTACGGATCAGCACGCTCCCGTCGCTGCCCGCCGTGAACGGGTAGGTGCCCAGCGGCACCCACTGACCGCCGGACTGCCGCTGATCGACGGTCCGGGTCGTCACTCCACCGGAGTACGCGATGTCCACCGGCACGTTCGTCGCCCGGTTCGGGTGCGCGGTCCAACGCAGGTGCACGGTCCACGATCCGGATGTGGGCAGTGTCGGGCGGAACCGCAGCCGGTTGACGCCCTTGGCGGTGTTGCCGTCGTGCTCGTAGTCCACGCCGTGGTAGCCGCCGACGTCGCTGCTGCGTACCCAGGTACCGGCCCGGGTGATGCCGCTGGCCGAGGCGTTGTCGAGGATCACCTCGCCGGGCGTACCCCAGTCCAGCACCCCGCCGTCCTGACGCAGCCGGGCCTGGAGGGCGGGTACGGAGACGGCCTGCACGGCGAGGTTGCCGGTGAGCGCCAGCGCCGCCGCGGTGGCCGCCGCCTGCCCGAGGATCATGAACACCGGCTCCATCCGGATCGAGCCGTACGCGATGTGGCTGGCCGACAGGCAGACCGGCACCAGCAGGTTGGCGCACTGGTTCTGGTGCGGGACGATCGCCCGGTAGCTCACCGGGTACGGCTGCGGGACGCTGATCTGCACGTCCCCCTCGTTGCGGACCCACCCGTCGACCACCACGCGCTGGCAGTTGTGCGAGTCCATCGTGTAGCTGGCCAGGCCCACCGAGTCGGTGGCGCGTACCCGGCCCCGACAGTCGGCCTCGGTCATCACGTACGCGGAGACCATCCGGCGGGCCTCGCGGATGTAGAGCAGCGGCGGCCAGCCACCGGTGGTGGTGAACTCGTCGACCGGCAGCCCCCATCGGGCGGTCGAGTCGCGCACGGTCGCCGGCAGCCGGGGATCGTTGGCCAGGAACCACATCAGCCCCTGCTGGTACGTGCGGTGGTCGGCGATGATGCTCTCCCGGACCGCCCAGCTCGCCGTCGGGTACGCGTGGTTGAGGCCGATGTGGTCGGTGGAGACCGCGCCGTTGTTGTTGGAGTCGGTCTTGCCACCACCGATCGAGTGGGTGGTGAAGTACGGCCCGGTGTACCCGGCCTGGATGTGCCGCAGCAGCAGCTCGTACCGGATCGGGTCGTATCCGGACGGCTTGGCGAACGGGATGCGGTTCGCGGCCTGGGTGAGGCACATCCGGAAGCAGTACGCCTGGATGCGGTCGTCGCCGCTGCCGCGTGGGGCGAGTGGGGTGGCGGAGATCCCCGGCAGCAGGCCGCTGGCGGGCGAGCCGGCCGTCACGTACGGGTCGACGGGGTAGACGAACTGGTGGGTGTTGCCGGACTGCACCCCGTTGATCGTCTCGCCGTAGGTGTCGTTGGACTCCCGCCCGACGGTGAACCCCACCCCGGCCATGGCGAGCAGGTCACCCTCGTAGGTGGCGTCGACGAACATCCCGCCGGCGTAGACCGACCCGTCCTCGGTGCGCAGTTCGGTGATCCGGTTGCCGGTGCGGCCGAGGCTGGACAGCCGGGCCCCGACGACCACCGGGACGCCCGCCTCGGCCAGCATCTCGGCGAAGACCTGGGCGGCGATGTGCGGTTCGAAGGTCATCCGCAGCGGGGACGTGGGGGTGAGCGTCCCGCCGTGGTACCTGACGTACACCCGGCGGTAGAACTCGGCGGCCAGCCCGCCGATGGACGCCTGGACACCGGTGTCGGTGGCCCCGAGCCCGGCGGTGCTCAGCCCGCCGACGTGGCTGGTGGGCTCGATGACCACGGCGGTGCGGCCGAGTCGGCGCATGGTGATCGCGGCGGCCAACCCGCCGGAGGTGGCGCCGTAGACGACCAGGTCGGCGGTGGTGACGGCGGCCCGGGCGGGGCCGGCGCGGAACGGGTCGGCCAGGCCGGCCAGGACGAGACCGGCGCCACCGGCGGTCAACAGCCGGCGACGGGACAGGGGAAGGGACACGGCGAACTCCATCGGGGTAACCGGAGGGGACGGTTACAGAAGCACGCCGCTGCCGCTGCGGTACGAAATTCTTCAATCTCTGCCGGCGGGTGTCAACGGGTCAGGGGCGGTAGCGGTAGCCCATGCCCGGCTCGGTGATGAGGTGGCGGGGACGGGCCGGGTCGTCCTCCAACTTGCGGCGGAGCTGGGCCAGGTACTGCCGCAGATAGTTGGTCTCGTTCTGGTACTCCGGCCCCCACACCTCCTGAAGGAGCTGGCGTTGGCTGACCAGCTTGCCGGGGTGGCGCAGCAGCTTCTCCAGCACACTCCACTGGGTGGGGGTCAGCTTGACCTCGGTGTCGTCGTCGCGCCACACGCGGTGGTCGGCGAGGTCGACGATGTGCCGGCCGATCCGCAGCGCGGGCACGGCCTCGCTGGGCGCGCCGAGCCGCCGGGTCACCGCGCGGATGCGGGCCAGCAGCTCCTCCACCCCGAACGGCTTCGTGACGTAGTCGTCCGCGCCCGCGTCGAGGGCGGCGACCTTGTCCTCGCTGCCGGCCCGGCCGGAGAGCACGATGATCGGTACGGCGGTCCAGCCGCGCAGCCCGCGGATCACCTCCACGCCGTCGATGTCGGGCAGGCCGAGGTCGAGGACCACCAGGTCGGGTGGGTGGCTGGCGGCGGCCTTCAACGCGGCGGCCCCGGTGGCGGCGACGTCCACGTCGTACCGGCGGGCGCGCAGGTTGATCCGCAGTGCCCGCAGGATCTGCGGTTCGTCGTCGACGACCAGGATGCGCGTCATTCCTGCGGCTCCTCCGGGCTGCTCTGGGCGGCGGCGGGCAGCCGCAGCACCATGGTGAGGCCACCGCCGGGGGTGGTCTCCGGGGTGATGCTGCCACCCATCGCCTCGGCCAGCCCTCGGGACAGGGCGAGCCCGAGGCCGACGCCGGTCTGGTTGTCCCGGTCGCCGAGGCGCTGGAACGGCAGGAAGACGTGTTCCCACTTGTCCTCCGGGATGCCCGGCCCCCGGTCGATCACCCGCAGCTCCACCTGACCGGCGTGCGCGCTCGCGGTGATCGTGGGCGGCTGGTCCGGCGGGCTGTACCGCAACGCGTTGGCGATGACGTTGACCAGCACCCGTTCCAGCAGCCCCGGGTCGGCGGTCGCGGCGGGCAGGTCGGCCGGGATGTCCGTGGCGACCGTCGCGGCCGCCGGGCCAAGTTCGTCAAGGGCCAGGGGTACGGCGTCCTCCAGGCCGATGGTGGTGGCCGTGATGCCCAGGGCGCCGGCCTGGAGGCGGCTCATGTCGAGCAGGTTGGCGACCAGTCGGGCGAGCCGGTCCAGCGACTCCTCGGCGGTCTCCAGCAGCTCCTCACGGTCGGCCTCGTCGAACTCAATGTCGTGGCTGCGCAGGCTGGTCACCGCCGCCTTCGCCGACGCCAGGGGCGTACGCAGGTCGTGACTGACCGCCGCGAGCAGGGCGGTGCGCATCCGGTCGGCCTCGGCGAGCGGCCGCGCGGTGGCGGCCTCCTCGGCGAGCCGTTCCTGGCGTAGCGCGACGGCGGCCTGGGCGGCGAACGCCTCGACGATCCGCCGGTCGGCGGCCTCCAACCGCCGGCCGCTGAGCACCACGGTGATCCGCTCGTCGACGGGTACCGCCGTCTCGCCGTCGTCGGGCGTGCACGCGGGCTGCTCGCCGACGCTGGCCACCACGCACCAGGCGTGCTCCTCGCGGGCCCGCTCGGGTCGGCCGGTCGCCTCCTCGGCCAGCTCCAGCAGGCTCACCGCGCGCAGCCCGAACGTCTCACGGAGCTGGTCGAGCAGGGCGGGCAGCGGGCGTTCGCCGCGCAGTACCCCACCGGCGACGGCGGCGAGGGTCTGCGCGTCGGCGGCTGCCCGGGCGGCCTCACGGGTCCGCCGGGCGGCCACGTCGACGATCCAGCTCACCGCGAGGGCCACCCCGACGAAGACGGCGAGGGCCAGCAGGTTGTCGGCTTCGGCGATGGTGAGCGTCCGGTACGGCGGGGTGAAGAACCAGTTGAGCAGCAGCGACCCGCCGAGCGCCGCGACCAGCGCCGGCCACACCCCGCCGACCAGCGCGACCCCGACCACCCCGGCGAGGAAGAGCAGGATGTCGTTGGTCAGCGTCAGGTCGGGCAGCGCCTTCAGCAGCAGGGTGAGCAGCGGCATGCCGAGCACCGCGAGGCCGAAGCCGAGCAGCCGGCGACGTCGGGACAGCGCCGCCGGCACCGCCGCCGCCCGGCGGCCCTTGCCGGCCTGCTTGTGGGTGACCAGGTGCACGTCGATCGAGCCGGAGAGCGCGGTGGTGGTCACCCCGACGCCCCGGGCGAAGATCTGCGCGAGGCGGCCCCGCCGGCTGGCACCGAGCACCAGTTGGGTGGCGTTCACGCCCTGGGCGAAGTCGAGCAGCGCCGCCGGCACGTCGGTGCCGAGCATTTGGTGGTACGTGCCGCCCAGGCTCTCCACGAGCACCCGTTGGCGGGCGAGCTGGGCCGGGTCGGCGCCGGCCAGACCGTCGCTGCGGGCGACGTGCACGGCGAGCAGGTCGGCGCCCTTGCTGCGGGCCGCGACCCGGGCGGCCCGGCGGATCAGCGTCTCGCCCTCCGGGCCGCCGGTCAGCGCCACCACGACGCGTTCGCGGGCCTCCCAGGTGGCGGCGATGCCCTGCTGGCTGCGGTACCTGTCGAGCTGCTCGTCGACCTTGTCGGCCAGCCAGAGCAGCGCCAGCTCGCGCAGCGCGGTGAGGTTGCCGACCCGGAAGTAGTTGCCCAACGCGGCGTCGATCTTGTCGGGCCGGTAGATGTTGCCGTGCGCCATCCGGCGGCGCAGCGCCTCCGGGGTCATGTCGACAAGTTCGACCTGCTCGGCGGCGCGGACGATCTCGTCCGGCACGGTCTCCCGCTGGGTGGTGCCGGTGATCTGGGCGACGACGTCGTTCACCGATTCCAGGTGCTGCACGTTGACCGTGGACAGCACGTCGATCCCCGCGTCCAGCAGCTCCTGGACGTCCTGCCAGCGCTTGTCGTGCCGGGTGCCGGGCACGTTGCTGTGGGCCAGCTCGTCGACGACCGCGATCTCCGGCCGGCGGGCCAGCACCGCGTCCACGTCCATCTCGGTGAACTCGACGCCCCGGTAGGTCATCGTGCGGCGGGGCACCTGCTCCAGGTCACCGATCATTGCGGCGGTGTGCTGCCGGCCGTGCGGCTCCACGAAGCCGATCACCACGTCGGTGCCGCGCGCGGCTCGCCGCTGGGCCTCCTCCAACATGGCGTACGTCTTGCCGACGCCGGGAGCGGCCCCGAGGTAGATGCGTAGTTCTCCGCGTGGCACGGGAACCATCCTCCCTGGTCAGGGTGGCGGGCGGGGCCGTGCCCGGTCGGCACGGTCCCGCCCGCGATCGGCTCAGCGCGCGGCGAACCGCTTGTCGAGCGCGAGGTTGAGTTCCAGCACGTTCACGCCGGGCGCGCCCATGAAGCCCAGCGCACGCCCGGCGGTGTGCTCCTCGACGAGCGCGCGGACCGCCGCCGGGTCCGCGCCGCGCTCCCGCGCGACCCGGTTCACCTGCAACTCGGCGTACGCCGGGCTGATCTGCGGGTCGAGGCCACTGGCGCTGGCGGTGACCGCGTCGGCGGGTACCGCCGGGTCGGCCGGCGCGTCGCCCCGGATCGGGGTGACCACCCCGCCGGCAGCCACGTAGTCCTCGCCGGGCTTGGCCAGCTCCACCGGCACCCCCTGGTACGAGCTGACGAACGGCGTGGCCGGGGCGACCTGGTTGACGCTGACCACCCGGGTGACCGGGCCGGTCAGGCCGTCGGCGCGGAACACGGCGAGCACCGCGCCCACCCCGTCGGGAGTGCAGTAGGGCCGGCTTCCGTCGACGCCGTTCAGCTCGCCGACGGCCTTGCTGCGCGCGCAGACCTGGGTGAGCAGGCTTTGGCTGGACTCTTCCGGGTCGGCGGCGATGGTGTCGACGACGCTCTCCGGGCCGAGGTTGCTGGCCGAGGTGGAGGTGGGGTCGTAGCCGTCGCCGGCGGCCGACGGGCGGGACTGGAAGTAGCGGGCGACGGGGTTGCCGTCCGCGTCGGTGAAGGACTGGCCGATCAGCGAGCTGCCGACAGTGGTGCCGCCCGAGGTGATCAGCGAGCCGTCGGCCTTGTGGTTCAGGCCGGGTAGCTGACCGAGCGCGACCAGCGCGAGGGGGTAGAGCAGGCCGAGCAGCACGGTGAAGACGAGCAGGGCGCGCAGGGCGGCGAGGTGTTGGGCGATCCAGGTGGGTAGGCGCATCACGAAATCCCCGGGACGAACTGGATGAGCAGGTCGATGAGCTTGATCCCGATGAACGGCACGATGATGCCGCCCAGGCCGTAGACCAGCAGGTTGCGGCTGAGCAGCTTCGACGCGGCGGCCGGCCGGTACCGCACGCCGCGCAGGGCGAGCGGGATCAGCGCGATGATCACCAGGGCGTTGAAGATGACGGCGGACAGGATCGCCGACTCCGGGCTGGCCAGCCGCATGATGTTCAGGGCGTCCAGGCTCGGGTAGAGGCCGGCGAACATGGCCGGGATGATCGCGAAGTACTTCGCGATGTCGTTGGAGATGCTGAACGTGGTCAGCGCTCCCCGGGTGATCAGCAACTGCTTGCCGATCTCCACGATCTCGATGAGCTTGGTCGGGTCGGA
Organism: Micromonospora sp. bgisy143; assembly: GCF_057708145.1. Taxonomy (NCBI): domain Bacteria; kingdom Bacillati; phylum Actinomycetota; class Actinomycetes; order Micromonosporales; family Micromonosporaceae; genus Micromonospora; species Micromonospora sp. bgisy143. The sequence goes on from NZ_JBYIRN010000001.1 coordinate 329,907, forward strand.
GTCGAGGTCGACCATGTTGCCGGCCTCCTTGGCGGCCGACGTGCCGGTGTTCATGGCGACTCCGACGTCGGCCTGGGCGAGCGCCGGCGCGTCGTTGGTGCCGTCACCGGTCATCGCGACCAGCCGGCCGCCCTCCTGCTCCCGCTTGATCAGGGCGAGCTTGTCCTCCGGCGTCGCCTCGGCCAGGAAGTCGTCCACCCCGGCCTCGTCGGCGATGGCCTTCGCGGTGCGCGGGTTGTCGCCGGTGATCATCACGGTCCGGATGCCCATCCGGCGCATCTCGTCGAACCGTTCGCGCATGCCGGACTTGACCACGTCCTTGAGGTGGATGACGCCGAGCGCGCGGGCCGGCTCACCGTCGAGGTGCTCGGCGACCACGAGCGGGGTGCCGCCCGTGCCGCTGATGGCGTCCACGATCTCGCCGACCTGCTCGGTGGGGTGGCCGCCGTTCTCGCGTACCCACTTCATGACGGCGGCGGCGGCGCCCTTGCGGACCCGGCGGCCGGCGCCCGACGCGCCGCCGTCGACGCTGGCGTCCGGGGTCAGGTCGACGCCGCTCATCCGGGTCTGCGCGGTGAACGGCACGAAGGTGGCGTGCGGCATGACGCCGGGTTCGCGTTCGCGCAGCCCGTACTCGTTCTTGGCCAGCACGACCACCGAGCGCCCCTCCGGGGTCTCGTCGGCCAGGCTGGAGAGCTGGGCGGCGTCGGCCACGGTCGCGGCGTCGACGCCCTCGACCGGGACGAACTCGGCGGCCTGCCGGTTGCCCAGGGTGATGGTGCCGGTCTTGTCCAGCAGCAGGGTGTTGACGTCGCCGGCCGCCTCGACGGCCCGGCCGCTCATGGCCAGTACGTTGCGCTGGACGAGGCGGTCCATGCCGGCGATGCCGATGGCGGACAGCAGCGCGCCGATGGTGGTGGGGATCAGACAGACCAGCAGCGACACCAGCACGACCCCGGTCACACCGGACCCGGTGATCGCCCCGCTGTCCGGCGCGGCGGCCTGGTATGCCTTGGAGAAGATCGCGAGGGGCTGGAGGGTGACCACGGCCAGCAGGAAGATGACGGTGAGCGCGGCGAGCAGGATGTTCAGCGCGATCTCGTTCGGGGTCTTCTGCCGGTTGGCGCCCTCGACCAGGGCGATCATCCGGTCGATGAAGCTCTCCCCCGGCTTCTGGGTGATCTTCACGATGATCCGGTCGGAGAGCACCTTGGTACCTCCGGTGACCGCGCTGCGGTCGCCCCCGGACTCGCGGATGACCGGGGCCGACTCGCCGGTGATGGCCGACTCGTCGACGCTGGCGATGCCCTCGACGATGTCGCCGTCGCCCGGGATGATCCCGCCGGCCTCGACCAGCACGATGTCGCCCTGGCGCAGGTCCGGCGCGGGCACCGCCTCGTCGCGGTAGGTGTTGGCCCGCGCGCCCGGCTTCCAGTCGACCAGCCGGGTGGCGATGGTGTCCTTCTTGGCCTGCCGCAGGGTCGCGGCCTGGGCCTTGCCCCGGCCCTCGGCGACCGCCTCGGCCAGGTTGGCGAAGACCACGGTCAGCCACAGCCAGGCGGTGATCGCCCAGGCGAACACCGACGGGTCGGCCACCGCCAGGACGGTGGTGAACGCGGCGCCGACCTCGACGATCAGCATCACCGGGTTGCGCCACAGGGTGGCCGGGTTGAGCTTGCGCACGGCGTCCGGCAGGGACCGGACGAGTTGCTGGGGGTCGAGCAGGCCCCCGCCGATCCGGTTGCCGCCGGCGGCGAGTTGCCCGGATTTCACGGACATGTCCTCGTTCCTCATGATGGTCAGAGCCCTTCTGCCAGCGGGCCGAGCGCGAGCGCGGGCAGGAAGGTCAGCGCGACCAGGACCACCGTGACGCCGACGACCATCCCGATGAACAGCGGTCGGTGGGTCGGCAGGGTGCCCTCGGACGCGGGGGTGGGTGCCTGGCGGGCCAGTGAGCCGGCCAGCGCGAGCACGAAGATGAGCGGCAGGAACCGGCCCAGCAGCATGCACACCCCGAGCGCCGTGTCCCACCAGGTGGTGTTGACGGTGATGCCGGCGAAGGCGGAGCCGTTGTTGTTGCTGGCCGAGGTGAACGCGTACAGCACCTCGGAGAGGCCGTGCGGGCCGACGTTGAGCGCCGTGGAGTTGTTGCCGGTGGCGAACGCGGCGGCGGTGCCGACGAGCACCAGGATCGGCGTGATCAGGAAGTAGAGCGAGGCGAACTTGATCTCGCGCGAGCCGATCTTCTTGCCCAGGTACTCGGGGGTGCGACCGACCATCAGACCGGCCACGAAGACGGTGATCACCGCGAGGATCAGCAGGCCGTACAGACCCGAGCCGACACCGCCCGGCGCGACCTCGCCGAGCATCATGTTGACCATCGTCATCATGCCGCCGAGCGAGGTGAACGAGTCGTGGAACGAGTTCACCGCGCCGGTCGAGGTGAGCGTGGTGGCGGCGGCGAAGGTGGCCGAGTTCGACACGTCGAACCGCACCTCCTTGCCCTCCAGCGCCGCGCCGACGGCCTGCGGCACCGTGCCGTGGCCGGCCAGTTCGAAGACGTTGGTGATGGCGACGCTCAGGAAGGCGAGGATGCCCATCACCGCGGCGATGGCGTAGCCCTGCCGGTTCTGTCCGACCATCCGGCCGAAGACCCGGGGCAGGCTGAACGGAATCAGCAGGATCAGGAAGATCTCCAGCCAGTTGGTCCAGGTGGTCGGGTTCTCGAACGGGTGCGCGCTGTTGACGTTGTAGAAGCCACCACCGTTGGTGCCCAGCTCCTTGATCACTTCCTGGCTGGCGACCGGGCCACCGGTGATCGTCTGGCTGCCGCCGGTCAGGGTGCTGACGTCGGTGCCGGCGGAGAGGTTCTGCACCACCCCGCCGATCATCAGCGCGATCGCGCCGAGGACCGCGATCGGCAGCAGGATGCGCAGCGTGATCCGGGTCAGGTCGACCCAGAAGTTGCCGAGCTGTCCGGTGCGGCTGCGGGCGAAGCCGCGCACCAGCGCGATCGCCACCGCGATGCCGACCGCCGCCGACACGAAGTTCTGCACGGCCAGGCCGGCCATCTGCACCAGGTGGCCCATCGTCGACTCACCCGAGTACGACTGCCAGTTCGTGTTCGTCACGAACGACACGGCCGTGTTCCACGCGCCGTGCGGCACCACCGGGTCGAAGCCCAGCGACAGCCACAGGTGGTTCTGCACCCGCTGGAACAGGTACAGGAACAGGATCGAGACGGCCGAGAACGCCAGCACGCTGCGGGCGTACACGCCCCAGGTCTGCTCGCCGGCCGGGTTGACCCCGACCAGGCGGTAGATCCCCCGCTCGACCCGCGACTGCTTCGTCCCGGTGACGGCCCGGAACATGTGGTCGCCAAACGGCTTGTAGACGGCGACGAGCGCCGCCACCAGCGTCAGCACGAAGATGACGCCCGCTGTTGTCGTGGTCATCAGAAGCGCTCCGGGAACAGCAGGGCGAACACCAGGAACGCGCCCAGGACGACCGCGAGCACCAGACCGACGGCGTTGACCGCGTTCACAGCTTCTCCACCGCCCGGACCACCAGGGCGAGCACCGCGAACAGCGCCACCGTGAGGACCACGAACACCACGTCAGACACGCTGACTCCTCTTACCGGAAAGGTTCGTCGCGATCGCCTTCCGATCGCGCCCGGCAAGCTAAGCCCCGGTACCCGCCGCACGGCACGGGTCATAACGCGACCGTGACGGGGGTGCGCCGTTTCTTGACGCGGTTTTCACACCCGCGCCTGATCAGGTGAAACGCGGCACAGCGGCGCGGAGGCCGGCGGGGCCAGGGGTGGTCGCGCGCCCTTTGCTCTGCTTCAACCGACGCAACAGTTCCGGCGCCTCGGTGTTGCCTCCGTTGAAGCAGAGCAAAGGGCCGGAGGAGGGTGGCCGGGGGCCGTTCGAGCCCGGCGGTCCGCGCCGGGCGGTCCGCGCCGGGGACGATCGGAACCGGGGACGGTCCGGGCCGGGGACGGTCCGGGCCGGGGACGGTCCGGGCCGGGGACGGTCCGGGCCGGGGACGGTCCGGGCCGGGGACGGTCCGGGCCGGGGACGGTCCGGGCCGGGGACGGTCCGGTGGGACGGGCCGCGGGAACGAGCCGCGGGGGCGGGCTGGCGGCGAGGTCAGGTCGGCTTACGGGCCACCAGCACGTCGCGCATGATCGACTGGTCGACCCGGTGCCGCAGCGCGCGGTAGGGCTCGTCGTCGACGACGGTCAGGCCCGCGTCGGCCAGCGCCGCCGCCGCGTCGTCGCGGCTCGCGACGTGCGTGTTCCACGAGATGCCGAGCGCGCCGCCGGGCCGCAGCACCCACGCCCAGACCGGCGCGGCGTCCGCGAGCAGTGCCAGCGGGTCGCGCGACAAACCCTGATCGGCGGTACGACTGCCGTGCTGTACGCCGTACGGGGCGTCGGCGACCACCACGTCGACGGTCTCCGGGCGGAAGAACTCGCCCGCGCGGGTGGTGTCGGCGTTGACCACGTCCAACAACTGCGTGCGGCCCGCCTTGTGCTCCTCGCGGGTCGGGGCCAACTCGATGCGTACCCGCCGGCCGACCACCTTGCGCTCGCGCCGCACCGGTCCCGATTCGAGCACCCGGTGCTTGATGCGCTTCTGCTTCAACCAGGTCGTGACGAACGCCCGGTACGCCTCGACATCCTTCTGGTCCCGCTCGATCCCGGCCGCGTCGAAGCCGTACATCAGCGCCTGGTTGAGGGTGGTGCCCCGACCGCAGAGCGGGTCGAGCACCCGGAACCGGCGCTCGGTCAGCTCACCGGCCCAGTCCGAGGCGAGCAGGGTGACGTTCAGCAGCAGCTTGGTGAACTGCTCGTTGGTCTTGCCCACGTACTTCTGGATGGTGAGCAGGTCGTCGTCGTACCGGTCCAGCCGGCTCCACTCGACCGGGCGCAGCAGGTCGCCGACGATTTCGAACAGCGCGTACCCGGCGGAGAGGTTGCCCAGGACAGCCAGGTCGCGCTCGGTCAGCCCGTCACCGGCGAACGTGACGTACGTCGCGCCGCCCACGACCTCGGTGTCCAGCTCGCCGATCCGGCCGTCGAGCGCCGACCGGCCGAAGATCTCCAGCTCGGCCCGGGTGAGGTCGATGGCGGATCGGGCGTACACCCGATTGGTGGCGGGGAGGATCAGCAGGCCGTAGCGCGTCATGATCGGGCGAGTATTCCACAACGCGTGACGACCGCCGGGAACCGGAGCGACACCCGGACCGACTACCCACACATGGGGTGTGAGCAGTGGCGGGAGATCCTGTCCGCGCAGCTGGACGGTGAGGAGACCGCCGCCGAACGGGCGGCGGCGCAGGGGCACCTGGACGAGTGCGCCAAGTGCCGGGCGTGGTTCGCTACGGCTGCGGCGGTGACGCGCCGCGTTCGTACCCGATTGGTCACCGACGTCCCTGACCGGACCGACGCGATCCTGGCCGCCATCGGCGGCGCTGCCGCGGCCGGCGCGACCGTCGACGCCGGCGCGGTCGCCGACGCCACGCCGCCGACCCGCCGGTCGCGGTGGCGGCCCCACCTGCCCGGACGCGGCACCCTGGTCGTCGGGCTGCGCGCGGCGCTCGGCCTGCTCGGCGCGGTCCAACTGGTGCTCGGCCTGGCCCAGGTGGGCCGGGGCGCGACCGCCGACCACCTGCACGCCGCCGGCCAGCACCTCTGGCACGAGTCGGCCGCCTGGAACGTGGCGGTCGGGGCGGGCTTCCTCTTCGTGGCGGTACGCCGGAGCCCGCCGGCCGGCCTGCTGCCGATGCTCAGCGCGTTCGTTGGCACCTTGCTACTGCTCTCGGTCAACGACCTGGCCACCGGGTCGGTCGGCACGGAACGGCTGGTCAGCCACGGGTTCCTGGTGATCGGTTACCTGATCACCGTGCTGCTGTCCCGCCCCGGGCTGCGGCCCGGCGGGCCCGCGCCGCAGCGGCAACCGACGCCGTCGCGTTGGCGCTTCGGCACGGACGAGGGCGAACGGCCGCTGCGGGTGGTCAACTCCGGGGCGTACCCCGCGCAGGCCGCCGACCGGTACGCCGCTCCGGCGGCACGGACCGACCGACGGGCGGCCTGATTCCAGGAGCGGTGCCCTGCCGCTGACTAGGCGCGGGGATCGACCGGGTGCGCGGGCGCCTCGGCGGCGATGACCTGCGGGATGACCTGCTCCACGATGGTCAGCAGCGTGGTGGTGAGCAGCAAGTGGACCTGGTCGCGGGTCAACGCGCCGCGCTGAAGCCATTCGCGGGCGGTCGACGTCGCCAGCCCGCCGTACGCCCGGACCATCCCGCGCAGCTCCTCGCGGTGCTCCGCCTCGCCGGCCAGCCCGACGGCGACCAGCATCCGGTCCGCGGCGACCTCCTCGGCCTCGGCCAGCACCCGCTCCACGTCGGCGTCGCCGCCCATCCCCCGGGCGGTGACCGCCGCCAGCCAGGACGTGCTGTGCCGGGACACCACGTCGAGGAACCACGAGACGCTGGCGTCGACCCGGGTCCGCAGATCACCCTTGGGCAGCCGTTCGAGGGCCACCTCCGGGATGGTCACCATGACCCGGACGACCTCCAGGTAGAGGTCCTTCTTCGTGCCGAAGTAGTGGTTGACCAGCCCTCGCGCGACGCCCGCCTCCCGGGCCACGTCGGTGGTCGACACGTCCCCGTACGGCCGCTCGCCGAACAGCCGGACCGCACAGGCCAGGATCTGGCCGCGCCGGGCGTCCGGCTCCAACCGGCGGCGGCGAGGAACGGTCTCGACACTCATCTGCCCGACCCTAGCGGCACCCGCCAGGTCGACCGCCGCCGATTACCAGGAGTAATCAGACGGCGCGGCTATTCACAGTTAATAAACCAATCGTCCAGAGTGCCGCTTTAGCATCTTTCGAGCCCCATCCTGGCGGTGTGCCCCACGGGCCAGCCAGGGCACCACGGCGCGGGCGGACGGCCGGCATGCCGACCGACACCTGGCGCATCACGCAAGGGAGCACAACCTTGGTTTCTCGACGTCGAGTTCTTTACGGCGCGGCCGGCGCGGCGGTGGGCCTGTCGGCCGCCGGCACGTTCGCCGGGTCCGCGACGGCAGCGCCGTCCACCTCCACCGAAGTGACGTCGCCGCTGGCCGCCCCGCGCGGTCGCCTGATGAGCAGGACGGTGGTGACCTCCCCGACCATCCCGCTGACCCACCTGTCCGTCCGGCACGGCGGTCCATCGGCGGCGGTGCGCCTGCGCACCGGCAAGGGCTGGAGTGACTGGCTCGAGCTGAACGCGTGCCAGAACGGCCGGGACGGCAGCGCAGCATCGGCGCGCTCCACCGTCGTGGTCGCCAACGGCGCGACCGCGTACGAGGTCCAGACCGCCGACGGCTCCGACGCCACCGTGGCCGAACTGAACATGGTCGACGGGCCCCGGCGTACGGTCGTCAACCCGCAGACGAACAGCCTTCCCGCTCCCCGAACTGGCCGGCAGCCGACGTACCTGCCACGAGCCCGGTGGGGCGCCGACGAGTCGCTGCGCTTCGCCGAGGACGGCAGCGAGCTGTGGCCCGCCGAGTTCTTTCCGGTGCAGACGCTGACGGTCCACCACAGCGGCGTGTACGAGCACAACGAGGACCCGGACCCGGCCGCGACGGTCCGGGCCATCTACTACGACCAGTGCGTCCTCCAGGAGTTCGGCGACATCGGCTACCACCTGCTGATCGACGAGGCGGGACGGATCTACGAGGGCCGCTACTCCGATCCGGGTCCCCTTCCGGTGTACGGTCCGGGCCTCGGCAGCGACGGTCGACCGCTCATGGTCAACGCGGCGCACGTCGGCGGCTACAACGCCGGCAACATCGGCGTCTGCCTGCTGGGCCGGTTCACGTCCCAGCAGCCCAGCGCCGCCGCGCACCGGTCGTTGGTGTTCGTCCTGGCGGGCCTCGCCGCCGCGGGTCGGCTGGCCCCCGCGGGCCGGGCCGACTACGTCAACCCGGTCAGCGGGGCGAGCGGCAAGGTCGACGTCATCTCCGGCCACCGCGACTGGGCCACCATCGGGGCCGACCCGACCGAGTGCCCCGGCGACGCCTTCCACCCGTACCTCGGCAAGCTCCGCCAGGAGGTGGCGGTGCTGCTGCGGCAGTTCCCGACGCCGCCGAAGCACCCGCGCTAGGTGACCCGCGCCCCACCGTCTCCGTCTTGACTCCGTCTCCCCCGACGCCCGGCGGAGGCGGTGGGGCGCGCTCGTTCCCGGCAGTGATCACTTGCTGCTCACCAGTTCGGCGGGCGCTCCCGGCCACTGGTCAGCATCAAGTGATCACCGGAGCCGTCGACGGCGGACCAGGTGTCGGCCGACGTGCCGCAGGTTGGACGTCTCGGAGTAGAGCGCCGCGTTGATCGCCCCGACCGCGACTCCCGGTGCGCGCTGCACCCGGTCGACGTCCTGCACCACCCGGCCGATCAACGCCAGCCGACACCGCAGGTCGAACAGCTCCCGCCGCGCGCGGTGCAACGCCGTCTCCAGTCCCCCGACCCGCTCCCGCAACCACGCCAACTCCGTCGCCTGATCCACCACGCCCACCTCTCACCGGCCCACGCCCACCCGGCCCGATCCCTTCTCGGACCAACACCTTCACCCTCACCCATTCGAGGGGACTGCGCAAGTAGGTAGACGCAATTCGGCATGCCTGATCGCCCTACCGTCAAGTAATGGGTGGAGTACCGGGTCCGCTGGTCGGTCCGCACGAGCTGCAAGAGCTGCTCGGCGTGAGCCGGACCCGCATGCGCCAGCTCATCCGCTACCCGACCTTCCCCGAACCGTTCCAGCGGCTGCACGGCACCACGGTCTGGCTGCGCGCTGATGTGGAGGCGTGGATCGCCGAGCACCGCCCGCCGCGTCCCACCGACGGCGACGAGGCCGAGTAGCGCCTATCCGGCGTGATCCACACGAGATCACCGAGCTGGGCGTATCCGATCGCCTGAATACCGCCACATCGCCGATCCGGAGTGGATCACGCGCCCGGGCCGCTTGATCGACTCGATTTCCTGCGAGGCGGGGTGTCCCGCTCGGGCGGATGGCCCGACTTCACGGAAGTGGAGTGGATCAAGGCGTCGCGGGCTTATTGACATGCTGCCAACAGGGCGCGAGGGTGGTGCACATGCCCACCCTGGACGGCTCCCTCTCGCCCTGGCGCGAACCCGAACACGACGACCTCGCCGAGCTGGCCCGCACCTTCTTCACCAAGGAGGTGCTGCCGCACACCGAGCGCCTGTCGACACAGGGGCACCCGGACCGCGAGCACTACCGACGGGCCGGTGAGCTGGGGCTGCTCGGCCTGTCCGTCCCGCAGGAGTACGGCGGCGGGGGCGGCGACTTCACCCACGAGGCCGTGGTGCTGCACGAGCAGGCGTACGCCGGGGAGGGCAGCCTCGGACTCGCCGTACACAGTGGGATCGTCACCGGCTACCTCGTGGCGTACGGCAGCGAGGAGCAGCAGCGACGGTGGCTGCCCGGCCTGTGCAGCGGTGAGCTGGTGGGCGCGATCGCGATGACCGAGCCGGACGGCGGCTCGGACCTTCAGGCGATGCGGACGCGGGCGGTCCGCGACGGCGACGACTACCTGGTCAGCGGCGCGAAGACGTTCATCACCAACGGCGGCCTGGCCGACCTGATCATCGTGGCGGTGAAGACCGACCCGGAGCAGGGGGCGGCCGGCATCTCGATGCTGGTCTGCGAGGTGGGCGGCGACCCCGAGGGGTTCCGGCGCGGCCGACTGCTGTCCAAGATCGGGCTGCACGCCAACGACACCGCCGAACTGTTCTTCGACGAGTTCCGGGTGCCGGTGGCCAACCTGCTCGGCGGCGTCGAGGGGCTGGGCTTCGTCCAGATGATGCAGCAACTCCCGCAGGAACGCCTGGTCATCGGCGTGGGCGCGGTGGCGGCCATGGAGCGGGCGGTCGCGCTGACCGTCGCGTACGCCAAGGAGCGCACCGCCTTTGGCAAACCGCTGATGGGCCACCAGAACACCCGGATGGTGCTCGCCGAGTGCGCCACCCGTACCCGGGTCAGCCGGGTCTTCCTGGACGACTGCATCGCCCGGCACATCCGGGGCGACCTAGACCTGGCCACCGCCGCGATGGCCAAGTCGTGGCTCACCGACGGGCAGTGCGAGGTCGTCGACCGGTGCCTCCAGATCTTCGGCGGCTACGGCTACACGACGGAGTACCCGATCGCCCGGATGTACGCCGACGCCCGGGTGCAGAAGATCTACGGCGGCACCAACGAGATCATGAAGGAGCTGATCGCCCGTGCCCTCTGAGGCGTACGTCTATGACGCGGTCCGCACCCCGCGCGGACGCGGCCGGGACACCGGCGCGCTGCACGGGGTCAAACCGATCTCCCTGGTGGTCGGCCTGATCGACGCGTTGCGCGAACGCAACCCCGGCCTGGACGTCGCCCGGTTGGAGGACCTGCTGCTGGGCATCGTCACGCCGATCGGCGAGCAGGGCGGCGACCTGGCCCGGGCCGCCGCGCTGCTGGCCGGGCTGCCCGACGAGGTGGGCGGGGTGCAGCTCAACCGGTTCTGCGCGTCCGGGTTGGAGGCGGTCAACTCGGCCGCCGCGCGGATCCGCTCCGGGTGGGAGCACCTGCTGCTGGCCGGCGGGGTGGAGTCGATGTCCCGGGTGCCGATGGGCTCCGACGGCGCGGCCTGGGCCACCGACCCGCAGACCGCGCTGGCCACGTCGTTCGTGCCGCAGGGCGTCAGCGCCGACCTGATCGCCACGATCGAGGGCTTCACCCGCGACGACGTGGACGGCTACGCGCTGCGGTCGCAGGAGCGGGCCGCCAAGGCGTGGGCCGGCGGGCACTTCGCCCGCTCGGTGGTGCCCGTCCGGGACGGTAACGGGCTGGACATCCTCACCGTCGACGAGCACCTGCGGCCGGACACCACGCGGGAGGCCCTCGCTCGGCTCACCCCGTCGTTCGCCACGATGGGCGAGGCGGCCGGCTTCGACGCGGTCGCGTTGCAGAAGTTCCACTGGGTGGAGGCCATCGAGCACGTCCACCACGCGGGCAACTCGTCCGGCATCGTGGACGGCGCGGCGCTGGTACTCGTCGGCTCCGAGCAGGTCGGCCGGGACCTCGGCCTCACCCCGCGCGCCCGGATCGTCGGCGCGGCGGTCAGCGGGGCCGACCCCACGCTGATGCTGACCGGCCCGATCCCGGCCACCCGCAAGGCGCTCGCCGTGGCCGGCCTGACCCTCGACGACATCGACCTGTTCGAGATCAACGAGGCGTTCGCGGCGGTGGTCCTCAAGTACGTCCGGGACCTGGGCCTGGACCCGGACCGGGTGAACGTCAACGGCGGCGCGATCGCCCTCGGCCACCCGCTCGGCGCGACCGGGGCGATGCTGCTCGGTACGGCGTTGGACGAGTTGGAACGCCGCGACCTGCGCCGCGCCGTGGTGACCCTGTGCATCGGCGGCGGCATGGGCGTCGCCACCGTGATCGAGCGCTGCTGACCGGGAGGACGACCATGACCGACACCATCCGGTACGAGCGCGCCGCCGACGGCATCGTCACGCTCACCCTGGACGACCCCGACCAGTCCGCCAACACCATGAACCGGGCGTACGCGGCCTCGATGAGCGCGGCGCTCGACCGGTTGGAGGCCGAGCCCGACCTCGTCGGGGTCATCGTGACCAGCGCGAAGTCGACGTTCTTCGCCGGTGGCGACCTGCCCGAGATGATCAAGGCCACGCGCGACGACGCGCCCGCGCTGGCCGAGCTGCTCGGCAGCATCAAGCGAGACCTGCGACGGTTGGAGACGCTGGGCAAGCCGGTCGTCGCGGCGGTCAACGGCTCCGCGCTCGGCGGTGGTCTGGAGATCGCGCTCGCCTGCCACCACCGGATCGCGCTGGACGCGCCCGGCAGCCGGCTCGGGCTGCCCGAGGTGACCCTGGGCCTGCTGCCCGGGGCCGGCGGGGTCACCCGGACGGTACGGATGCTCGGCCTGGCCGCGGCGTTGACCACGGTGCTGCTCACCGGCCGGCGGATGCGCCCGGCCGACGCCCTGGCCGCCGGGATCGTCGACGAGGTGGTCGACACGCCCGCCGAGATGCTGGACCGCGCCCGCGCCTGGATCGCCGCGAACCCGCAGCCGAAACAGCCGTGGGACCGGCCGGACTATCGGATGCCCGGCGGCACCCCGGCCAGTCGCTCCCTCGCCGCGCAACTGCCGGCGTTCCCGGCCACGCTGCGCAAGCAGCTCAAGGGCGCCCGGCTGCCCGCGCCGGAGGCGATCCTGGCGACCGCCGTCGAGGGCGCGCAGGTCGACCTGGACACCGCGCTGACCGTGGAGACCCGCCACCTCATCGGCCTGCTCACCGGGCAGGTCGCCAAGAACATGATCGGGGCGTTCTTCTTCGACCTGAAGGCCGTCAACGGCGGCGCGGCCCGACCGTCCGTGGACGTCCCGCCGGTACGAAGGGTGGCGGTGCTCGGCGCCGGGATGATGGGCGCGGGCATCGCGTACGCCTGCGCCAGCGCGGGCCTGGACGTGGTCGTCCGGGACGTCTCGGCGGAGGCCGCCGGGCGGGCCCGGGAGCACGCCGAACGGCTGCTGGCCCGCCGGGTCCGCAGGGGCCGCGCCACCGAGGCGGACGCTCGTACGGTGCTGGACCGGATCACCACCACCGACCAGGTGGACGCCCTCGCCGGCTGCGACGCCGTCATCGAGGCGGTCTTCGAGGACCCGGCCCTGAAGAAGAAGGTGTTCGCCGAGGTGCTTCCGGTGCTCGCGCCGGACGCGCTGCTCGCCTCCAACACCTCCACGCTGCCGATCACCGGCTTGGCCATGGGGGTGGACCGGCCGGCCGACTTCATCGGCATGCACTTCTTCTCGCCGGTGGACCGGATGCCGCTGCTGGAGATCGTCGTCGGCGAGCAGACCGGGGACGTGGCGTTGGCGCGGGCGTTCGACCTGGGCCGGCGGATCGGCAAGACCCCGATCGTGGTCAACGACGGCCGAGGCTTCTTCACCAGCCGGGTCATCGGCCGGTTTCTCGACGAGGCGGTCGGCATGGTCGCCGAGGGTGTTCCCGCCGCGTCGGTGGAGCAGGCCGCCCTTCAGGCCGGCTACCCGACCGGGCCGCTGGCGCTGGCCGACGAGGTGAGCCTCACCCTGATCCAGCGGATCCGCCGCCAGTTCGAGGCCGCCAGCGCGGAGTACCGGCCGCTGCCGGCGCACCGCCTCGTCGACGAGCTGGTCGACGCGTACGACCGGCCCGGTCGGGCCGGCGGGCGCGGCTTCTACGACTACGAGGGCGGCGAGCGGGGTCGGTTGTGGACCGGCCTGGCCGACCTGACCACCGACGCCGGCCGGGCGGTGCCGTTCACCGACCTTCAGGAGCGGATGCTCTTCGCCGAGGCGCTGGACGCGCTGCGCTGCCTCGACGAGGGGGTGCTGCGCACCGAGACCGACGCCAACATCGGCTCGATCTTCGGCATCGGCTTCCCCGCCTGGACCGGCGGCGTGATCCGCTACGTCCGGCAGTACGCGGGCGGACCGGCCGGCTTCGCGGCGCGGGCCACCGAGTTGGCCGACCGGTACGGCGACCGGTTCGCACCCCCCGGTGACCTGGTCGACCGGCTCGCCGCGCCGGTCGGCGTCGCATGAGCGCGGCGGGTGGGCCGCTGGCCGGGGTACGGGTGGTCGAGCTGGCCAGTCTCGCCCCGGCCCCGTTCGGCTGCATGGTGCTCGCCGACCTCGGCGCGGACGTGGTGCGCGTCGACCGGCCGGGCGGCCCGGGCGCCGGTCGACTGGCCGCGCCGAGTGGTGGGCCGTTGCAGCGCGGCCGGCGGGTCACCGCGCTGGACCTGAAGTCCCCGGCCGGGGTGGCGGACCTGCTGCGCCTGGTCGAGCGGGCGGACGTGCTGGTCGAGGCGTACCGGCCGGGGGTCGCCGAGCGGCTGGGCCTCGGCCCGGACGTCTGCCGGGACCGCAACCCCCGGCTGGTGTACGCGCGGATGACCGGCTGGGGTCAGGACGGTCCGCTGGCCGACCGGGCCGGCCACGACATCGACTACATCGCGCTCGCCGGGGCCCTGGAACCGTTGGGCCGGGCCGGTGAGCGGCCACACGCGCCGTTGAACCTGATCGGTGACTTCGCCGGTGGCGGCATGCTGCTGGCCGTGGGCGTGCTGGCCGCGCTGCTGGAACGGGAGCGCTCCGGCCTCGGGCAGGTCGTCGACGCGGCCATGGTGGACGGTTCGGCGCTGCTCACCTCGTTCCTGCACGGGCTGCTCGGCACCGGCCTGTGGGCGGCCCCGCGCGGGCGGAACCTGCTCGACGGCGGAGCGCCCTTCTACGACACGTACGCCACCGCCGACGGTGGCTTCATGGCCGTCGGCGCGCTGGAACCGGCGTTCTACGGCGAACTGCTGGCGGGGCTCGGCCTCGGCGAGGAGGACCTGCCCCCGCAGTACGACCCGAGCGGCTGGGACGAGCTGCGGCGGCGGTTCACCGAACGGTTCGCCGAGCGGACCCGGGACGAGTGGACGGCGGTCTTCGCCGACCGGGACGCCTGTGTCACCCCGGTGCTCGCCCCGGGCGAGGCGCACCGGCACCCGCACAACGCGGCCCGGCGGACGTTCGTCGAGGTGGACGGCGAGGTGCAGCCGGCTCCGGCGCCGCGCTTCGACCGTACGCCGACGAGCCCACCCGTTCCGGAGCGCGACGTGTCACCGGTCGAGGAGATCCTGACCACCTGGCGGTAGCTCCACAGCCGACCTTCCGGGGCAGCCGTACCGGTGTCGCGTTGATACCGTCGTGCACCGACGGTGGATCACGGACCGGAGGGGACACAGATGGCCAGTGGTATCGATCCGTCCGGGCTGAGTCGTTCGCTCGAGGACGCGATGCGCCTGCTCGGCCAGGCTTCGGGCACGATGTCGGCGCAGTCCGGCGACGCCGACGGGTCCGCGCCCGACGCCGAGCAGATGACCGGGCGGGGCACCGGCGGGGACGGTCTCGTCGAGGCGGAGGTCGCCGCCTTCGGCGCACTGCGGAGCCTGGTGATCGACCCGAGCCTGTCCCGGGCCGGCACGACCGTGATCGCCGAGTACGTGCTGGAGGCGGTGCAGGCGGCGCAGGCCGACGAGCGGGCCCGCCGCGCCGACGTGACGGCCGGGGCGCAGGTCGACAGCACCGCCCTGACCCAGCAGCTCGAACGCGTCTCGTCCGAGGCGTTCCGGGGCTTCCAGCAGATGATCGGTGACCTGGACGCGGCCACCCGCCGGATGGATCGTCGCTGAGCCATGTCGGACGGGATCGAGGTCGACGTCGACGCCCTGCACGCCGCGGCGGCGTCACTCGGGGCGACCGGCCAGCAGCTCGGTGAGGCGGTCAGCGGTCTTGAGTCGACGGTGACCGGGTCGGGCAACCCCTGGGGCTCCGACGAGGCGGGTTCACTCTTCGGCGCCGTGTACGTCGAGGTCCTGACGCACGCGCTGGACGTCTACCGGTCGATGGCCGACCAGTTGACCGAGGCCGCGGAGAACCTGGACCTCAGCGCCGACGCGCACGAGGCGACCGACCTCGCCAACGCGGAACTCTTCACGAGGATGGAGCTGCCCGGTGGGTATGCAGCTTCCGCCTGAGCTTGCCGAGGCGCTCGGCTGGGTCGGCTTCACCTGGCCCACCGCCGACGAGGAGTTGCTGTTCGAGGCGTCCCAGCTCTGGTTCGCGTTCGCCGGCCGGCTGCGCACTGCGGCGGGCGAGGCACAGGCGGGCGCGGCGCAGGTCGGGACGACGAACCGCGGCGACGACATCCGCGCGTTCGAGCAGGCGTGGCAGGCCGAGGAGGGTGCGCCGCGCCGCATCGAGGACGGTGCCCAGGCGGCCGAACTGATCGGCATGGCGTTGCTGGTCATGGCCATCATCACGCTGACGCAGAAGATCATCGTGATCGTCCAGTTGACGATCCTGGTGATCCAGGTGGCGATCGCGTTGGCGGCGGCGGCACCGAGCTTCGGCGCCTCGCTGGCCCAGATCCCCGTCTCCATCGGCCTGGCCCGGATGGCGATCCAGCGGATCATCAAAGAGGTCATCGAGAAGGTCGTCAAGGAGATCATCCCGCAGCTGTTGAAGCGCGCGAAGACGTTGCTGCGCCGCTTCACCCGCAAGGGCGCGAAGCGGGGCGGCCCCGGCCGTCGGGGCATCCCCGGCCCGCACACCACCGAGCGGTATCCCAACACCAAGCCGATGCTCGACAAGTACCGCAACGAGCACCTGCCCGGCGGGCACTTCCCCACCGCCGTACGCCGGCTCAGCCCGGAAGAACTCGAACAGCACCGGGTGTTCTTCGACAGCAACGGTGTGCTGCGCAGCGCGCGCAACGGCGAGCCGTTCGACACGTCGAGCGCCCAGACCGTGTTCAGTGGCAACGGCCAGGCGATCTTCGTGATGGACCGCAACGGCAACCTCTACGCGTCCAACTACCAGCGGGTCGGCGACTTCCACCACTCCACGCTGGGCAACGGCAACCCGGTCGCCGCGGCGGGCGAGCTGGTCGTGAAGGACGGTAGGGTCCAGTACGCGACGGCGCGCAGCGGTCACTACCAGCCCGACGTGAGCCACATGGCCAATCTCGACGCCGAGTTCAAGCGCAACGGCGTGGGTGGGGTTCCGATCCTGGGCTGGGACGGCGGCCGGATCTTCTAGGGGAGTCGACAGGCATGGGTACGGACAGTTGGAAGGGCCACGTCAACGGGATCCTCTACGGGGTCCAGTTCGACCGGGCGCTCGACGACGCGGTGGTGACCCGGGTCGCCGACGGGGTGGCCGCCGGGCTCTATCCGGGCGACCGGGCCGAGACGCGGGACGCGCTCGACCAGGCGCTGCGCTACTCGGGCCCGCTCAACGACCAGGCCGAGACGCCGCACAGCGAGGACGACATCCGCTCGTTCTTCCGCCGGCTGTCAGCGGCGCTGGCATCCGCTCCGTCCCCGTCTTGAGCACCAGCGTCCGACGCTAAGATCGACACGAGATCGGTGATATCGGGCCATCCGACTGGCCTGGATAGCGCGACATCACCGATCTCGTGTGGATCTTGCGGCCGGCGGCACGGCCTCTGACGAAGGAGGTGCCGGTGCCGGACGCCGAGGACCTGGTCGCCGACGCGCTGGCGGCGGTGCGCGGCACCGACGTACGGCAGGCCGAGCGGCAGCTCGACCGGCTGATGGTCGGCACCGGCACGGCGGACGGCGCGACGGCGGTGGACGCCGCCCTGGCACGGCGGCTGGTCCGTGGCCTCGGGCGGCTCTGGCCGCGCGGCTGGCAGCCGGTCGACGTACACCGGATCGCCCTGCGGCGGCTCGACGCCGGCGCGGCCCGGCTGGTTCGCGACGCGCTCGCCGCGCAGCGACGCGAGCAGGCCGAGCCGGTCCCCGCCTGGTGGGACGACCAACTCCGCGCGCTGGCCGCCCTGGGCCACGACGACGGCCGGGGCTCAAGCGCCGCCCCGGGCCGGGATGGCGGCCGGGGCTCAAGCGCCGGTCGGGGCCGGGAAGGCGGCCCGGACCTGCTGGCGGCATGGACCGCCGCGGAGGGGCTGGACCGGGTCGACGCGCTGCGCGTGGCCGTCGACGTCCTCGCGCTGGTGGAGAGCCTGCCGCCGATCGCGGTCTTGCGCCCCCCGCCGGGCTCGACCGGAACGGCGCTTCCCCGCGCCGCCGGTACGGCCCGCAGCGGGTCGCCCATACTGGACCGGGTACGCGCGCTGCTGGCCAAGGCCGAGTCGACCACCTTCCCGGCCGAGGCGGAGGCGTTGACCGCCAAGGCGCAGGAGCTGATCGCCCGGCACAGCATCGACGAGGCGCTGCTGGCCGCCGGTGCCGAGCGGGGCGACCAGCCGAGCGGGGTGCGCCTCGGCGTCGACACCCCGTACCCGGGAGCGAAGGCGCTGCTGGTGCAGGAGGTGGCGGCGGCGAACCGGTGCGAGGCGGTCTGGTCCGACGACCTCGGCTTCACCACCGTCCTCGGGTGGCCGGCGGATCTCGTGGCGGTGGAGTTGCTCTACACGTCGCTGCTGGTGCAGGCGACGGCCGCGATGCTGCGCGGGCGGGCCGAGCGCCGGCCGGGTTCAGGCCGGCGGACGAAGGCGTGGGACGAGTCCTTCCTCAACGCGTTCGCGCTGCGGATCGGTGAGCGCCTGCGGGCGGCCACCGACGCGGCGACCGAGGCGGCGGGCCAGACAGAGGCCGGGGCGGATCGGCTGTTGCCGGTGCTCGCCCAGCGGGGCGAGGCGGTCCAGGAGCGGCTGGAGACGCTGTTCCCCGGCGTCACCCGGCACCGGCTCAGCGTGCGGGACACCGACGGCTGGTCGTCCGGCACCTCGGCCGCCGACCGGGCGTCCCTGGACGTCGGCGGCGGCTCCAAGCCCCGGCAGGTGCCGGGCCGGCCCTGACCCGCCCGGCGTGGGAACGCCACCGCCGGAGGTTTCTGCGATTTTCTTCGGTACACGGTAGGGAACGGGGTGACGGCTCCGACCCTCCGGTGAGCCGCACCCCGTCCGGGGCGCGACCAGGAACCGAGGAGCATCCCCGTGAAGTACATGTTGCTGATCTGGAACCGGCCCGGCTTCACCGAGGAGCTGTCCGAGCGGGACCGGACCGCCCTGTTCGGCGAGGTCGACGAGATCATGAAGGAGCTGACCGAGAGCGGCGAGCTGATCGGCGGTCAGGCGCTGGCCGACCCGTCGCAGACGCAGACGGTCCGGCTCGCCGGCGGTCACCCCGAGATCGTCGACGGGCCGTTCATGGAGAGCAAGGAGCAGTTCGCCGGCTACCTGGCCGTGGACTGCGACAGCCCGCAGCGGGCCGCCGAGATCGCCGCCCGCTGGCCGGACGTGCGCTACGGCGGCGCGATGGAGGTCCGCCCGATCATGGACGAGGCCGGGACGGAGATGTGACCGACGACCGGACGGTCGAGGACCTGCTGCGCGCCCTCGCGCCGCAGGTCCTCGGCCTGCTGGTCCGCCGGCACGGTCAGTTCGACAGGTGCGAGGACGCGGTCCAGGAGGCGCTGCTCGCCGCCGCGACGCAGTGGCCCGACCAGGGCGTGCCGGACAACCCGCGCGCCTGGCTGCTCACGGTGGCGACCCGCCGACTCACCGACGAGTGGCGCAGCGAGAGCGCCCGCCGCCAGCGCGAGGTCACGGTGGCGCTGCGCGAGCCGGGGTACGCCCAGGTGGCTGCCCCGGCCGACGCCGAGCCGGCGGTACCGGACGCGGACGACACCCTGACCCTGCTGTTCCTCTGCTGTCATCCGGCGCTGAACGGGTCGGCGCAGGTGGCGCTGACGCTGCGCGCGGTGGGCGGCCTCAGCACCGCCCAGATCGCCCGGGCGCACCTGCTGCCGGAGGCGACCATGAGCCAGCGCATCCGGCGGGCCAAGCAGCGGATCGAGGCGGCCGGCGCACGGTTCGCCATGCCCGGACCGGCCGAGCGGGAGGAGCGGCTGCGCACGGTGCTGCGGGTGCTCTACCTGATCTTCAACGAGGGGTACACCGCGTCGAGCGGGCCGGCCCTGCACCGGGCCGAGCTGACCACCGAGGCGATCCGGCTGGCCCGCGTCCTGCACGGGCTGTTGCCGGACGACGGCGAGGTGACCGGGCTGCTGGCGCTGATGCTGCTCACCGACGCGCACCGGGCGGCCCGGGTGGGTCCCGACGGGGAGCTGGTGCCGCTGGCCGAGCAGGACCGGTCCCGCTGGGACGCCGCCGCCATCGCGGAGGGGATCGCCCTGATCACCGAGGCGTTGACCTGGTCGCCGCCCGGCCCGTACCAGCTTCAGGCGGCCATCGCCGCCGTGCACGCGGAGGCGACGACGGCGGCGGACACGGACTGGCGGCAGATCGTCGCGCTCTACCGGCTGCTGGGCCGGATCGCGCCGAACCCGCTGGTCACGCTCAACCAGGCGGTCGCGGTGGCCATGGTGGACGGGCCCCGGGCCGGGCTCGCCCTGCTCAGCCCGTTGGACGCCGACGAGCGTACGGCCGGACACCACCGGCTCGCCGCCGTCCGGGCGCACCTGTTGGAGCTGGCCGGCGAGCCGGTGGCGGCGCGGGAGGCGTACCTGGCGGCGGCGCGCGGCACCACGAGCCTGCCCGAGCAGCGGTACCTGGAGCTACGTGCCGCCCGGCTGGCGGCGCGGCACTGAGCGCCGCGCCGCCAGCAGGTTTCACACATCGACCGCCGGGCAGCTCGTTCCGCGCGCGGGCACGACCGCATCGAGCAGGTAGGAGTCGACGATCTGCTGCACGCACCCACTCGTGGAGTAGCTGCCGTGCCCCCATCCCTGGTAGGTGAGCAGCACCCCGTGGCGGCCCAACTGTCGGGCCACGTTACGAGCCCAGTTGTAGCCGCTCGCCGGGTCGTGCACGGTGGCGGCGATCAGCAGCGGCACGTCGGTGCGTACCCGCAGCCGGTGCTGCGGGTTGGCGACCGGCGTCGGCGTGCCCAGGCAGGTGACCAGGGCGAACAGCGCCGGCGGGTAGCGCAGGTCGGGCGCGAGCCGGGCGCTGCGGCGCAGCAGCGCGTCGTACTCCCGGTAATCGCGGACCGACAGGTTCCAGTCCTGGCAGAAAACCGCGAAGGGGTACGGGACCACGGCGTCGTCGGCCAGCGTGGTGACACCCGGCGTCGGGGCGCCCCGCAACTTGTCGATCCACTGGGCGAGCCCCGGCCACCGGTCGGTCTCGTAGAGCTTCTTGTGCGCGAGGCGGCTCAGCTCGAAGGGTGCCAGCGGTGCACCGGCCCGGTCCGGGTCGGTCAGCGTGCCGGCCTCGGCCCGGTCGTGCAGCCCGGCCCAGATCGCCCGCACGTCCTGACCGTGCAGCACACAGTCGGCGGACCGGGCACACCAGTCGAGGAACTCGTCGAACGCGTCCTCGGCGGTGACGGCCTGGG
Organism: Micromonospora sp. bgisy143; assembly: GCF_057708145.1. NCBI lineage: Bacteria > Bacillati > Actinomycetota > Actinomycetes > Micromonosporales > Micromonosporaceae > Micromonospora > Micromonospora sp. bgisy143. The sequence continues at coordinate 350,870 of NZ_JBYIRN010000001.1, forward strand.
TGTCGAGGAAGGCGCGGGTGCCGAGGCTGTGGTCCACCGCCGCCTCCAACACCATGGCCCGCACCCGGTCCGGGAACAGCTCGGCGTACCGCTCGCCCAGCAGGGTGCCGTACGAGCTGCCGTGGAAGGTGAGCTGCCGTTCCCCGAGTGCGGCGCGAACCGCATCCAGGTCACGGGCGGCGCTCGTGGTGTCCACGTGGTCGTAGAGCGCGCCGGTCCGGGCCCGGCAGTCGGCGCGCAGCAGCGCGTTGTTGGTCAGGGTGGCGTCGAACTGGGCCTGGTCGGCGATCACCTGGGGTTGCCGGCCGAGCAGGTCCCGGGAGCAGCGCACCGGGTTACTGGCACCGGTGCCGCGCGGGTCGAAGCTGACGATGTCGAACCGGCGGCGCAGGTCGGCGCTGAACCGGGACATGCCGTTCACCACCCGGTCGACCCCGCTGTCGCCCGGCCCGCCGGGGCCGAAGAACAGCGTGCCCTGCCGGGCGGTCGGGTCGGTGGCGACCCGGCGGGCCAGCGACAGTTCGAACCGCTCCCCCCGGGGTCGGTTCCAGTCGACCGGCAGCGACAGGCTGCCGCACTCGGCCGGGGCCGGATCGGCCGGCGGTTCCTCCTCGGGCACGTCCTCGGCGCAGGGGTGCCAGTCGATGACGGGTCGGGCGGCGGCCGGGCTCGCCGGTGTCAGGCCGGCGGCCGTGAGGGCGAGGGCCACCGCCCAACCGATTCCGGATTTGCGTACGCGCAGCATGGGGTGCTGTCCTCTCCTCAAAGGAGCGTTACCGGTGAAACTCGCCCAGCGGGCGAGGTGATGCTGCCTCCACCCGGGCCGTCGAGTGGCCGCTCGACGGCCCGGGGCCTCGATCTGCGGGGTCAGTCGACCTCGCGCAGCACGCGTTCGAGCGTGACCATCCGGGTCTCCATCCCGCTCAGCCGGCCGTCCATCGCGGCGAGCAGCTTGGCGTTCTCCGCCTGCGCCTGCGCGGCGGTCTCGGCGAGCTTGCGGTAGTCGTCCGCGCGGTCCGCCTCGTACCGGGCCCGCCGGGTCTTGGCGAGCTGTACGACGGTCACCGTGAACACGCTGATCAGCAGGGCGAACACGCCGAACGCCCCGACCACCTCGGTCCAGTCGTGCTCGCTCATGACCGCGCCTCCGGGTCGGGCGCGGTCAGTGTCTCGACCGCCGCAGCGATGACTTCGGGGGTGAGTGTGAGCACGAACGGCTCCACCTCGTAGTAGTTCATGGCCTTCCCGTCCTCCGACAACTCCATGCGGGCGGTGACCAGCCCGGCCGCCGCCAGCTTCCGTAGGTGGACCTGCAACAGCGCGCGGCTGATGCCCAGTTGCCGGGCCAGCCCGCTGACGTACGCGCGCTCGCGGGCCAACGCGGCGACGACCCGCAGCCGGTGCGGGTTGGCCAGGGTGGCCAGCACCCGGACCAGGTCGTCGCCGGTCGGCGGCGGAGCCGCGCTCATAACCAGCCCTTGCACATGCCAAAAGAAGTTAGCAGGTGCCGCGAGGCTGCGGCGCGGCGCGGAAGCGGAATCAGGGGGATCTCAGGGTCGCGGGAAAAGTCCGGACACGACAGCACGCCGGGCCGGTGATGGTCACCGGCCCGGCGTGCGGATTGCGTCGTACGTCAGCTCTTGAAGGCGTCCTTGATCTTCTCGCCGGCCTGCTTGAGCTTGGCCGTGGACTGGTCGGCGCGACCCTCGGCCTCGAGCTGCTCGTTGTCGGTGGCCCGACCGGCGCCTTCCTTCAGCTTGCCGGCCGCGTCCTCGGTGGCGTTGTTGATCTTGTCGTCGAAACCCATTGCCAACCTCCATCGCAAGCGTCGCTACGAGGTCAGAGGTACCCCCGTCGTCACCGGTCCAACCATGTCGGCCGTCACCTGTCGACGGCGGCCGACCGGAAGCGGCGCAGCCGCAGGCTGTTGGCCACCACGAAGACCGACGAGAACGCCATGGTCGCGCCCGCGATCATCGGGTTGAGCAGCCCGGCGGCGGCCAGCGGCAGGGCCGCCACGTTGTAGCCGAACGCCCAGAACAGGTTGCCCCGGATGATGCCGAGCGTGCGCCGGGACAGCCGGATGGCGTCCACCGCGGCGTCCAGGTCGCCCCGCACGAGGGTCAGGTCGGACGCCTCGATCGCCACGTCGGCGCCGGTGCCCATGGCGAGCCCCAGGTCGGCCTGGGCCAGCGCCGGCGCGTCGTTCACGCCGTCACCGACCATCGCCACCGACCGCCCCTGCGCCTGGAGCCGCTTCACCACGTCGACCTTGCCGGTCGGCAACACCTCAGCGATCACCTCGTCCACGCCCACCTCGGCGGCGACCGCCCGGGCCACCGTGGTGTTGTCGCCGGTCAACAGGACCGGGGTGAGCCCCAGGGCGCGCAGCCGCGCCACGGCCGCCCGGCTTGTCGGCCGGACCACGTCGGCGACCGCGAGCACGCCCCGGGCCCGCCCGTCCCAGCCCGCGACGATCGCCGTACGTCCGGCGGCCTCGGCGTCCCGGACGGCCCACTCGACCTCCGGCGGTACGTCGACAGCGCGGTCGCGCAGCAGCCGGACCCGACCGAGCAGCACCACACGGCCCTCGACCGTGCCGGTCACACCCAGCCCTTCGAGGTTGGCGAAGCCGGTCACCGGGGGCAGGTCGCCCGCCTCGGCGGCGCCCACCGCGACGGCCCGGGCGATCGGGTGCTCGGAGGCCGCCTCCACGGCCCCGGCGAGCCGGAGCAGCTCGGCCCGGTCCTCGCCACTGGCCGGCACGACGTCCACCAGCGTCATCCGGCCGGTCGTCACGGTGCCGGTCTTGTCCAGCACGACGGTGTCCACCCGGCGGGTCGACTCCAGCACCTCCGGCCCCTTGATCAGCACGCCGAGCTGGGCCCCGCGACCGGTGCCGACCAGCAGCGCGGTCGGCGTGGCCAGACCCAGGGCGCACGGGCAGGCGATGATCAGCACGGCCACGGCGGCGGTGAACGCGGCGGTCGGCCCGGCACCCGTGCCGAGCCACCAGCCCAGGGTGCCCACGGCCAGGGCGATGACGATCGGCACGAACACCCCGGAGATCCGGTCGGCCAGCCGCTGCACGGCCGCCTTGCCGCTCTGCGCCTGCTCGACCAGGTCGGCCATCCGGGCCAGTTGGGTGTCCGCGCCGACCCGGGTGGCGGTGACGACCAGCCGGCCGCCCGCGTTGATCGTCGCGCCGACCACGGCGTCGCCCGGGCCGACCTCGACCGGCACCGACTCGCCGGTCAGCATGCTGGCGTCGACGGCGGAGGTGCCCTCGTCGACCACACCGTCGGTGGCGATCTTCTCGCCGGGACGGACCACGAACCGGTCGCCGACGACGAGGCGGTCCACCGGGACCAGGGTTTCCACGCCGGCCCGCAGCACCGTCACCTCCTTGGCGCCGAGTTCGAGCAGGGCACGTAGCGCCGCGCCCGCGGTCCGCTTGGACCGGGCCTCGAAGTAGCGACCGGCCAGGATGAACACGGTCACCCCGGCGGCGGCCTCCAGGTAGATGTTGCCGGCGCCGTCGCTGCGGGTGATGGCGAAGCGGAACGGGTGCGTCATCCCCGGCATGCCGGCGTCACCGAGAAAGAGCGCCCAGAGCGACCAGCCGAACGCGGCGAGCGTGCCGAGCGACACCAGCGTGTCCATGGTGGCCGCGCCGTGCCGCAGGTTGGTCCACGCCGCGCGGTGGAACGGCAGCCCACCCCAGACGACCACCGGAGCGGCCAGGGTCAGCGAGAGCCACTGCCAGTAGTCGAACTGCCAGGGCGGCACCATGGCCAGCACGACCACCGGCACGCTCAGCACCGCCGAGACCCAGAGCCGGGTACGCGGCCCGCGCAGCGGGTCCTGCACCGGCGCCTCGGCGGTCGGCGGGGCCGGCAGGGCAGCCGTGTAGCCGGTCTTCTGGACGGTCTCGATCAGGTCGTCCGGGGTGACCTCGTCGGCGTACCGGACGGTCGCCTTCTCGGTGGCGTAGTTGACGGTGGCGCTCACCCCGTCCATCCGGTTGAGCTTCTTCTCGATCCGCGCGGCGCACGCGGCGCAGGTCATCCCCCCGATCGCCAGTTCGATCCGGTTCGGCGCCTCGGGCAGCGGTCTGCTGGTGGTGGTCATCGTCTGGTCCCGTCAGTCGTGCCCGTGCCCGGGGGTGCCGTGGTCGGCCCCGCCGGTCGGTGTCGGTTCACCCGTCGCGGCCGGATCAGCGCCGGCCACCACCGTGAACTCGGCGGTGTGCACCCGTCCGCCGTGCCGGAAGTCGAGGTAGAGCCGGTAGGTGCCGGCCGAGGGCACCTCGGCGTGGAAGGTGACGGCGGGGCCGGGCGCGGTGCGTCCGTCGCCGGGCGTCCCGTCCGGGTGTACGTGCAGGTACGCCAGATCACCCCGGCGCAGCGCCACCAGGTGCCCGTACGCCCCCAGGTACGGCTCCAGGTCGGTGACCGGCCGCCCGTCGCGGTGCACCGTCAGGGTGAGCGGGGAGGTGCGGCCCGGCTGCGGCGTACCGGCCAGGGTGACCGTGTAGCCGTCGACCGTGGTGCTGGTCGCCGGGGCGGGCAGCGCCCGCTCGGTCAGCTCGCCGGGGACGGCCACGTCCACCCCGAGGGTCAACGGCTCACCCCCGGTCGGGGTGAAGTCGGCGAACGCCCGCCACTGCCCGGCGCCGGCCAGCGGGGTGGGCACCCGCCAGGTGCCGTCCGGGGCGAGTTCCGGGTGGACGTGCCGGAAGCCGGACAGGTCACGACGGGCGACGATCAGGTGCATCCGCTTGTCGTGCGCGACGTCGTACCTGGTCACCGGCCGACCGTCCGGCCCGTCGATCCGGAACGCGAACTCGCCGGCCGGCGCGGTGACCGGCTGGAGCGTGTAGCCCCGGTCGGAGACGAGCAGCCCGCCGGGGACGAGGTCGGCGGCCTCGCCGCGCGGGGTGGGGCCCGAGGTGCGGGTCACGTCGGGCCGGCTCTGCGCGACCGGGTCGGCCGGATCGACCACCCGGCCGACCCCGAACGCCGCGCCGAAGACCGCCGCGAGACCGAGGGCAAAGACCCCCAGCCTGGTCACCGTGGTCATCCCGGGCCCTCCGCTCACGCCTCGACGAGGTCGTAGCCGGCCTCGTCGACCGCGGCCCGGACGGCCCCGGTGTCCACGGGTTGCTCGCTGCTGACGGTGACCTGGCCGGTGGCCAGGTCGACGCGTACGTCGCGCACGCCCTCGATCGCGCCCACCTCGGCGCTGACCGCGCTGACGCAGTGCCCGCAGGTCATGCCCTGAACCTGGTACGTCGTCTCGACCATCGGAAGGCTCCTCTCGTAGTACCGGTACCCGGTGGGGGTATGCCGGCAGGAACGGACGTTACCATACCCCCCAGGGGTACGCTATCCTCGTTGCCATGACCACACCCACCCCGATCCGCGGGTACACCGCCAGCAAGGACCAACTGCTCGCGCGCCTGCGTCGCGTGGAGGGGCAGGTCCGTGGCATCGAGAAGATGGTCGACGAGGACCGCTACTGCATCGACGTGCTCACCCAGATCTCCGCGATCCAGGCCGCGCTCGACAAGGTGGCCCTGGGCCTGCTCGACGGGCACGCCCGGCACTGCATGCACGAGGGGGCGGCCGAGGGCCGGGCCGACGAGATGGCCAGCGAGATGATGGCGGCCGTTGGCCGTCTCATGAAGCGCGGCTGAGCCGTCACTCCCGCTCCGGGGCCAGGGACACCCGGCGCAGCAACTGCGCGTTGAGCGCCACCACGATGGTGGACGCGGACATCAGCACCGCCGCCACCGCCGGACTCAGCGCCACCCCGGCCCCGGCGAGCACCCCGGCCGCCAGGGGCAGCGCCACCACGTTGTAGCCCGCCGCCCAGGCCAGGTTCTGCCGCATCTTGCGGTACGACGCCCGGGAGAGCCGGAGCACCGCCCCGACGCCGCGCGGGTCGGACGACGCCAGCACCACGCCCGCCGACTCGATCGCGACATCGGTACCCGCCCCGATCGCGATGCCGACGTCCGCGCGGGCCAGCGCCGGCGCGTCGTTCACCCCGTCGCCGACCATCGCCACGGTCAACCCACGCCGCTGGAGTTCCGCCACCCGGCTGTCCTTGTCGGCCGGCAGCACCTCGGCGAAGACCTCGTCCACGCCGGCCCGGAAACCGAGCTCGGCGGCGACCGACTCGGCCACCGACCGCGCGTCCCCGGTGACCATGGCGATGGTGCGGACGCCGTCGGCCCGCAGCTCGGCGATGGCCTGCCGGGCCTCCGGGCGCACCGCGTCGGTGAGCGCGAACGCCCCGAGCACCGTGTCCGGCAATCGCAGGAGATACAGCACCACGGCACCCTGTGACGACCAGCGCCCGGTCGCCTCCCGCAGCTCGTCGGGCAGCGGTCCACCCCGCTCGCGCAGCAGGGCCGGCCCGCCCACCGCGTACTCCGTACCGTCGACGGTGGCCCGCACCCCGCGGCCTGGCAGCGAGCGGAAGCCGGCGGCCCCGGCCGGTCCGCCCGGCCCGGCCGCCGCCACGATCGCGCGGGCCAGCGGATGTTCGCTGTCGGACTCCACACCGGCGGCGATCCGCAACGCCTCGTCGCGCCCCACGCCGGGGGCCGTCACCAGGTCGGTGACCGCGTGCTCGCCCCGGGTCAACGTGCCGGTCTTGTCGAACAGCACCGCGTCGACGGTCCGCATGCGCTCCAACGCGAGCCGGTCCTTGACCAGGATCCCGCTGCGCGCCGCCAGCGCCGTGGAGAGCGCGACGACGAGCGGGATGGCCAGACCGAGCGCGTGCGGGCAGGCGATCACCAGGACGGTGACGGTACGCACCACCGCCTCGTCGGGCTCACCGAGCGCGGTCCAGACCAGCAGGGTGAGCACGGCGGTACCGGTGGCCACGTAGAAGAGCGCGGCGGCGAACCGGTCGGCGAGCAGTTGGGCGCGTCCGCCGGAGCGCTGCGCCTGCGCGACCATGCGCTGGATGCCCGCGAGCGCGGTCTGGTCGCCCAGCGCCTCGACACGCACCCGGATCGCCGAATCGGTCGCGACGGTGCCGGCCACCACCCGATCCCCCGTCGACCGGGCGACCGGACGCGACTCGCCGGTGATCATCGATTCGTCCAGCTCCGCGTCGCCGTCGACGATCCGTCCGTCGGCCGGCACCCGGCCCCCGGGCCGGACCAGCACCACGTCGTCGACCCGCAGCCCGTCGAGCGGTACGCGCTCGACCTGCCCGGCCGCCGCCACCCGCTCGGCCTGGTCGGGCAGCAGCGCCGCGAGCGCCGCCAACGCACCCCGGGCCTGCCCGATGGCCCTCATCTCCTGCCAGTGCCCGAGCAGCATGATGGTGACCAGCGCCGCCAGCTCCCACCAGAAGTCCAGGTCGAAGGCGCCCAGGCTGGTCGCCAGCGATGCGGCGTACGCCACGGTGATCGCCATCGCGACCAGCAGCATCATGCCCGGGGCGCGGTCCCGGATCTCACGTACCGCGCCGACCAGGAACGGCCAGCCACCCCAGAGGAACACCACCGAACCGAGCAACGGCCCGACCCAGGAGCGAACGGGCACGTCCAGCCGGAGCCCGAGCCGGTCCACCACCAGGTGGCTCGTCAGCACCACCGGTACGGTGAGCACCAGGCAGACCCAGAACCGACGCCGGAACATGGCCGGGTCGTGCCCCGCGTGCTTGTCGTGCCCGGCGTGTTCGGCCTGTCCGGCGTGCTGTCGGTGGTCGGTGGGCGGCTCGGGCATGACTCCACCATCGCGCTCCGGCCGGGCGGTGTCAGCGGTTCGACTCCGGCGACACTCCGGCACGACCTGCGCCACTCCGGCGCACTGGTTAGCATCGTCCCGCGATGACCCACCGGATCCCGCCGCCGAGACCGGCGACGGCGCCGCCACGGCGCGACGCCGTACCGCACCGACCGGGTCGCCTCGTCACCCTCCGTGATCGCCGCGTCGTCAGGCGGCGAGCCGACGCGCCCGTCACGGCGTTCGTCCGGCGAAGCTGAACCGCTAGGCCCGCCGGCACGTACCCCGCACCGGATCGTTGGGAGTCTCGCATTGGGTTCCGACCACAGCCATTCCGCTCGACCCGCCCCGCCCCGGGTACGACGGATCCTCGTCGCGACGGTGGTGCCGCTCTTCGTGGCCACCGTCGTCGCCGCCGTGGTGCTGTGGCCGCGCGACGGCGCACCGACGAGCGGCGGTGCGACGGACGTGCCGCGCTACCACGGCACGGTGACCCGGGTGGTGACCGAACCGTGCCCGCCCTCGGCCAGCCCCGAGGGCGGGGCGGCCAGCGGGCCGTGCGGCACCGTGGACGTCCGCGTCGACGACGGTCCGAACGCCGGCGGGCAGGTGAGCACGCCCGTCCCCGCCGGGCCGGGAGCGCCGCGCGTCGAGGTGGGCGACGAGGTCGTCCTGGTCGAGCTGTCCGACCCGACCGATCCCGCCACCAGCACCTGGAACATCGCCGAGCACCAGCGCGGGACGCCGCTGGTGTGGCTCGTGGTGGTCTTCGCCGCCGCGATCGTCGCGTTCGGCCGGTGGCGGGGCCTCGCCGCGCTCGCCGGTCTGGCCGCCAGCTTCGCCATCCTGCTCACCTTCGTGTTGCCGGCCATCGGCGCCGGCCGGTCCCCGCTGCTGGTGGCCGTGGTCGGCGCGGCCCTGATCATGTTCGTGGTGCTCTACCTGACGCACGGGGTGACCGCGCAGACCTCCGTCGCGGTTCTCGGCACCCTGGGCAGCCTGGTGCTCACCGGCGTGCTCGCGACCATCGCCACGGCCGCCACCCAGCTCACCGGCTTCGGCAGCGAGGACGCCACCACGCTCTCGATGTTCCAGTCCGATGTGGACCTGCGCGGCCTGCTGCTCGCCGGGATCATCATCGGCTCACTCGGGGTACTCGACGACGTGACCGTCACCCAGGCCGCCACCGTCACCGAGCTGGCCAACGCCAACCCCGGGCTGGGTCGGCGACAGCTCTACCGGGCGGCCACCCGGGTCGGTCGGGCGCACATCGCCTCCACGGTCAACACCATCGTGCTGGCGTACGCGGGCGCGTCACTGCCGCTGCTGCTTCTGCTCACCGCCGACTCGCGTCCCATCGGGCAGATCCTGACCAGCGAGTTCCTGGCCCAGGAGATCGTCCGCAGCGCGGTCGCCACGCTCGGCCTGATCGCCGCCGTACCCCTCACCACCGGGCTGGCCGCGGTGGTGACCGCGGCCGGATCGACGACCCCGACCGACGCGGACGCCCCGGCGCCGCGCCCCCGCGCGGACCGCGCGGAGGCGCTGGCCGCTCTCAGTTCCCCGCCTGCGGGTCGGGCCGACGGGCCCGATCCGCAGCGGGAGGCAAACCCATCCACCGCCACCACTGGGTGGCCAGAGCCGAACAGGAGCACGGATACGGCATGGTGACACTCCTCAGCGTGACCGGATCGGGCACCCGCCCTGAGAACCGCGTCACTGGTCACTCAACGCCATGGCGAAATGACGCTTTTAGTCGGCATCAGGACGTAGCTCAGGCGGTGGACTCTCGGGTAACCTCGCTGCCGGTCACCGACGAAGGCGCGCAGCGGCGCCTGCGGTGCCACCGCCCAATCGCCAACCGGCGAGCCGGGGACCCAGGTACGTGGGGTGAATCCGCGACAGCGGTAGGGGCCACTTCCGCCCCGAACCCGTCAGCTAACCCGGTCGGCGGTCGACGGAAGGGAAGATTGTGACGGCACCCCTACGCCGCTGGTTGACGCCCGTGGTGGCCGTGCTCGCTGCGCTGACCGTGTTCGCCGGGCCCCTCCCGGCCCACGCCGCCCCGACGACCCCCACGCCGTCCGGGCACGAGGAGGCCGACGAGCCCAAGCTGATCACCGACGTGATCGAGCAGACCAACCGGGACTACGTGGCGGCCAAGTCCAAGTTGGACAAGTCGAAGAAGCGGCAGCTCGAACTGGCGGTGGAGGTCGAGCGGGCCAAGGCCGACCTGGCCGCGCTGGAGCCGCAGGTCGCGCAGATCGCCGCCCAGTCGTACCGGACCGGTCGGATCGGCGCGATGGCCATGCTGCTGGAGAGCGACGCCCCGGACTCGTTCGTCCAGCGGGCGGCGGCGCTCGACGAGATGAACATGGTCAACGGGAAGAAGCTCGCCGAGGTCAACGCGGTGAAGGCCCGCGCCGAGCAGGCCAAGCTGGCGCTCGACGCCGAGGTACGCGAGCAGCAGAAGCAGACCGCGCTGATGGCGAAGGACAAGCGCGACGCGGAGAAGTCACTCGCGCTGGTCGGCGGTCAGGGTTTCACCGGCGGCCTGGTGGACGCCACCTCGCCGGTCGCCCGGATCGGCCCGGGGCGCACCGCCGACGGCGACTGGAAGCCCCAGTCGTGCAGCGAGGACGACCCGACCACCTCCGGCTGCGTCACGCCGCGCACGCTGCACGCGTACAAGGAGGTCAAGCGGGCCGGCTTCAACCGGTTCGTGGGCTGCCACCGCAACGGTGGACCGTACGAGCACCCGAAGGGCCGCGCCTGTGACTGGTCGCTGCAGAAGAGCGGCTTCAGCCCGTGGCACAACAACGACACCCGGATGTACGGCAACAACGTCGCCGCGTTCCTCATCCGCAACGCCGACCGGCTCGGTATCTACTACGTGATCTGGAACCGGCAGATCTGGTTCCCGGCGACCGGCTGGAAGTCGTACAGCGGGCCGTCCAACCACACCGACCACGTACACATGTCGTTGCTCTGATCGACGCCCGCAGAGCGAGGGCCGTCCCGCGTCCGGCGGGGCGGCCCTCGACGCGTCAGGCGGCGGTGGTCGCCGCCGGGTCGTCCGAGGCGTCGCCGGCCGGTACCGGAGTCACCGGTCGCACCACTCCGGCGGCGAGCCGGTACGACATCCCCACCACCGCGCACCGCTCCTGCGCCACCGCGTCGGCCAACACGGGCGACTGCGCGAGCAGCGTCTCGACGGTCTGCGCGATGTGGATGTCGACGATCCCGTCGATGTCGTCCACGCCCTCGGCCGTGGCTCGCCGCAGGCTGGGCAGCACCGCGTCGACGACCGCCGGGAGGTGCCCCGGGGGCGCGATGCCGGTGGCCGCCGCCTCGCGGGCCGCCTGCACGGCGCCGCAGGAGTCGTGCCCGAGCACCACCACCAGCGGCGTACCGAGGACGGCCACCGCGTACTCCACGCTGCCCAGCACCTCCGACCCGGTGGTGTGCCCGGCCGTACGGACGACGAAGAGGTCACCCAGCCCTCGGTCGAAAATGATCTCGGCGGCCAGGCGGGAGTCGGAGCAGCCGACGATCACCGCGAAGGGGTGCTGCCCGTCCGCCACGGCGGCCCGGTGGCCGGCGTCCTGGTTGGGGTGGTGCGGCGCTCCGGCCACGAAGCGACGGTTGCCGGCGACCAGCTCGGCGTACGCTCGGGCCGGCTCGGTCGACGCTCGATCGACGGTCCGCTGCATGCCCGGCTGTCCGCCAGGCGTACCGGAACGGCTCATCCCCGCACCTCGTCTCCACGCGTTTGACCTGCTCAAAGGCCTCTTCAGCCGGGCCGGCGGCGGGCGCAGGCTCGCGCTCAACGGTCACACGCACCGCAAGATGCGTCAAGATATGCGTGATTTAGATTTCATACGTTGACCCCGAGAGGCGACCCCACGATGGCGAGCACGGCGGCCGGCGACGGCCGGAACTGGACATTCCTCACCAACCATGGGCATGTGCTCCTCGCCATCGCCCGCGATCCGACCGCCCGGCTCCGCGACGTGGCGGCGGAGGTGGGCGTCACCGAACGGGCCGCCCAGGCCATCGTCGCCGACCTGGAGGCCGGCGGTTACCTGCACCGCACCCGGGTCGGGCGGCGTAACGAATACACCCTCAACCCCGCCGGCCGATTCCGGCACCCCGCCGAGGCCGAGGTGCAGGTCGGCGACCTGCTCGCCCTGTTCACCGCACCCGCCGCCGACGACGCTTCCTGATCGGCCTGCGCCGCGCTCCCTGACCGGCGGCGGGCCACCGCCGCAACCCGATCCGGGCCGACGCCGCAGCCCGACCCGGACCGACGCCGCAGCCCGACCCGGGCCGACGCCGCAGCCCGACCCGGACCAGCGTCGCCGGGCCGTTGCCCGACGCGGCGCAGCGGTAATCTCTGCGGGTGCGCGAATGCCTGCCGCCGAGCGCGACCGAGCCGCCCCGCCGTGCCGTCCGCGCCGTACTCAGTGGAACGCTCGCGGCCCTGCTCGGGGCCGCCCTGGTGGTGACGCCCGGCGGGCCGGCCGCAGCGGCGGCGCCCGTCTGCGGCCCGGCCGGTGAGGACGGCCTGGTGGAGATGCCGTGGGCGCTGCGCCGGGTGGACCCGGCCTCGGCCTGGCCGATCTCCCGAGGGGCCGGGGTGACGGTGGCGGTCATCGACTCCGGGGTCTCGGCCATCCACCCCACCCTGAAGAGCCGGGTGCTCCCCGGGCGCGACTTCAACAACCTGCCCGCCAACCAGGGCCAGTGCGACCTGGCGGGTCACGGCACGATGGTCGCCGGCATCATCGCCGGCCAGGACGGCACCGGAGCACCGTTCAGCGGTGTCGCCCCGGGTGCCCGGATCCTGCCGATCCGGGTGCTGCCCGACGCCAAGGGCACCAACGACGAGGCGCTGCCCGGGCAGATCGCGGCCGCCATCGACTGGGCCGTCGACAACGGCGCCGACGTGATCAACCTGTCCCTGGTGACCCTGCCCCGACCCGAACTGGCCCGGGCCGTCGAACGCGCCCTCGCCAAGAAGGTGATCCTGGTCGCCGCCGCCGGCAACCGGCAGGAGACACAGGAGGACAAGCCGGCGTACCCGGCCGCCTACCCGGGCGTCATCGCCGTCGCCGGCGTGGACGAGCAGGGCGGGCACGTCGGCACCTCGGTCAGTGGCAGCTATGTCGACGTCGCCGCGCCGGGCCTGAACATCGTCGGCCCCGCGCCCGGTGGATCCGGCTACCGCGCCGAACCGACCGGTGGCACCAGCTTCGCCGCCGCGTACGTCTCGGGGGTGGCGGCGCTGGTCCGGGCCGCCTACCCGGACCTCACTCCGGAGCAGGTCGCCGACCGGCTGGAGCGTACGGCGGACAACCCGCCGCAGGGACGCAACGCCGAGGTCGGCTACGGGGTGGTCAACCCGTACCGGGCGGTGTCGAGTCTGTTGGGCACCCGCACCAACCCGCCGATCGGCGCGCTCGCCGCACCCGCTCCCGAAGCCGATCCGCTGAGCTGGCAGCGCACCGCGGCGATCTGGGCGGCCGTGGTCGGCACCCTGCTCACCGTACTGCTGCTGATCACCAGGCCGATCGTGGCGCGGGGCCGCCGACGCGGCTGGCGTACCGACCACCGCACCGACGAACCGGTCACCGGCTGAGCCCGGTCATCGCGCGCACGGCGCTGGCGCGGTCGCGCACCAGCGCCGCGCCGCGGCGCTCAACGCAGGATGCCGGAGGTACCGCCGCCGTCCGCGCCCCACACGTCCTCGTCCTCTTCCAGCCAGGTGTTGCGAGCGGATTCCTCCTCGCCGTAGCCGGCGCCGCCACCCGTGCCGGCCACACCACCGGCGCCGCGCGCACCCGCGCCACGCCCACCGGCGCCCGCCGCGCCACGACCGGCACCGCCCCGGCCGGCACCGCCGCCACCGGCGACGCCGCCCATACCGGGTGCCATACCACCGGCCAGCTTGCCGCCCGCGCCGAGTCGACCACCGGCGCCCCGGCCGCCACCGCGACCGGCGCCCGCCGCACCGCCACCCATCATCGGGCCCATGCCCGGGGAGACCGCCCGACCGAGCGCCCCGCCACCCGCGAGAGCGCCGACGCCTCCCCCGGCGCTGCCCAGACCGCCACCGCCGCCGAGGCCGGGGGAAGAACCCAGGCCACCGGAGCCGAGGCCGCCGCCCAGACCGGAGCCGAGCCCGGGAGCGCCGCCACCGCCCGCGCCCGCGAGGCCGCTGCTGTACCCGTCGTCCACGCCGGGCACGCCCCCGGTGCCCGGGTAGTCGCCCGTGCCCGGGGTGTCGTACCCGCCGGAGAGGTCGGGGTGGGTGCCGGACCCGCTGGGCAGGTTGCCGGTACCCGGCATGTCGCCGGTGCCGATCGAGGGTGTGGCACCCAGGCCACCACCGCCGCCACCACCGCCACCGAGCTTCGGCACGCCGCCACCACCGCCACCGCCGCCGCCCCCGTTGTCCAGGTTGGGAATCTCGGGCTTCGTGGTCTGCCGGTCAAACGGGTTGGCCTCACCCGGAGTGCCGGGTGCGATGGCCTGGTAGTCGCCGCTCACCTGCTGGTAGACGCGGGCCGCGTCCTCCGACTGGTCGTTGATCCAGTCGGCGATGGCCGTCACGGGGTCGAACCAACCCAGGAAGTCCGGCGAAACCTTGGCCTCGAAGAAACCGACCCCGAGGGTCAGCTTGGCGTTGCGCGCCTCCAGGACGTCGTTGACGCAGGTCGCCGGGATCGGGAAGTCCCGCTGGGCGGCGGTGAGCTTGTCGGCAGCCGACTTCAGCGACTGGACGATGCCGGTGCCCTTCTCGGCGTCCGCCACGATCTGCCCGGTGTCCTTGGAGATCTGCTCGATGTGACCCTTGAAGGCCTCGTACGCCGGGCCCTTCCAGGTGGTGCCCAGGTCCTTGATGTTGGTGTCGAGGCTCTGCTTGACGTTGTTGAGATTCTTGATGAGCTGTTCCCAGCCGAGCGCGGCGCTCTCCACGTCGCCCGGTCGGCCGTCGATGACGACCTTCTGGCACATCTCTTCCCAGCTCAGGCCCATCTGCCGTCCTCCCCCGTCCTAGCGTCCGTCGCCGTTGCCGGCCACGTCGCCGAAGACACGTTGCATGTCGGCGGCGGACATCCTGTTCTTCTCCTCCGCCGTCTCGTAGTTCTGCTTCACCTGGCGCAGCGCCTCCGCCGCGTCGTACAGGCTCTGCGAGAGCTTGCGGACACCGGACTCGGTGCCCTGGTAGAGCCCCTGGTGCTTGGCCGCCAACCGGTTGGCCCAGTCGAACCCCCCGAGCGGGCTCGGCTGACCGCCGGCCCCACCCGCCACGCCGCTGGCCGTGCCACCCATCAGGTCCTGGATGTCGACCATGTCGTAGGAGAGCTTGTTCAGGTACGCGGCGTGGGTCTCCAGCCAGGTGATGGCCGAGTCCAGGCTGGTCGCGTCCCACTCGGTCTTGACGCCGGCCTCACCGGGCGCGGCGATCAGGCCCTCCGGCGTCGCGGCGTGGTTGACGTTGTCGATCTCCAAGCCGGTCACGGCCAGACCCGACGTCGGCATCCCGCCTACCGGGACCGGGATGTACAGGTCGTCGTTCACGTACCGTTCCGGCTGGGTGGTCCTGTCGTCCGTCATCGGTCCCCTCCCCGAAACCCTGACTGGTGGTGTGCGCTCACTGCTGCTGATGCGGGCCCGGCGACGGCGGGCCCGAGCCCGGCCAGCCGGACTGGCCCGGCGCGGTCGACGCGGGCGGATGACCGGGCGGCGGGTACCCGGGCTGGCCCGGTGGCGGACCGTACCCGGAGACGGGCTGCTGCGGCGGGCCGTAACCGGCCGGTGGCGGTTGGTTGGCGGGCCAGCCTGGCGGCGGCACGCCGGGCGCGCCCGGGTACGGGCCGACGGCCGCCGGTGGGGTGCGCCGCTTGCGGCGTCGCAGCACCACGAACAGCACGATCAGCCCGATGACCGGCACACCCAGGCAGAGTCCCGCCTGGACGATCGCGCCGGTCTTGTTCGAGACGCCGAACTCGACCGCCGGACCGTCGTCGTCGCCCGGTCGGGTCGCGCCGCCGGCGCGGGTCGGCCCGGCGGCCTCGCCCTTGAGCAGCGGGTTCGCCGTAACGGCGGGCACCGAGCGGGTCAGCGCGGCGACCGGGTCGACCCGGCCGAAGCCGAACTGCGGGTCCCGGCCGGCCGGCCCGGCGTCGCGGGCCGTCTCGATCAGGCGGCTGATGACGTTGGGCGCGTCGAGCTTCGGGTACTTCGCGCGGATCAGCGCCACCACCCCGGAGATGATGGCCGCCGCCGAACTGGTGCCACTGGCCACCGAGTAACCGTTCGGCGAGACCGCCTTGGGCGCCGGCGCGATGATGCTCTCCATCGGACTCGCGATGACGACCTCCGGGCCCTGCACCGAGCCGGCGGAGAACCCGCCGCGCTTGTCGAAGCCGGAGACGGCGATGACGCCCGGGATGTTGGCCGGTACGGTGACCTCTCGGTCACCCTGCTCGACGTTGCCGGCGGAGGCGACCACGACAGCGTCCTTGCTCAGCGCGTAGTTGATGGCGTCCACCAGCTCCGGCGGAGCCGCCCCCTCGTCGCCGAGCGAGAGGTTGATGACGTCGGCGCCGTTGTCCGCAGCCCACCGGACGCCCAGGACCACGTCCTGGCCGTCGGTGTCGGCGCCGGTCGAGACCGGGAGGATCTTCGCGGCCGGGGCGATGCCCAGCTCGTGCGTCGCGCCACCACCACGCCCGGCGATGATGCCGGCCATCGAGGTGCCGTGCCCCTTCTCCTTGTCGTCGTCCCGCCGGCCGTCCCGGGCGGCCGTGGCGTTGGTGCCGTGCCCCGCGAGCACCTGGCCACGCAGGTCGGGATGACTGGCCTCGACTCCGCTGTCGACGACGGCGACCGTGACACCCGCACCCTTGGTGATCTGGTGTGCGGCCGGGATCTTGAGGTAATCCAGGTACCACTGGAGGCCACGGACCGTGTCAGCGGCCCGGGCCGGCGCCGGCGCGACGGTCACCGCGGGGGCCAGCGCGGCGCAGAGCGCCAGCGCGGCCGCGCCCACGGCACGTGCCGATCGGAAAGGCTTCCCCGTACGCATCGCTCTCCCGTATCTCGCCGACGCCAACACGATGCGGCTCCGGCCCGGTCGAGCCGGACCGGAGCCGCATCGGTGATTGTGTCAGCCCCACACCTTGGAGTTGCTCATCTCGGTGGAGACGTAGTTCTCGCGGGCGATGCCGACGGCACCACCGATCTCGTTGAGGATCCGGTTGATGTCCCGGACCGACGAGTCCCACTTCGCCTGGTGCTGCTCGTAGGCGGTGCGGTCCTCGCCCTCCCACTGGAGCTTGGACAGCATCGACCGCAGCGTGTCCAGCTTCTCGTCGATGGTCTTCGAGATGGCCTGCATCTGCTGGTTGCTGCTCTCGAGGACCGCGTAGTCAACCTTGATCGTCACGATTTCCTCCTCTGCTGGCTACGGATCACGGGTTGAGAGCAGAGTGGAACTTGTCCAGCATCTGCTGCTGCTCCTCGTCGTTGACCTGGTGCGTCGTACCCGACTTGTCGAGCAGGTCCGCGATGTTGTCCATCGCGGTCAGCAGACTCACGGTGTCCTCGTTCCAGCGAGTCATGAGCGACTGGAACCCCGTGGACGCCTGACCCTTCCACGCCATGGCCAGGTCGTCGACCACGTTCCACAGCTTCTTCAGCTCGCCGTCGACCTCGCTGCGCGTGGACCGCACGTCACTCGCGGCGGTATGCAGAGTCGCAGCTTCGACCTCGAACGCCATGCTTCACACCCTTCCGTCATGTTGTGTGGCGTCGGCTCTGCCGCGCCCCTCCCCCGCGGCAAGGCAGCAACACCCCACCGACGGACACTCCACCAGAGACGGTAGCGGAACCGGTCCAGCCACCGCAGCCCTGACCGGGGCCATTCGATGGATGGTGGTGGATCGGACCGGTGGCTCGATCCGTACCGGCGGGCACGGACCAGCCGAGTGGCTCGATCAGGCCGGCTCGGACCAGGCGGTCTGGATGAGCTGTTGGCCGTCCCGCCGCCGGACCAGCGTGCCCCGACCGGGTGGCTGCGGGCTCGGACGCAGCGTGCCGAACACCGCGCCCTCCTCCCGGTTGCCGGACATCAGCAGGCCGGGCGAGTCCAGCTCACGCAGCCGTTGCAGCACCGGCTCGTAGAGCGCCCGGGCCACCCCGCCGACCCGACGGGTGATGATCAGGTGCAGCCCGATGTCGCGCGCCTGCGGCAGCAGCTCGTGCAGGGCGCTCAGCGGGTTGCTGCCGCCGGAGGCCACCAGATCGTAGTCGTCGACCAGGATGTACAGGTCCGGGCCCTTCCACCAGCTGCGGTCCCGCAGCTGGGCGGTGGTCACGTCCGGGCCCGGCAGCCGGTTGGAGAGCGCGCTGCGGATCGAGCCGAGCCCCTGCGCGAACGCCTGGTTGGACGGCGCGTAGTCGAGCAGGTGATCACCCTCGACCGCGCCCAGCAGGCCACGCCGGTAGTCGGCGATCACCAGCCGGGCCTGGGCCGGCGTGTACCGCTCGGCGATGCCCCGGGCGATCAGCCGCAGCAGGTTGGTCTTGCCGCACTCGGCGTCGCCGAAGACGGTCAGGTGCGGCTCGTTCGCCAGGTCCAGGTAGACCGGCGCGAGCGCCGACTCGTTGACACCGATCGGCAGGCCGGGCGCCGACCGGTCGATGATGCGGGCCAACTCGGACACCGGCAGCCGGCGCGGCAGCAGCCGTACCTTCGGCGCGGGACGCCCCGGCCAGTTCGCCGCGACGTGCCCGGCCAGCGCGACCGACGCCTCGCTCAGGTCCTCGATGTCGCGGCGACCGTCGATCCGCGAGATGGCCGTGAGGAAATGCAGCTTGTCCCGGGTCAGGCCGCGACCGGGCGACTTCTCCGGCACGTTCATCGCCGAGCGCCTGTCGATCTCGGACTCCGCGGCGTCGCCCAGGCGCAGCTCCAGCTTGGTGCCGAGCAGATCCCGCATGTTGATCCGGATCTCCGCCCACCGGACCGCGGTGAGCACGACGTGCACCCCGAAGCCGAGGCCCCGGTTGGCGAGCGTCGTGATGGTCTGCTCCAGCTCCTCGTAGTCCTGGCGCAGCGTGTTCCAGCCGTCCACCACCAGGAACACGTCGCCGAACGGGTCGTCGGCGAACTCGCCGGCCGCCCGTCGACGTCGGTAGCTCGCCACCGAGTCGATGCCGTGCTGGGCGAAGCGCGTCTCCCGCTCGTCCAGCACCGCGACCACCTCGGCCACCGTGCGGCGTACCGCCTCGACGTCCCGTCGACCGGCCACCCCGGCCATGTGCGGCAGCCGTTCCAGGCTGCGCAGCGCGCCGCCGCCGAAGTCCAGGCAGAAGAACTGCACCTCACGGGGGGTGTGGGTGAGCGCCAGCGAGGCCAGCAGCGACCGCAGCATGGTGCTCTTGCCGCTGAGCGAACCGCCGACGATGACCACGTTGCCGCCCGCGCCGGCCAACTCGACCATCATCGGATCGCGGCGCTGCTCGTACGGGCGGTCCACCACGCCGACCGGCACCGTCAGCCGCCCACGGCCCGGCCAGGACGCCGTGCACAACCCGTAGGTCGGGTCGACGGCCAGCGGACCCAGCAGCTCGCCGAGGCCCGGCGGGTCGGCCAGCGGCGGCAGCCACACCTGGTGGGCCGGGCGGCCGCGCCCCTTGAGCTGGTCGATCAGCACGTCCAGCATCGCCACGGCCTTGCCGTCGGAGGACTGCTCCGGCTCCGGCGCGGCGTCCACCGACACCTGCGGGACCTGCGCGGGAATGAAGTTGACGCCGTACGGCACGATCCGCCGCTGCACGAGGGCCTGCGACGCGGTGGCCTGCTGGCCGGGCGCCCGGTACGGCCCGGACACGTACGCGGCCCGGAACCGCAGCATGGTGCTGGTGTCGGTCTTCAGGTAGCCGTGGCCCGGCGCGCTCGGCAGCTCGTACGCGTCCGGCACGCCGAGCACGATCCGGCTCTCCACCGCCGAGAAGGTCCGCAAACCGATCCGGTACGACAGGTGCGTGTCCAGACCCCGCAACTTGCCCTCCTCGAGGCGCTGCGAGGCCAGCAACAGGTGCACACCCAGCGACCGGCCCAGCCGGCCGATCATCACGAACAGGTCGATGAAGTCCGGCTTCGCCGCCAGCAACTCGCTGAACTCGTCACAGATGATCAGCAAGCTCGGCATCGGCGCCAGCGGCTCACCCGCGGCCCGCGCCTTCTCGTACTCGAACCGCGAGACGTAGTTGCCCGCCGCCCGCAGCAACTCCTGCCGGCGCACCATCTCGCCGGCCAGCGCGTCGCGCATCCGGTCGACCAACGGCAACTCGTCGGCCAGGTTCGTGATCACCGCGCTGGTGTGCGGCAACGCCTCCAACGAGGCGAACGTGGCGCCGCCCTTGAAGTCCACCAGGACGAAGTTCAGCTCCTCCGACGAATGGGTCACCGCCAGCGCGGCCACCACTGTACGGAGCAGTTCGCTCTTACCGGAACCGGTCGCGCCGATGACCAGGCCGTGCGGGCCCATGCCCTCGTGCGCGGACTCCTTGAAGTCCAGCTCGACCACGTTGCCGTCCGGGCCGACACCCAGCGGGATGCGCAGTCGGTCCCGGTGACCGCGTGGTCGCCACGTCTGGCGCACGTCCACCGCCGCGGCGTCGCCGACGCCGAGCAGGTCCGGCAGCTCCATGCTGCGGGCCAGCGGCTCCTCGTTGCTGGTCTGCTGCTGCGACAGCCGGTACGGCGCGATCTGTCGGGCCAGCCCTTCGGCCGCCTCGGCGGAGAGCCGGTCCGGCCGGCCCAGCCGCGAGGTCGAGTTGCCCCGGACCAGGTCGAGCGCGCTGCCGTCGCCCGTGTCCAGGCAGAGCAACCAGCGGCCGGCGTCGCGCGGCACCGTCCCGGACAGGTCGATCATGGTGACGCCGAGCAGACCCTGACCCACCAGTTGGCAGGTCGGGGAGATCTCGCCACCGTCGACCACCACGACCAGGTGCGGCGCGGTGGTCAGCGGCTTCGCCTCGGCCGCGAACCGGGGTCGCCCGGCCAGATCCGCCGCGAGGGAGTCCTCGGCCTCGGCCAGGCTGGCGAAGACCAGACGACGGGCTCCGGCGGCGTCCGTCCGGCCACTGTGGTGGGCGTGCGGCAGCCACTTCACCCACTCCCAGGCCGGCTGCCGGTCGGGCGCGGCGACCACCGCGACCACCAGGTCGTCGGGGGCGTGGAAGGTCACCAACTGGCCCAGGGCGGCCCGGGTCAGGTCGAGCACCGGATCCCGGTCACCGCGCAGCACCACCCGGCTGAACGCGCGCAGCGACAGCGCGGTCGGCAGGTCGGGCACGGTGGTGTGCGCGCGGACGAACCGCCGCAGCGCGATGGCGCTCATCGGTTCCAGGTCCTCGACCGGCTTGGTCTCCGGCGGGACGATCTCCACGGCGAGCCGCTGCGGGCCCAACGCGATCCGGGTCTCGCCGAAGTCGGGCTCGGTGATGCGCCGTTCCCACAACCGGCGCGACGCCGCGATCGACCAGAGCGCGTCGGGCTCGGGGTGCCGCCAGTCCATCGCGTCGCGCTGCTGGGCCGCCGCACGCCGGGTGCGCTTGCGCATCTGCGCCAGGTAGCGCATGTAGTCGCGGCGGTCGGCGTTCAGCTCGGCCTTGTCGTTGCCGCCGTTGCTGAGCGAGCCGATGGCCATGCCGAGCATCGACACACCGAACAGTCCACCCGCGACGTACGTCATCATGCCGCCGCCCCGGCCGGCGTAGAGGAACGCCATCGCGCCGACGCCGCAGACCATCGGCAGGATCATGAGCAGCTGCCCCATCCCGCGCGGTGTCGGCTCGGGCAGCTCGGGCGGGGACTCCAGCACCACCTCACCGCGCGGCAAGGCCGGCCCCGGTTGGCGCGGAGGTCGGCGGAACACCACCGTGCTCACGGCTGTCTCCTCCCCAGAAGCGGCCCTGCCGTCGTGCCGGCGCGGCGCGAAGCTCGCGGGTGGGCACTGTACGTGCCCGTCATCGTAGGTAATCTCCCGTGGGCGCGGTGCACCCGCACCGTGGCACCGCGGCCCGCTGATCGTAGATGGACACCAGGAGGCCACTGTGGCTACGAAATCGGCGACCGGCGGCCTGAGCCGGATCACCATTGTGGCCCCCCGTACCCGGATGGACCTGGCGCTGCCGTCGGACGTACCGCTGGCCGACCTGTTGCCCACCCTGCTGCGCTACGCGGGGGAGGACCTGGCCGACGACGGGGTACGGCACGGCGGCTGGGCGCTGTCCCGCCTGGGCGCGGCACCGCTGGACGGTGGTCGTACCGCCGCTCAGCTCGGTGTCCGCGACGGCGAGGTGCTGTACTTCAACCCACGGTCGGCCGCCGCCCCGGAGATCGTCTTCGACGACGTGGTGGACGCGGTCGCCACCGCCACCACGCAGCGGCCCGGTTCCTGGCAGGTCGACGCGACCCGGTCGTTCGCCGTGCTGTTCGCCTCGGCGGCCCTCGGCGCGGGCGCGGTGGCGGCCCTGTTCACCGGCCCTCCACACCTGCCCGCGGCGCTGGCCGCCCAACTGGTCGCGGTGGCGCTGCTGGTCGGCGCGGCGGTGCTCGCCCGGGCCGTGGGCGACAGCCGGACGGGCTCGGTGCTGGCGCTGGCCGGGTTGCTCTACGCGGGTACCGGTGGCCTGCTACTGCTCGGCGGTGACCGGAAGCTGACCGAGCTGGCCAGCCCGCACGTCCTGCTCGCGGCCACCGCCGTGGTGGTCGCCGGGGCGGTGGCCGTGCTGGCCGTCGGTGACGACCGGTACCCGCTCTTCTTCGCGGCGATCGGCCTGGCCGGTGGGACCGGCGTGGGCGCGCTGCTCTGCCTGCTCCTCGACCTCGACGCGGCGGCCGGCGCGGCGGTGGTGGCGGCGGCCGCCTTCGGCATGGTTCCGGCACTGCCGATGGTCGCCTACCGGCTGGCCCGGCTGCCGGTGCCGTCGATCCCCACCGGCCCGGACGACCTGAAGACCGACAGCGAGACGGTGGACGGACGGCGGGTGCTGGAGCGCAGCGATCGCGCGGACTCGTTCCTCACCGCTCTGCTGTGGACGGTGTCGCTGCTGGTGCTCGGCGCGGAGCTGGTGCTGGCCCTGGACGGCAGGCTGGCGGCCGTGCTGCTGTGCCTGGTGCTGGCACTGTTGTCGCTGCTGCGGGCGCGTCCGCTGCTGGGCCGGGCGCAGCGCGTCCCGGTGCTGCTCGCCGGCACCGCCGGGCTGGGCCTGGCGGCCGCCGCGACCTTCGCCGGCGGCGCGCTGGCGGTCCGGCTCGGCCTGGTCCTCGGTGGCCTGCTGCTGGCGGCCGTGGTCAGCCTGATCTACGGCCTCTCCGTCGCCGGTAAGCGGATCTCACCGGTGTGGGGTCGGCTGCTCGACATCGTCGAGATCCTGCTGATCATCGCCCTGGTGCCGCTCGCCGTCTGGGTCTGCGGCATGTACGACTGGATCGTCAACCTGCGTCCCTGACGGAACGGTCAGCGGGGCTGCCGCCGGCCGACGCCGCCGAACGCCGAGGCGACCGGCGCGCTGGCGTAGACGCCCGGCCCGTGCTGGCCGTCCATCGGCCGGGCCGGCGTGCCGGCGCGCTGCGCCACCTCCCGGACGACCTTGACCAGCGCCTCGACGTGGTTGTCCATGGCCGCGACCCGCAGCAGCGGGGCCGCCACGCGTCCGTCGGGCGACACCGCCGCCGCCACCGTGTGCGAAGGCGCGGAGGTGGCGGTGATGGCGTCCACCAGCGGACCGAGTGGCGCGTCCGGCCGACCCCGCAGGGTCAGGCAGCGGTGTGTCCAGCCGCCGCCCCGCAACCCCGACCAGGTCTCCGTCGGCGGTTCCGGCACCAGGTCCAGGCCGGCGGCCGAGACCACCGCGGCGCGCAGCTCGTCGCGGCCCAGTGGCCGGTGGGACAGGCCGGCCGCCGTCAACGCCTTGCCCAGCCGGCCGATCCCGGCGGCCAGCGTGCGGTGGACGCCCGGCAGCCCGCCACCACGGGTCACCGTCTCGACCCGGGCGTCGCGGACCGTGAGCCGCAGCGCCACCCAGACGGTACGGTGCGCCGCCGGTGGCGCGCCCGCCGCCGGGTACCAGACCAGGGTGTGCGCGACCACCTGGGCCCGGGAGATCGGCGCCGAGAAGTCGGCGAGCACCCGCAACGTGCGGTCGACCGTCGACGCGTCCACCGAGCCGACCGCGGCGCCGTTTGCCGGTTGCAACGCCACCGCCGCGAACCAACCCTGGTCGTCCTGCCCGATGCCCAGCCGGGTGCCCCGGTCGGTCAGCTCGATCACGCCCAGCTCAGGTGCCAGCGCGGCCAGCCGGGGCTCCGCGGCCGAACCGCTCTCCAGGATCACCGCGGCCCGTTCGCGGCGACGCCGCAGCCGGCGGCGCAGCAGCACGTCCTCGTACCACCAGCGACCGCCCCGGCGGGCGAACACGGACAGCACCACCACCGCCGCCACGACGGCCACCGTCGCGAGCAGCCAGCTCGGACCGGCCGTCGCGGCCCAGACGGCCACGGCACAGACTTCGAGTACGACGAGCTGGCCGACCAGCACCGGACCGATGCGACCCCGACCGGGTCGGTCGGCCGCCGGGGTGACCCGTGCCGGCGGACCCGACGGCCTGGCGACGGCATCCGCGGGTGGCGCCTGAACCTGCGTCATCGCTGACTGTCCCTCCTGGACGGTACGGCTCCTGTGCCGGGTGGTCCGGCGGTGGCCCCGAGGACCGGCCGTCGGCCCCTTATCGTAGGGAAGCCCGCGACGGCACCCCGAGGACATCGTCGCGGATCCACCCCGCCGGAGGTAAGTCATGCGGACCCGCCGCGATCAGGTGCAGGCGTACCGCTTCGTCACCCGCCGGATCGTCTCCGCGCTGATGTCGGGCGACCCGGAGACCACCAACCTGCCCATGCGACGGCTCGGCATGGCGGTCTTCGGCAGCGTGATCGCCGCCGCGGTGGTCCTCGGCGGCGTGGGCGCATACGGCCAGTTGACCGGCAACACCGCTCCGCTGGACGAGAACACCCTGGTCATCGAGCGGGAGACCGGCGCCACCTACGTGTACGCCCAGGGGCAACTGCACCCGACGCTGAACTACACCTCCGCCCGGCTGATCCTGAACGAGCCGGACCCCACGGTGCGCAGCATGTCGCAGGCGTCGCTGCGGGACCGACCCCGGGGCCGGACGGTCGGCATCGTGGGCGCACCCGACGCGCTGCCGGACCGTAAGTCGCTGACCGGCCTGCCCTGGTCGGTCTGCGACGTGCCCGACCCGGTCGACCCACGTCACTCCACCACCCGCGTGGTGATCAATCGGGCGCTGCCCGGCGGCACGCCGCTCGGCGAGCGCGCGGTGCTGGTGACCGTGGACGGTCAGCGGCATCTGCTGGCCGGCGACTCCCGGCTCGAGATGCGCGGCGGTGACCAGGTCGTCGCGGCGTTGCGGATGACGGGTACGGCGCCGCTGCCGGTCGGGCAGCAGCTCCTCAACGCCGTACCGGCCGGACCGCCGCTGCGCAAGCCGGCGCTGCCGGACATGGGTGAGCGCAGCGGCCTGAGCGTGGCCGGTCGGCCCGCCGCCATCGGCCAGGTCTTCCAGGCGGCCGGCCAGCACTACGTGCTGGCGCGCGAGGGGCTCGTCTCGATCAGTGAGATCACCGCGCTGCTGCTGATCAGTGGCGGCGGTCGGATCACCGACATCACCCCCGATCAGGCCGGACGGCTGCTGACCGAGCAGCGTCTGGACCCGGACGGGATGCCGCGGACGCTGCCGACCCTGTATCCGGCCCGGGCCGGGCAGACGCTGCTCTGCGCCACCTACCGGGAGGGCACCGCCGGTGGACCGCCGACCACCACCGTGGAGGTCTTCGACCGGGTGCCGGCGGAGTTGGCGGGCGACGAGCCGGGCTCGGTACCGGTACGACAGGGCGCGCGGGACGCGGTCCGGACGGCCGAGTCGGTGCTGCTGCCCGGCGGCAAGGGCGTACTGGCCCAGGCGGCGCCCGGCGCCGGCACCAGCGGGTCCGGCGCCGCCGGCGCGACGATCTACCTGATCAGCCCGCAGGGGGTCCGGTACCCGCTCGGTTCGCCCGAGACGCTGGCCGCCCTCGGCTACGAAGGGGTCACCCCGCTGGCGGTGCCCGGTTCGCTGCTCGCGTTGATCCCCACCGGGCCGACCCTGGACCAGCAGGCCGCGCTCACCCAGTTCGCGCCCGGCGACACGGCGGCGGCCGCGGCGACGGCGCAGCCGACCGCGCCGACGCCCGGCACGAGCGCCCCGGCGGGTGACGGCACTGGTGGCGGGGTCCCCGAGGGATCGACCGGCGCCGACGACTGAGCGGGTCGGACGGGTCGCCCCGGGTCGCCGAGGTGGACTAACCTGGGTCCGCTGACGGTTGTCAACCAGAACGACGGGGATGTTGCCATGACCGGGCGTACGGAAGTCGACCTGCTGTCCCTTGAGGACTTCCACCAACACCTCGCGTTGCGGCTGAGTCAGGCCGAGTCGGTGCTGCGCAAGCTCAACACCGAGATGCAGTGCAGTCCACCGGCTCTGGGCTCGTTCGCCGACGCGACACAGAACTCACGCCGCTACAGCGAGGTTCATCAGTCCTACGTGGAGCAGGCCGAGCGGCTGCGGCAGGCGGTGCTGGCGGCGCAGCAGGCGACCGGCACCATCCTCGCCAACTACCGCACCGCCGAGGCGCGTAACGCGGCCAACGCCACCGACATCACCGCGGCGCTGACCGGGGTCGACCGGGCGTTGCAGCCGAAGGGGGATGGGCGTGTCTGAGTACACCCAGCGCTACCAGGGTCGGAGCCACCAGGAGCTGTACGACGCGGTGATGGCCGGCAAGCCCGAGCAGATCGAGGGGATCGCCGCCCAGTGGGCCTCGCTCAAGGGCATCCTCGACGGCCTCGGCCGCGAGCTGAAGGGCGACCTCGAGAAGCTCGGCAACACCTGGACGGGTTCGGCGGGCCGGGAGTTCCAGCGCCGGATGACGCTGATCGTCAACCACTCCGACGCCCTCGGCGAGGGCATGTCCGGCGTCAAGCAGGGTCTCACCATGATGGCCGGTCAACTGCGTACCGCGCACCAGAAGGCGGAGAGCCCGGAGGAGACCGACGACAACGACCAGGCCATCTCCGGCGCGCTCAAGGGCGCGGCCTTCGGCCTGCCCGGCGCGGTGGTCGGCGGCATCATGGGCCACCAGCAGGACAAGGAGGAGCAGGAGAAGGCCCACCAGCGGATGGTGAACCTGGTGGCCGAGTTGGCCGCCGGCTACGACCTCTCCGCCTACGACCGGGTGGTGGACCCGCCTCCGCCGGATCCGGAGACGCCGCGCACGGTCAACGACGACCGGCCGCCGCCCCGCAGCGGTCCGGCCAGCACGACACCGTCGGCCGCTCCGACCGCCACCGGTCTCGCCGGGCACCCGGGCGGCGCGACCGTCGCGACACCCGACGGCGTGGCTCCGGTGCCGACCACCGGGGGCGGCTCCGTTCCCGGCCACGACGGCGGCACGTCCGTCGTCGCCATCGGCCCCGGGGGTGTCGACGGCGATCCGTCGGGCACCACCTCCCTGGCCGGTGCGGACCCGCTGGTCAGCGGGGCGTTGCTCGCCGGCGGGGCGGCCGGGCTGGCCGGCCTGTCCGGGCCGACCACCATGCCCGCGAGCGCCACGGGCGGCCCGAGCCTGCTCTTCGGGGCACCCGGCGGCGCACCGGCCGGTGGGGTGCTGCGCACCTCGGCGCTCGCCGGTTCCAGCAGTACGCCCACCACGTCGGCCCGGCCGACCGGTGGGGCCGCCGCGGCCGAGAGCCGGTCGGCCAGCGGCGTCGGGCGAAGCATCGACGGCCGACGGGGCGAGTCCGGTCGGGCTACCGCGGGCGGTCGGCAGGGCCTCACGGGCAACGGTCGGACGACCGGCCGTCCCGGGGTGCTCGGCGGGCACGGCCGTGGCGAGGACGACGAGTCCGACGAGCGGCTGACCTGGCTGACCGAGGACGAGATGGTGTGGCGGGACGGCGGAGACGCCGCGCCGCCGGTGCTCGGCACCGGCGGCTGACCGCCCGGACAGCGCACCCGAGACCATGGCGACCCCCGCCGGATTCACTCCGGCGGGGGTCGCCGCACGTCGGCCCCGAAGCGGGAGAGAGCCGGCCGGCACCGTCCACAGTGCCGGCGGTGGTCGTGGTCACGCCCCTGGTGGCCACCGCCGTGCTGCGCCGCGCCCCGCCGGGCGATAGGTTGGTGGGGTGTCGTCCGCAGCTCTGGTCCGCCCGGCCCGCTGGGCCGTGCTGCGGTCGCTGCGGGAGCTGACCCGGCTGGCGGTCACCGCGCTGGTGCTCGCGGTCGGCCTCGGCGGCGCTATCGCCGCCACCCCGCCGGCCGCTGCGACGCAACTGCGACCGAGTGCCGTGAGCAGCCGGGTGGACGCCGTCCGACCCGAAGCCGCCCCGACCGTCGAGCGTACGAGCGAGCCGGCCCCGGCCCGACCGGCCGACGGGGATGCCGCCGCACCGGCCCTTGCGGTCCTCGCGGGCGTAGCGCACACGCCGGCCGGCGAGCCCGGCCGGGGCGTCCCCTCCCGACGCGGCCCGCCCACCCGCTGACCCGGGCCGCCCGGTCACCCGACGCTCCGTCCGACCCGCCGCAGGGTCGGCAGCCGGGTGCCCGCCGCGCAGCCGCATCCGCTCCGGCCCATCGGCCCGGTGACGGCGCTGCGCCCCGGCGAACCCTCCGCACAGCTCACCCCGACCACCGGCAGCCCGACGCGTCGAGCGACGGCCGGTCCGGTCGGGACCCGTCCCTCGATACCGTCATCCGACCGCGAGGTGCTGATCATGCAGACCGTCCTCTCCGCCGTCCTGCCCGACGTACCCCGAGCCGCCGCCATCTGGCTGAGCCTGCTCGGGGTGGTGGTGTTCGCCGTCGCCGCACTCCTGGTACGACCCGGTCGTCTCCGCCTCGACCCGGCCGCCCGCATCCGCGACGCGGCCATGCCCAGCAACCTCGAAGAGGCGCTCCAGGAGCGCGAGCAGAGCCGCTACGCGCAGGAGATCGCGGTGGCCGCCGAACGCGCCACCGCCACCGCCCAGCGCCGACGGGCCGAGTGGGTGGCCGCGCAGGAAACGGTCGAGGCCGCCTGGCAGGCGCTGGAGGTGGCTGAGGCAGGTGTGCGGCGACTCGTCGCGGCAGCCGCGATGCCATTGCCGCAGACCGTCCGGACGCCGGCCGAGTACGCGGACCGCGAGCGCTACCTGCACCGGGCCGCGCTGGACGCGTACTGGCGGCGGGAACTGTCGGTGGAGCAGCTCAGTGACGTCTTCGCGCACCGCGGCGGCTGGGATCCACGGCTGCACCCGGTGGAGCAGGAACTCGTGCTGCAACGGGCCGTCCGCGACAACCTGGCGGCCAGGCACGCCGCCGCCAGGCAGGCCGAGCAGGCAGCCTGGCGGGCCGCGGAGCTGGCCGTGGCGGCGGCGCGCAGTCTCCGTACGGAGGCCCACGCGGCGACGGGCCGGCGCCGGGCGGAGTCGGCCTCGGTACTGCCGCTCAGCGAGGTGCTCCGGCCGGCCGTCGAGCAGACCCGGGAGAACGTGGTGGTCGCCCGGGGCCGGGCGGCGGTCCCGGCGTTCTGACCGGGCGGCGCGGCCGTGGCGTTGGACGTTCCGGGCCGGGTCGGCGTCGGTGGGTTAGCGTGACGGCATGTCCCGACAGTCGTGGGTCCTCGTGGTGGTCGCCGGCATCCTGGCGCTCGCCACACTTGTCGGCGCGGTGGTGCTGGCGGTGCGGGTGGTGCGTACGAGGCGGCTGCTCACCGGGCTCGGCGCGGGCGGCAAGGTGGCCTTCTACGGGGCATTGATCTACACGATCTTCCCGGTGGACATCCTCCCGGACCCGATCTACCTGGACGACATGGGTGTCCTGGCCGCCGCGCTGATCTATCTCACCCGGCTGGTCCACAAGCGTCGGGCGGCGGACCGTCGGCTGCCCGGGCAGCCGGATGCTCCGCCGGCCCCGGGCCGCACCCGCTCCGTACGATGATCAGGTTGGCGCGGAGGACGGAGGACACAGGTGGCCGGTGATCATCAACTGGACGTCCACGACGACCGGGTGGCCGCCTTCTGCGCCGAGCGGCACCTCGCGACGCTGACCACGCTGCGTGCCGACGGCACCCCGCACGTGGTGCCCGTCGGGGTCACCCTCGATCCGGCGGCCGGGCTGGCCCGCGTGATCACCTCCGGGACGTCCCGCAAGGCTCGGCAGGTGGCCGCAGCCGGCGCGGAGGGCACCCCGGTGGCCGTCTGCCAGGTGGATGGCCGCCGCTGGTTGACGATCGAGGGCCGGGCGGTGCTCCGATCGGACCGGGCCGCCGTCGCGGAGGCGGAGCGCCGGTACGCCGAGCGCTATCGGACCCCGCGCCCGAATCCGGAGCGTGTGGTCATCGAGATCACCGTGACGGGACTGCTCGGCAGTCTCTGACGTCCGTCCCGTCACCTATGTCCGGTAAGCCCCGCGCTGCCGGGCGCGCAGCCGTGCGCCGCACGCCGTGCGGAATCCCCCACCGTCGGCGGTCGTTACGCCAGGTCGCGACGCCCACAGCGGTAGCCGGCGGCGGAATGCCGCCCGGAGCATGGCCGTTACGTCCCCGGTAACCACGGCCGAGACCGCCACGGAGGCGGCTACCCCCGAACGGAGACTCGACCATGAACCCGATCGTGCAGAAGAGTGGCCTGTCCGTCGTCGGCCTGCTGGTCGCCGGCGGTTGCGCCCTCGGCCCCGCCGTCGCCGCGCAGGCCGCACCCGCGCCGGCAACCCCGTCCTCGTCGAGCCAGACCGGCCGCAGCGCCGAGCGGGTCCTCGACGTCGACTACCAGGCGCAGCCCAACTTCTTCTACTGCGGCCCGGCCGCGACCCGCATCGCGCTCTCGGCCCAGGGCAAGGCGCTCTCCCAGGACGAGGTGGCCAAGCTGCTCGGCACCACCGAGGCGGGTACCCCGTCCGCCCTGGACACCACCCGCGTGCTCAACGAGCTGACCGGCGGTCACTACCGGACCACCGAGATCCGTGACTCGGTGGCCCGCCCCGACCAGGTCGAGCAGCTGCGCCGTGACGTGCTGGCCGCGATCGACGCGGGCCGCCCGGTGGTGGCCAACATCAAGGGCACGACCGTCGACACCGACGGCAACCCGCACTCGTACGAGGGCGGCCACTACCTGACCCTCGTCGGCTACCGCGACGGTGGCGACCTCGTCCGGGTCGCCGACCCGGCCGACCCGGCGCTGGGCGAGTACTGGATGACCCTGCCGAAGGTCGCCAACTGGATCGCCGAGCGCGGCTACTCCTCCTGATCGGATGCTCACCGGGCCGGCCTCTCCCGAGCGGAGGGGCCGGTCCTGCTGTCGCGTCTGCGGCTGGCCAGGTGTGCCCGGCGACGCGCGCGGACGGCCCGTGTCGGCCGGGCACGGTGCAGCTCACGCCGGACCGGCGGAGCGATGGCCGACTCGCCGGCGCCGGCCGCGCGGCGCACCATCCGGTTGGCGTCGTCCGGTTCGCAGCCGGCAGCCCGGAGCAGGTCGCTCGACGCGGTACGCAGGCCGGTGACGATCGCGTCGCCGAATGACCGGACTCCCCTCGCGGCAGCCCGGCCGGCCAACTCGGCGCACTCCTCAACCAACTTGCGGGTGCACTGCGGGTCGTCGCCGAGCCGGCACTCCGTCCGCATCTTCGCCACCGCCTGCCCCAGCCGGCCGATCGCGTCCGGCAGCTCGGTCGGGATCGGCTCGTCGTACTGCAGGGCGGTCGTCGACCAGCGGGCGAGGACGCGGCTGTCCAGCATCAACCGTTCGAGATTCTCGGCGCTGCGGGCGTACCTGTGGAACTGCTGGCGGCGGTGCCAACGGACGGGCGCAATCGTCACCACCTCCTCCGCGCCGCTCAGCGCGTCGTGCAGTCGGCCGAGATCCCCCTCGGTGCCGCGCAGCGTGTCCAGTACGTGTCTGGTCCGTTCGCTGTCGCGCTGCCGGAGCGCCTGCCCCAGCTTGTCGAGTTGTTCACACAGGATCGTGAAGATCGGTGTGGCGGCCCGGTCCAGCACCCGCATGGGGTTGACCGGCAGCAACAGTGCGACCACCACCAGACCGACCAGCCCACCGACGAGCGCGTCGAAGATCCGGGGCACCTCCAGGCTCCGGTCCATCGGGGCCAGCGTGGCGATCAGTACGGCGGTACCGCCGGCCTGACCGACCAGCGGGCCGCCCTTCCCGGCCACCAGCAGAGCGCTGGCGATGGCCAGGCCGACGACCACCCCGGTCTGCCACGGTCCCGAACCGAGGAAGAAGCGCAGCGTGTCGCCGATGACGATGCCCAGTCCGACGCCGAACAGCAGCTCGAAGGTGCGTCGGGCCCGCTGCCCGATGGCGGTGGCGATCGTACCGACGGCGGCGGCCGGCGCGAAGACGTGCGACCCCGGGCCGAGGAAGTGCTTGGCGATCAGGGCCGCGAGCGCCGCCGCGAGCCCGGCCTGGGCAGCGATCACCAGGGTGACCTCCCACTGCCGGGCACGGACCCGCCCGGCCTGGCCGCCGCGGTGCCGGACCCGGTCGACCGCCTGACCGCTGCGCTCGGCAGCCTCGTCGAGCCGCGACCGGTCGTGGCCGGCGGGTGGACGGTCGTCGGGCATGGCGGCGGTTACCCCCCGGAAGCGCGGTCAATCGTGCCGCCGCGCCCCGCGCGTCCACACCGCACCGGCGGCACCAGCCGTCACCGGAGTGCGGATCCATCGGCGTTCGTAGGTTTGCCCGACCGCTGGGGGGTACCAGGGGCCTCACACCCACCGATCCGCAACCGGTAAGGGGCCCAGATGAGCAGTCCACAGAGCACCGGGGAGCAGGATGTCGTCGACATCCTGGTCGCCGACCACCACGAGGTCGAGACCCTCTTCGTCGAGTTGGAGACGCGCCAGGGCACGCCCGAGTACCGTCGTCAGCTCGCCGACGTGGTGATCGCCGAACTGGTCCGGCACGCCGTGGCCGAGGAGGCGTACGTCTATCCGACGGCCCGCAAGACGCTG
Source organism: Micromonospora sp. bgisy143 (assembly GCF_057708145.1). Lineage (NCBI taxonomy): Bacteria > Bacillati > Actinomycetota > Actinomycetes > Micromonosporales > Micromonosporaceae > Micromonospora > Micromonospora sp. bgisy143. The sequence continues at coordinate 383,771 of NZ_JBYIRN010000001.1, forward strand.
CCCGACGGCGACCAGATCGCCGACCACGAGATCACCGAGCATGCCGACGCAGAGCGCACGATGAAGGACCTGGAGTCGGTCGACCCGTCCGACCCCCGCTTCGACGAACTGCTGGCCCACCTGACCAGCACCATCCGTCACCACGTGCGGGACGAGGAGAACGACCTGTTCCCCCGGTTGCGCGCCGCCACCGCCCGGGAGGAGCTGGTCGAGCTGGCCGGCAAGGTGACGGCGTTCAAGAAGATCGCCCCGACCCGCCCCCACCCGAGCGCGCCGGACCACCCGCCGGCGAACAAGCTGCTCGCCCCCGGCACCGGGATGATCGACCGGATGCGTGACGCGCTCAGTGACCGGCCGACCTCGATGGACGAACTACGCGAGCAGCAGCAGCGCTGATCGACGGACCGTCCGGACCCGACAGTCCCGGGTCGCCGAGTTCTCGACGGCCCGGGACACGTCCGGTACCTCAGCGGACCTGGTCACCCTCACCGGTACGCGCCTGGGCCTGGTCGACGCCCTTGTCGATCTGGTCGTCGTACTTGCCACCGGTGCGCTTGTCGGCCATGTCGCCGGCCTTCTCCATACCCTGGTCGACCTGCTTGTCGTGCTTGTCCGCGAAATCCTTGGCCTTGTCCATGAAGTCACCCACGGCGCTCCTCCTCCTCGGGTAGTCCCCTTTCGCGTTCCCTGGTCCCGACCGCGCAAACGCCTCCGGTGGGGCGTGGACCGCTAAGGTCCGACCAGCGGACCCGGGCCGGCGTACGATCCGCGCGGACGACCGGGTGTCGGCGCGTGGCCGTCCGGGTACCGACCTCGCCGAGATCGAGGAGGGCCGACATGACGGCAGACGAACCCGGGGCGGACGCCGCGCCGACAACCGGCGGCGCGCAGCAGGCGGGCACCACGGCGGCGAGGACGGCGGCACCCGGCGGCACGGCCCCGGCCGGTGACACCGGGCCGCGGCACGCGTGGGCGGCGCTGCCCTGGCTGGTACGGACCGCGGTGCTGTGGAGCGCCTGCCTGGTGGTGATCGTCGCCGGGCTCTACCTGCTGGGTCGGATCGCCGTCCTGCTCGCCCCGCTCGCCATCGCCCTGGCCGCCACCATCTTCCTCACCGCGCTGTTGGACCCGGTGCTGGTCCGGCTGCGCCGCCTGCGGGTACCCGCCGCGCTCGCCGCACTGCTCACCGTACTGCTGCTGCTCGGCATCCTGGTCGGCGTCGGCGCGCTGGTGTGGAACCTGACCGCCAGCCAGTTCGACCAGCTCAGCCAGGAACTCACCCAGGGTCTCGACCGCAGCCGCGACTTCGTCACGTCCACCCTGCCGGTCAGCGAGGCCCAACTCGACAAACTCATCGACCAGGCTCGGGAGGGGCTCAGCGGCAGCTCTCCGGACCCCGTGTCGGGTGCCCGGACGGCCAGCGAGGTCGTCGGTTCCGCGCTGCTCGCCCTGGTGCTGCTCTTCTTCTTGCTGAAGGACGGCCGGTCGATGTGGCACTGGACGCTGTCCCGGATGACCGGCCCGAACCGACCCGTGGTGGCCGAGGCCGGCCGGGCCGGCTGGCAGACGCTCGGCGCGTACAGCCGAGGGACCATGATGATCGCGGCCATCGACGCGATCGGCATCGGCCTGGCCCTGGTGGTGCTGCGGGTGCCGCTGGCCCTGCCGTTGGCACTGATCACGTTCCTCGGCGGCTTCGTGCCGATCATCGGGGCGACGGTCGCGGGCGCGGTCGCGGTGCTGGTGGCCCTGGCCGCAAACGGGCCGACGACCGCGCTGCTCACCCTCGCCGCCGTGGTCGCGGTGCAGCAGATCGAGGGCAACCTGCTGGAACCGCTGGTGATGAAGCGTCAGGTGCGCCTGCACCCCGCCGTGATCCTGGTGGCGGTCACCGCCGGCACCCTCATCGCGGGCATCGCGGGCGCCTTCGTGAGCGTCCCGATCACCGCCGTGCTGTGGCGCGTCGTCGACACCGTCCAACGCCGGCGCGCTGCCGCCGACCTCACGGAGTGATGAGCCCGCTCACCAGCGGCGGGACGCGGTCGTCATCCGGGCGAGATGGGTGGTGAACCAGGTGCCGGCGTGCTCGGCGACCTGGTCGAGCGTGCCGGGCTCCTCGAAGAGGTGGGTCGCGCCCGGCACCACCCACAGCTCGCCCACGTCCCCCAGCTCGGCGAGCGCCCGCTCGTTGAGCGCCAGCACCTCCTCGTCCGCGCCGCCGACCAGCAGCAACGTCGGAGTACGCACCTGGCCCAGCGCGGTGCCCGCCAGGTCGGGTCGGCCGCCCCGGGAGACCACCGCGCCCACCCGGTCGGCGCGCGACGCGGCCGCCACCAGCGCGGCGGCGGCACCGGTGCTGGCACCGAAGAGTCCGATCGGCACGTCACCCGCCGGGCGTTCGGCAGCCAACCAGTCGACGATCCCGGCCAGCCGGCTGGCCAACATCCCGATGTCGAACCGGAGTTCGGCGGTGCGTGTGTCCACCTCCTCCTCGGCCGGGGTGAGCAGGTCGACCAGGACGCACGCGAGGCCTCGGGAGTTCAGCGTGCGGGCCACCGCGACGTTGCGCGGACTGTGCCGCGAGCTACCGCTGCCGTGCGCGAACAGCACCACGCCCACCGGTTGATCCGGCAGCAGCAGGTCGGCGGGGAGCTGGGCGTCCCGAACCGGGATGGTCACCGTGCTGCGCTGCTCGTCCATGCCGCACCTCCGTGCTCGCCTGCGCTCCGGTTACCCCGCCCGTGGCGTCGCACGCGCCCCGGGCGGCGGCCGGTGGGCGGCGTTTGCCGGGTGGGCAGCCGGGTACGCGGCCAGAGACCGCAGACCGTGTAGGCGCAGCCGCGCCCCCGACGGATCGCGAGGACCACCATGGCCAAGCAGCAGATTTCCCGGCAGCAGCAGATGGCCGAACGCGCCCAGCGTGAACAGGACGCCCAGCGCAACCAGGACTTCGGGGACCAGGACTTCGGTGACCAGGCCGCCTCGGCGCGTCTCCCCGACGATCCCAAGGCGGCTGCGCCGCGGGACGCGATCGGACGCCCCTCGACCGGCGAGCCGGTCTGACGTACGCGCGTGCCGGCCGGGGCGGGAGCACTCCCGCCCCGGCCGTCACTGCTCCTTGTTCTCGGGCAACCGGAGCAGGGGCGACCGGCCCGGCGGCTGTTCCGGCGGCGGCCCCGAGGGCTCGGCCGGCGGCACCGGCACGGTCACCGGTTCGTCGCAGGTGACCCGCACGATCTGGTCGTGGTGCCGCAGCTCCACGACGTCGTCCGGGCCGCCGTGGCGCAGCGAGTACGTCGTCTGGTGCGGGCGGACGTCCACCCGCAGCGCCAGACCCCGCCACTGTAGGGAGAACTCCAGGCGGGTGAGCCGGCTGGACAGCCGGGGCGCGAACGACAACTCGCCATCGTGGTCACGCAGCCCGCCCAACCCGCTCACCAGCGCGAGCCAGGCGCCGGCCAGCGAGGCCATGTGCACGCCGTCGCGGGTGTTCTCGTTCAGGTCGTGCAGGTCCATCAGCGCGGCCTCGCGCAGATAGATGTGCGCCAGGTCGGGATGGCCCACCTCGGCAGCGAGCACCGACTGGGTGCAGGCCGACAACGACGAGTCGCGCACCGTCCGACGCTCGTAGTAGAGGAAGTTGCGGACCTTCTGCTCGGGGGTGAACGCGTCCCCCCGCCAGTGCATCGCCAGGACCAGGTCGGCCTGCTTGACGACCTGTTTGCGGTACAGGTCGAAGTACGGATAGTGCAGCAGCAACGGGTACTTCTCGGCGGGCGTGTGCGCGAAGTCCCACTCCTGCAACCGGGTGAACCCCTCCACCTGCTGGTGCACGTCCAACTCGTCGTCGTACGGCACGTGCATCGACGTGGCGGCGTCCCGCCAGCTCGCCGCCTCCTCGTCGGTGACCCCGAGGTGGAACGCCTCGTCCCGGTAACGCATCACCACGTCGGCGGCGGTGAGCAGGTTCCGCTGGGCCATCAGGTTGGTGTAGATGTTGTCGTTCTTCACCGCGGTGTACTCGTCGGGACCGGTCACCCCGTCGATGTGGAACCGGCCGTGCCGGTCGTGGTGCCCGATCGAGCGCCACAGCCGGGCGGTCTCCACCAGCAGCTCCAGCCCGATCTCCCGCTCGGTGGCGGTGTCCCCGGTGACCAGCACGTAGCGTCGTACCGCGTCCGCGATGTCCGCGGCGATGTGGAACGCCGCCGTACCCGCCGGCCAGTACCCGGACGACTCCGGCCCCTCGATGGTCCGCCACGGGAAGGCGGCACCCTTGAAGTTGAGCGTCGCCGCCCGTTCCCGGGCCTGTTCGAGGGTGCTGTGCCGCCACTGCAGGGCGCTGCGCACCGCGCTGGGCTGGGTGTACGTGAGCACCGGCAGGACGAACATCTCGGTGTCCCAGAAGGCGTGCCCGTCGTACCCGGGGCCGGTCAGCCCCTTCGCCGAGATCGGTCGTTGCTCGGCGCGGGCGCCGGCCTGGAGCACGTGGAACAGCCCGAAGCGCACCGCCTGCTGGATCTCCGGATCGCCCTCGACCAGCACGTCGGCCGCGTCCCAGAACTCGTCCAGGTAGGCGCGCTGCTCCCGGTGCAGCCCGTCCCAGCCGTCCAACCGGGCGCCGGCCAAGGCCGCGCCGACCTGGTCGCGCAGCGCGGGCAACGAACGCCGACTCGACCAGCCGTACGTCAGATACTTGACCACCCGCAGCTTTTCGCCGGGCTTGAGCACGCAGCCGATGGTGGTGCGCACCCAGTCCTGGTACCCCTCGGACTCGATGGTGGTGTGGTCCGGGCCGTGCACCTCGTGCTCCATGGCGGCGGCGACCCGCAGCCCGGACACCTTCGTACGGTGGATGAGCTGGCCGCCGTCCGGGGTGGTCAGCTCCTCCTCGGCCTGCAACGGCGATTCCAGCACGGCCGCGACCCGGGGATCCTTGCTCTGCGCGGGCAGCGACTCGTTGGCCACCAGCTCGGACTGCACGATCAACCGCAGCGGGCCGTCGACGGCCTCCACCTCGTAGCTGATCGCGGCGACCGACCGCTGGGTGAACGACACGAGCCGGGTGCTGCGGACCTTGACCTCACGGCCGGCCGGGGAGCGCCAGTGCAGCTCCCGGTGCAGGGTGCCGGCCCGCATGTCGAGGATCCGCTCGTGGGACAGCAGCTCGCCGTAGCGGACGTCAAGCGGTTCGTCGTCGACCAGCAGCCGGATCAGCTTGCCGTTGGTGACGTTGACGATGGTCTGCCCGGACTCGGGGAAGCCGTAGCCGGCCTCCGCGTACGGCAGCGGACGCAGCTCGTAGAACGAGTTGAGGTAGGTGCCGGGCAGGCCGTGCGGCTCGCCCTCGTCGAGGTTGCCACGCAGGCCGACGTGCCCGTTGGAGAGCGCGAAGACCGATTCCGACTGGGCCAGCACGTCCATGTCCAGGCGGGTCTCCCGGATGTGCCACGGCTCGACGGGATAGGCCCGCTCCCGGATCACGCGTGCCCCCGAGGGCCGGGCGGGGCGGCGTCGCCCGCGTCGAGCAGGTCGGCGAGATCCTGCACCACGATGTCGGCGCCGTGGGCCAGCAGCTCGTCGGCCTGCCCGACCCGGTCGACACCGACCACGTACCCGAACCCGCCGGCCCGGCCGGCAGCCACCCCGGACAGCGCGTCCTCGAAGACGGCGGCCTGCGTCGGGTCGACGCCCAGGGCCTTGGCGCCGGCCAGGAAGGTGTCGGGGTGCGGCTTGCCGCGCAGCTGCTGCTCCCGGGCCACGATCCCGTCGACCCGCGCTTCGAGCAGGTCCGCCAGCCCGGCGGCGGAAACCACCTCGCGCCCGTTGGCGCTCGCGGTGACCACCGCCCGGCGCAGCCCGGCGGTGGTTGCCGCCCGCAGGTAGCGCACCGAGCCCGGGTACACCTCGACGCCGGAGGTGCGCAGCCGGTCCAGCAGGAGGACGTTCTTGCGGTTGCCGATGCCGTTGACCGTGTCGGCGTCCGGCGGATCGTCCGGGCTGCCCTCGGGGAGCACGATCCCCCGGGAGGCGAGGAACGACCGGACGCCGTCGGCACGGGGTCGGCCGTCGACGTAGCGGTTGTAGTCGGGGCCGGGATCGAACGGCTGGAAGGGTGCTCCGGTCTCCGTGGCGCGCTTGCGCAGGAACTCGTCGAACGTCTCGGTCCAGGCGGCGTTGTGCACCCGGGCGGTCTGCGTCAGCACACCGTCCAGATCGAAGAGACAGGCGGTCACATGAGCAGGTAGGCCCAGCACGGTACGAATCTAACCACCCGGTTGGGTCCGCAAACCCGTTTTGCGCCGCCGGCGGGCCGGCTCAGTTCGGCCGCAGGGTCCAGATCACCGTCATGGCCGACGTGGGCGTGCCGTCCTCCGTGGCGATCTCCACCTCAACTCCGAATTCGGGCCGCTGACCGGACTCCAGCTCCGCGACCACCTCCGACGCCGGGCGCCCGAGCCGCGCGGTCGCCAGCACCGCCCCCCGGGCCAGCTTGCGGTAGGCGATCTCGGCCCGGACGGCGAGCGGCACGGCCCGGTCGAGCAGCTGCCCGAAGGCGGCCAGCACGACCGCGCCGGAGGCCGTCTCGCCGAGCGTGAACATCGCCCCGGCGTGCGGGCCACCCACGTGGTTGTGGGTGGCCGGCGTGTCGGGGAGCCGGACGACGGCCCGCACGCCGCCGTCCGCCTCGGGCGCCACCTCGACGAACTCGATGCCGAGCGTGCGGGCGAACGGCACCGCTTGCAGGATGCCGGCCGCCACCTGGCGGGAGTCGATGGTCATGACCCGACGCTACTTCTCGGTAACCAGCCCGGCAACCAGGGTTTTCCCCTGTGCCACGGTCAGAGGTTGGAGATCGTGCGCAGGATTTCCGCGTAGAAGTTGCCGTCGATGCTGCGGAAGAGGGAGAAATCCTGACCCGGGTCGCCGAAGAACGGGCGCAGCGTCCACGCCAGCTGGGTGCCGACGAAGCCGAACAGCAGGATCCAGATGTAGAGCAGCGTCATGCTGGCCGGGCGCTGCGTTGGTTCACCGCGCCGGACCGGTGGGGTGGCCCACGGGCGCTGCTGCACCGGGTAGCCCGGCGGCACCACGCCGGGCGGGAAGACCGCGCCGGGCTGCTGTCCGGTCCACTGCGTCGGCACGGCCGCCGGGGTCGGGGCGGTGGCCGGGGTGGCCGGTGCGGCGCCGTTGGCCCCCGACGCGGCGGCAGCCGCCCCGGCCGGAACCGCGACCGGTTCGGCGACCTCCTTCGGTGCGGCGCCGGCGGGCGCGGCACCGACCTGGGCCGGCGCGCCGGCCATCGCCGGCGCGTTGGCCGCCGCCGGGGCGCTGACCTGAGCCGGGGCGGTGGCCGTGGCCGTCGCGTCCGCCGCCGGGGCGAGCAGACCGTGGTCGTTGAGCACCTGCATACCGCCGGTCAGGAAGCGCAGCCCGACCAGCGCCGACAGCGTCAGGATCGCCACGTTGAGCAGCTTGAAGAAGCCGTAGTCGGGCGCGGTGATCAGGAAGAAGAGGCTGATCGGCGCGAACGCCACCGCGAGCATCGAGGTGACGGTGATCGCCACCATCACCAGCGCCAACGACTGACGCACCGAGAGCCGGGCGCCGAACACCAGGTTGAACAGGTAGAGCGTGGGCAGGCAGATGGCCAGCGTCACCAGGAACAGCAGGGGCAGCTTCAGCGCGGACGTCAACGCCATCAGCGGGCTGTGGAACGCGCCGAGCACCGCCCCGTAACAGGCGAGGGCGATGGCGGAGCTGGCCAGCATGCGCCCGGTGAGCGCGTTGAGGTCGCCCTCGGCCACGATCTGCTGCCAGATGCCCTGGCGGTCCCGCAGGATGCGCTCGATGACGAGCGGACTGGGACGGTCACCCGACACGGGGGCACCCCTCTCGGTCAGGCACGAAATGGACTAGGTGGGCAGACGGTAGGGCACCGGACGTACGCACCGCCACCCCGCTCCGGCGTGGCGTCACCGCCACCCCACGTCGATACGTGCGCCGCGCTCGTCGAAGAAGTGCAGCGCGTCCATCCGGACCGAGACGGCGAGCGGGTGCCCGGCCGTGACCGCCGGGTACGGCGCGAGCCGGACCGCCAGCTCCGCCGGGCGGCGGTGGTGCCGACCCGGGTCGGGCAGCACGCTGGTGTTCCGCGACGTGCCGGTCGGCGTCTCCTCGGGCTCCACCGGCTTGCCGGTGAGCCGCTGCATCACCGCGCCGAACCGGCGCAGGCCACGCTGGCCGACCGGCGGCGGGTCCAGCGGCGCGCCCATCTCGTCCACCATGATCGCGGTCGCCCCGATGTCCAGGAACGCCAGCGACTCGTGCCCGTGGTGCTCCAGGTAGCGGATCCGGCCGCGCAGCACGTCACCGGGGCTGTCCGGGGCGACCGGGGTGAGCGCCTCGGCCCGCATCCCGACCACGATCCGCTCGCCGTGGTAGTGCGCCACGGCCCGACTGCGGATGTCGTTCCAGGGCAGGTAGAGCGACTGCTCGCCGAGGTTGAGCGCGATGTACCGGTCGAGGTGGACGTAGACCGACGCCTCCAGCAGGTTCATCCGGGGGCTGCCCAGGAAGGCGGCCACGTAGAGCGTCGCCGGCCGGCCGTACACCTGGGTCGGCGTGCCCACGTCCTGGAGGACGCCCCGCCGCATGATGGCCACCCGGTCCGCCATGGTCAGCGCCTCGGCCTGGTCGTGGGTCACGTAGACGGTGGTGACGCCCAGCTCCCGGGTCAGTCCGGAGATCTCCGCCCGCAGCTCGGCGCGCAGCCCGCTGTCCAGGTTCGACAGCGGCTCGTCCATCAGGAACAGCCCGGGACGCCGGACGATCGCGCGGCCCATGGCGACCCGCTGGCGTTGGCCACCGGAGAGCTGGCCGGGCTTGCGACCCAGCACGTCGCTGATGCCGAGCGCGCTCGCCACGTCGGTGACCCGCTCACCGCGGGGTTCCGGTTCCACCCCGGCCAGCCGCAACGGGAAGGCGATGTTGTCGCCGACGGTCATGTGCGGGTAGAGCGCGAAGTCCTGGAAGACCATGGCGATCTTGCGATCGCGGGGCGGCAGGTCGTTCGCGAGCTCCCCATCGAGCAGCACCGCGCCCTGCGTCGGATCCTCCAGTCCGGCGATCATGCGCAACACGGTGGACTTGCCGCAGCCCGACGGCCCCAGCAACACCATGAACTCGCCGTCGTTCACATCGAGGTTTATGCTGTCGACGGCCAGCGTGCCGTCCTTGAAAACCTTTGTCACATCTTTGAGTGCGACGGTACTCACCGTCAGGTCCCCCACGTCTCTCGGCCGAACTCCTGATGACTGTGACCAGGATCATTGGTCCCGCACATCGGGTAAACGTCTCATGTTCGGCTTATGACGCCGCCATTACGCGGCGCACGAGAGGCGGAGCTGTCAGCAGCCCGCCGGTTGGTCGGGCGGCTCGCCGAGGAACACCCGGCGCACCACCCGCTCGGCGGCCCGCCCGTCGTCCAGCCCGCAGAACCGGCTACGGAAGCGCTCGCGGGCCTTGCTCGCCGCGTCCGAGCGCACCGCATCGGTGCGGAACAGGTCGAGCAGATCGGCGAAGGTGGCGGCCACCGCACCCGGCGGCTCCGCCGTGACGTCGAAGTAGACACCGCGGGCCAGGCGGTACGCCTCCCAGTCCGGTGTGTAGAGAACGATCGGCCGGTCCAGTACCGCGTAGTCGAACATCGCCGACGAGTAGTCGGTGACCAGCACGTCGGCGATCAGGTAGAGATCCTCCACGCGCTGGTAGCCGCTGACGTCGCGGACCCGGCGGAACTCCGCCGGACGGCCGGGCCGGCGCTCCCGGTCGTGGAAGTAGTGGCTGCGCATCAGCAGCCGGCCCGAGTCACCCAGCGCCTCGACGAACCGGTCCGGGTCGAACGGCGGCCGGTAACCGGGCAGGTGCTCGCGGTGCGTCGGGGCGTACAGCACCACCTGCTCGTCCGGGGCGAGGCCGAACTCGGCGCGCAGCCGGCGTACCTCGTCGGGACCGGCGGTGACCAGCCCGTCGTTGCGCGGGTAACCCACCTCCAAGGTGGCGTACGTGGCCGGGTAGGCCCGGTCCCACATCTGGGTGGAGAAGCTGTTCGAGCTGACGCTGTAGTCCCAGCGGTCCACCCGGCGCAGCAGGCCGGGGAAGTCCATCCGACCCGCGCCGATCGGGTAGCGCTGCTGGTCCAACCCCATCACCTTGACCGGGGTGCCGTGGTGGGTCTGCACGTGCACCTGCTCCGGCCGCTTGCGGACGAAGTCCGGGTAGTTCACGTTGTTGACCAGCCACCGGGCCCGGGCCAGCACCCGGTAGTAGGCCGGCGTGCCGGCGACCACGTACTCCACCCCGTCCGGCACGGCGTCCACCCGGTCGCGGCGCACGATCCACACCCCGCGTACGCCGGGCGCCAGCCGGCGGGCGGCCTCGTAGATCGCCGCCGGATTGCAGGAGTAACCCCGGAACCAGTACGCCGCGTACACCGCGAGCGTCGGGTCCACCGGCCGGCGCAGCTCCGCCCGGTAGTACTCGCGCAGCAGGCCGTCGCGGGTCAGCCGGGCGCCACGCCGGGCCACCGGACCGACCCGACGCCGGGCGGTACGCGCCTGCCGGCGGGCCGTGTCGCGGGCCCGGCTGGCGGCCCGCAGGGCGCTGAACGTCCGCCACCGGCCACTCGCGACCAGCCGGTGCTTGACCCCTTCGACACCCTCCGGCACGGGGTACCCGCCGACCGGCAGCCACCGCGCGTAGTCCGCGGTGATCTGCGCGAAGAACGCCGGCCGCAACTCGGGGGCGATGCGCTGACCGTTGCCGAGCACGGTCAGGTAGTGCCAGATCATCCGCTCGAAGACCGCGGGCCGCAGCGCGTCCACCGTCGGCGACCAGGCGTCCATCAGCTGGAAGACCCGGTGCCACTGGGCGAACACCTCGAAGTGCCGGTCCCCCCGGGTCTTGGTGATCGCGCCGGCGCGGCGTTGCCGGTAGTTCACGCAGACCCGGTCGAGTACGCCGATCCGACGCGCCGCCATCAGCACCGGGTAGCTGAACGAGACGTCCTCGTACCACCCGGCCGAGAAGCGCAGGCCCAGGTTGACCAGGAACTCCCGGCGGACCAACCGGTTCCAGGCGGTGTGCAGCAGCCGCATGGCCTCGGGCCGTTCCCGCAGCCCGAACGTCTCCGGACCGGGCGACTCCGGGAACACCTCGGCCATCGCGCTGCGGGTGGCGGTGTTGTTCCAGTGTGTCCGGACGTGGTCCACCAGCAGCACGTCCGGCCGGGTCGCCCGCAGCCGCTCGGCCACGTCCGACAGGCAGTCCGGCACCAGCCAGTCGTCCCCGTCGAGGAACCACACGTACTCGCCGACGGCCCGGTCCAGCCCGATGTTGCGGGCCGGACCGAGACCGACGTTCTCCGCCAGCCGGACGGCCCGGACCCGCTGGTCACGCGCCGCGTACTCGTCGATGATCTCGCCGCTGGCGTCGGGCGAGCAGTCGTCGACCGCGATCAGTTCGAGGTCGGTCTCCGGCTGGCCCAGGATCGAGTCCAGGCACTCGCGCAGGTAACCCTGCACCCGGAAGGCCGGCACCACGAAGCTGATCAAGGTCATCCGGCCGTCCCTTACGTCAGCGCGGCGCGGCACCTCCCGCGCCCACCGGCGCGGCCGACGCCCGCGCGCGACGGGCCGGCCGGACGAACCAGGCCAGGACGACGCTCACCACGAAAACCACGAGAAGGTACGCACCGAGTGTAGCCATGCCGATACTCACGGTGCCGGCAATCGCCAGGAGGGCGAGCAGCACCGATCGTCCCTCCCAGCCCAGCGTGGCGGGGTGCAGCGGAGGCGCCGTCTGGCGCTTCTCCAACCGGGCGGTCAGGTCGTAGTGGTGCACGGTGAGCACGAAGACGTACCCGAAGATCAACCAGCCCGGTGCGCCACCGACCACCCCGACCGCGATCGCGAACAGGTACTCGGCGGCCCGCAACGCGGCCGGCACCAGCCAGTCCAGCGGCCCGTTGTGCGCGGCCCCGGCGCCGAGGCCGCCGACCAGCAGCACCAGCAACGCCACCGGCACCGCCCAGCGCAGCCCGTCCGGCGCGTCCCCCAGCAGGGCCGCTACCAGCAGTGCCGCCGGGCCGAGCGCGGCGATCACCGCGAGGGTGAGCGGCCCCATCGGGCGGACCACCGGCAGCCGACGGGCCAACGGACCGTCGTCGCGGTGCAGGGTGGCGTCGACCGTGTCCAGCACCGGCACCCACATCCAGCGGGCCCGCAGCGTGCGCAGGGCACCGGTGTACGCGAACGCCAGCCCACCCCACACCAGCACCGCGATCAGGCTGACCAACGGGTTGAACAGCGCCACGGTCAACGCGATCAGCGCCCAGCGCTCGCCGATCGGGAAGACGACGGTCCGCTTCAGCCAGTACGACACCGAGCCGGTGTCGGCCTGCACCCGGGTGGACGCGGCGTTCAACCGGTCACCGATCCCGCCGCTGCCGCCCGTCGTGGTACGCGGCCGGCGAGCCGCCTCGTCGTGCAGCACGCCGTACCAGGTGTCGGTCATGTGCCGGACGGTCTGCAACGTCATCGCGGCGATGGCGAGGGCCCAGCCGTTGCCCAGCCCGGCGTGGCTCACCCCGAAACCCAACCCGGCGTAGACCAGGTACTCCTTGGCCCGGTCGGCCATGGTGTCCAGCCAGCCGCCCCAGGCGCTGAAGTGCCGGGTGTAGCGGGCCAACTGGCCGTCCACGCAGTCCAGCACGAAGCCGAGGTACAGCAGCACCGCGCCGCCGACCAGCGCCGGTCGCCCGCCGACCCCGAACAGCACCGCGGCGGCCAGCGCGAAGAGCACCGAGATCACCGTCACCCCGGTGGGGGTGAGCCGCAGTCGGGCCGCCCACCGCACCACGTACGGCGACCAGGTGCTGACGAAGTAGGTGGAGAAGAAGTCGTCCCGCTCCTTCACCGAGAGCCGCAACTCGGCCCGGTCCTCGTCGACCGCGGTCACCGCCGCCTCGGCGGCGACCAGCGCGGCCTCGTCGTCGACCCGGTGCGCCACGAGCAGACGTACCCGCTGGGCGAAGATCAGGGTGCCGAGGGCCGCGAGACCCGCGACGAGCCGGTCCACGGCGGACCCGGGGTCGTCGTGGCCGGCGGACCCGCCCGCCGGCAGCGGCGAGACGTCGCCGGCCGGGCCGACCGGGGCGACGGGACGCGCGCCGACGGCGGCGGCCCGCGCGGCGGCGGCGAGGGTCGGCAGGTCGTCCACGCCGACCCGGAGCGCGCCACCGAACACGCCGGTGGCGTCGCCGTCGAGAGCGTCCAGCGGTCCGGCGTCGACCACCTGGCCGCGCTCCTCCCGCACCGCCGTGCGGCCGGGCACCGGCGGGTCACCCAGCACCAGCGCCACGGTCGGTCCCACCGGACTGGTGGCGAGGTGCCGCAGCACGGCGGTGTGCGCCACCAGGTCGGTGCCGGTGATCAACAGCGGACCGTCGGCGGCGTCGGCCACCGTGGCCAGCTCGTCCAGGGTGGCGGCGAAGCGCACCTCGGTCGCCCCGGCCCGGCGCAACTGGTCGGCGAGCCGGTCGGCCAGCGGCTCGCCGCTGGAGGTGGTGAGGCCCGCCGCGGACGTTCCGGCGGCGAGCACGATCGCGAGCGTCACCGCGGGACCGCGGCGTGGTACGCGTCGAGCGCCTCGGCGATGGTGCCGTCGAGCGTCAACCGGCCCGCGTCGAGGTACAACCCCCGACGGCAGAACCGGGTCAGGTCCTTTTCGTTGTGTGACACCAGCACGAGCGTGCGCCCCTCCCCGAGCAGACGGTCAATCGTCGCGTAACACTTCTTGCGGAACTCCGCGTCCCCGACCGCGGTCACCTCGTCCATCAGCAGGATCGGGTGCGGCAGGTGCGCGATGATCGCGAAGCCCAGCCGCACCTTCATCCCCGACGAGTAGTGCCGCACCGACGTGTCGATGGCCCGTTCCACCTGCTCGCCGGCGAACTCGACGATCTCGTCGAAGTGCCGCTTCAGGTAGCTCGTCGACAGCCCGTGCAGCCCGCCGACCAGGTGCAGGTTCTCCCGGCCGGTCAGGTCGTTGGAGAAACCGGCCGACAACTCCAGCAGCGGCGCCACCGCGCCGCGCACCCGGATGTCGCCCTCGTCCGGGATGAGCACCCCGGCGATCAGCCGCAGCAGGGTGCTCTTGCCGGTGCCGTTACGGCCGATCACCCCGACCGTCTCGCCCGGCTCGACGGTGAACGACACGTCGCGCAGCGGCCAGAACTGGCCGGGCAGTGCGCCGCGCCCACCCCGGTGGATGAACAGCTCCCGCAGCCGGAGCTGACGGCGACGGTTGCGGACGAACCGGATGCCCAGCCCGTCCGCCTCGATGATCGGGGCGGCCACGTCACAGCTCCTTGAGCACGGCGGGCTCCAACCGGCGGAACGACCACCAGCCGGCGGCCAGCACCAGCAGGCTGCCGACGATCGTCGTGACGAGCAGCCGGGCGTCCGGGAACTCGTCCGGGTACCAGATCGCGTGGTGCAGTTGGAAGATCCCGACCAGCGGGTTCAGCTCGTACGCCACCTTCAGCCAGTGCGGCAGGCCGGACTCCCGGACCAGGCTGAGCGGATAGATGATCGGCGTGGCGTAGAAGAGCACCCGGATGATCAGCCGCATCAGCCGTTCCACGTCGCGCATCAACACGTTCCAGGCCGACAGCAGCAGGGCCAGCCCGATCAACAGCACGGCCTGCACGGCCACCGCCAGCGGCAGGGCGAGCAGCGACCAACCGGGGTGGATCCGCCCGTGCGCCGCGTAGATCACCGCGATGGCGGCGAGGATCGGCAGGCCGGCCGCGTACTCGGCGAACCGGCCGCTGACCCGGCCGATCGGGAAGACCTGCCGGGGCACGTTCATGGTGGTGATCAGCCGGGACTGGCCGGTCAACGCGTTGGTCGCCTCGCTCAGCGCCGAACTGGTCCACATCCACGCGAAGATGCCGGTGATCAGGAACAGCGGGTACGACCCGGCCGCCTCACCGAGGTGCCGACCGGTGTCCCGGGAGTAGAGCACCCCGAAGACGAACCAGTAGATCGCGCCCATGCCGAGCGGCTCGATCAGCGACCAGAGGTAGCCCAGCACCGACTGCTGGTACTTCACCGCCAGGTCCCGTCGGACCAGGATGCGCAGCGAGTTGCGGTGCGACCACAGGGCCGCGACGCCAGAGGTCACCGCCGCCTCCCGCCTCCTGAAAACGGACGCCAGGTTAGCAGTCGGTGAACGAATGCCCTGAATCGACCAGCTTCAGCACTCGATCACGTTGACGGCCAGACCGCCACGCGCCGTCTCCTTGTACTTGACCTTCATGTCGGCGCCCGTCTCCCGCATGGTCTTGATGACCTTGTCCAGCGAGACCGCGTGCACACCGTCGCCGCGCAGCGCCAGCCGGGCGGCCGTGATCGCCTTGATGCTAGCCACGGCGTTCCGCTCGATGCAGGGGATCTGCACCAGGCCACCCACCGGGTCACAGGTCAACCCGAGGTTGTGCTCCATCCCGATCTCGGCCGCGTTCTCCACCTGCTCCGGGGTGCCGCCGAGCGCCTCGGCCAGCCCGGCCGCCGCCATCGAGCACGCCGAGCCGACCTCGCCCTGGCAGCCGACCTCCGCGCCGGAGATCGACGCGTTCTCCTTGAACAGCACCCCGATCGCGCCGGCCGCCAGCAGGAACCGCACCACCCCGTCGTCGTCGGCGCCGTCGACGAACCGGCTGTAGTAGTGCAGCACCGCCGGGATGATCCCCGCCGCGCCGTTCGTCGGCGCGGTCACCACCCGACCCCCGGCCGCGTTCTCCTCGTTCACCGCCAGCGCGAACAGCGTCACCCAGTCCATCGCGCGCAGCGGATCGGCCGTCCCGGCGTCCGCCTCCAGGCCGCGCCGCAGCTCCGCCGCGCGCCGCCGGACCTTCAAACCCCCCGGGAGTACGCCGTCCCGCTCGCAACCCCGCTGCACGCACTCCCGCATCACCCGCCAGATCTCCAGCAGGCCCGCCCGGATCTCCGCCTCGCTGCGCCACGAGCGCTCGTTGGCCAGCATCACCTCGCTGATCGACAGCCCGGTGGCGGTGGTGACGTCGAGGAGTTCCGCCCCGGTCAGGAACGGGTACCGCACCCGCGTCGTGTCCGGCTTGATCTTGTCCGCGCCCGCTGCCTCCTCGTCCACCACAAAGCCGCCGCCCACCGAGTAGTAGGTGCGGGCCCGGACCTGCTCCCCGGCGGCGTCGAAGGCCGCGAAGGTCATCCCGTTCGGGTGGTACGGCAACGACCGCCGGCGGTGCAGCGTCAGGTCCCGATCCGGGTCGAAGTCGATCTCGTGCGCGCCGAGGAGGCTGATCCGCCGCTCGGCACGGATACGCTCGACGCGCGGACCGACGGTGTCCGTGTCGACCGTCTCCGGGGCCTCGCCGGCCAGCCCGAGCAGCACCGCCGGCCCACTGCCGTGGCCGTGCCCGGTGGCGCCCAGCGACCCGAACAGCTCCGCCTGCACCCGTGCGGTGTCGGCGAGCAGACCGTCGGCCTTGAGCCCGGCGACGAACGTCCTTGCGGCCCGCATCGGCCCCACGGTGTGCGAGCTGGACGGCCCGATACCGACGCTGAAGAGGTCGAAAACACTGATCATGGCTGCACTTCCTCGGCGTCCGCCCGGGTGGGGATTCCGCCCTGTCGTGGCCGCCGGTCGGCAGCCCCGCTCGTGGCCGCCCGGTCGGGTGGCCGCCGGTCACCCGGGGTGTGGGTGCCCGACCTGTCAGCCTACCTGGCCAACTCACCCCTTACCCGAGCACGGCGGCCCGGCCGTCTCTTCGCCGTTCACCGGCCACCTCGCCGCCATCCCGCCATCTCCTGGCAGCCCCTGGCAGCCCCGGGCAGCCCCGGGCAGCCCCGGGCAGCCCCGGGCAGCCCCGGATGATCATGCTCGAACCTGGTTCTGGTCGTCTCTGGGCGGCGACAGCCTTCCATGGTCACGCTCGAACCCGGTTCGAGTGGCTTCGGGAGCGGTGGGAAGCCACTACATCCAGGTTCGAGCGTGACCATGACGCGCGTACGGCGCGGAGGCAGGGTCCCGCGGCACGGACGTGGGGGCGTCGAGCGGGGGCCGCACGGGTAAGTACCTACGGGTCCACGGGTCGCCGATCCTCCTCGGGACCGAGAGCGGAGCGGCTGCCCCTTTCTACCGTGGATTGCAGACGCGGCGCACCGCCGCAGAGTGGGAGTACGACGATGAGTCGCAAACTAGTTCGGCCCCGCCAGGGGCGCATGCTCGCCGGTGTCTGCGCCGGCCTCGGTCAGCGGTTCGGCATGTCCGCCGGGATGGTCCGGCTGCTGTTCCTGCTGTCCCTGCTGCTGCCCGGCACCCAGGTGGTCGTCTACCTGATCCTCTGGATCCTGATGCCCAACGAGGACCGCTACCTGGCCTCCACCGGCCACTGACCCCAGCCCCTGGCTTCGGTGCCGGCCGGCCGCAGCCAGTCACAACTTCGGGGATACTGCTGCTTCCCGATCGTCGGAGGCAGCAGGATCCCCGAAGTTGCGCGGATCTTGGCGGCCCGCCGCTCGCCCGGCCCTTGATCCACTCGACATCGCCGATGTGGGGCTTTCCGGGGGCGGTGATACCCCGACATCGGCGATGTGGAGTGGATCATCCCGTTCGGCGGCGCGGCGGACCCGGGCAGCGACGGCCCGGCGGACCGGGCAGCGGCGGCGCGGCGTGATCGGGCAGCGGCGGCGCGGCGTGATCGGGCAGCGGCGGCGGACCGGGCAGCGGCGGCGCGCGGACCGACCGGGCAGCGACGGCCCGGCAGACCGGGCAGCGGAGGCGAACCGGGCAGCGGAGGCGAACCGGGCAGCCGGGGCGACGGATGGGGCAGCCGGGGCGACGGACGGGGCAGCGCCCGCCTCGACCATCGTCGGGGCGGGCGCTGCGTAAGACCGAAGGGCCGGAGCGCTGCGTAAGACCGAAGGGCCGGAGCGCTGCGTAAGGGGGCGCTGGGTCAGGGGGCCGTGTAGGTGACCGTGACCTGCTGGTAGCCCAACGAGCGCAGCAGCCCTTCCAGCATTTTGCGGGTGTTGGCCTCGGCGCGGGCGGAGAGCCCGCTGTCCCGGGCGGCGGCGGTGATCCGCTCCTCGGCCAACTGGTAGATCTGCTGCTGCCGGTTGGGGTCGTTGCCGACCAGGTCACCGATCCGGTTGAGCAGGCCACGCTGCTCGGCGAAGACGTAGCTCTTCTCCATGTCGAGGTTGGTCTCGCCGAGCTGCGGGGCGGGCAGTTTGATCTCGACGGACTTGCCGTCGGCGGACTGCACGATGGCACCCTCACCGATCTTGGTGAAGTCGACGTACGCCTCGACGCTGCCCGCCCCGACGAACAGGGTGCGTTCGTTGAGCAGGAAGTCCGGGACGTTGCGCCGGTCGTTCTGGGTGTCGACCACGACCTGGAAGTTGCCTTCGGCCGCCACGTAGCGGCTCAGATCCTGGATCGACTTCAGCAGCGGTGGCTGGCTGCGGTCGGTCTGCTCCTTGGCGAACGGGTTGCGGAAGTCGGGCAGGAAACCGGTCGCCTGCACGCCGAGCAGCACCACCACGGCCAGCGCGGCGGCACCGAGCAGCAGGAGCAGCCCGCGGGCCGCACCGCCACCCGCACCCCCGCCGGTGCCGCGACCATCGGGGCCATCCGGCCCGCCCGGAGTCGGGTCGGGTGTCGCGGCCGAGCGCTCCCGGAGGTCGTCACCGGTCGGGTAACCGGGGAACTCCCTCGTGGGCTCGTTGATGTCAGCGTCGCGAGCCATCACACTCACCGTCCTCGTCAGACACGTCGTCTGTCAATGACGGTACGGCCCCCGTACGACAGGCGCGCGGCGAGCGGCGGGAATGCGTAAACGGGCAGGTCAGGCGAAGGCGGAAAGCCCGGTGAGGCGCTGGCCGACGATCAACTGGTGGATCTCCGACGTGCCCTCGTACGTCAGCACGCTCTCCAGGTTGTTCGCGTGCCGCAGCACCGGGTACTCGCCGGAGACGCCGTTGGCGCCGAGGATGGTGCGGCACTGCCGGGCGATGGCAAGGGCCTCCCGCACGTTGTTCAGCTTGCCCACGCTCACCTGGTCGGGGCGGAGCCGGCCGGCGTCGGCGAGCCGGCCCAGGTGCAGCGCGAGCAGTTGCGCCTTGACCAGTTCGACGGCCATGTCGGCGAGCTTGGCCTGGGTGAGTTGGAACCCGGCGATCGGCCGACCGAACTGGGTGCGCGTGGTGGCGTACGCCAGGGTGGTTTCCAGGCAGTCGCGCGCCGCGCCGACGGCACCCCAGACGATGCCGTGGCGGGCCTCGGTCAGGCAGCTCAGCGGGGCCTTGAGCCCGACGGCCTCGGGCAGTTGGGCGTCGGCCGGGAGCCGGACGTCGTCGAGCACGATCTCGCCGGTCAGCGACGCGCGCAGGGACATCTTGCGGCGGATCTCGCGCGCCGTGACGCCGGGCGTGTCCATGGGTACGGCGAAACCACGTACCCCGTCGTCGGTACGCGCCCAGATCACGGCCACGTCGGCGATCGGCGCGTTGGTGATCCACATCTTGCCGCCGGTGAGCACCCAGTCGTCGCCGTCGCGGCGGGCGCGGGTGGCCATCGACCCCGGGTCGGAGCCGTGGTCCGGCTCGGTGAGGCCGAAGCAGCCGATCGCCTCGCCGGTGGCCATCGGCGGCAGCCAGCGCTGCTTCTGCTCCTCGCTGCCGTAGCGCCAGATGGCGTACATCGCCAGCGAGCCCTGCACCGACACCAGCGAGCGGACACCGGAGTCGGCGGCCTCCAACTCCTGGCAGGCCAGCCCGTAGGCGACGGCGGACGCGCCCGCGCAGCCGTACCCGCTCAGGTGCATGCCGAGCAGCCCGAGCTTGCCGAACTCCCGGGCCAACTCGCGGGCCGGCACGCGGCCCTCCTCGTACCAGTCGGCGACGTGCGGGCGGACCCGGTCGTCGACGAGTCGGCGGACGACGTCGCGGATCTGCCGCTCCTCCTCGGTGAGCGACGGGTCCAGGTCGAGCAGATCGAGGGCAGTCATGCCGCCACCTTAGTGAAGCCTCAGGCCCCGCCGCTCACTCGACGGCCGCGCCGGTCGCTCGACGGCCCCGCCGCACACCCGACGGCCCCGCCGCACACCCGACGGCCGCGCCGCTCACTCGATCGGTTCGGAGAGCACCAGCACCCGGGCGTGGATCTGGTTGCGTTGTTGCAGCGCGGCGCGCAGCGCGCGGTGCAGCCCGTCCTCCAGGTAGAGGCCGCCGTTCCACTGCACGACGTGCGGGAAGAGGTCGCCGTAGAAGGTCGAGTCCTCGGCGAGGAGCTTGTCGAGCGCCAGCTCGCGCTTGGTGGTGATCAACTGATCCAGGCGCAGCGGACGCGGCGGGATCTCCGCCCACTGCTTGAGCGTCAGGTTGTGCTCCGGGTAGGGACGCCCGTCCCGGACCGCTCTGAAGATCACGACGGCACGCTCCCCTCCCCGTGACCGGGCCGACCGACGGCGCCGAGCCGGGCCGCGGCGGGCACCGCGCGGCGCGGCACCGATGACCGTGCCAGCCTAGCGGCCCCGCGCACGCGACGTTCTGCTCCCTGATGTCAGTTTCGCCATCGCTCGTCCGATCCTCAACCGGACGAACGGGACGGCGCGCTCAACTCCACCGGCCGCGCCGCACCACCTCGTCGATTCCACGACGACCACGACGCAACGACGGTGACCGATGGTCGGGTGCCCGGTAACCGATTGTGACGGCACCGATGGGCTGGTACTCCGCCGGCACACCGAAACTCTCCCGGTACGCGGCCAGCCGCTGCGGCGGGATCCCGAAGAAGCACGCCCCCAGCCCCTCGTCCACCGCGGTCAGCAGCATGAGCAGCGCGGCGAAGCCGGTGTCGACGTACCAGTAGGGCACCGGCCAGCGGTCCGTCGACCGGTCGGTCCAGCCCTTGTCGGGCTCCGCGTACCGGGTCAGGTAGGCGGACTCGTTGGCGTGCGGCACCACGATGAGCGGCGCGCGGCGCATACCCGCCAGCCAGCGCTCCCGTCCTCCACCGTCCGGCGTGGTGGCCGCCCAGAACCGCTCCCGGTCGGCCGCCTCCTCCAGCACCAGGAATCCCCAGCCCTGGGCGAAGCCGGCCGACGGGGCGCGTACGGCGTGGTCGAGCAGCCGGTCCACCACGTCGGGCGGGACCGGACGGTCCGGGTCGTAGTTGCGGACCATCCGCCGACGGCGGACGACCTCGGCGAACTCCATCAGGCCCCGGGACGGATGCCCCAGGCACCCCGCCAGGTCGTGCCGGGCTTGAGCGCGAGCACGTCCCGGCCCGACCGGAACGCGTCCGGCGGGCAGGTCATCGGCTCGATCGCCACCGACCGGCGGTGCCGCTCGCCGGTGAGGGCGTCACCGGTGAAGACCTGCCACCAGCCGAATTCCGCGTCCGCCCAGATGCTCACCCCGGATGCGGAGTCCGGTGCCGCCAGGCTCACCGAGGAGCCGCCGTCCGCGTCCCGGATGACCTCGCCGAAGCACAGGTCCAGCGTGGCGTCGCCGATCCGGCGCGGGCTGGTCCAGTCGTACTCGGTGCCGGTCACCGGCGTCACCCCGACCGGGAGCAACCGGCCGTCCACCATGACCCGGGTACGCGTCGGCAGCCGCATGACCAGGTCGTCCACGGCGACACCGGGCAGTTGCAGGTACGGGTGCACGGAGAAGCCGAACGGGGCCACCTCGGTGCCGACGTTCGTCACCTCGTGCTCGGCCCGCAGCCCGTCCGCGCTCACGCTCCACCGGCTGACCAACCGCAGCGGCCACTCGTAACCGGGCTGCGGCGGCAGGTCGTAGCCGAGGGTCACCGCGTCCGGGGACTGCTCCAACAGTCGCCACGGCACCCAGTTGACCAGGCCGTGGATGGCGACGTGCCGCTCCGGCTCGGTCAGCGCGAGCTGGTGCGTGCGGTCGCCGTACGCGTAGCGCCCGTCCCGGATCCGGTTCGGCCAGGGCGCGAGCACCTGGCCGGCACAGCCGGGGCAGACCTCGTCGACATCGTACCCGTCGACCAGGTCGACGCCGTCGTGCCGGTACGTCCGCAGTCCGCCGCCCACCTCGACGATGACGGCCTCGTGGCCCGCGGCGGCGATGGTCCACTGTGCGCCGGAGAAGGGGCGCTGGTCGGGGCTTTCCATGCCGGCGACCCTAACCGGTCACGGCCGGTCGCCGCTCGACGCCGTGGTCGCCCGGTAGCGCAGCAACGCCGGGAAGGCGACCGCGAGCACCACCACGAGGACCGCCGAGGCGAGTCCACCGGCGACCCAGGCCACCCCGCCGCCGAACCCGGCCGCCATGGTGCCGGCCCGCAGGTCACCGAGGCGCGGCCCACCGGCCACCACCACCGTGTTGACGCCCTGGAGTCGTCCGCGCATACGGTCCGGCGCGTACACCAGCAGCATGGACTGGCGCAGCACGGCGCTGACCAGGTCGGCGGCGCCGGCCACGGCGAGCAGCAGGACCATCAGCCAGAGCTGCTGGGCCAGTCCGGCGGCGGCGATCGCAATGCCCCAACCGACCACCGCGACGACCAGGCCGACCCCCTGCCGCCGCAGCCGACCGATCCACCCGGAGGTCAGCCCGCCGATCATGGACCCGATCGCGATGGCGCTGTAGAGCAGGCCGACCGAGCCGCCCCCGCCGAACCGCTCGTTGGCGATCTCCGGGAACAGGGCCCTCGGCATGGCCAGGATCATCGCGATCAGGTCCACGCCGAAGGAGAGCAGCAGCACGGGCGTGGTGGCCAGGTACCGGAAGCCGTCGATGACGCTGGCCAGGCCGGCCCGGCGGACCTGACCGTCGGCGCTCGGTTCGGGCGGCAGCGCCGGCAGGCGCAGCGCCGCCCAGAGCATCGCGGTGAACAGCACCGCGTCCAACCCGTACGCGATGGGCAGCGCCACCCGGGTGTCCGACGAGGTGGAGAGGATGAGGCCGGCGGCGAGCGGGCCGGCGACCGACGCGGCGGTGAAGGTCGTGTAGTTGAGGGTGCTGGCGGCCGGCACCAGGTTGTCCGGGACCAGCCGGGGCAGCATGGCGCTGCGGGCCGGCGAGGTGATCGCGAACGCCACCGACTGCACCGCCATCAACACCAGCAGCAGCACCGGGCTGCCCACGTCCAGCAGCGCCTGGACCAGCAGCCCGAGGGTGGATGCCCAGAGCAACAATGAGCCGCCGAGCAGCACGGCACGGCGGTCGCGGGCGTCGGCGACCGCGCCACCCCAGAGCCCGAAGACCAGCAGGGGTACGAACGCGGCCACACCCAGCAGACCGACCCAGAACGAGTCCCGGGTGAGCGCGTACATCTCGACCGGGACCGCGACGGCGGTGAACTGGAAGCCGAACATCGCCACGGTGTTGCCGAGCCACAACCGCCGGTACGCCGGGACGCGCAGCGGGCGGACGTCGATCGCCCAGCGGCGCGCTCCGCGCGACCGCGCCTCCTGCACACCGGTCACGGCGCCAGCCGCTCGACGATCCAGTCGCCCTCGTCGACGCGACGAAAACGCAGGCGGTCGTGCAGCCGGCCGGCCCGGCCCTGCCAGAACTCCACCGAGTCCGGCCGGACCCGCAGGCCGCCCCAGTGCGGCGGCGGCGGGATGGTGCTCTCGTCGGCGTACCGCTCGGCCACCTCCCGGTAGCGCTCCTCCAGCGTGGCCCGGTCCGGCACCACTGACGACTGCGGGCTGGCCCACGCGCCCACCTGCGAACCGCGCGGCCGACTGGCGAAGTACGACTCGGTCACCGCCGGGTCGACCGGGGCGATCGAGCCCGCGATCACCACCTGCCGCTGCATCGGAAACCACGGAAAGACCAGGCTGGCGTACGGGTTCTCGGTCGCCTCGACGCCCTTGCGGGACAGGTGGTTGGTGAAGAAGACGAAGCCGTCCGGGTCGTACCCCTTGAGCAGCACCGTCCGCCCACTCGGCCGGCCGGCGGCGTCGGCAGTGCCCACCACCATGGCATTGGGTTCGGGCAGCCCGTGAGCCACCGCGTCGGCGAACCACCTGTCGAACTGGGTGTACCAGTCGGCGGCCAGGTCAGCCTCGGTCAGGCCCAGGTCCGCGGCGTACTCGTTACGCATCGCGGCCGGG
This sequence comes from Micromonospora sp. bgisy143, assembly GCF_057708145.1. Lineage (NCBI taxonomy): Bacteria > Bacillati > Actinomycetota > Actinomycetes > Micromonosporales > Micromonosporaceae > Micromonospora > Micromonospora sp. bgisy143. The sequence continues at coordinate 407,979 of NZ_JBYIRN010000001.1, forward strand.
GTCGGTGTGTCGCCCGTCACGTACCCACTCCTTCTCGGCGTGCCGACCGGCGCCCTCCCGCGCTGGCCAGACCGCTGCGCCCAGTCTCACCGACCGGCGCGGAGAATGCGCGCCCGGAGATGTCGCGTGCAGCACAGTCGCACTGGGTCGCGTATCCGGTTACACAGCAGGCAAGATGTTCCGAACACATCCCTGAGGGTCGCCTAAGGCGCTCGGCCGACCGGGCCGGATCAGCTGATCGGGCGTACCGACCAGATCCAGGAGAGCGACATGGCCGACTTCAAACCCGGTCTGGAGGGCGTCGTCGCCTTCGAGACCGAGATCGCCGAACCAGACCGCGAGGGTGGCGCGCTGCGCTATCGCGGGGTCGACATCGAGGATCTGATCGGCCAGGTCTCGTTCGGCAACGTCTGGGCGCTGCTCGTCGACGGCCGCTTCGGGCCGGGCCTGCCGCCGGCGGAGCCGTTCCCGGTGCCGGTGCACTCCGGCGACATCCGGGTCGACGTGCAGTCGGCGGTCGCCATGCTGGCCCCGTACTGGGGTCTCAACCAGCTGCTGGACATCTCCGACGAGCAGGCCCGCGAGGACCTGGCCCGGGTGTCGGTGACCGCGCTCTCCTTCGTCGCCCAGTCGGCTCGCGGTCTCGGCCTGCCGGCGGTGCCGCAGAAGGAGATCGACAAGGCGCAGACCATCGTCGAGCGGTTCATGAAGCGCTGGCGGGGTGAGCCGGACCCGCGGCACGTCAAGGCCGTCGACGCGTACTTCATCTCGGCCGCCGAGCACGGCCTGAACGCCTCCACCTTCACCGCCCGCATCGTCGCCTCCACCGGCGCCGACGCGGCGGCCTGCATCTCGTCGGGCATCGGCGCCCTCTCCGGCCCGCTGCACGGCGGCGCGCCCTCGCGCGTGCTGAGCATGCTGGAGGCCGTGGAGCGCAGCGGCGACGCCGAGGGGTACGTCAAGGGCGTCCTGGACCGCGGCGAGCGGCTGATGGGCTTCGGCCACCGCGTCTACCGGGCCGAGGACCCGCGCGCCCGCGTGCTCCGGCGCACCGCCAAGGAGCTGGGCGCGCCGCGCTTCGAGATCGCCGAGGCGCTGGAGAAGGCCGCCCTCGCCGAGCTGCAGGCCCGCCGCCCGGACCGGGTGCTCGCCACCAACGTCGAGTTCTGGTCGGCCGTGGTACTGGACTTCGCCGAGGTACCGGCGCACATGTTCACGTCGATGTTCACCTGCGCGCGGATGGGCGGTTGGAGCGCGCACATCCTGGAGCAGAAGCGCCTCCAGCGGCTGGTCCGGCCGTCCGCCCGCTACGTGGGTCCGGAGACCCGCAAGCCGTCCGACGTCGAGGGCTGGGGCGCCGTCCCGCACGGCGTCTGAGCTGCTCACGGGGGCCCCGGTCCGACGTACGACGTCGGGTCGGGGCCCTTGTGCGTGCGGGCCCGCCCGGGAACGGCGGTGTGGCGAAGGACTCAGACCGCCGGTCGGGACCCCGGCCGTCGCCGCCGACCCAGGGTGCGAGGATGAGGGCCGGCAGTGTCGCCGGGCCCGCCCTCGCCCTTGCGGAAGGATCTTCAGAACCGTGGCTGACGCACCGATCATCCGGATTCCCGACGAGATCAAGCCCGCCGACGGCCGTTTCGGCTGCGGCCCGTCCAAGGTCCGTCCGGCGGCCGTGTCCGCGCTCGCCGAGGTGGCGACCAGCTACCTGGGTACGTCGCACCGGCAGAAGACGGTCCGCGACCAGGTGGCCCGGCTGCGCTCCGGCATCGCCGAGTTCTTCTCCCTGCCCGAGGGCTACGAGGTCGTGATCGGCAACGGCGGCACCACGGCGTTCTGGGAGGTCGCCACCTTCGGCCTGGTCCGTGACCGGGCCCAGTTCGCCAGCTTCGGCGAGTTCGGCGCGAAGTTCGCCAAGTCGGTCAAGGACGCCCCGTTCCTGGGCGAGCCCACCGTCCGCAAGGCCGACGCGGGCAGCGCGCCGAGCCTGGTCGCCGAGGCCGGCGTGGACGTGTACGCGACCCCGCAGAACGAGACCTCGACCGGCGTGGCCGTGCCGATCAGCCGGGTGGCCGGCGCGGACGAGGGTTCGCTGCTCCTGGTCGACGCCACCTCCGGCGCGGGTGGCCTGGAGGTCAACGTCGGCGAGACCGACGTCTACTACTTCGCGCCGCAGAAGTGCTTCGGCTCGGACGGCGGCCTCTGGCTGGCCCTGATGTCGCCGGCCGCGCTGGACCGGGCGGCCGAGATCAAGGCGTCCGGCCGGTACATCCCGGCATTCCTCGACCTGGTCACCGCGATCGACAACTCGCGGCTCGAGCAGACGTACAACACCCCGGCGCTGGCCACCATCTTCCTGGCCGCCGAGCAGACCGACTGGATGAACGCGCAGGGCGGCCTGGCCTGGGCGGCGAAGCGCACGGCGGAGAGCGCCGCCACGGTGTACGGCTGGGCGGAGCGGTCCACGGTGGCCACCCCGTTCGTCACCGACCCGGCGCTGCGGTCCAACGTGGTCGCGACCATCGACTTCGCCGACGGGGTGGACGCCACCGCGATCGCCAAGGCGCTGCGCGCCAACGGCATCGTCGACACCGAGCCGTACCGAAAGCTCGGCCGCAACCAGTTGCGGGTGGCGCTGTTCCCGGCCGTCGAGCCGGCCGACGTCGAGGCGCTGACCGCGTCCATCGACTACGTGGTCGAACGCCTCTGAGCTTCGTCACGGTGGGTGTCCGTCGGAGCCCCGATGGACACCCACCGTGATCATTGCCGCAGCTCAGTCACGACTTGCGGGGTGTCGCTTCCCCCACCCTGAGACAGATGCGCGTACGGTGGTCCGAGACGCCTGGGTGGCCGACTCGTGGCGTGCGGCCAGCGAAGCGGGACGGAGGCAACGTTATGCGCCCAGTACGCTTCGTCGCCCTCTCCGAGGACGGCCATGCTCTGGTTCTCGCCGACGAGGTCGGGCGGCTGCTCGCCCTCCCCATCGACGAGCGGATCGCCGGTGCGCTGCACGCGGAGCCCGGCGCGACGCCGCTCGCGGTGGCGCCGACCGCCGCCGATCCCGTTCCGTCCCTGTCTCCTCGGGACATCCAGGCCCGCATCCGTTCGGGTGAGTCGGCCGAGGACGTCGCCCGGATCGCCGGGGTGCCGGTCGACCGGGTCCTGCGCTACGCCGGGCCGGTGTTGCAGGAGCGGGCCATGCTCGCCCAGCACGCCCGCCGCACCCGGCTCAAGGGCGCGGAGAAGCCCACCCCGCTGGCCGAGGTGGTCAACGGTCGGCTGAGCCAGCACGGGATCGACACCGAGAAGATCTCCTGGGACGCGTACCGGCGCGACGACGGCACCTGGCGGATCATCGCCACCTGGCCGTCGGGCAAGGCCACCGCCCAGGCCATCTGGGATCTCGACAAGACCCGGCAGGCGGTCACCCCGCACGACGACATGGCGCAATATCTGTGCGCCGAGCGGCCCACGCCGATCCTCGGCCAGGAGCCGGCGCCGGAGCGGAGCGGCCACGGCCTGCCCGGTCCGTCGCGTGGTGAGCCGAGTCGGGGCGGGCACGGGCTGCCGGCGGCGTCCGAGCACCCGCGCCCGGGCCGTGATCCGATCCGCGCCGGCCGGGACGCCCTGCTCGCCTCGCTGGACCGTCCACTCGGGTCCTCGTCGGGTCGCGGGCTCGAACCGCGTACCCCGGCTGCTCTTGCCGGTCCGGACGCGCCCCGGCAGCGGCCGGTCGGCGGCGGCGCTGCCGCGCTGCTCGGCGGCGGCCAGGGGTCGGCCTTCGACGACGACTCGGACGCGCCCAAGGAGGTCCCAGCCGTGCCGTCGCTGGCGGTGCTGCGGCCCCGGCGGACCGGTACGGCCGCGGCGGCGGCCGGCGGCGAGACCACCGAGGCCGGCGGCAAGCCGCGTAAGCGCCTGCCGAGCTGGGACGACGTGCTCTTCGGCAGCGGCCCGGCCGCCCGCGAGTCCTCCTGACGTTCCGCGGGGCGGTCGCTGCGTGATCGACTCGGGTTCACGGAAGTCGGGCTGTCAGCGCCCGCAAAACACCCCGACTTCCAAGAACCCGAGTGGATCACAGGGCCCAGGTAGCCACGCGTTCGTAGCGGGGCCCAGCTCGCTGCTGACTACGCATCAGCAGCACCTCCGTCGCCGGCCACTCCGGTCCCGCGTACTCGTTCAGATCGGTACGGTCGGCTTCGACGGCGGCCGGGTCCATCCGGTCGCCGGGCCGGGCCACGGTCAGGTGCGGCCGGAACGGCTTCTCGTCGTACGGCAGCCCGGCCACGCGCAGCCGCTCCCGGACGAGTCGGGCCAGTTCGTGCAGCGGCTCGACGTCGCCCCGGGCGTCCACCCAGAGCACCATGCGCCGGCCGTCGCCGAACACGCCACCACCGCCGAGACGCAGCCGGGGCGGCGCTTCGAGACCGGCTCGGAACCGGTCGGCGGCGAGCCCGAGCGCACTCTCCACGTCGACCAGCCGGACGGTCTCGACGTCGCCGAGGAACGCCAGGGTGAGGTGCAGGTCCGCCGGGTCGACGAGCCGCACCCGGGCGCCGGCGGCGGCCGCCGCGCCGACCCGCAGCCGCGCGATCTGCGCGCCGAGGTGGTTGACCGCCTCGACGGGCGGACAGACCGCCACGAAGAGCCGCATCCAGGGGCCGGTCAGCGGTGCCGTTGCCGGTGCCCGGCCCGGGCGGCGGGCAGGGCCAGGCCGGCGGCGTGCAGTACGCCCTCGACGCGTACCCGCTCGATCTCCTGGTCCACGCCGGTCAGCTCGGCCAGGTGCTCGGCGATCCCGAGGGCACGGCAGGCCAGCCGGAGCCGGTCGTCGTACGCCTGGACCACCGCGCCGTGCCAGACCATCGGCCGGCCGATGCCGCCGAGCCGCTGACCGCCGAGGCGGCGCAGGTCGGCGGCGAGCTGTTCCAGGGGACGACGGTCGGCCCGATCGAACTCGCTGAGGTCGATGTCCCGGGTCAGCGCGTCGGCCTCGATGGCCCGGTCGAGGCGGGCGATCGTTCGTCGTTCCCGCCGGCCCTCACGCCACTCGGCGAAGCCGCAGACCACCCGGTCGAGGATCTCGTCGTAGCAGAAGAGCAGGGCGAACACCGCCGGGACACTGGCCACGGCGAGGAACGCCAGGGCCAGCATCAGCGCGCGTCCGACTCCCACATATCGACGCTAAGCCCCGTCGTGCCACCTCGCCAGCGATTTGGCCGCATCCGCGCCATCCGTCGATCGGGACCCGCGCCCGGGCCCCCGAGCCGATCGGCGGGGGCCCGAGCGGGCGGGTCAGCAGTCGGTGGAGGTGACGTAGAAGCGCGGCATGGGCAGCACCCGGAAGCGCAGTCGCGCACCCGAGCGGCGCAGTTGCCAGGTGAGCGCGATCAACGCGGTGGCCAGCGAGATCAGCCCACCCATCCAGATGCTCGCACCGGCGCCGAAGTGCTCGGCCACCCAGCCGATCAGCGGTGCGCCGACGGGGTTGGTACCCAGGAACACCAGCACCCACAGGGCCATCACCCGTCCCCGGAACGCGGCGTCCACGCCCAGCTGGACCCGCTGGTTGGCGGCCTGCGCGAAGAACACCATGAAGAAGCCGGTGGGCACCAGCAGCGCCACGACCAGCCAGTACGTCGACGCGAAGCCGACCAGGGTGCCGAAGCTGGCACAGCCGACCGCCGCGCCGAGCACCAGCCACACCGACGGGCGGCTACGCCGGCCGGTGCCGCTCAGAGCCCCGCCCAGCGCGCCGACGGCGAGAGCGGTGCTGAACAGGCCGAAGGAGGCGGCACCGGTGTTGAACACCGTCTTGGCCAGCGCGGCCAGGGTGAGCTGGAAGTTGAACAGCGACATGCCGATCACCGACATCACCGCCATCGGCAGCAGCAGGTCCGGCCGCCGCCACACGTACCGCAGCCCGTCGACGACCTTCGCGGACGCCCGCTCGTCACGCGGCGGGAGCGCGTCACGCTGAAGTTCGGCGGTCCGCATCCGGACCACGTTGACCAGCGGCGCGATGGAGCTGACGGCGGTGAACAGGAAGACCGGGCCCACGTCGAACGCGGCGATCGCCAGACCGGCGACTGCCGGACCGACGATCCGGGCGGAGTTGAACACGGCGGCGTTCAGCGACAGCGCGTTGGGCAGCAGCGGGGTGCCGACCAGTTCGGAGACGAACGCCTGGCGGACCGGCGTCTCCACGGCGTTGGCCACACCGAGCAGCGCGGCGAAGGCGAAGACGTGCCAGAGCCGCACCAGGTCGGTGAGGACCAGCAGCGACATGACGAGCGCCAGCACGGTCCAGAAGGTGTTCGCGGCGAACAGCAGGACCCGCTTGTCGTACCGGTCGGCGAGGCGACCGGAGAAGAGGGTGAGCAGCAGCACCGGCGTGAACTGACAGGCGGTGACCACGCCGAGCGCGGTGGCCGAGTTGTCGGAGAGCTCGAGGACGAGCCAGTCCTGGGCGATGAACATCATCCAGACGCCGATCAGTTTGATCAGTTGCCCGGATGCGAAAAGGCGGTAGTTGCGGACCTGTAGGGACTGGAACATCGTGCTCAGCTTGGCCTGCACTCTCGGTGCGCCTCCTCAAGGACGTACGCGTCATCGACAGGTGACGGCACGGCCCGGTGGCGCGGGCGCGAGCTCAGGCGCGAGCGAGCTGCTGGAGAATCTCGGCGGCCCGGTGCAGGGTCGCCCGTTCGTCCTCGTCGAGCGCGGCCAGCCGGTGGGCCAGCCATTCGTCGCGGGCCCGCTCGAACTGGTCGAGCACGGCCTGCCCTCCTTCGGTCGCCGCGAGGATGACCTGCCGGCCGTCGGTCGGGTGGGGGGTCCGTTGCACGAGGCCACGGTCCTCCAACTTCGCGACGATCTTGGTCATCGTCGGTGGCTGCACCCGTTCGATCTCGGCCAGTTCCCGGGGCGTCATCGCGCCCGCCAGCCGCAGGCTGGTGAGCGCGGAGACCTGGGTGACCGTGAGGTCGCCGACCGGCCGGGCCCGTCGGACCCTCCGGTTGAGTCGGGTGATCGCATCTCGCAGCTGGGGAGCCAGCTGCGCCGGTGGCACGCGTTCCGCCGTCACCGTCCGCTCCGTCACGTTAGTTAGCTTAACTAATGAGCCTGGCTAACGACATCCGTTATGACCAGGCTCACGGGGATGTTTGTGCTGTTCCGGGCGGGGAATCACCCTCGACCCCCCGCCCGGACGACGCCGATCAGAGCACCAGCGACTCGATGGGCCCGCGCAGGAAGTACAGCACGAAGAGCGCGGCCACCCCGTACAGCAGCGGGTGGATCTCCCGGGCCTTACCCCGGGCCAGCTTGACCACCACGAAGGTGATCAGGCCGGCGCCGATCCCGTTCGAGATCGAGTAGGTGAACGGCATCAGCACGATGGTGAGGAACGCGGGGATGGCGATCTCGTAGTCCGACCAGTCGATCGTCCGTACCGCGGTCATCATCAGGAAGCCGACCACCACCAGCGCCGTCGAGGCCGCCTCGAACGGCACGATCACCACCAGCGGCGCCAGGAACATCGCCAGCAGGAAGAGCGCGCCGGTGACCAGGTTGGCCACGCCGGTCCGGGCACCCTCCGCGACGCCTGCGGCGCTCTCGATGTACGACGTGTTGCTCGACGTGCTGGCCGCACCGCCGGCCGCCGCCGCGATCGAGTCGACCAGCAGGATCTCCTTGGCCTTCGGCGGGGTGCCCTTCTCGTCCAGCAGGCCACCCTCCTGGCCGACCGCCACCATCGTGCCCATGGTGTCGAAGAAGTCCGTGATGAGCAGCGTGAAGATGAACATCAGGACGACCACCCAGCCGGCCCGGCCCCACGAGTCGAGCACGTTGAACTTGCCGAGCAGCGACAGGTCCGGCACGTCGACGACCGTCTTGGGCAGCTCCGGCACGTTCAGCGCCCAGCCCTTCGGGTTGGGCTTGCCGTCGACGAACGACGGGCCGATGTTGCCGATCGCCTCCACGATCACCGCCAGCACGGTGGACGCGAGGATGCCGATCAGGATCGCGCCCCGCACCCGACGGACCACGAGCACCAGGGTGAGCAGCAGGCCCACCACGAAGACCAGCAGCGGCCAGCTCACCAGCTTGCCGCCGACGCCCAGGCCGACCGGGACAGTGGTGTTGGCGGCGTCCGGGAGGCGCCGGACGAAGCCGGCGTCCACCAGGCCGATGATGGTCAGGAAGAGGCCGATGCCGACGCCGATCGCCGTCTTCATCTGGGTGGGCACCGACCGGAACACCGCGGTACGCAGTCCGGTCAGCACCAGCACCGCGATGATCACACCCTCGATCACCACCAGGCCCATCGCGTCGGCCCAGGTCATCTCGGGAGCGATCTCGTACGCCACCAGGGCGTTGACGCCCAGACCGGCGGCGAGCGCCAGCGGGAACCGGCCGACGACGCCCATCAGGATGGTCATCAGGCCGGCGACCAGCGCGGTCGCGGCGGCCAGTGCCGGAATCGGGAGAGTCTTGTTGTCACCGTCGACGGCGCCACCGAGGATCAGCGGGTTGAGCACGACGATGTACGCCATCGTGAAGAAGGTCGCCAGGCCACCGCGTACCTCACGACTCAACGTCGAGCCGCGGGCGGAGATCTCGAAGAACCGGTCGAAACCGTTACGCGGTTGAGCGGGATTGGGAGGTGTGTCGTTCTCGGGCGGCGCTACTGCCATGAGGACCTCACAGGTGATCTTCCGGTTGTCGCGCGCATCGTCCCAGATCGCCGGCGGGCAGGGGAAGTGGATCGCGTACGCTGGCGCAATGCCGAACGACCAGCCACCGCGCCCCGCGCCGCTGGACCCGCCGATGGTGCCGTTCGCCGTCGCCGGTCTGATCGCGTGGGCGGTCGTCGGCCTGGTGCTGCTGGTGTTCTTCCGGGGCTGGCTCACCGAGCACCACCACGAGAACTGGCTCTGGACCTGCCTGGCCGGTTTCCTGTGGGGCTTCCCCGGCCTCGCCGTCATGCTGCGTCACGACGCCAACCGACGTCGACGCCGGGCGGCTAACTGAGCACACCGGCCCGTCGCCGGTACGAACCCCTCAGGAGTGCCCGTACGGCTCCGCCGGCTCCCCCGCCTCGACCGAACCCGGCGCCCGGCTGACCGACATGGCCTCCACCGCGCTGTCGTCGTACACCGTTGGCAGGTCCTCGACCGCGGTCTCGGCGGCCTCGATCAGCGTCTCGGAGTGCGCGCCGCAGCCATGGTCGGCGCTGACCACCCGACCGTCGTCGGGCGCGTAGAAGTTGCCGCACGCGCCGAACGCCTGCCGCATCGCCCCGGCCAACGGAAGGTAGAAGCCACAGGTGCCGCAGCGGGCGGCGGCCGGGGCGGCGGTGGAGATGGCCGCCGTCGGGCCGTGGTCACCGTCGTACCAGCGCTGCGCCGCGTCGGCCCGACCTTCCCGGGAGAGCACCCGGGCGCGACCGAGACCCAACTCCCAGGCCGTCTCCTCGACCGCCGGGTCGTCGGAGAGCAGGTAACCGGGGGCCAGCCGCTCGTCCTCCGGGGCGGTCGGCAGCAGGTCACCCGGGCCGAGGTCACCGGGCTTGAGCCGTTCCTGCCAGGGCAGCCAGCCGGGCGCGAGCAGCGCGTCCGGGCCGGGCAGCAGCACCGTCTCGCAGATCGTCACCGTACGGCTGCGCGGGACGCGGGTGACGCTGACCGCCCACCGCCAACCGCGGTAGCCGGCGAGGCGGCACTCGAAGTAGTGCGTGACCAGCCGTTCGCCCTCGGCCACGACCTGCAGGTGGTCGCCGACGTCGTCGGCGTCCACCTCGGTGATGCCGGCGCGGGCCACCTCGACGGCGGCGGCGCAGACCTGGTCGAGACGGGCGGCACGGGTGGAGGCGGGCCTGGTCACCTCACCATTGTTCCCCATGCTCCCCGCAGGGGTGACAGGGACTCCCGGGGAACCTTTCGCCGCGACTGATGCGGCACACCTGGGTCGGATGGGCGAGGATGGTGCACATGCCGCCGTACTCCCACTCCGGGCGATCCCTCCTCGGGCGGACCGTCGGCACCGGCATTCGAGCCATCCGTCTGCTCCTGCGCGGTTCGGTGGGCAGCGGCCGCTGGGTGACCCGGCGGGCCGGTCACGCCCGGGCTCGGGGCGCCGGGGGCGAGGTCGGCATGGTCCGGCTGTTCGACCTGCACGCCGTCTCCTGCGCCGGCGACACCCTGATCGCCATCGGCCTGGCCGGGACGATCTTCTTCAACGTGCCGCTGGGTGAGGCCCGCAGCAAGGTCGCCCTCTACCTGCTGGTGACCATGGTGCCGTTCGCGATGCTCGCCCCCGTGGTGGGCCCGCTGCTGGACCACTTCCGGCACGGCCGGCGGTACGCGTTGGCCGCCACCATGCTCGGCCGGGCGTTCCTGGCCTGGCTGATCTCCGACTACATCCACGGCTTCGGGCTCTATCCGGCCGCGTTCGGTGTGCTGGCACTGTCGCGCGCCTACGGCGTGGCCCGCTCGGCGGCGGTACCCCGGCTGTTGCCGGAAGGGCTGGGCCTCTCCCAGGTGGGTGCCCGGGCCAGCGTCTACGGGACGGTGGCGGGAGCGTTGGTGGCCCCGATCGGGCTGGCCGCCTTCTGGTTCGGGCCGCAGTGGCCGCTGCGCGTCGCATCGGTGATCTTCCTGATCGGCATGGTGATCTCGCTGCGGCTGCCGCCGAAGGCGGACTCGGAGCCGCCCGAGCGCGTCCCCCGCGCGCTGCGCGCCCTGGGCCGCCGCCAGGACCGGCCGCTGGGCCGGGGCCGTCCGGCCGGACGGCTGGTGATCGCCACCCTGATCGGCGCCGCGACCCTGCGTGCGGCGTACGGCTTCCTGCTGCTCTTCCTCGCCTTCGCCATCAAGAAGGGCGACCTGACCACCGACGTGTTCGGGCGTGACCTGGGCGCGGAGTGGGCGCTGGGGTTGGTCGGCGGCGCGTTGGCCGTGGGCAGCTTCCTGGCGACCGCCGTCGGCACCCGGTTGCGCATCCACCGGCCGACCGCGATCCAGTCCAGCAGCATGATCATCGTGGCGGGGGTGGCGGTGCTCGCCGTCATCCAGTTCTCGCTGCTGATGGTCGCCCTGCTCTGCCTGGTCACCGCGCTGGTCAGCGGAGTGGCCAAACTCGCCGTGGACGCCTCGATCCAGGAGCGCATCCCGGAGCGGCTGCGGGCCAGCTCGTTCGCCCATTCGGAGACGGTGCTCATGCTCGCCTTCGTCGCGGGCGGCGGGCTCGGGCTGGTGCCGTTCGCCGGCCGGACCGGCATCGCGGTCGCCGCTGGGGTGGGCGTCGTGGCCGCCGTCCGGGGCGTGCTGGTCGCCGCCCGGCTGCGCGCCGAGAAGCTGGTCGGCCGGCCGCTGGGCGACGACGAACTGGCCGAGGACGAGCCGACGGTCGAGCCCCAGGACGTCGCGCCCGAGGACGTCGCGCCCACCTCGCCGGCGCCGGCCCAGGCCGCCGCACCGCAGCGGCACGACGAACCGGGGCTCGCCCCGCCGGGCTACCACATCTACCGGCCCTCGTCGTCGGTCGGCGGCCCGGGCGGCGGCGCGGACGACGAAACCCGGCGTGAATCCCCCGGCTCGCTGTCGTGACCGGTCTGCTGGTGGTGACCGCGGTTCCGGCCGAGGCGGACGCGGTCCGCGCCGGACTGACCGCCGAGGCTGTCACGATCGCCCCGGTCGGGGTGGGCCCGGCCGTAGCGGGTGCCGCCACCGCACGTCTGCTGGCGCTGGCCGAGGCAGCCGGTCGCCCGTACCGTGCGGTGGTCAGCGCCGGCGTGGCCGGCGGCTTCACCGGGCGCGCGGCCGTCGGCGACACCGTGCTCGGCACCGCGAGCATCGCCGCCGACCTGGGCGCCGACTCACCGGACGGCTTCATCGGCATCGAGGATCTCGGCATGCCGCCCGCGCTGCTCGGCGGCGGCAGCGTCGTCCCGGCCGACCCAACCCTGCTGGCCACGCTGCGGGCCGCCCTGCCCACGGCCGCCACCGGCCCGGTGCTCACGGTCAGCACCGTCACCGGCACCGCCGCCGGCACCGAGGAGCTACGCCGCCGGCATCCGGAGGCGGTGGCCGAGGCCATGGAGGGGTACGGGGTAGCCGTCGCCGCCGCGCAGGCCGGAGTGCCCTTCGCCGAGCTACGCACCATCTCCAACCCGATCGGCCCACGCGACCGCGACGCCTGGCGGCTGCGTGAGGCCCTCACCGCCCTGACGAAGGCGGCCTCGGCGCTGGGCTGACCGTGGGCGCACTCTGGACGTCGAGCATCAGCGCCGACGGTCTGCTCGCACGCAGTTCGAATCCGCAGGCAAGGAGAAATTCGACGGCGCCAAACTCGGCGACCGCGTGGACTGTGCGGATGTGGGCCCGCGCCACCTCCGTCGCCAACAGCTCGACCAGTCGTCGGCCGATGCCAAGGAATCGCAGGTCCGGAGCGACGACAAGACCCTCGAGCACCACCTCACGCCGGTCGCCCAGATCCTCGCCGAGGAGGAGGTCGATGCTCCGCTCGTGAGCCCGCAGCTCGCCCACCGGCCCGGCATCGGGCACCTCGGCGAGAAACCGCCAGGACGTGGCCGGTAGGTCTTCACACGCGCGCCGGAAGGTCACCCGCGCGCGTGCCTCCTGCCGCCACCGTCGCTTGTCCCGCTGAGCCCGGTCCAGGTCGTAGGTCAACTCGGGCACCCGCAAGGGCCACGATCGTTGCGGCAGTGTGTACGAGTGCGCCCACCACGCACCCGGCCAGTCCTTGAGGGTCCGCACCCGGCGGACGTCGAGGTGCGCCGGATACCGACGGTCGGCCTCGTCCCGTGGCTCGTCGACGGGCATGCCCAGCGGCACACCGCCCGAGTCGGCGAACGTGGCGCCCGGCGGCTCGCCGTGCAGCCGGATCGCCACCTCACCCCCTGCCGCCCCAACGAGCCGCGCCACCGTGCGAAACGCCGGCTCGCCACCCCGCCCCGCCTCGATCCGCGCCAGTGTGCTCTTCGGGACTCCGGCCCGATCGGCCAACTCCCGTTGGCTCAAATCTGCACGTCGACGAAGATCACGCAGCACCGCCCCCACGTCGATCGCATCCCCTCCGGCACCCACCCGTTCATGGTTTTCCGCACGGCGAGCGTCGTCAACAGCGTCCCCTCCACCTGTGGATAACCATGTGGACAACACGCTTGGGCTGTGGGTATCCCTGCGGTGTTCGGCCCCTGTCGAGCTGCCCCAGAAGTGGGGCGCGCCCATCGCCCGAAGGGCGGTACACCCGGATCGCCACCGCCATCACCGCTCCCACAGCCAATGCCACTGACCGCTCCCACAGCCAATGCCACTGACCGCTCCCACAGCCAATGCCACTGGCCGCTCCCACAGCCAATCCCACAGCCAGTGCCACTGGCCGCCGCCATCCTTGCGATACCCGAAGGCCGCCCACCACCGCTACCGCCACGATGAACAAGCGCCACCACGGCCGCCGTGACGACCCATCAAACGCCCCCACGACTGCCCCCGCTGTCGCCACGCGCCCCACATCTGGGGCAGCTCGACAGGCACCCACTCAACTACCCGGGCAACCTCACCGCCAGTGCCACGCCATCCCCGCCCCACATCCGGGGCAGCTCGACAGGCACCCACTCAACTACCCGGGCCACCCCCACCGCCGGTGCCACGCCATATCCGCCCCGCCCCATATCCGGGGCAGCTCGACACCGAGCGACGTGACCTCTCGGGCCCCCGGACAAGGCTGTCGGAGGGGCAGGAGTCGGTGCCGGCCTGGCTTGTCGCGGATCACCAGGCACGGGGGCGCACCGACCGTCCGCGCGGGCGGGGCTAACGTGAGGGGCGTGGCGCTCTCCCTGGCGATCTCGCCCTGCCCCAACGACACGTTCGTCTTCGACGCCCTGGTGCACGGACGGGTGCCCGGCGCGCCGCCGGTGGAGGTGACGTACGCCGACGTGGACGTCACCAACACGGCGGCCGAGCGGGGTGCGTTCGACCTGGTCAAGGTGAGCTACGCGGCGCTGCCCTGGTTGCTCGACGACTACCACCTGCTGCCCTGCGGCGGCGCGCTCGGTCGCGGGTGCGGACCGCTGGTGCTCACCCGGGGCGACCATGACGGCGGCCCGGACCGCGCCGACCTGACCGGCGCCACGGTGGCCGTGCCGGGCGACCGGACCACGGCGTACCTGCTGTTCCGGCTCTGGTCGGCCGGACGACCGCCGGCCCGGATCGAGGTTGTCCCGTTCCACGAGATCATGCCGGGGGTCGCGGCCGGCCGCTACGACGCGGGCCTGGTCATCCACGAGGCCCGGTTCACCTACCACCGGCACGGGTTGACCGCGCTGGTGGACCTCGGCGAGTGGTGGGAGGCCGACACCGGCCTGCCCATTCCCCTCGGCGCGATCCTGGCCCGCCGCGGCGCGGTCGACCCGGAGGCGGCGGCCGGCTGGATCCGCGAGTCGGTCCGGCAGGCCTGGGCGGACCCGACGGTCAGCCGGGAGTACGTCCTCGCGCACGCCCAGGAGATGGAACTCGACGTGGTGGACCGGCACATCGGTCTCTACGTCAACGAGTTCACGGCCGACCTGGGCGAGGCCGGCTTCGCCGCGGTGACGGCGCTCCTCGACCGCGCCGCCACCGCCGGGCTGGTGCCTCAGACCTCCAGCTCGCGCGCGACCGCATGGACCAGCTGAGCGATCTTCTGAGCGGTCTTCTTGTCCGGGTACCGGCCGCGACGCAGGTCCGGCTGGACCTTCGCCTCCAGCACCTTGATCATGTCTTCGACGAGGCCGTGCAACTCCTCTGCCGGCCGGCGCCGCAGCTCGGCCATCGACGGCGGCGCGTCCAGCAGTTTCACGCCCATGGCCTGCGCGCCGCGACGGCTGTCCACCACGCTGAAGTCGACCCGCTGACCACCCTTGAGGTCGGTGACGCCCGCCGGCAACGCGCCCTTGGGCAGGAACACGTCACCGCCCTCGTCGCTGGTGACGAAGCCGTATCCCTTGGCCGTGTCGTACCACTTCACTCGACCCGTAGGCACCTGAAAACCCCTGCTTCACTTGAGCCGCTACTGCTCCAAGGCTAGCTGGATCATGCCGTCGAGCGCCGCTGGGAATCCGGTGAGATCGTCCAGCACGACGCTCGCCCCCGCCGCTTGCAGCTCATCCGGGGAGCACGGGCCCGTCGCCACGGCGATTCCGGGCACCCCGGCGGTCCGCGCGGCGACCATGTCCGCCACATGATCGCCGACGTAGTGGGTCGCGTCGTGCTCCCGCAGGGCGGTCGCCTTCTGCTCGGCGAAGAGGTCACCGGCCAACTCGTCCACGACCAGGCCGAGATGGTCCAGGTGCAGCCGGGCCAGCCGGGCGATCTTGGAGGTGACGACCAGCACC
Organism: Micromonospora sp. bgisy143; assembly: GCF_057708145.1. NCBI lineage: Bacteria > Bacillati > Actinomycetota > Actinomycetes > Micromonosporales > Micromonosporaceae > Micromonospora > Micromonospora sp. bgisy143. Next base: position 423,376 of record NZ_JBYIRN010000001.1, read on the forward strand.
CGGCCGCCCCGGGCCCGGATCGCGTCGATGGCCTCCCGCGCGCCGGGCATCGGGACCGTCGGGGTGATCGCGTACGCCGGGTACAGCTCGCGGTACAGCAGGACGGCCGATTCGACCTGCTCCGGTGGGAACCAGTGCGCGATCTCGGTGCGCAGCGGCGGGCCGAGGCGGGACACCGCCAGGTCGGCGTCGACCGGAACGCCGGTCTTCGCGGTCAACGCGCGGTAGGCCGCGGCGATGCCGGGGCGGGAGTCGACCAGGGTCATGTCGAGATCGAACCCGACGGTCAGTACGGACATGTCGAGAAACGTACCCGCCGATGCCCAACCGGCCGGACGTCCGAGGGGCGCGACGGCCCGGTACCGGGCTAGCGTGGAAAGACGATGACCACCTCACTCGCCGACCATCTGCGGTCGCTGCCCGACGAGTCACTGGCCGCACTCCTGCAACTGCGGCCGGACCTCGTCGTGCCCGTACCGGCCGACATCTCCGCCCTGGCCATCCGCGCCCAGTCCCGGGTCTCGGTGGCCCGCGCGCTGGACGGGCTGGACCAGTTCACGCTGCTGATCCTGGACGCCGGCCGCCTCACCCGGCACCCGGACGAGGGCACGACCGCCACCGACGCGATTCTCGCCATGGCGACCGCCGGGCCGCACCCGCCCGCGCCGACCGCGGTCCGGGCCGCCGTGGGCCGGCTCAGGGCGCTGTTCCTCCTGTACGGCCCCGAGCACGCCATGCACGTGGCGGCCGCCGTCGACGAGGTTTCCCCGTACCCCGCGGGGCTCGGTCGACCCGCCGCGGACCTGGACGTTCGCGCGGCCGCTCTCTGCGCGGACCCGGCGAAGTTGCGCCGGACGCTGCTCGCGGCGCCCCCGTCGGCCCGGGCGATCCTGGACCGGCTGGCGGCCGGTCCGCCGGTCGGCAGCGTGCCGCCCGGCGCGTTGCAGGCGCCGGCGATCGGCGCGCAGGACGCCGACCTCGCCGACCCGACCAACGGGGGCGCGCCCACCGGCTCGCCGGTGCGCTGGCTGGTCGACAACCGGCTGCTGGTGACCATCTCGGCCGGTTCGGCGACGGCCGGTGGCACCGTCGAACTGCCCCGCGAGGTCGGCCTCCTGCTGCGGCGCGACAGCGGTCCGCTCGGGCCGTTGCAGACCAGCCCGCCGTCGGTGGCGGCCGCTCCCCGCGAGCCCAAGATGGTCGACTCGGCCGGCGCCGGGCAGACCATGGAGGTGGTCCGGCACACCGAAGGGCTGCTGGAACAGCTCGCCGCCGAACCCGCCCCGGTGCTGCGCTCGGGTGGCATCGGTGTTCGTGACCTGCGCCGACTGGCACGTACCGCAGGTCTGGACGAGCCGACCACCGCGCTGCTGCTGGAGGTGGCGTACGCGGCGGGGCTCGCCGGTGAGATGGAGTTGCCCGGTTCGGCCACCGGTCGGTACGGGGCGGACCAGCAGGTGCTGCCGACCGGCGGGTACGAGGTGTGGCGGGCCGGATCGCTGGCCCAGCGGTGGGAGCACCTGGCCCGCGCCTGGCTGACGATGACGCGGCAGGTGGGGTTGGTCGGACGGCGTGACGACCGGGACCGGCCGATCACCGCGCTCTCCGCGGAGGCCGAGCGGGCCGGTGCGCCGGCCACCCGTCGGGCGGTGCTCGGGGTGCTCGCCGACCTGGAGCCCGCGACCGCACCCACCCCGGAGGAGTTGCAGGCGTTGCTGGACTGGCGGACGCCACGGCGCAGCCGGGGCCGGGAGGCCGCCCACCGGGAGGTGCTGGCCGAGGCGGCGCAGCTCGGCATGACCGGGCTGGGGGCGCTCACCTCGTACGGGCGGTTGTTGCTGGCCGAGCTGACGTCGGCCGACGACTCCGGCGGCGACCCGCTGGGGGTGCACGCGGACACCGAGAGTGGTGATCCGTCCAGTGCCGCGCGGGCGTTGGACGCGCTGCTGCCCGCCCCGGTCGACCACTTCCTGGTGCAGGCCGACCTGACCGTGGTGGTGCCCGGGCCGCCCGAACCGGCGCTCGCCGCCGAGTTGGAGGCGACGACCGAACTCGAGTCGGCCGGCGGGGCGAGTGTGCACCGGGTCACCACGGCGAGCGTCCGGCGGGCGTTGGACGCCGGTTATACGGCCGACGACCTGCACGAGTTGTTCCGTCGACGGTCACGCACCCCCGTACCGCAGGGCCTCAGCTACCTGGTGGACGACGTGGCCCGCAAGCACGGCGGGCTGCGGGCCGGCTCGGCCGGGGCGTACCTGCGCAGCGACGACGAGGCACTGCTCACCGAGGTGCTGGCCGACCGGCGGCTGGAGTCGTTGACGTTGCGCCGGCTCGCGCCCACGGTGTTGAGCACCCACTACCAGGTCAACCGGATGCTCACCGCGCTGCGGGACGCCGGGTACGCGCCGGTGCAGGAGGACGGCACAGGCAGCACGATGCTGACCCGGCCACGGGTTCGGCGCGCCCCGGCGCGGGTCACGGTGACCACGAGGACGTTGGACCCGCTGGCCGCCCCGAAGCTGCCGATGCCCCGGCTCCTCGGGGTGGTGGAGCACATCCGGCGCGGTGAGGCGGCGGCACGGGCGGCCCGTCGCGCTCCGGCGGTGGTCCGGGGTGGAGCCGCAGGGCTGGGCGGTGGTCCGGTGCCGGCGCACACGCACAGCGAGGCGCTCGCCGTGCTGCAACAGGCGGTCCGGGACCGGGCGCTGGTCTGGGTCGGGTACGTGGACGCCCACGGGGCGACCGCGTCCCGGCTGGTGAAGCCGGTCTCGATCGGGGCGGGCTACCTGCGCGCCGAGGACGAGCGGACCGAGATGCTGCACACCTTCGCGCTGCACCGGATCACCGCGGCGGTGCTGGCGGACTGAGGCAACTCCGTCTCTCCGGTGGTCGGCTCAGCGGCGGCTGCGCCGTACGGTGCCGACCACCGAGACGATCAGCAGGAGAGCGAAGCCGGCCCCGGCCGACTCGCCGACCGAGTCGACGAAGCCCTGTCGGAGCACCAACCACCCGAAGAGGAACCACCCGAAGAGCAGCGTCGCCGCGAAGGCGTACGCGAACACGGTCGCGCGGGACACCTCGTCGGGCGGCGCCTGTTCGTACTGTGCGACCACTTCACGGTCGACCGTCATATCCAGCCTCCCCGCCCGGTCCGGCCCTGGACTCCCAGCGTGACACTCCTGCGACCGGTGTGACAGGGGATAAACCCCGGAACCGGGGCGTGTCGCTCAGGTGCCGGGGCGGCGGCCGACCAGCACCACCCGGGTGCCGACCTTCCCCAGCTCCCACATCCGGACGGCGTCGGCGTGCAGGAGGTTGACGCAGCCGTGCGACCCGATCGACTTGTCGTGCAGGTAGGTGGTGGTCTCGTGGAAGCCCATGCCCTGGGTGAAGTGCTGCCAGTAGGGCAGCCACACCTCGTACGGGTCGGACCACTCCTTGGGGTTGCGGAAGTTGACCGTGTACGTGCCGGCGGGGGTGCGGTATCCGGACATCCCCGTACGGGTCACCGTCGGCGGCATGATCACCTTGCCGCCGCGCATCGCCCAGACGGTCTGCCGGGTCAGGTCCACGCAGAACGTGGTGCCGGTGCCGGCCTTGCAACGGCTGGTGTCGGTGGTGGCGAGGCGCTGGGCCACGTCGAGGGTGGTCGGTCCGGCGCGACCCTCGACGGGGCGAATGCCGTACCTCTTCTGGAACTTCTTGATGGCGGCGCAGTCGGCGGCGGACTGCCGCCCGTCGACCGTGACGGCCCCGAATCCGCCGAGGCGGGCGAGGTACGTCTCCACCGCGCGCTGGTGCTGACCCTGCGGGCAACCGCCCGCGGTCGTCGGTTTCGGCTTCGATCCGGTCGGCGTCGGCTTGGGCGTGGTCTTCTTCGGCGGTGGTGTGGTCGACCGTGGGGCGGGCGACGCCGGTGTGGGCCGGCCGTGCTGGGCCGGCCCGGACGTGCCGCTCGCCCCCGATGCCTGCTCCGCTGCCCCGACCGGGGCGGCTCCCCCGCCACCACTCCCGCCGGACCGCGGATCGAACGTGCACGCGCCGGTACCGACCAGCACGACCACCACCAGGGCAAACAGCCGGGAAGTGCGCCGGACACGCGTCATGGCACCTCCCCTGGACAGTCGTCCCTTCCCTAGACGTTCGTAAGTGCCGTCCTGGTTGCATCCGGTGAGCATCTTTCTTGGGACGTTCTCCGCCGTGCAACACTGGATGGTCGGCCTGCGGCGGAAGTCGCAGCCCGGCGGCCGACCGAGGAGAGGACGCTGGCGTGAGTGGTGGACCCCTGATCGTGCAGTCGGACAAGACGCTGCTGCTGGAGATCGACCACCCCGACGCGCAGTCCTGCCGGATGGCGATCGCACCCTTCGCCGAGTTGGAGCGGTCCCCTGAGCACGTGCACACGTACCGGCTGACCCCGCTCGGGCTGTGGAACGCCCGCGCGGCGGGGCACGACGCCGAGGGCGTGGTCGACTCGCTGATCAAGTACTCGCGCTACCCCGTGCCGCACGCGCTGCTGGTGGACGTGGCCGAGACGATGGACCGGTACGGCCGGCTCCAGCTCGCCAACGACCCCGCGCACGGGCTGGTGCTGCGGGCGCTCGACCGGCTGGTGCTGATCGAGGTGGCCAAGAGCAAGAAGCTCGCCGGCATGCTCGGCGACAAGATCGACGACGACACGATCCGGGTGCACCCGTCCGAGCGGGGCCGGCTCAAGCAGGCGCTGCTCAAGCTGGGCTGGCCGGCGGAGGACCTGGCCGGCTACGTGGACGGCGAGGCACACCCGATCGAGCTGGCGGAGGCCGGCAAGGACGGGCGCAAGCCGTGGACGCTGCGGTCGTACCAGCGCGAGGCCGTCGAGGCGTTCTGGGCCGGCGGGTCGGGCGTGGTGGTGCTGCCGTGCGGCGCGGGCAAGACCCTGGTCGGCGCGGCGGCGATGGCCGAGGCGAAGGCCACCACGCTGATCCTGGTCACCAACACGGTGGCCGGCCGGCAGTGGAAGCGCGAGCTGATCGCCCGTACGTCGCTGACCGAGGAGGAGATCGGCGAGTATTCGGGTGAGCGCAAGGAGATCCGCCCGGTCACCATCGCCACGTACCAGGTGCTCACCTCCCGAAAGGGTGGCGCGTTCACCCACCTGGACCTGTTCGGCGCCCGCGACTGGGGCCTGGTCGTCTACGACGAGGTGCACCTGCTGCCCGCGCCGATCTTCCGCTTCACGGCGGACCTCCAGGCCCGCCGTCGGCTGGGCCTGACGGCCACTCTGGTACGCGAGGACGGCCGCGAGGGCGACGTGTTCAGCCTGATCGGGCCGAAGCGGTACGACGCGCCGTGGAAGGACATCGAGTCGCAGGGCTGGATCGCCCCGGCCGAGTGTGTCGAGGTACGGGTGACGCTCACCGACGCGGAGCGGATGTCGTACGCGACGGCGGAGGCCGAGGAGCGCTACCGGATGGCGGCGACCGCGCGCACCAAGCTCCCCGTGGTCAAGGCCCTCGTCGACCGGCACCCGCAGGACCAGGTGTTGGTGATCGGCGCGTACATCGACCAGTTGCACCAGATCGGCGAGTACCTGGACGCGCCGATCGTGCAGGGCTCCACCACCAACAAGGAGCGGGAGCGGCTGTTCGACGCGTTCCGCACCGGCGAGCTGCGCACGTTGGTGATCTCCAAGGTCGGCAACTTCTCGATCGACCTGCCCGAGGCGGCGGTGGCGATCCAGGTGTCCGGCACGTTCGGGTCACGCCAGGAGGAGGCCCAGCGGCTGGGTCGGGTGCTGCGTCCGAAGGCCGACGGCCGGCAGGCGCACTTCTACACCGTGGTCTCCCGGGACACGATCGACACCGAGTACGCGGCACACCGGCAGCGCTTCCTCGCCGAGCAGGGGTACGCATACACGATCGTCGACGCCGACGACGTCCTCGGCCCGTCCCTGCCCTCCTTCGACTGACCCTTTGATCGACGCTTGCGCCGTTTGATCGACTCGACATCGCCGATGTGGGGGTATCCCCGCAGACTGATGCCCCCACATCGGCGAAACGGAGTCGATCAAGCCACCCCTCAGCGGGAGAAGCGGTCGACCAGCGCCGCGAGCCGGCGGTCGTGGCCTTCCCGGCGAAGGCGGCCGCTACGCATCAGCGTGACCAGACCGTGCAGGCCACTCCAGAACGTCTCGGTGACGACCTCGAGGTCACCGTCCCCGGCGAACGGTCGTACCGTCTCGGCCAGCTCGGCGAAGCCCCGGGCGAGGTCGGTCGGGACGTCCGGGCTGGCGAACGGCAGGTCCACGGTGAGGGTGAACATCGCGTCGTAGAGCGCGGGTCGCTGCTCGGCGAACCTGACGTACGCCGCCGCGACGTCGGCGACCGCCTGTCGCGGGTCGGCTGCCGAGGCGCGGGCGGACACCAGCGCGGTGGCCAGCTCGGCGAAGCCCTCGACGGCGACCGCCGCCATGATGGCGTCCTTGCCCTTGAAGTGGCTGTAGAGGACGGGCTGGCTGTACTCGATCTCGGCGGCGAGCCGCCGGGTGGTCACCGCGTCCCAGCCTTCCGCCAGGGCCAACTCGCGGGCGGCGGCGACGATGGCGCGTTCCCGCTCCGCCCGTTCGCGTTCCCGGCGTGTTTGCGTCGACATGACGTCATCCTAGCACCGCTAGCGATTCTGCCGATGCTCTGCTAGCGTCGCTCACATACCTAGCGGCGCTAGAAATTGGAGCGGATCATGTTGTCACCCCTGGCCTACGGGCTCGCCGTCGTACTCAGCCTCTTCGTCGTCTTCATCGGGGCGCGGTTCCTGCTGGTCCCGCAGGCCGCAGCCGCCGGGTACGGCGTGCCGGCCCGGCCGGGCGACACCGCCTACCTGACGGTCAAAGGTCTGAAGGACCTCACCTTCGGGCTGCTCGGCCTCGCCCTGATCGCCTTCACCAACGCCGACGCGGTCGCGTGGTACATGCTGATCGTCGCGCTCGTCCCGCTGGGCGACACCCTCATCGTGCTCCGCAACGGCGGCACGAAGGCCGTAGCGTTCGGCATCCACTTCGCCACCGCCATGGTCGTCCTCCTCAACGCCGCCCTCCTCTTCGCCCTGTAAGGCCCCCCACCCCGCCCGACCGGGCCCCGGGCCTTGATCGACTCGACTTTCGGGAAGTCGGGGTGTCGGGGCGCTCGGGACACCCCGCCTTCCAGGAACCCGAGTCGATCAACGAACAAGCCGGCCCGGGACCAGCATCGGTCCCGGGCCGGCGTTCACACGGACCTGCCTACTTGATCAGCTTCCAGGGGCCGTTCGGGTCGCCCGGCTCCTGGCCGCGCGTCCACCACTTCGCCTCGTAGACGTGGCCCTTGAAGGACACCCGGTCACCGGCGGTGTACACCTTGGTCAGCGTCCAGGCGGCCGGGCTGTTGTCCGGCGGGGTCGGGGCGATCTCCTCCCAGGGGCCCTTACGGTCACCCGGCTTCTGGTTGCGGCTGTACCACTGGGCCCGCCACTTCCTGCCGTCGTACATCACGAAGTCGCCCGAGTTGAAGATCCGCGACGCGGTCCAGATCGCCGTACCGTCCTCGGCCATGGCGATTTCCTGCCACGCGCCGTTGGCGTCGGCGCCCGGCTTCTGGTTCTTCGTGTACCAGGAGGCCCGGAACACCCGACCCTGGTAGGTCACCCGGTCACCGTCGTTGTAGACCGTCGACGAACTCCACTCGGCCGGCAGGTTCACCGTCAGGGTGGCGGTGGCTTCGACCGGGGCCAGGTGGTCGTCACCCGGGTACGACGCGGTCAGCGTGTGCTGTCCGCCGGCCAGGCCCACCGGCAGGGTGAACGTCGCCGAGCCGTTGGTCAGCGTGGCCGAGCCGCGCACGGTCGCACCCTCGCGCAGCTCCACCGCCCCCGTGACCAGCGTGCTGCCGGCCGCGACCGTGACGGTCACCGTCGCCGCCGTACCCCAGTTGGTCGGGGTGGTGGTGACGGTCATCGTCGGGACCCGCTTGGCGGTGGTGAACACCGCCGGCTGAGCCACCGCCTCGCCGCCGTCGGCGCTGCGCGCGGACACGATCCAGCCGTACGAGGTGCCCGGCTGGAGCTTGTCCCACGTCGTCGTGGCGACGTCGTTCGAGGTCACCTCGTCGGTGCCGATCGTGCCGGCCGGCACGTACGCGGCGAGCGAGTCGGTGCTGAACGACGTCTTGCGGGTGGTGAGGTCCACCGGCAGGGTCAGGTTGTCCTCCGCGCCGTTGTAGCGCGGCTTGGTCTGGCTGCCGTCCTGGCGGATGTCGTACTCGGTCGCACCGAAGTTCTTCAGGAACGGCGAGTACGTGTCGATGTGCATCTCGGCCCGGTCCACGTCGAACTGGAGCAGCCGCAGGAAGCTCGCCCCGAACTGCAACCGGTCGGTGGCCTTGTGGTCCGGCGTGCCGTCGCCGTTGACGTCGATGGTGCCGTCCGGGGCGACCTGGTTGGGCCACAGCTCGGCGGCGGTGACCGTGTAGAACTGGTAGTCGGCCAGCAGCTCGACCACGTCGTGGCTGACCGTCACGCCGATCTTCGACTTCAGGTTGGTGCCGACGCCGTGTTCGTGGCCGGCGAGGACCAGGAAGACGTTCGGGTTGGTCTCGACGACCTGCTTGAACAGGGGCGAGCCGTCCGGAGCGGAGAAGTCCGCGCCGCGACCGTCGGGGTTGGCCGACGGCTTCAGGTAGTCGTGCGAGAGCAGGATCCCGTTGCGGTCCTTGTACCGCTTGAAGATCGAGTCGGCCCACTTGGCCTCGGCCGGCGTGACGCCGTACGACAGGCCGACCGCCACGAAGTCCAGGCCACCGGCGGAGAACAGCAGGTAGTTGTTCTGGTTGTCCCTGCCCGGGGTGACCGAGCCGTCGGCGTTCGTCTTCTCGTCCCAGGCGTGGTACTCGGTGCCCTTCGGCCAGGACTTCGCCGTCCCGTAGTACCGGTCGGCGCTGAAGGTACGGCTGAACCGCGAGGTCGGGCCGGTCTCGGCGCCCAGCTGGTCGTCGTGGTTACCGGCGATGACCTGGTTGACGACGCCGTTGTCGTCGAGGATCTTCTGGAAGCCCGAGGCGGTGGCGAGTTCCTTCTCCACCTGCTCGTGCAGGCCGGGCCACTTCAGCGAGCCGTCCGGGTTCTTGGCCAGCGGGTCGTAGTAGTCGTTCTCGATGACGTCACCGGTGTGCGCCGCGTACGCGATCTTGCGGCTGTCCGCGTTGTCGGCGATCCACTGCATCTGGTCGCGGTACGCGGCCGACCAGATCGCCTGCTCCTCGGCGGTCTCCACGTCGGAGGGCTCGGCGTTGCCGTCGAAGTCGTCGTACGTGCCGCCGGCCGCGCCCTCGGTGATGTACTGGGTGTCGGTGAAGTGCGCCAACGAGAAGTCGTACGACGCGGGGTCCTCGAAGCGGTCCTTGTCGTTCTGCGCCGTCGAGTCGCGCGGCGACAGGTCGTCGGCGAACGGGTCCTCGCCGGTGACCAGCACGTGCACCACACCGCCGTCGCGGTAACCGGCCTCGACCGGCGCGGTCAGGACGGTGTCCTGCCCGGCCTTACCCCGGGAGCTGGTCAGCACGACCCACTTCCCGGTCGCCGGGTTCCAGGCCCGCAGCGCCACGATCCGCGCCGGGTCGATGCCGCCCGACCAGCGCAGCGTCGGCTCCTGCTTGGTGGCGGCCAGCGGCAGGTCGTACCGCTGGAAGACCACCCCTCGGCTGGACGGGCTGTCGATGGTCGCGCCGTCGAGCGGACGCAGCGTGCTGACGTCCACGCTCCTGTCGTGCTGGACGTCGAGGGTGGTCGGCACGTCGGCCGCCTCGCCCTGGTAACCCTTGGTCGGCAGGACGACGTCGGCCTTGGTGAAGGTCGCGGTCAGCCCGACGCCCTCGGTGCCGGGAATCCGGGCGGACAGCTCCGCCGAGAGCGGGTCGGTGTTCTTGACCGTGGCGTTCAGCTCGGTCGGGACGTCCGGGATGCTGGCGCTGCTGAACCGCACCTCGCGGGTGGCGGTGTTGCCGAGCGCGTCGGTCGCCGTCATCGCGACGACGTGCTCGCCGGCCGGCAGACCGTGCCCGATCTGGTCGCCCTGCTTGACGACCGCGCCGTCGAGCGTGATGGTCGGCGTGCCGACCACGCCGCTGGCGTCCTTGACCGTGAGGTCGAGTGCCACGGTCGACGTCAGCCGCTGGCCGGCGGCCGGAACGCTGCTGGCGATCTCCGGGGCGGTGTTGTCGGTGGTGAACCGCCGCGTGGAGGTCTTGTCGCCGACGACCGCCTTGATGGTGTGGGTGCCGTCCGCGATCGTCGTGGTGTCCACGTCGGCGCGCTTGCCCAGCGCCGGCAGTGCCGAGCCGTCCTGGGCGGTGACGTCGAACAGGACCATCGTGGTGAGGACGCCGTTGAAGCTGCTGCCGCAGGTGCCGTCACCGAGGTACGTGGTGACGGGCGAGCCGGCCGGGTAGGTGGCCGAGCCGATGGTGACGGTGGTCTGCGCGACCGAGCGGGTCAATTTCGTGGCCTTCGCGCCGCTGGGCAGCAGCTCGAAGTCCCGCAGCGTGAAGTCGTCGTAGTTGTCGCAGCCGCCCGGCTTGGCGCTGCCGTGGTCGCTGCCCGCGACGAACTCCAGGGCGTTGACGCCCGGCACCAGCCACTCGTTCGGGAAGGTGAGGTCGGCGGTCTCCTTCTCCCACATGCCGATCTCCAGCGGGATGCCGTTGACCAGCACCTTGTTGTCGTACCCGTTGTCGCTGCCGTTGCCCCCGACGAACATCTTCAGGTGCGCGTCGCCGGCGGCGGCGAGGGTGTCGACGGTGCGCGTGGTCGGCGCGTCCGCGATGGTGAAGTGGAACTCGGCGTCCTTGTTCGGCCCGCAGGTGCCGTCGCCGAGCGCCAGGGACGCGGCGGTCGTCTCCGCCTTCGTCACGGTTGTGCCGCTGGTGGTGATCAGGTACGTGGTGCCGGGCGTCACCGTGCCCGCCGTGCTCAGGGTGAGGCTGGTGGCCTCCCGGGTGAGCTTGAAGTCGTCGTGGTTGGCGCAGGTGACGCCGTTGAGCGTGCCGTTGTAGTCGCCCGTCTTCACCTGGACGACGTTGTCGCCGAGGTGCAGGAACCGGTTCGGGAACGCCAGCTGCACGGCCTCCGCGCCGAGCGCGCCGTAGTCGCCGCCGAGGTCGACCCGGTGGCCGTTGACCAGGGCGTAGTTCTGGTAGCGCGCCTCGATCGAGTTGCCGGCCTCGACCGCGAGGCCGAGGGTGGCGGTGCCGGCAGCGAGGGTTTCCGCGTTCTCGGCCGGCTTGTCGTCGATCGCCAGCGACTCGACGCGGTCCTTGCCGCCGGACGCGAGCGCGGCGATGACCGGCTGGGTTCCGCGTACGCGGGCACCGTCACCGGGGGTGACCACCGCTGCGCCGGCCGGGGCGTTGTTGACGTCGACCGTCACGCTCGTCTTCGCGCCCGACAGGGCCGTCGCGCTGACGGTGTGCGTACCGTTGGTGAGCTTCGTGGTGTCGAGGTCGGCACGCAGGCCGGACGTGCTGCCCGGGGTGCCGGAGATGACGAAGGTGAGGTCCTGGTTGAGCAGCTTCGCCGAGCTGCCGCAGGTGCCGTCGCCGAAGTTGTAGCTGAACAGGTTCTGCTCGCCGTCGGCGACCACGCCGAGGAGGCTGAGGCTGATGCTGCTGAGCGCGTAGTCGTCGTAGTTGGGGCAGCGGCCACCCTCACCGTTCGGCAGCTCCTGGTAGCCGACGGCGGTCTTCGTGGTGGTGTCGACCCAGTTCGCTCCGGCGTGCACCGAGACGGTGTTCGGGCCGGGCTTCAGCCAGTCGCCGGGGAAGTCGAGGGTGCCAACCCGGCCGCCGGGGATGTCCGGGAAGTAGACCCGGTCGGCCTCGGCCGTGTGCCCGTTGACGGTGAGGTAGTTGCGGTAGCGGGCCTCGGTGCCGTTGCCGCCCATCTCGAACGCGAAGTGGGCCGTGCCGGCCGTCTTGTCGGCGGCGATCTTGTCGCCGTCGACCGCGAGCGTGGTCACGGAGTCGTTCTCGGTGACCGGCTCGACGACGACGGGCACCTTGCCCTCGACGTTCTGCCCGGCGCTCAGGTTGATCAGCGGCGTGGTGGCGCTGACCGGTACGGCCTCCGCTCCGGCGAGCGCCGGATGCAGGGTCGTCGCCGGTCCGGCGATGAGGACGAGCGCCATCGCGGACAGCAGTCCGCGTGTTCGCTTCCGGCGCGCACGTTTGTCGTGCGTCATGGCGGGGTTTTCTCCTTTGTTCGGTACGAGGAACAGCCGACGCCGTGATGCCGGCCGCGGCGGGCAGAGGGGGCCGCCCTGGTGGCGGCCGGTCTCAGGACGACGGTCGGACGCGGGTTGGCCGGCGGCGACGTACCTGGCGTCGGAGCAACGACCCGACGGCCGCGACAAGCAGCAGAGGGCCGACGGCCATCGCGGCCCGCCGGAGGGTGTTTTGGCCGTGGCCCGTGCCGCTGTGGGCAGCCGCTTGCGGTGGCGCGTCGCCGAGCACCCAGTCGTGGGAGTACGCGTCGAGGCCGTACACCTGGCGTTTGCCCTCGGGTCCGGTCGCCACCGTGCGGTACGCGGGGTCGAGGTCGGTCAGCATCCGGATCTCGATGCGGGCGACGCCGAGCGGGCCGGGGCAGGTGTAGTCGACGTCCACACCGGAATCGCTCGCCTTTCCGACGACGCCGGCGCACGCCTGACCGCCGCTGCTGACGGTCATCTGTGCTTGAGCAGGTAGTCCGCGAACAGCGGGGAGGCGGCGAGGACTGTCGCGTCCGTGTCCCGGGTGTCGACGGCACCGTCGAGTAGGACGCGGTCCTGCGGCAACAGGCCAAGGTGGACGCCGAGCACTGTCATCTCGTCTACGGCGCCTGGCTTCCAGGTCAGGTGCACCACGTCGGGACGGGCCGCGTCCGGCGCGATGGCCACGGTCTGCGGATAGCCGTACGGGTGGGCGTCGGCGGGTACCGCCGTGGCGAGCAGGGTGAGGGTGAACGCCGCCGAGATCACGACGCGGCGGGGCCACCGAGCTGGTGAGGGCATGCCAGCGCTCCGGTCTACAGGTGCTGTGGCACGCCGGTGGGCGCGGCCGTTCAGTGACCCTGCCGGCCGTTGGCGAACTCGCCAGGCGAGCTTGATGAGAAACGGGCGCAGCGAGGGTGAACAGTTAGTTGATCAACTGCGCCTTCCGGGGCACGCGCACGGGATAGCCGGCCGCTCAGGCGACGCTGAGCTTCCGGGATGGGATGCCGCTAACGCCTCTAGGCCAAGACTTGACCCCCGTCCGGGGGGAACGGACTCAATCTGGCGGCCGCTGCCGCCTGACGTTGTCGCGCGCAAAGAAGCAGGTGGCGGATGTCGTCGGTTGACTTCCAGGCCGACCTGGATCGAGGGCCGCGCTGCCTTTGGCTGCCTCGCTTCCTGATGCCTCGCTCACAAGCCGTCTGCGGCTGGTCCATCAGGAGCAGGTGACGTCTTGTCGGTATCGGCGGGTACGGTCTGGGCATCTTTGAACATTGAGCAGCTAGCGAGCGTCGAGCAAGGAGCGTCGTGTGACGGAGAAGAGGGATGGGGCTGATCCGCGCAAGGTGTTCGTCATCCACGGCCGGAACGAGGCAGCCAGGAGAGGACTCTTTGACTTCCTCCGCTCGATCGGGCTCGATCCGATCGAGTGGTCCGAGGCGATCCGCCTGACAGGCAAGGGTTCTCCGTACATCGGACAAGTGCTAGATGCCGCCTTCGGGGCGGCCCAGGCGGTGGTGGTGCTACAGACACCTGACGATGTGGCGTACCTGCACGAAAGTCTTACCTACATCGGGGACCCGGAATGCTCGCCTCAAATGCAGCCTCGACCGAACGTCCTCTTCGAAGCCGGTATGGCGATGGGCCGGGATGAGGACCGGACGGTGATCGTCGAGATGGGCCACGTCAAGGTCTTCAGCGATATTCACGGCAGGCATGCTGTCCGCCTCGACAACAGCGTCAAGAAACGGCAAGAACTCGCCCAACGTCTAGACACGGCCGGCTGCGTCGTGCGGCTGACCGGCACCGACTGGCACGAGGCGGGAGACCTTACCCCACCGGCCCCCCCGGGCGGCGGCTTGCCTCTCGGCAGGAAGCTTCCTTCCTCGAAGGCCACTGGCTTGCCTCGGCTTGAGGCCCGGTACATCGACAACGGACGCGGCAAGATCGATGCCGTTCAGATCACTAATCACGGCCCTGGCGACGTGTACGAGTTGGACGTGTCGGCAGACGAGGAGGCCGGGCTGATCCGCGAAAATGGCGAGTTCCCGCTCGTCCAATTGCCGCAAGGCAAGTCCATCCGCGTGCGGTGCTATCGGGCCGACTCGTTCGGCTCAACGCAGAAGTCGCACTTCTTCGTGACCATCACTGGCAAAACAGCCGACGGCACCCCCATCGACGTCAACGAGTTTGTGAGTGAGACCTGAAATGGAGATCCGAGTCAGTCTACCTCTGGATAATGACGGCTTCCTCCGTCGTCAGTGCCCCCACTGTAACGGTCTATTTAAATGGCACGACGGACCCGCAAACGAGGAGGCGGAGAACGCCGACGAACCCACTGGATACCACTGCCCACTCTGCGGCCGGCCCGCTGAGCCTGACCGCTGGTTGACCGACCAGCAGGTCGAATACATCGAGGGTGTGGCTACACCTGCGATTGCCCGCTATGCCGACGACCTCCTTCGGGACACTTTCAAGGGAATCAGCTCGAAGCACTTCAAGGTCAAGATGACCGGACACCTTGATGCCCCCGACGAGCCAGCTGCACTCGTAGAGCCGGACGACATGATGATCGTCGTCTCCCCGTGCCACTCCTACGAGCCTGTCAAGGTCCCGGAGGATGCGGACGGGCCGCTGCATTGCCTGATATGCGGGACGCAGTTCGCAGTGTAGGTAGCTGATCGTTGCAGACTCGTAGCGGACCATGCCGGAGAGCAGTCAATGCTTGGCAGCGTAGGTGTCGGACCAGGCCCGTAGGTCCTCTCGCCTGGTCGGTGTCGCCAGATTCGACCCGACGACCTCTTCGTCCAAAAGGAACGATCATCGCCCGTCTAAATGAGGTTGTGCGCCGGCTCACCTGCTTCGACAGTTCACGGGCGTCCACGGTCATCCACCGTTGCTAGCCGTCGTCGTCACCCAGATAGTCACTCAGGTCGTCGACCAGGTCCTCGTTGCTGTGGCGTGGCGTGAGGGGGTTTGTCGGCTCGCCGCCTTATTCTTCTCGTTGGTGTGGTTCGACTTCGCTCTTCTTCGGCGGCGGCCCCGGGCGTACCCGGATGCCGGTCGACCCCTGCGGGTCCCCGTAGGCGGTCGCCGAGCAAGGGGGAACGATGCCCGATTCACCCGAAGAGGGAGAGCACGCCTGCGTCCTCGAACGACTGGCCAGTGCCTGCGACGTCATTGCCGTTTTGATGGCGATGGCAGGCGACGAGGAGCCGGCCAGGATGGCGCAGCTCCTCGCCCTCACCCTGCGGCTTGCTGACATCTGCTGCTCCGCGGATAGCAAGCCGTAGGACCCGAGAGGGGCGTCGCTGCCAGCGGCGTCCCTCTCGTAACCTCATCCGTGATTAACATCTACCAAGTTACTGCGTTGCACTCTACTTTCGCGTCGTGACACGCGCTACCAGGACCGTCAGAAACGGGCAAGGTTGCTTGGAAGGGTTCTAGTAGTCCTCGACTTGGTCAACGCTTCCCTGACTCCCCCGTCAACAACTTCTTGATGCTGTGCTCGGCTCGGACTGTGACACACAAGCGAGTCTGAGGCCGGGGTGGGGATGTGGCGCGAGTAACCCGGGCAGGTCCCCGCCTGCCGGCAACGCCGGCCCGAGGGGCGGCAGAGGCTCCCGGGTTCAAGGGCGGCCCGTAGGCCGTCGCGTAGCGACGCGAAGCGGCCCCTGAGTTCGGAGGGGTCGCCTGCATCCTTTGCGCGCACCTAAACCGGCCAGCGGTGAGTCGCTCTACGACGCGGCGGTGCGACGGCCACCGCGCCCGGTCGGCTGCCGGCCCCCGAGCCTCGACTACTCTCGGCGCCAGCCGCCCGGCGTCAGGTGTGACGGCCGCAGAGCGACAGCGGCAGCGGCCGGCGCGCGCCCAGGCGGCGGCGCGTGCGGCACTTTGAGGGCCGCCTTGAGACACATGTACAGAATTCTTGAACCACGTCGCCGAGGCGCTTCCCCGCTAGGCCAAATGACGGGCTGTGGTCAGCCGCGAGCAGACTCAGCGACGAAGACGCCCCGACCCGGACGGCCAATCAAAACGCCCTGCTGCCGAAGGACCGCCACCGCCCGGTGGATCGTCGACACCGACACGTCGTAGTGGTCGGACAGCTGCTGAGTCGACGGAATCTTCGACCCGGGCTGGAACTCGCCCACCTCGATCCGCCTCAGCAGATCGTTGATCAACTCGTCCATGGTCGGCGGAATCGGCACGTGAAGGCCCCTTGCAGTCGGTTGGCCCTCCCAGTATCGAGCAACAGGTGAAAGAGCGGCAATAACTGACGCAGGAGAAGCAGGTGAGCAGCGGCAGCTAGATCCGACAGATAAGAGAGCGTTGACAGAGGTGATAGGTATCGGTAACGTCACTGTCGGTGATGCGGTGCTGCTGCGGTCGGTTGGCGCCTCTCGTACCGGTCTCGCATCGCCGCCGAGACCCCACCCTCCGCGCTCCCCCGGCGCGGCCCTGCTGCCGTACCGCCGATTGAGGCTGCGGTCGCAGGGTGGGGCGGTCTCCGCCGCCCGCAACCGGCGGAGGCCGCCCCCTCCACTTCGACGCGACCCGACGAAGGGCGGTCCCCCGTGCGCGACCCGATCCGCCGGCCGCTGGGCCGACGCAAGGAGCGACCACCGACGGCAAGTCACGACCGATGACCGAGCGCTGGGTGATCCACCTGCCGGTCACCGCGCCCGATCTGTTCCGGGCCCGGATTCTCGCGCGGACCGCCGCCCGCGTGCTGGCCCGGCTCAGTGCCCGCATCGAGCCGGGCGGGGTGACCGTGTCGGCCGAGGACCAGCAGGGCGTACGCCATTGGGTCTTCTGCGACCGACGGCTACCCGGCGGCGACCGCTGTGCCCTCCCGACCGACCACACCGCGCCCTGCTCCCGGCGGGCTCTCTTCCCGAGATGATCAAGAGGTTTGCGTCACCGATCAGCGCTCCGGTGACGCAAACCTCTTGATCAACGCGCTCAAGCTGCCAGGGGGCAGCGTCAGCCGGCGCGGAACGCTACCCAGGCGTCGCTCATCCGGTCCGCCTGGCCTGCGGTGAACATGTCCATGCAGGAGTCCTGCGTGTAGTCCATGAAGTTGTGGATCGGGTCCAGCCCGGGCGCGGTGCAGGAGTCTGCGCCCACCGGACAGTCGAACTGCGGGGCCGCCTCGCGCGGGGTGTCCGCCACGAAGTCGCCGGACGCGGAGCAGCCGTGCGCGAAGGTGTGCTCCAGCATCAGCCAGTGCCCGACCTCGTGGGTCAGCGTGTCACCGAGGGCGTACTTGCCGGCCGTGCCGCCCGGCATCGACTCGTCGAGCATCACCACGCCGTCGATGTAGTCGCGGCCGTTGTTGTAGCCCTTCGGGAAGTACGCCCAGCCGAGGAGCCCGCCGCCGATGTTGGCCGCGTACACGTTCAGGGTGCGGGAGTCGCCCGTGTAGAGCGCCTTCTTCATGTCGCGCTCGTTCTTGCCCGGCTCGACCGTGTACCAGGCGCTGTTCACCGTCCACGTCGTGTCGACGAGGTCGAACCGGAACGGCGTGTCGGAGGCGTCCGCTGCCGTACGACCCGCGTACGAGTCGTTGAGAACCGTCATCTGCGCCGCGATCAGGGTGTTCCACCTGGTCGTCTCGGCGGCAGTGAACGGGTGGTCGGAGACCATGTGGAAGACCGTCGGGATGGTGACGCTGCCGTTGGGCAGGCGCGGGGCGTCCTTGATCACGCCGTAGGCGTTGGCCTCGTTCTTCGAGTACAGCGCCGGCTCCTGGGCCGTCGCGCCCGCGGTGGCACGGGCGGCGCTGGACTCACCGGCGCAGGCGGCGACGCCCGGGGAGGTGGTCACGGGGGCGGCGGTGGCCAGCGCCCCGGACGCACCGCCGGAGGCCAGGAACGTGGCGGCGGTGGCGGTGAGGACCGCCAACCGGAAGGGGGATCTGCTCTGCATCGGTGCACCTTTCGGTGAGGGAGCGGTGCGATGTCGACGATGCCGTCGCTTCGGTATGAGAACACGCCGACGACGTCCACAAAAGCCCCTCTGAGCAGGGCAGATGGCGATGTAACGGAACCGGATCGGGCGGCGCTGATTGGGGTCGCTCCGCGCGGTTGTGGACCACTAGGCTGCTGATCCGGTACGCAGTGGCGATGCCAGGACGGGGGCGGCTGATGAATGCCGAAGATCGCATCGAACGGGCCCGGAAACTCTACGAACAGGCCGTGTACAGCGGCGAGGTCCGCGTACTGGCCGACGCCGAACGGGACCTGGACGCGGTGGAGGCCGACGCCGCGCTGGCCCGGGGGCGGATCCTGCACGCGCGGTACCTCGACGAACGCGCCCGGGGTGGCACGTCGCCCGTCGAGGACCCGGCCGAGCTGCCGCTCTTCGAGCGTGCGCGCGAGCTGTACCAGGCCCTCGCCGACACCCGCGGCCAGGCCGAGGCGCTGTTCTGGATCGGCTGCCTGCACCAGATCATCCGGCGCGACAACGAGACCGCGGTTCCGCACTTCGAGAGGTCCCGCCACCTGGCGGCGCAGGTCGGCGACCGGTCGACCGAGGCCGAGGCGCTGCGTCACCTGGGCATCGCGGCGCACCTGGCCGGTCGGCTGGATGAGGCGCGCGAGCGGCTGGAGGAGTCGTCACGGCTGCGCCGGGAGATCGGAGCGCTGCCGGGCGTGGCCGCCAACATGGTCGGGCTGGCCTACGTCGCCGCCGCGCAGGACCGCCACGCGGACGCGCTCGCGACCCTCGACGAGGCGTACGCCATCGCGCATGCGCACGGCGCCCACGCCGTCGTGCGGCAGATCGAACAGGCGAGAACGCAGGTCTAGGCAGGTCAGAGGATCCGGGTGACCTGCTCGGCGGCGACGACGGCGTCCCGGCGGGCCGGGTCGAGGTTGGCGCTGATGACCACCGACGCGCCCGCCGACAGCGGCGCGAGCAACCACTTCAGCGGCTGCTCGTGCTCGGCCGCGTCGACCAGCAGCCGATCGCCGGCCCGCAGGTCGAGCATCCCGGCGACCTCCCGGGCGAGCGCGCCCCACTGGCCGTAGGTCGTGCCGTCCGCGCTGGCCGCATCGGTCGGGCGGATGGCGGTGTGGTCGGGCGTGACATCGGGGTGGCGAAGCACCTCGGCGGACCAGTCCAACCAGCCCAGCGGCACGTCGGCGAGCCGGCCCGGCCCGGTGCCGACCAGGTAGCGGTGCGGCGCGTCCGGCACGTCCTCCAACCAGTCGTCCTGCCGCTCGGGGGTCACGAAGACCGCGTCGAACGGCCGGTCGCCGCCGGGCTCCAGCAACGGCAGGCCCGCCGTGGCGCGCGGCCGGAACGACACCGCCAGGCCGCACGCCCACGCCCCCAACAACACCGCTGCGGTACGCCAGTGCGGCGGCAGTAACACCGCTACGCGGCTGCCGGGGCCAAGCCCGCAGCCGTCCCGCAGCAGGCTCGCGCTGCGCGCGGACCACGCGCCGACCTGCTGGGCGGTGAGGTCGACGCGCTCACCGGTCGCCTCGTCGCGATAGCTGAGCAGCGGGCTCTCGGTGGCGGTGGGCGGGACCGTCAGGTCGGCCGTGGCGTGTGGCTGCATCCGCGTGCTCCCGGTGGTGACGACGTCCGCACCACCCTACGCAACGACTTAGGTCGCCGTCCCCGTCGGCCGATGGCCGTAGCGGCTGGCCGGATGGCTCGCGCACGGTACGGGCGACCCCCCACCGAGCCTCCGAGGAGCGCCCGTGCCGCCCGAGCCCGATCCCACCGACCGCCACGCCGCACCGCACGCCGCCGACGCCGCCCGGGCCGACCGCCTCGCCCCGCCGCAGGCTGACCCCGACCTCGCCGACCGTCCCGCCGGGCCGCTTGCCGACCCGGACCCTGCCGGCCGTCTCCCGCTGCGTCGGCGGCTCGTGCCGGTGGTGGCGTTGCTGCTGCTCGCGCCCTGGGCGGCCGAGTGCTCGTGGGGCGGTTTCGCCATCGACGACTTCCTTCCGGTGATCATCGGCCTGGGCCCGATGTACGGCGGGGCGGCGATCCTGATCCGGGAGACCGCCCGACGCCTCGGCGCGGGTTGGCCGACGATCGTGCTGCTCGCCGCCGCGTTCGGCGTCCTCCAGGCCGGTCTGGTGGACCAGTCGCTGTTCAACCCCGGCTACCTCGACGACACCCAGTACGCCGACACCCGCGCCGCCGCCGAGGCGTCACTCGTGCCGGGGCTCGGGTTCAGCCTCCGGCAGGCGTACGACTACGTGGGCAACCACATCCTGCTGACCATCTGCGCGCCGATCGTGTTCGTCGAGTCGTTCCTCGGTGCGAAGCGACGGCGTCGGCCATGGCTCGGGCGACCCGGGTTGGCCGTGGTCGCGGTGCTCTACCTGCTCGGCAGCCTGCTGGTCTTCACCTCGCCCGAGGGCCGGAAGAACTTCCTGGCCAGCCCGCTGCAACTGAGCTTCGCCACGGTTCTCGTCCTCGCCCTCGTCGCGGCGGCCCTGCTGCCCCGCTGGCGTCGTACCCGTCCGCGCCGGGTCCGGCGGGTACCGCACCCGGTCTGGGTCGGCCTGCTGATCGTCGTCGCCCACCTCTTCACCGACCCGACGCCCGGTTGGCCGGGAGTGGCCGTCGCGCTGGCGCTCACCGCCGCGCTGGGAGCAGTCGTCGTGTACTGGTCGGGGAGCGAACGTTGGGGGCAGCGGCATGTGCTCGCCGCCGGCTCGGCGAACGTGGTCAGCGCCGCCGCGTTCGCGTACCTGGTGCCGCCGTACTCCCCGGCGAGCCCGGCGGCGGCCCTGGCCGGCGACGTCGCGGTGAGCCTCGTGACCCTGGCCCTGGTCGTGGGCGCGTGGTGGCGGCTGGGCCCTGCCCCGTCCGGCCCGGCGTCCACAGACGTGGACGCCGGGCCACCTGCTGCTACTCCGAGATCATGACGACGTCGGTCGGGCGGTCGACCGTCACCTCGACGCCGTAGTCGAACAGTTGGAGGGTCGAGGTGACCGTCCCCCGGTCGAGCCGGCCCTTCGCCGTCGACTCCCAGGTGACGGCGAGCGCCACCGTCGCGATCCGGCCGTCGCGGTCCAGCGTGACGTCACCGGCCGTGCTGGTCGAGCCGTCCCGGTCCGCCGTCGAGTACGTGACGTGCAGGGTGCCGTCCGGGTTCTCGATGACCGTCGCGTTCGCGCTCCGCAGCGCGGCGAACAGGGCGGCCGGGTCGGGTGCGGCGGCGCCCAGCACGGCGTTCCCGTCACCCTGCAACGAGAGGCGGTCGTACCGGCCGGGGTACTGCCCGTAGCGGCCGTACATCTCGCCCGGTCCCTTGTCCGGCGGCAGTTCGCCCTGCGGTCGTTCCGCGCCCTCGTACCGGGTACCGTCGATCAGCAGCTCGGTCTGGATCGAGTCGTCGTGCGGAACCCGGACGTACCCCGTGGCGGTCCTCGGGTCGAACGCGCCCTCGTACGTCAGCCCGCCCGGTCCTGAGTTGGTGAGCCGCATCCGGTAGCTGATGTTCTCGCTGGCGGTGGCCGCCGAGACCAGGCGCAGCTCCGGCGAGACCTGCTCCGGACGCGCCGCCTGGGCGGTGACGCCGGGACGCTCGGGTGGGGCGTTCGTCGTCACCGTGACGGCGGTGCCGACGCCCAACGCCAGCAGCGCGCAGGTCGTACCGGCCAGGGCGGTGGCCCGGCGGCGGCGACCCCGCCGACCGCGTTCGAGCAGCGCCGGCACGTCGGGGGCGGAATCCGGTTCGCCGTCCACGAGGTCGTGGAGTCCACGTACCAGACGGTCGTCGATGTCGTTCATGACTGTCACCTGCTCACCGAGTCGAAGGATCTGTTCAGGAGGTGTCGCAACGCGCCCAACGCCCGGGCGTTCTGGCTCTTGACGGTGCCCAGCGAGCAACCCAGCACCTGGGCGACCTCGCGCTCGCTCAGGTCCTCGTAGTGGCGCAGCACCACGACCGCGCGTTGCTTCGCCGGCAGCGCCAGCAGCGCCCGGCGCAGCACGTCGGCGTCAGGGTCGCTGCCGCCGCCCGGGGCGGCCCGGTCGGGGACGTCCGCGACGAGGCTCTCGCGTCGGCGTCGCCGCCAGATCGAGGTGTGGTTGTTGACCAGCGCCCGGCGCAGGTAGGCGTGCGGGTCGTCGAGCCGGGACAGCCGCCGCCACCGCTCGTAGACCCGGACCAGGCTGTCCTGGAGCAACTCCTCGGCCCGCCACCGGTCGCCGCAGAGCAGCATGGCCAGCCGGATATGTCGCTCCCACGCCACCTCGACGAACGCGACGTAGGACCGGTCCGCCGCGGACAGGGGTCTCTGTTGGTCGGTCACGCCCCTACCACGCAGCGGGCCCGTGGAAGGTTGTCACGGGCGCGTGGACGTTTTCGGACCGTCAGTGGGTGGGCCGCCGGGTCGCAGGGCCGGCCTGGATGAGCCGATCCAGCACAGCGCGGGCGGCGGCGAGCCGATCCATGGACGCCGTGATGCGGGCGCGCTCCACCGCCAGCGCGTCGAGCAGTTCGGGGCAGGTGGGAGCCAGCACGGTCACGTCGTCGGGGATGCAGGGAAGGATCTCGGCGATGGCCGCGGTGTTCAGGCCGGCGGACAGCAACAGTTGGATGTGTCGCACCGTGCCCACGGCCTGCGGGTCGTAGTGGCGGTAGCCGCTGGCGAGCCGGGCCGGTCGCAACAGGCCCTGCTCCTCGTAGTAGCGCAGGGCGCGTGGGGTGGTGCCGGCCGCCCGCGCCAGTTCGCCGATCCGCACCCCGACAGCAGATCAGGGCTTGACCTTCACGTCAACGTGAAGGTTTAGCGTCGCGGCTGTGACACACCACAACCTGGACAATCAATCCGCCACCGTCGCCGTCCTGGGACTCGGCCCGATGGGCCGGGCGTTGGCCGCCGCGTCCCTCGCCGCCGGCCACCCCACCGTGCTCTGGAACCGCTCACCCGACAAGGCGACCGCGCTGGTGGCCCAGGGGGCGGTGCTTGCTCCGACGGTGGCCGACGCGGCGCAACGGGCATCGGTCGTCATCGCCTGCGTCATCAACTACGAGGCGGTCCGCGCCGTGCTGTCGGGGCTCGAACGCCCGCCGAGCGGACCGTTCGTCAACCTCAGCAGCGGGCACGCCGCCGAGGCACGGGAGACGGCGAGCTGGGCGGCGCAGCGGGGCGTCAACTATCTCGACGGCGCCATCCTGACGCCCGCGCCGACCATCGGGACACCAGCCGCGACGATCCTTTACAGCGGTCCACGGGCCCTCTTCGACGAGAACCTTCCCTGGTTGGAGAGCTTCGGTGGCACCAACGCCTACCTCGGCGCGGACGTCGGCACGGCGGCGGCGTACGAGATGGCGTTGCTCGACCTGTTCACCATGTCGGTCGGCGGGCTCGCGCACGCCTTCGCCCTGGCCATCACCGAGGGCATCGCCCCGACCGCGTTCGCCCGCTTCGCCAGTGGGATCGGTGCCCTGTTGCCGGACCTGGCCGACCGGTTCGCCGCCCAACTCACGTCCGGGACCTTCACCGCCGACATCTCCACCATCGCGTCGGCGGGCTCGGCGGTCGCCCATGTCCGCGACGCCGCGATCGCGCGCGGGGTCGACCCCGCGCCGCTAGAGGCCGTGCAGTCGATCATCGAACGGGCCATCGCGGCGGGTCACGGCGGCGACAGTTACGCCAGGCTGGCCCGGTCGCTCGTACCAGCCGATGCGGCGGAGGCGGCACGCTGATCACGGTCGGCGAGGGACCGCACGATTACACTCACCCCAGCCGACCTGGAGGGGGCCGCGCAGTGGGTGAGGTGCTGTCCACGGTGGTGCAGATCCTCCACTCGTACGTCACCAGGTTGCTGGACCGGCGGGCGGTGTCGCAGGACGCGAAGGTCGGGAGCCACCTGCTGGAGGTGATCCTCACGCTCCAGGAGTTGTGCCTCAACGGCGACCGCCTGCTGACCCTGGCCGACGCCCTGCTGTCCGACGCCGACCCCCGCGCGGACGACCAGGCGGAGTTCACCGCCCTGCTGCACCGACAGTCCACGCTGATCACCCAACTCCGACGCGGCATCGACGACGCCCGCGCGCTGCTGGCCACCGTCGACGTGGACTTCGCGTTCGCGATGGCGCCCTTCCTCGACGGCAAGTCGGGTCTGTTGACCCGCTGGCAACAGCAGGCGGCGCTGAGCCAGTTCTCCACCACGACGCTGTTCTTCCTGCCCGCCGAGGCCGTCACGCGGGTGGTAGCCGCCCGTCCGGCCGCCTCGACCAGCAGCGAACTCGGCCGGAACCGGACGGACTTCGTGCTGGTGATGGCGGACGAGGTGCGCAACGCCCGCCGGCGGGAGGTGGCGGACATCCGCGCCGTGGCCGACGACGAGCGCGTGACGGTACGGCGTGAGGTGGAGCACGCCCGCGCCGAGATCGACGCCGCCCGGGTGTTGTGCGGCCGACTGCTGACGGCAACGCAGGAGGCCATCGGCCCGGAGGCCACCGCCCGGCTACGACGTACGCTGACGCCCCGACCGCAGCAGCAGTGACGCAGCATCGGTTCAGTCGCCCGGATCGCGGTCCCAGTCGAATCCGGCGCGCGCGAACGCCACGCTGCCGTCGCCGGTCGCGTACACCTTGATCGCTTTCAGGCCCAGCGATCGGCTGAGCCGGTCCAGGTTCGCCATGATGAGCTGGAAGAGCCCGGTGTCGGTGGCGTCCTCGGTGATCCGGATCTCGTCCAGCATCGTCAGCCGCCGGGGGAAGGAGAGCCGCAGCTCGAGCAGCACCCACAGGACACCGGACGGCGCGATGCGCAGCGAGACCGCCGCTCCACCGTCGGCGTAGAGCGAAATCTCCACCTGCGCCTCGGGCAACTCCGCCGTCAGCACCTCGGAGAACTGGCGCGGCGTCAGCTTCATCCACTGTCGCCAGGCGGCGAGCGCGGCCTCGTCCGCCCGGCCGACCGTCAGCGTCGGTTCCGCGGCCCGCAGGTCGGCAACGGTCAACGCCTCGATCTCGGCCGGCCGCTCCAGGGCGCGGGCCTCCTCGTACGGCGTCAACGACACTCCCGCCTCGACCAGCAGCCGGTCGAAGTCCGGGTCGGGCCAGTACGGGGCCGGCGCGAACTCGCCGACGCGCCACCACAGCTCGTGCCACAGCCGTACCGCGCGCAGCGGACGGATGCCGAGCCGCATGGCGGCCACCAGGACGCACCGGTGCAGTTGCAGCGTTCCCGCGAGGGCCGCCAGGTTCGCCCTCGGCTCGTCGTAGGCCCGCAGGGCGGCGACCGAGTTCCGGTCCAGTTCGCTGTACGCCACCAGCTCCGGCATGTCCGTCAGCCGCACCGGGATCGAGGAGTCGAGCAGGGATTCGAGGTCGGCCGGCTCCCAGGCGATGTCGTCGTTCAACAGGATCATCCGCAGGTCCCGGCCGTGTTGACGGATCACGACCTGGAGGATCGGCTCGTCGTTCGGCAGTGTCCGGTGGTTGAGCCACACCACCGCCTCGGGGTAGAGCCGCAGGCTCACCTCGATCGCCGGCACCGTGACGCGCAGCGCCGGTCCGTCCTGCTCGACCCGTAGGGCACGAAGCTCACCCAACGCATCGATGACTTCACTCTGAAGCATCGAAGCACTGTAGCGGTCGTCAGCCAGACCGGTCTCATCCGGGCAGTTCCGACCGGCGTCCACCAAATGGTCTTCGCGCCGACGCCGCAGCCGACGCACGGTCCGAACCGTCGGCCCGTCACACACGGCGACATCCAGGTCCGGGGTCACCCTCACCTTCGCGCCCTTTGCTCTGCTTCAGCCGACGCAACACACACGCTCCGTGCGGGCCGCGCCCGCCCGCCCGTCCTCGCCAAAACTGCAGAACAGCAGGTAGAACTCGGTGTTGCGTCGGTTGAAGCAGAGCAAAGGGGTTGAGCAGGGTGGCCGGGGCGGCGGCGGGCAGCGGAGGCGGTCACACTGAGCTACAGGTGGCGACGACACCGGTCAGACACCCACCGTTACGTGGGTGACCCGAATGACCGGGCTGGGCTAGCGTCCGCCGGGCAGTTCCGGGCCGCCGTCGAGCAGCGGTTCGAGCAGGTCGCCGTACTCCTCGACCCGGTCCAGGACCTCGGCGGCGGTGAACTGGCGCACGGCCGGCTTCCGGCCGCGAGCGCCGGCCTCGACCTCGTCCCAGGTCAGCGGCGTCGATACCGACGGCGTCCGCTGGGCGCGCAGCGAGTACGGCGCGACGGTGGTCTTCGCCGCGTTGTTCTGGCTCCAGTCGATGAAGACCTTGCCGGGGCGCAGGTTCTTCGCCATCTTCGAGACGATCAGCTTCGGGTGCGCCTGCTCCAACTCCTGGGCGATTCGCCGGGCGTAACCAGAAACAAGATCGGACGACTGGGTGCCGGCGATCGGGCAGCAGAGTTGCATGCCCTTCTTGCCGGACGTCTTCGGGTACGAGTCGATGCCGTCGTCCGCGAGCCGGTCGCGCATCAGCACCGCCACCGGGCAGCACTCGGCGAGCCCGGCCGGCGGTCCGGGATCCAGGTCGACCACCATCATGTCGGGATGTTCGTCGACCTTCCACTGCGGCGTGTGCAGTTCCAGCGCGGCGAGGTTGGCCAGCCAGACCAGGGTGGGCAGGTCGTCGGCGACCACGTAGTCGATGGTCTCCCGGCCCTTGGTCGACCCGGGCGCGGGCAGCGTCTCGACGCGTACCCAGTCCGGGGTCGCGGCCGGTTTGTTCTTCTCGAAGAAGGACTTGTCGTCCACCCCGTTCGGGAAGCGGATCCGGGTGACCGGCCGGTCGGCCAGGTGCGGCAGCAGCACCGGTGAGATCCGGGTGTAGTAGTCGATCACCTCGCCCTTGGTGAAGCCGACGGCCGGATAGAGGATCTTGTCCAGGTTGGACAGCTCCAGCGCACGGCCCTCGACGTCCACCCGCAGCTTCTCAGCCGGCATCGTCGACCTCCTCCGGCGGCTTGTCCGGGCGCAACCGCAGCACCCGGGGGAAGCGCAGTCGGCCGTCGGGGGTGCGCTGGCCGTACTTCACCTCCACCACCACCCGTGGTGCTACCCAGATGGCGCCCCGGGCATCCTCGCGCGGCACACCCGGCGCGAACGGTGACGTGCCGGAGCGCAGCGGCTCCAGCTCGGCGAGGAGCTGCCGTTCGATGGCCGCCCCGATCCCGCCGCCGACCCGACCCCGGTAGATCAGCCGGCCGTCCGGACCGGGCACCCCGACCAGCAGCCCGCCGATACGGCGCGCGCCCGGCCGCCAGCCCCCGATCACGAAGTCGCCGGTCACCTCCAGCTTGACCTTCACCCAGTCCGGCGAGCGCACCCCGGGGCGGTAGACGGCCCCGACCCGCTTGGCCATCACGCCCTCCAGGCCGTGCTCGCCGGCGGCCTCGTACGTCGCCGGGCCGTCGGCGAAGACCGGCGGCACCGCCCACCGCGCGCCGCCGAGCGCGAGCGAGTCCAGGGCCTCCCGGCGGCGCTCGTACGACCAGCCGGTCAGGTCGTCGCCGCGCAGGCGCAGCAGGTCGAAGATCATGTACGTCACCGGCATGACCGCCGCCAGCCGGGCGGCCTTGGCCCGGTCCCGGACGTGCATCCGCTCGGCGAGGGCGGTGAATGACGGCTGCCCACCCTCGCCCAGCAGCACCACCTCGCCGTCGAGCAGGACGTCATCAATCTGCTCGGACAGGGCGGCCAGTTCGGGGTACGCGGCGGTGATCTCCACGCCGGAGCGGGCATAGAGGTGCTGAGCACCGCCGGAGATGTCGGCGAGCGCCCGGACCCCGTCCCACTTGAACTCGTACGCCCAGCCGTCACCGGCCGGGAGTGGCCCGGTCATCGCGAGCATCGGCTTGAGCGGCGCGCCGGGCACGACCCGACTGTAGTAGCAGGCCGAACACCTCGCGTGGAGTTCGTCCGGATGCGAGCATGGTCGATATCGGGGAAGGGAGCGCAGGATGCGTGCCATCTGGAAGGGAGCCGTGTCGTTCGGGCTCGTCTCGATCGGGGTGAAGCTCTACTCGGCGACCGAGGAGAAGGACATCCGGTTCCACCAGGTGCACCGCGAGGACGGCGGCCGGATCCGCTACAAGCGCACCTGCTCGGTCTGCGGCGAGGAGGTCACCTACGACGACATCGCCAAGGGCTACGACATCGGCGGCGGCGAGATGGTGATCCTCACCGACGAGGACTTCGCCGACCTGCCGCTGACCAGTTCCCGGGCGATCGACGTGCTGGAGTTCGTCCCCGCCGAGCAGGTCGACCCGATCCTCTACAACAAGGCGTACTACCTGGAGCCGGAGGGCACCGCCACCAAGCCGTACGTGCTGCTGCGGGACGCGCTGCTCGACTCGGAGCGGGTGGCGATCGTCAAGGTGGCGCTGCGCCAACGTGAGCAGCTGGCGACGTTGCGGGTCCGCGAGGGTGTGCTGCTGCTCAACACCATGCTCTGGCCGGACGAGATCCGTACCCCCGACTTCGGCTTCCTCGACGAGGACCTGAAGGTACGGCCGCCGGAGCTGGCGATGGCCAGCTCCCTGATCGACTCGATGACCGCCGAGTTCGAGCCGGACGTCTTCACCGACGACTACCGGGCCGCGTTGCAGGAGGTCATCGACGCCAAGGTGGAGGGTCGGGAGGTCGTCCAGCCGGAGGAGGTCGAGGAGGCCCCGGCCGCGGCGGTGGACCTGATGGCCGCGCTGAAGGCGTCGGTGGACCGGGCCCGGGCGGCACGCGGCGAACAGCCGTCCCGGGGTGGCGGCGGCGAGCCGACGCCCATCTCGTCGGCCCGCTCGGCGCAGAAGGCAGCCGAGAAGAAGGCCGCCAAGGCGCCCGCGAAGAAGACCGCCACGAAGAAGACCGCCGAGAAGAAGGCGGCCGAGCCGGCGAAGAAGACCGCCGCCAAGAAGACCCCCGCGAAGAAGGCCGAGCCGGCGAAGAAGACCGCGGCGCGCAAGACCGCACCCCGCAAGAGCGCCTGAGGTACGCGCCACCGCCGGTCCGTCGGTGTCCGCCGAACCGGGTACGCTCCGCCGGCCGTCGGCCACCGGAGGAGCACCCATGCCGTACACCCCTGACCTGGACCGGTTGTTGACGCCCGGGGCGCGCTTCACCGACGAGCACGGCGCGTACCTCGTCGAGGCCCACCCACTGGGCGACGTCGTACTGCCGACCGGCCGGGTGGTCGGGTGCGATCCGCTGGTGGTGCCGGAGGCCGAGCCGTACACGGTGGCCGTCGCGCCGGGGCGGTACCCCGCCCGCGCCTGGGTGGCCGTGGTGCTGCGGGCGGACGCCGAGGTGGACCGGCGGGTCGCCGCGCTGGAGCTGGTGATCAGCGCCGAGCCGACGACCCGCTGGGAACCCGCCGTGGTGGGTGACCAGGACGTCGCCGACCTCGGCGACGACGACTACTTCGGGTACGGCGTGGACGCCGGCGCCGGCACGCTGGCCGACCCGACCGCGCTGGCCGCCCTGGAGAGCTGGGACGAGGAGCGGATCGAGGACGTCTTCATCCCCGCCGAGCTGCCCGCGTCGCCGGTTCCGGGGCTGATCACGGCCGTCCTGGACGAGGTCACCGGCGCGAACGTCGTCACGGTGGCCACCGGCTGGGGGGACGGCTGCTACGGCACCTGGATCGGGCGGACCGCCGACGGGCGGGTCACGTCGTTCGTGACCGACTTCATGGTGGTCCCGGAGTAACCCGGCGGACGGCGTTTCTGGACGATTCGAGGCGTCCGGGGCGGGCACAGCGGGCCGCTGGGCGGGTACCGTGTGCGTCGGCTTTCCCCCCGGCACCGGGTGCCGGCCACACCTTCGCAGCAGGGAGTCGACGACGTGAGCGAGCGCACGCAGGAGAACCGGTCGGAGGGCCAGAGCCCCGCGACGAAGGCGGGGCGGCGGCTGGCCGCCCAGTTGGCGGCGCAGAAGGCGGCCGAGGCGAAGCGCCGCCGCCAGGCGTGGGCCGGCGGGCTTGCCGGTGTCGCCGTGATGGCGCTGCTGATCGGCGGTTTCGTCTGGATCGACAGCAACCGGGACGACAAGCCCAGCAACGCCTCCGGCGCCAACCCGTCCGCGTCCGCCCCGGCGGACGCCCCGGCTCAGGACGCCCCCACCGCCCCGCCCGCGCCGCAGCTTCCCGAGGGCGCCGACCCGGCGTTGGGCACCAAGCCGACGGTGAAGGCGGGCACCGGTGAGCTGAAGAAGCTCACGGTCACCCCGATGATCAAGGGCACCGGCCCGGCGGTCAAGAAGGGGCAGAACATCACCACCAACTACGTGGGCGTCTTCTACAAGGACGGCAAGGAGTTCGACTCGTCCTGGAACGCCGGCCAGCCGGCCACCTTCCCGATCGGCGTGGGCCAGGTCATCCCCGGCTGGGACCAGGGCCTGGTGGGCGTGACCGTGGGCAGCCGGGTGCAGCTCGACATCCCGGGCGAGCTGGCGTACGGCAACGACGAGGCCAAGGCCGGCGGCCGGCCGACCGGTCCGCTGCGCTTCGTGGTGGACGTGCTCGCCGCCCAGTGACCCGTCCGGATCGTCCCGGTTGTCGCCTTCGTGCGATGGCCTTGTTCACATGGGGCTTCCTGACCGTCACCCTCCGGCAGTAGGTTCGGCGTCACCCCGGGCGGCCCGCCGTCCGGGGTGACGACGTGAACGCGGGACGGTGGAGGTGCGTGTGACGGCGCTGGACGTGGCCGGGCGGACCGCTCGGGTGATGTGGACGTACTTCGAGCCGGTGCACGCGGTCACCTACTTCCACCCTCGGGCCCGCGCAGCGTACGAGGCGGTCGGGCTGCGCGGCTACTGGCGCGGCTACTTCGCCGGTCGGGCCGCGCCGCTGGGCGCCGCCGACGCCCCACCGGTGGTCGCGGCCTTCTTCAGCTTCGCGCCGCCGATGGTGAGCCGGGCCCTGCCGGCGGTGTGGCGGCTGGCCACCCCGCCGGAGGCGCTGCGCGCCCGGCTGACCGGGGCGGTGCAGGCACTGGCCGAGCTGACCTACGAGCTGCCCGAGGGGCATCTGGCCGAGGCCGCCGACCTGTTGGAGCGGGCCGCCTCGACGGCACAGACCGCCGGTCGGGTGCTCGGCGCCGCCAACGCGGCGCTACCGGTCGGCGAGTACCCCCTCGCCCGGCTCTGGCAGGCCGCCACCACGCTGCGCGAGCTACGCGGCGACGGACACATCGCCGCCCTGGTGGCCGCCGGCTTGGAGCCGGTGGAGGCGCTGGCCTGGCGCGTCGCGGTGGACATGTCGGCACAGAGCCTGCTCGGCCGGGGCTGGTCCGAGGAGCAGTGGCAGGCCGCCCGCGAGCGGCTCACCCGGCGCGGCTGGCTGGCCGACGACGGCACCCCCACCGACGCCGGTCACGCCGATTTCCAGGCGATCGAGGACGCCACCGACCGGGCCGCCGGGCATCCGTGGCAGGCGCTCGGCCCGGGCGACACCGACCGCCTTCGTGAGCTGCTGGAACCGATGGCCCGGTCCTGCCACACGGTGATCCCGCCGGACAGCCCGATCGGGCTGCCCGCGCTGCCCGCCTGACCGTGGGTCCCTCCGTCGGGCAGGATGGGCCCGTGGTGGATGCGGTGGTCTTCGACCTGGACGGCGTGATCGTGGATTCCGAACCGGTGTGGGAGGAGGTCCGGCGGGCGTACGTGGCGGCACACGGTGGCGTCTGGCAGCCGGACACCCAGCGCCGGCTGATGGGCATGAGCACCGGCGAGTGGGCCCACTACCTCAGCGGCGAGCTGGGCGTGCGGCGCACCGCCGCGCAGGTCGCCGACGAGGTGGTCGGGGAGATGGCGCAGCGCTACCGGGAGCACGTTCCGTTGATCGACGGCGCGGACGACGTGGTGCGCCGGTTGGCCGCGCGGTGGCCGCTCGGGCTGGCGAGTTCGTCGCCGACCCGGCTGATCGCGGCGGCGCTGGCCGCCACCGGCCTGACCGACGCGTTCGGCGCGACCCTGTCCACCGAGGAGACCGAACGGGGCAAGCCGGCCCCGGACGTGTACCTGAGCGTCGCGCAGCGCCTGGGCGTCGACCCGGCCCGCTGCGCGGCCGTGGAGGATTCGTCGAACGGCGTACGGTCGGCCGCGGCGGCGGGGATGCGGGTGGTGGCGGTGCCGCACGGGTCGTACCCCCTCGATCCGGACGCCGCCGGGCTCGCGGCCGTGACGCTCGGGTCGATCGGTGAGTTGACTCCCGAGCTGGTGGACGGCTTGGCATGACGGGATCGGTGCGGGGTACCGCAGCGGGCGGCACGCCGCCCGCGTGCCCCGCCGGGCAGCGAGGAGACCACGGATGAAGGCCATCGTGTACGAGCGCACCGGCGACCCGTCGGTGCTGGAGTTGGTGGACCGGCCGGTGCCCGAGCCGGGCCGGGGCGAGGTGCTGGTCCGGATGGCGGTCTCCGGGGTGAACCCGACGGACTGGAAGTCGCGGCGGGCGTTCGCACCGGACGGCTGGCAGATCCCCGGGCAGGACGGCGCGGGCGTCGTCGAGGCGGTCGGCGAGGGCGTCGACCGGGAGCTGATCGGCGAGCGGGTCTGGATCTGGGAGGCGGCCTGGCAGCGGCCGTGGGGCACCAGCGCGGAGTACACGCTGGTGCCGGTCCGGCAGGCGGTGCCGCTGGGCGACGCGTCGTTCGAGCTGGGGGCGAGCCTCGGCATTCCGTTTCTCACCGCGCACCGGTGTCTGACGGCCGGCGAGTTCATGCCGGACGCGCTGCGCGCCGGCGCGCTGGCCGACCACGTCGTGCTGGTGCAGGGCGGTGCGGGAGCGGTGGGCAACGCGGCCATCCAGCTCGCCCGCTGGGCCGACGCCACGGTGATCGCCACGGTGAGCAGTGCGGAGAAGGCGCAGCTCGCGGCGGCGGCCGGCGCCTCCTACGTGATCAACTATCGCGAGGAGGACGTGGTCAAGGAGGTCGCCCGGATCGCCCCCGACGGGGTCCACACGATCGTCGAGGTCGCGCCCGCCCAGAACGCGGCGATGGACGCGCAGATGATCCACAACGGCGGTGCGGTCTGCGTGTACGCCGACAACGGCGGGACCGAGGTGACGCTCCCGATCCGACCGCTCTACGTGGTGAACGCCCGCTGGCAGTTCGTGCTGGTCTACACGGAGCCGAAGGCGGCGAAGGCGCAGGGTGTCGTCGACGTGGCGGCGGCCGCCAACCAGGGCGGTATCCGGGTGGGCGCGGACGCCGGTCTGCCGCTGCACCACTACCCGCTCGCCGACACCGCCGCCGCGCACCAGGCGGTCGAGGACTCGACGATCGGCAAGGTGCTGATCACCACCAGCGACGCCTGAACAGGTCGTCGGGCGACCGATTTCCCCGTCACCGGGACAGAGGCGAACAATTTTCGCAAGAATGACGGTGCGGGGTCACCCGCGTGGAGCGGGCGGCCCCGGCGCGGTGCGAACGCCGGGGCCGCCCTCTGGGGAGGAATGTCAGGAGTACTCCTCTGCCCATAGGCGACGGTGCACGGTCAAACGTTACGGTGCTGTCAGCTCCCGGACAGTCAGCTCGCCTTCGGCGTACCGCGAACGGACGACTTTCTTGTCGAACTTGCCCACGCTCGTCTTCGGCACCGCGTCGATGAACGCCCACCGCTCGGGCAACTGCCAGCGGGCCACCGAGCCGGCCAGGAAGTCCCGCAGCTCCTCGGCGGTCACCGAGGCGCCTTCGCGGACCACGACGGTCGCCAGTGGCCGCTCGTCCCACCGTTCGTCCGGCACGCCCACCACGCACGCCTCCAGCACCGCCGGGTGGGCCATCAGCGCGTTCTCCAACTCCACCGACGAGATCCACTCGCCGCCGGACTTGATCACGTCCTTCGCCCGGTCGGTGAGCGTGATGTACCCGTCCGGCGAGAGCGAGCCGACGTCACCCGTACGCAGCCAGCCGGCACGGAACTTCTCCGGATCGGGGGCGTCGTCACCGACGTACCGGGCGGTCACCCACGGCCCACGGACCTCCAGCTCCCCCACGGCCGTGCCGTCGGCGGGCAGCGGCTCGCCCGCCGGGCCGACGATCCGCGCCTGCACGCCCGCCGGCACCCGGCCCTGCGTGTAGCGGTAGCGCCACGCCTCTTCGCCCGACACTCCGGCGGGCGGACGCGAGACCGACCCCAGCGGCGACATCTCGGTCATCCCCCAGGCGTGGATGACGTCGATCCCGTGCCGCTCGTCGAACGCGTGCATCAGCGCCGGTGGGCAGGCCGAACCACCGACGATCACCTCGGTGAGCGAGGAGGTGTCCACCTCGTGGCCGTCCAGGTAGGCCAGCAGGTCGGTCCAGATGGTCGGCACCGCGCCGGCCAGGGTGGGCCGCTCGGCGGCGATCATCTCGGCGATCGGCGCGGCCTGGAGGAACCGGTCCGGCATGATCAGCGAGGCGCCGGAGAGGAACGCCGCGTACGGCAGGCCCCACGACATGGCGTGGAACATCGGCACGATGGCCAACTCCCGGTCGGTCGGCCCCAGACCGAAGCCCTCGGGCATGCAGACCTGCAACGAGTGCAGGTAGATGGACCGGTGCGAGTAGGCGACGCCCTTCGGGTTGCCGGTCGTGCCGGACGTGTAGCAGAGCGCTGCGGCGTCCCGCTCGTCCACCTCCGGCCACTCGTACACGTCCGGACGGTCGGCGAGCAGCGCGTCCCAGTGGTGCACGGTGATCCGGTCGCCGGCCGCCGCCGTGATGGGGGTCGGGTCGCCGCCGCCGACCACCACGACGTGCCGCACCGTCTCCAGCTCGCCGATCACCCGGGCCAGCAACGGGATGAGCGTGGTGTCGACCAGCACCACCCGGTCCTGGGCGTGGTTCGCGATGTAGGCGACCTGGTCGGGAAAGAGCCGGATGTTGAGCGTGTGCAGCACCGCGCCCATGCTGGGCACCGCGAAGTAGGCCACCAGGTGTTCGTTGTTGTTCCACATGAAGGTGGCGACGCGCTCGTCGCCGGTCACCCCGCACTCGTCGCGCAGCGCGTGGGCCAGCCGGGCCGCCGAGCGGCCCACCTCGGCGTACGTCATCCGACGGGGTTCGGCACCCGTCCAGGTGACCACCTCGGCGGTGCCGTGCACCCCTGCGCCGTGGTCGAGGATCCGGGAGACCTGCAGGGGAGCGTCCATCATCGTGCTACGCATGGGTAACAAGCTAGTGTCGGCGGTCACACGTTGGGAACCCCCGTAAATTGTCGCAGGTGAGCATCTCCTGGGCCGACTCGTATGTGGGGCAGTTGCGCGCGCTCGCCGGGGACCGGACGCTGATGTTCGTCGGCGCCCGTGCCGTGGTCAGCGACAACGCCGGACGCATCCTGCTGATCCAACGCTCCGACAACGGCCAGTGGGCCATGCCCGCCGGGGCCATGGAGCTGGGCGAGTCCATCGCCGACTGCGCGGTCCGTGAGGTACGCGAGGAGACCGGGCTGCGGGCGCTGCGCGTCTGCGCGTTCGCCCTCTACACCGGCCCGGACCGGACCAGCACCAACATGTACGGGCACACGTACCAGGTCTTCACCACCGCGTTCAAGGTGGAGGAGTGGGACGGTCAACTGGAACGGGTCACCGACGAGACCACCGACGCCGGCTTCTTCCCCCGCGACCGCTTTCCCGCCCCACTCTCCGCCTCGGTCATGGAGACCCTGGCCGACCTGGACGTCTTCGAGCAGACGAACCGGCTGATCCTCAAGTAGCTCCTACTGCGGGTGGCGGATACCCGCGAAGAACCCCTCCTGGATCCAGTTCGGGTACGCGACCGGCAGCTTGGTGGCTTCGTCCAGCTCTGTGAGATCCTGCTCGGTCAGGGTGAGATCCGAGGCGGCGATGTTGTCCACCAACTGCTCGCGCTTGCGCGCACCCACGATCACGCTGGTGACGGCCGGCCGGGACAGCAGCCAGGCGATCGCCACCCGGGCCGGGCTGACCTCGTGCCGCTCGGCGACGCCCTTGAGCACGTCGACCACCGCGAAGGCGTGCTCCGGGTCGAACGGTGTGAAGCTGGTGTAGCCGGGCTGGGCGCCGCCGCCGACCTGGACGTGCCGGCCGCCAGCCGGCTGATCGTGGTCGGCGGCGACCGCTTCCTCGCCGACCACGTCAGCACCACCACCGCGGACCCCGAGACGGACGCGGCGGCCGCGCGGGAACTGGCGGCGACCTGGTGGTACGGCGCGTACCGCCGCCCCGCCTGAGCCTGCCGCACTACTTGCCGCCGGCCACGAATACGCCCGCCCCAGCAGCGCGGCCGGCCCCGATCGCGCCAATGAGCGTGATGCCTGTGCGGCATCTTGATGACTCACAGGCATCACGCTCATTCGGATGCCGCAGGGGGCGCGACCGCAGGCGCGGAGGTCCGGCCGACGGGCCGACGGTCGTCAGATCATCGTCTGGGACTTGGCCTCCATGTCGGCGGCGGCCTCTTCCTTGGACTCACGCGTCAGCGGCTTGCCGCCCGGTGCCGGCGCCTCGCCACCCAACGGGTCGGCCCCACCCTTGGCACCCTGCGGGCCGGTGCCCCGCAGCTCCTTGTTCGGCATCGCCAGGGTCACCAGAACGGCCAGGATGGCCACCAGCCCGGCGGTCAGGAAGACCATGTCCAGCGCGTCGACGAAGGCGTTCTGGATCGCCGTCCGCACCGGTCCGGGCAACGCCATGATCGTCGCCGGGTCGTTGATCGAGATGTTGGTGCCACCGCTCGCCGCGACCGCCGCCCGCTGCTCCGGCGGGAGCTGGGCGATCGCGCCCGGCAGCCGGTCGGAGAGACCCCCGGCGAGCCGGGTGGAGAGCACCGCGCCGAGGATCGCCACCCCGAAGGAACCGCCGAGCGACCGGAAGAAGGTCGCCGACGAGGTACCCGCGCCCAGGTCGCGCACGGAGACCGCGTTCTGCACCGCGAGGACCAGCGACTGCATGCACAGGCCCAGGCCCACGCCGATCACGATCATGAAGGCGAACGCGAGCCAGAGCGAGGTACCCACCCTGAGCTGGGTGAACAGCAACATGCCGACCAGCAGCGTCACCGACCCGGCGACCGGGAACCACTTGTAGCGGCCGATCCGGCTCATCGCACGGCCGGTGATGATGGAGGTGACGATGATGCCCGTCATCATCGGCAGCATCAGCAGACCGCTGCGGGTCGGCGAGGCGCCCTTGACGATCTGCAGGTACAGCGGGATGAAGATGATCGACCCGAACATCACCAGACCGAGGACGAAGCCCGCCGAGTTGGCCAGTGCGAATGTGGCGCTGCGGAACAACCGCAGGGGAAGGATCGGCTCGGCGACCCGCGCCTCCTGAAGCACGAACAACGCGGCGAGCACGGCGCCGGCGACGAAGAGACCGATGATCACGCCGGAGCCCCACGCGTACTCGTTGCCGCCCCAGCTCAGCGCGAGCAGCAGGCAGCTCACCCCGGCGACCAGCAGGCCGGCGCCGAGCCAGTCGATCGCGTGGTTCCGCCGCTCGAACGGGATCAGCCGCATCACGTGGTAGCAGACCACGATGGCCAGGATCGCCAGCGGCACGTTGATGTAGAAGATCCACCGCCAGTCGGTCTCGGCGAAGTACCCACCGACAAGCGGTCCGGCCACCGACGCGATGCCGAACACCGCGCCGAAGAGACCCTGGTAGCGGCCTCTCTCGCGGGGTGACACCACGTCCGAGATGATGGTGAACGCGAGCGTCAGCAGACCACCGGCGCCGAGACCCTGGATACCCCGCGTGATGATCAGCTGGGTCATGTTCTGGGACAGCCCGGCCAGCAGCGACCCGAGCAGGAACGTACCGATCGAGAAGAGGAAGACCGGACGACGCCCGTACAGGTCGGCCATCTTGCCGTACAGGGGCGTCGACGCGGTCGAGGCGAGCAGGTACGCCGTGACCACCCACGAGTAGTGGTTGATCCCGCCCAGTTCACCGACGATCGTCGGCAGGGCCGTACCGACGATGGTCTGGTCGAGGGCGGCCAGCAGCATGCCGGTCATCAGACCCAGCATGAGGAGCCTGATCTGCTGGCGGTTCAACACCGGAGTAGCGGACGCGTCGGCAGTCATACGCCCTTCTATCCGCCCCACCCCAGAACATGCACCCATCCCCCGCCCATATCGGCGTTGATCATGAAGTTATTACCCGGACACGCCGAAACCGGTGGCAATAACTTCATGATCAACGGGGCGAGTCGGGTCGGGGGTCAGGAGGTGGCGAAGGATTTGGTGATCTGGGCGCAGAAGGCGGGGAGGTCGTCGGGGTTTCTGCTGCTCGTTAGGTTGCCGTCGGTTACGCACTCCTCGTCGACCCACGTTGCGCCGGCGTTGGTCAGGTCGGTGCGCAGGCTGGGCCAGGAGGTGATCTTGCGGCCGCGGACCACGTCCGCCTCGATCAGCGTCCACGGGCCGTGGCAGATCACCCCGACCGGCTTGCCGGCCTCGAAGAACGCCTTCACGAACCGCACCGCGTCCGGGTCCGACCGCAGGAAGTCCGGGTTCGCCACCCCGCCGGGCAGCACCAGCGCGTCGTACCCGGCGGCGTCCGCCTTGTCCGCGGTGACATCCACGTCGTACGTCTTGGACTGGTCGAGGTGGTTGAAGGACTGGATGGAACCGGGCTTGAGCGAGACCAGCTCCACGGTCGCGCCGGCGTTCTCCACCGCCTCGCGCGGCTGGACGTACTCGACCTCCTCGACGCCGTCGGCGGCCAGGAAGGCGATCCTCTTACCCTGCAATGTCGCTGCCATCTCGGTACATCTCCTCTCCGGGGTACCTCAACGTCCTTCCCGTGCGCGAAAAGCCGAAACACCTGACGAAGGGGCACCACCTCGGGCCCAGGTTTGGCCCGGGGGCCGCTGGGGACCCGGGGAGGCATGGCAGGAGCAGCAGCGGAACAGCGCCGGCTCGCCACCGTCGTGGAGAGCTGGCTCGGGCGTCCGGTCCTGATCGTCGGTGACGCCATGCTGGACGAGTGGCGGTTCGCCGAGTCCGATCGGCTCTGCCGGGAGGCGCCCGCCCCGGTCCTGACCCTGCGCCGGCGGATCTCCGCCGCCGGCGGGGCCGCGAACACCGCCGTCAACGTCGCCACCCTCGGCGGCCGGGCCGTGCTGGTGGCACCGGTCGGCGCCGACGTCGCGGGCGACGAACTGCACGACTGTCTGGACCGGGCCGGCGTCTGGGACCGTACCGTCAACCAACCCGGCCGCCCGACCCCGGTGAAGCGGCGGATGCTGGCCGGGAACCAGATCCTGCTCCGGGAGGACTCCGGCGACCCGGACGACGCGCTCGACCCGGACGGGGTGACCCGGCTGCTCACGGCGCTGGACTGCGCCACCGAGGAGCTGCGCGCCGCCGCCGGTGGCGAGGCGCCGACCCTGGTGGTCTGCGACTACGGCCTGGGCGCGCTGCCCGCGCCGGTCCGCGCGTGGCTGGTCGAGCAGCGCGAGCGGTACGCCACGGTCGCGCTGGACGCCCACGACCTCGCCGACTGGCGAGGGCTCGCGCCGACCGTGGTCACCCCGAGCTTCGCCGAGGCGACCCGGCTGCTGGCCCGTGCCGGCGGGGCGACCCGTTCGACGGCCGGCGCCGACCTGCACCTGGAACACCCCGACAACGATCCGGCCGACGGGCCGTCCGAGCTGAGCGTCGGCGCCGCCCCGGGTGGGGCGCGCGCCGACGACCGTCCCGGCCCGGTCGGCGAGCCCACGCCGGGCGAGGGTCGGGTTGCTCTCACCGGCGACGGCCTCAGCGTCACCGGGACGGGCGTCACGGTGAACACCGAGGCCGGAGCGGGCGTGGACCGGGCCGTACTGGCCGAGTCGCGCCTCCCCGAGCTGCACGCTCACACCGGGGCGGACGTGGTCGCGGTGACCCTGGACACCGACGGCGCGGTGGTCGGCGGCGCGGACGGCGAGCGGCGGCGCAGCCACAGCACCCCGGTCCCGGCGAGCCACGCCGTGGGCGCGGGAGACGCCTACCTGGCCGCCATGACGCTGGCCCTGGCCGCCGCCGCGCCACTGCCCACCGCCGCGCAGCTCGCCCAGCTCGCGGCCACCATCACCGTCTCCGACACTGGCACCTGCGTGTGCCTGCGCGACGACCTGCTCGCCGCCCTCGACATGCCGCCGGAGGTCACCGGACACCCGGCGGTGGTCGGCACCGACGAGTTGGACGCGATCGTCGCCGAACACCGCGAGGCGGGCCGGTCGGTGGTGTTCACCAACGGCTGCTTCGACGTACTGCACCCCGGGCACGTGCGCTACCTCGAGCAGGCCCGCGCCCTGGGCGACCTGCTCATCGTGGCGGTCAACTCGGACGGCAGCGTACGCCGGCTCAAGGGGCCGGACCGGCCGGTCAACCCGGTCGAGGACCGGGGTGCCCTGCTGGCCGCGCTGTCCTGCGTGGACCACGTCGTGGTCTTCGAGGAGGACTCGCCCGCCGCGCTGATCGAGGCGGTCCGGCCGGACGTCTACGTCAAGGGCGGCGACTACCCGCCCGAGCTGGTGCCGGAGGCGCCGCTGGTACGGCGGCTGGGCGGGCAGGTGCGCACCCTCGGGTACGTGCCGGACCGGTCCACCTCCGCGATCATCGAGCGGATCCGGTCGCACGGTCAGGACCCCTCGTCGTACGCCTCCGATCCGTCGTTGAGCACCCGTACCCAGTCGTCGTGAACCGGCCCCTCGCTCTCGGCGTCCCGGCGGAGTTCCGTGCCGATCGGCTGGTCGACGTGCTGATCCCGACCCGTAACCGGCCCACCGAGCTGGCGGTCACCCTGGCCGGTCTCGCCGCGCAGGAGGGAGTGCCCGGCTTCGGGGTGGTGGTCAGCGACCAGTCCGACGCCGAGCCCACGTACGCCCACCCGGCCGCGGCCACCATGGTCCGAGCGCTGCGGCACGCCGGCCACCCGGTGCTGCTGACCCGCCGGCTGCCGCGCCGGGGACTGGCCGAGCACCGCGCGTACCTGCTCGACGCGTCGGCCGCCCGGTACGTGCTCAACCTCGACGACGACGTGTGGCTGGAACCCGGGGCGCTGCGCCGGCTGGTCACCGCGATCGAGGAGTTGGGCTGCGGGTTCGTCGGCAACGGCGTGCACGGCCTGTCGTACGTCGACGACCTCCGGCCGGACACGCACCGGCACTACGAGGAGTGGGCGGGACCGCCCGTCCCGGAACGGATCCGTCCGGGCACCGTCGAGTGGGACCGCGCCCGGATCCACTCGGCGGCGAACCTGCTGCACGTCACCGCCACGGTGGGGCTGCCGCCGGACGCGTGGCGGGCGTACAAGGTGTCGTGGATCGGCGGGTGCGTGCTGTACGACCGGGCCAAGCTCCTCGACTCCGGTGGGTTCGACTTCTGGCGTCGGGTGCAGGAGCGGCACCAGGGTGAGGACGTGGCCGCCCAGCTCGCGGTGCTGGCCCGGCACGGCGGGGCGGGCATCCTGCCCAGCGGCGCGTACCACCTGGAGACGCCCACCACGGTCACCGAGCGGGACGTGGAGGCCTGGGAGGTCGTCCTCGCCGACGAGAGCGCCGCTACGGGTTGAGCAGTTCGCGGGCCGACTCGCGCACCTCGGCCACCGGCACGTCGGTGACGAACGAGTCGCGGTGCGGGCACTCGCCGTCGCCCGGCCGGTGCGGGTAGATGCCGGGCGTGCAGTCCACCCCGCAGACCGGGCAGTGCACCATCCACGAGGTGATCGGACGGTGCCGCCCGCGCAGCGGGGTCGCCGTGTTGATCAGGTTGCCGACCCAGAAGATGCCCACCGTCGGCGTACCCACCGCGGCGGCCAGGTGCAGCGGACCGGTGTCGTTCGAGACGACCAGCGCGCACCCGGCGTAGCAGCCGACCAGCCCGCCGAGGCTGAGCGTGCCGACCTGCGGCCGGACCGGCGCCCCGGCAGCCGCGACCACCCGGTCCACCACCTCCCGCTCGGCCGGCGTACCGGTGACCAGCACCTCGTAGCCGTCGGCGTGCAGGGCGTCCGCCACCTCGGCGAACCGCTCGGCCGGCCAGCGCCGCCGGGTGTCGCTGGCACCGGGATGCAACGCCACCCGGGGTCGGTCGGCCGGGCCGAGCACCCGCTCGGACTCGCTCCGGTCCGCGTCGGTGACCGCCAGCGTCGGCACGATCGTGGTGGCCGGGGCGCCCACCAGCGCCACCGTCTCCAGGTAGCGGATCACCTCGTGCTGGTAGTACACGTAGCGGACCCAGCGGTCCAGCGGCGGCGCGTCCTCGGCGCGCAACCCGACCGTCACCCGGGCGCCCAGGCGACTCACGAACGGGTTGGAGTTGGCGCCGCCGCCGTGTACCTGCACCGCCAGGTCGAAGCCCTCGTCCCGGGCCGCCGCCACGAAGTCGTCGATCGTCGACGCCGACTCGTCGGCCGTCGGTTCGCGGATGCCCGGGCCCGGCGGCACCACCAGCACCCGGTCCACCGGGCCGGGCCGGTCGCGCCAGAGCTGCGCGTGCCACGGCGCGCCGAGCAACACGATCTCCGCCGAGGGGTACGCGGCGCGCAGCGCCTCCAACGCCGGTAGCACGAAGATGAAGTCGCCGAGGGCGTTGGCGCGCAGCACGGCGATCTTCCGCACGTCTTCGACTCGCCCGGCCGTCGGGCCGAGCAGGGACGGGGTGACCACCTGTCCCGCTACGGCCGGTCGATCTCGCCGGTGTCCGGGTGGTGCAGCTCCCGGTCGGCGGCGGGATCGGCCGGTAACGGCGTACCCCTGGACGGGCCGGCGGAGCGCGGCCCGGTGCGGCCGACGGTGATCGTGCGCGGCGTGGGCCGCGCCGCCCGGGGCAGGTGGACCCGCAGCAGCCCGTGGTCCATCACCGCGTCGATGCCCTCCGGGTCGACCCGCGACGGCAGGTCGACGCGGTACTCGAAACCCCGCGTCTCGAAGCCACCGGGGATGCCCTGGTCGGCGTTGACCTCCGCCTCGGAGCGGGCCCGCACGCACAACTCGCGGTCGTCCAGCTCGACCGCCACCTCCTCCGGCGCGACGCCGGGCAGCCGCACGACGACCTGCCAGCCGTCCGCGGTCTCGGTCAGCTCGACGTCCGACGTCCCGGCCCGACCACCGACCAGCCGGCTCAGCTCGGCGCGCAGCGACTGCAACTCGCCCATCGGGTCCCAGCCCTGCTGCCGGCCACGCCATCCGCGGCCGAAACCACCGGCCTGCTGCTCGCTCATCGCGCGTCTCCGATCCGCTGAGTGGTGGGTCGCAGGGAGCTGGGTGCGTTCAGGTCGGCGTCGCGGTCGACGCCCACACCGAGCCGGTCGACCAGCTCGCCACCGAGCCAGGCGCTGATGCCGAGGATCGCCACCGCGACCACCTCGATGGCGATCAGCGCGCCACCGGCGGCCCGCGAGTCCGCGTTGAGCCGGACCACCCACACGGCGGCGAAGAGCAGGACCACCGCGATGTTCGCGCCCGCGTGCAGCAGACCGACCCGCTTCGCGCGGGTCCCGGTCGGGATGGCCAGCAGGTCGAACGAGCCGGCCGCGGCGGCCAGCAGGCCGCCGATCAGGCCGACGGTGATGTTCCAGTACGCGACCTCACCGAGGAAGTCGGGCCCGCCGACCGTGTCGATGATGTCGAACAACACCGCGGTGACCAGCAACGCGACCGGGAACATGACCAGCATCGGATGGACTGGGTGACCCAGCACCTTGAGTCGGCTCTCCATCTCCCGGCCTCCACTTGTCGGCTTTCCTGCGCGACTGTCTCGTCTGGCGGGCCGTACCCCCGGCGCCCGCGCGCAAACCTCGCGCTGGCCACGGCGGCCTAGGCTGACGATCGGTGGTACCCGCCACCAGCTCAACGGCTGAGGGAGGATCACGTGACGGTGGAGATCACCACGCACGAGGAGCTACGCGAACTGCTCGGGACGCCCCACCCCCGAGCCGCCAACAAGGACCGCCCCCGCCTGCACCAACGCGACCGCGACTGGCTCGCCGCCGCGCCGTTCTGCCTGGTGGCGACCG
Source organism: Micromonospora sp. bgisy143 (assembly GCF_057708145.1). NCBI lineage: Bacteria > Bacillati > Actinomycetota > Actinomycetes > Micromonosporales > Micromonosporaceae > Micromonospora > Micromonospora sp. bgisy143. Next base: position 467,556 of record NZ_JBYIRN010000001.1, read on the forward strand.
CCGGCGCGGACGGCACCTGCGACGTCTCGCCCAAGGGCGACCCGGCCGGGTTCGCGCTGGTGCTCGACGACACCACCATCGCGCTGCCGGAACGGCCGGGCAACAAGCGTGCGGACGGTTACCGCAACATCCTGGACAACCCGCACGTCGGGCTGCTCTTCCTGATCCCGGGCCGCACCGACACGCTGCGGATCAACGGGCGGGCCCGCCTGGTGCGCGACGCACCCTGGTTCGACGAGATGGTGGTCAAGGGGCACCGACCGGTGCTGGCCGTGGTCGTAGAGATCGAGCAGATCTTCTACCACTGCGCGAAGGCGTTCCTGCGGTCCGCGCTCTGGCAGCCGGAGACCTGGCAGCCGGACGTGCTGCCGTCCCGGGCTCGCCTGATCAAGGAGGTCGAGGCGCCCGCCGAGAGCCTGGCCGAGCTGGAGCGGCACTACGGCCCGGAGTACGCCAAGAAGATCTACGTCTGAATCGGCGGCAACGGGCGGACACGCCTCACGAGTTGAGGTTCATCGTCGCGCAGGGGGTCCAGTCACCGACCGGACGGTCCGGCCGACGGCCCACCAACCCACACGGCAGTGGCGCGAGCGGTACGCCCAGCCGTGGGGCGATGGTGTTGTAGGCCAGCCTGCCCATCACGTCGTAACCGCCCGGCGTGGGGTGCACCCCGCACTCGTCCAGATAGCCTTCGGGGATGGACTGGTAGTCGATCCACGTTGGTACGCGATCGCCGAACTCGTCAATGACCTTGATGCTCCGGTAGATCGCGTCGTTGACGATGGCTTCGCTCGAGGGGAGCCAGGCCGGGCTCGGCCCCGGTGGGGTCGTGCAGCCAGTCGTGCCATGACCGGCGCTGTACTGCACCCAGGCCGGGTACATGACGACGTCCGGGTCCATGTCCAGCGCGATGTCGAAGAGTGTCCGGTAGGTGCGCTCGAAAGCGGTGATCTGTGTCGAGGTGGCGGTCGACAGATTGTTGTTGGTCCCGCAGTTCAACAGGATCAGGTCGGGCTGGTGCGTGCTGACGAGGTCCGCCATCCGTGACGTCCAGTAGCCGCAGGTCGTACCCCCCACCGCCGCGACGGCGAAGGTGTGCGGGACACAGTTCTCGGTGAGCAGCCGCCCCAACTCCGCACGGTAGGCAGCGCTCACCGAGCCGGTCATCGTCGCGCCCTCGGTGATCGAGTCGCCAACGGTCAGGATCTTCATCGTCGGTCGCGCTGGCGTGGGACACGCGACCGCCGCGGCTTGAGCGGTCACGGGTGCCGCCCCGGGAGCGGACAGAACGGCCGCCACGAGAGCAAGCGCGATGGCGCCCAACAGCACCTGGCGGCGGCTCATCGACGCTCGCCCGACGCCGAACCCGCAGCGCGTCGCTCGCCGACCGCGGGGCAGGCGGGCAGGTCGGGGAATCGGCGGAAAACAGGCTTGGAACTGCGGCTGTCGTTCATGGCGCTGACCGTACGCTTCAGCAACCGCCGGCGTTGGTGGAGCCCTCAGGAACCGGTCACGGTCACCGCCGTTCGTCAGAGCCCCGGGTCGGTCGACACCATCCACAGGTGACCGTCCGGGTCGGCGAAGACACCCGAGTACCCCCAGGGTTGGCTGGTCGGTTCGGTGACCACCTCGCCGCCGGCGGCGCGCGCCCGCTCGACGATCGCGTCCGCCTCCTCCGTGCTGTCCGCGCTGAGGCCGAGCAGGCACTCGCTCCGCCCCGCCGGGGCGACCTCGCGCGGACCGATCACCCAGCCGAAGCCGCCGGTCGGGACGAGCATCAGGCGTAGCCCGTCGTTCACCACGAACTGCAACGGCTCCGGCAGGCCGTCGTCGGCCGGCTCGCCCACCGCGTCGAGGCCGAGGCCGTCCCGGTAGAAGCGGTACGACACCGAGCGGTCGGCGATCGGCAGGCTGAGGATCACTGGCGCGGCGGGCATGGGCAGAAGCCTCCGTGGGGTGTGGTGACGACAACGACGTACGTCTAGCCTTCCCTGGTGGACGCGGACGACTGGCTGGCCGACACACGCACCTCGTACGACACGGTAGCGGTCAGTTACGCGGACCTCGTCCGTGACTTCCTGGCGAGCGCGCCGTACGAGCGGGCGGCGCTGGCGCTCTTCGCCGAACTCGTCCGCGCCGGCGGCGGCGGTCCGGTCGCGGACGTGGGCTGCGGAACCGGCCGTATCACCGCTCACCTGCACGAACTGGGTCTTGACGTGTTCGGGATCGACCTGTCCCCCGGAATGCTGGCGGTGGCCCGCCGCGACCACCCCGGCCTGCGGTTCCAGGTCGGCTCCATGACCGACCTCGACCTGGCCGACGGCTCGGTGGCCGGCCTGCTCGCCTGGTACTCGCTCATCCACGTCCCGGACCGGCAGCTCGGGCAGGTCCTCGCGCACTTCCACCGGGTGGTCCGCCCGGGCGGCCCGCTGCTGGTCGGCTTCCACGTCGGCGACGAGACGACCCTCAAGACCGAGGGGTACGGCGGCCATCCGATGCGGGTCCACGTGCACCGACGCCGGCCGGCGCGGATGTCGGCCTGGCTCCGCGACCACGGCTTCGCGGTCGAGGCCGAGATGACGGTCACCTCACCGGAGAGCAAGCTCGGCGCGATCATCTTCGGCCGACGGGAGCCCTGAGCCGACGCGTTGTCAGCCCGCCACGGCTCCTGCTACCGTCGAACTGCGAACGGCGTTAGCAGTATAGGGCGGAGGGGCGATGGCGGACGACACGCGGCCGGTTTGGGTGCTCGGTGGCGGTGGCGTCGCGGGCATCGCCTGGGAGGTGGGCGTCCTCGCCGGCCTCGCCGACGAAGGGGTGACCGTGGCCCCGGACACGGTGCTGCTCGGCACGAGCGCCGGTGCCGTGGTGGGCGCCCAGATCGCCAGCGGCACACCCCTGCCCGAGCTGTACGAGCGCCAGCGTCAGGGCGTACCCCACGAGACGGCGCCCGCGCTGGGCCTGCTCAGCCTCCTGCGGCTCGCCCGGGCACAGCTGTTCGCCCGCAGTCCCGAGCAGGCCGCCCGCCGCCTCGGTCGGCTTGCGCTCGCGGCCCGCATCGACGACCCGTCGCGACAGCGTCGGATCGCCGAGGCCCGTCTTCCGGACCACGACTGGCCGGACACCGACCTCCGCATCGCCGCCGTCGACGTCGAGTCCGGCGCCCTGCGCCTCTTCACGCGACACGACGGCGTACCCCTCGTGGATGCCGTCGCCGCGAGCTGCGCCATGCCGCTGTCCGCCGCTCCGGTGCCGGTCGGCGGACGCCGCTACATGGACGGCGGCATGCGGTCCAGCCTCAACCTGGACCTCGCGCCCGGGACCGGTCCGGTGGTCGCCCTCGCGCCCAGCACCGCCGCGATCGGGCCGTGGGCCCGGATCGAGAAGCAGCGGGCCGCCCTGGGCACCGGCCGCCCGGTCGAGCTGCTGCTCCGCGACCCGGCAGCCAGGCGCGCGCAGGGGACCAGCGTGATGGACCGGTCCGTGGTGCCCGCGCTCGTGGCCGCCGGACGCGACCAGGGCCGGCGCGAGGCGGCCCGGGTGACCGCCGCCCTCGGGACGATCAACCGCCCGTAGGTCGCCCACCCGCCGCAGGATTTGATCATCGTCGACATCTCCTCGTGGCGGCCGCACCGGTCAGCGCGTGATCGCCGACCCCGATCGGATTAGCGCCCATGGATAGAATCGAGCCGTGGGGCGGGAATTCGACACGCAGCTCATCGAGTCGGTCGCGGTTCGCCGCGCCCGGATGCGTGAGCTGCTGCTGTGGGGCCGGCAGCGTCGGGTCCGCGCCACCGGCGACGGCTTCCGCTGGCTCCGGACCGGCCTGGTGCTCGCGGCGGTGGCCTGCGCGGTCTGCGTGGGCTGGTCCTTCCTGCAGAACGTCGTCGCCGAGCAGCAGAAGGCCCGTAACCCGGCCGCGGTCCAGCCGACGGGCCAGCGATGACCGGCCCGCAGACCCTCGCGTCCGCCGGTCACCTCAGTCGGGTGACCCTGGCCGGGCCACACCGCCGCATCGACCTCGTACTGCCCGCCGACGAGCCACTCGGCCTGCTGCTGCCCGAGGTCGTCGCCCTCGTGGGCCATCCACCGACGGACGATTCGCGGGGCTACCAGATCAGCACCCTCGACGGCACGGTGCTCGACCCCGCCGGCAGCCTGCGGCAGGCCGCGGTTCCCGACGGCGCCCTGCTACGGGTCGACCCGATCGCCGAGGCGCCGCCGGCGGCGATCGTCCACGACGTCTCCGACGAGGTCGGCGACGATCTCACCCGACGCGGCGGCCGGTGGGACGACACCGCACGCAGGTGGACCGCCACCATCGCCTGCGTGGTCGCCGCCACGATGGCGGCCCTGCTCTCCGGCCCACGGCTCGACCCCACGGTGGTCGGCATCGTCGGCGGCCTGGTCGCCCTGTCCGGGCTGCTCGTCGCGCTGGTCCGGCGACGGACCGTCGGGGTGGCGGCGCTGCTGAGCGGCGCGGCGATGGTGACGACCGCCGTTCCCGGTTGGACCGACGCGCGCACCGCACGAGTGGCGCTCTGGGCCGTGCTGATCGGCTGCACCGTCCTGGCCGTGGGCGCGGCGACGGGCAACGGTCGCGCCGGCCTTCTCGGCGGCGGGACGGCACTGTTCCTCGTCGCGGGCTGGAGCATCCCGCTGCTGCTCGGCGTACCCGACGAGCGGGTCGCGGCCGTGCTGGCGATCGCGTCGGTGGGCCTCCTGGGGCTGCTGCCCCGGTTCGCGATGATCACGTCGGGGCTCACCCGTCTCGACGACCGACGCAGCAACGACGAGCCGGTGAGCCGGGTGTCCGTACAGGCCGCCGTCGACTCCGCGCATCGAGGGCTGGCCGTCGCGACGATCGCGGCGGCGACCTCGGCGGCGCTCGCCGGGCTCGTCCTGGCGGCGACACCGGGCCCGTGGCCAGTGGCGCTGGCGGTCCTGGTGGCCGCCGCCCTGCTGCTGCGGATGCGCGCCTTCCCGCTGGCGGCCGAGGTGGTGGCGCTGGTGGCCGGCGCGCTGACCGTCGTGGGTGGACTGCTGCTGTGCTGGATACGTCAGCGACCCGACACGTGGTGGGCCACCGCCGTGGCGGCCCTCGGTGTCTGCGCGGTGGCCCTGGCGATCCTGGCCTACCGGCCGCCGCCACACGTCCTGGCGCGGGGCCGGCAGCTCGCCGACCGGGTCGAGGCCCTGACCGTGCTGGCCCTGGTGCCGGTCGCCGTCGGGGTGTTCGGGCTCTACTCACGACTCCTCGACACCTTCTGACGGAGGCGGTGACATGAGCGCTCCACCGGTGCCGCGCACCGCGCCGCCGGCCGGTTCCCCGGTGGCGGAGCCGAACGACCTGGGGATCGCGCGCCGTCCACCCTCCGGCGACTCCGCGCTCCGGCGTACCTGGCGCAGCGTCAACCGGATGTTCGCCGGCGGCCACCACACCCGGGAACTCGCCGACCTCGCCGCCGAGGTGCAGGCGCCCGTGCACACCGGGCGGCGCATCGCGGTGGCCTCCGTGCAGGGTGGCGCCGGGAAATCCACGGTCGCCGCGCTGCTGGCGTCGGTCTTCGCGGCCCGCCGTGCCGATCCGGTGCTCGCCGCGGACGCCGACCCGTACGAGGGTTCGCTGACCTGGCGGCTCGGCGTACCGGGCGACCCGTCGCTGCACAAGCTGGCACCCGGCCTGCTCGCGGCGCGCGGCGGCGACCTGCGCGAGCTCGCACCACTTCTGCCCCGCACCGGTACCGGCCTCTGGGTGCTGCCCGGCGGCACCACCAACCCGAACCTGTGCACCGCGGTCACCCGCGCGCTGTCCCGCCTGTTCGCCGTCACCGTCACCGACTGCCCGCCCGGCCTGGAGGCCCGTACCCCCGCGGGGGTGATGGCCGACGCGCACGCCGTGGTGCTCGTCGCGGCGGCGACACCCGACGGGGTCCGGGGCACCTACCAGGCGCTCCGCCGGATCGTCGACGACGGGTACGGGGCTTGGCTGACCCGGGTGGTCGTCGTGCTGAGCGCGGGCAACCCGCACGGCCGCTCGACGCTGATCCACGGCACCGCACGAGAGCTGATCGGGCAGACCGGCGTACCGGTGGTGGCGCTGCCCTACGACCGTCACCTGGCCGCCGCTGCGCTCATCACGCCGTCCCGGATCGGCGAGGCGACGCTCGTGGAGGTGACCCGCGCGGCCGCGTTGGCCCTGACCCGTGCCCGGCAGACGTGACCGGAGGACCGTATGTCGACGCGCATGGTGCACCGCCCCGCCCGGATGGCCCGCCCGATGGCCGCGATGGACCCCCTCGTGCTGGACCCGCCGCCACAACTGCCGGACGGCAAGTCGGCGATGGGGCTCCAGGCGCTGCTGCCGATGGCCGGCGCGGGGGTGGCCATGAGCATGATGATGTTCCTGCGTGGCTCCGGATTCGCGGCGCTCGGCGCGGTGGTCATGGTGGCGGCGCTGGGCGCCGCCGGCGCGATGTACCTCACCCAGTTGGGCAAGGCCGGCCGACAGCGCCGCGCGCAGCGCGAGCGCTACCAGGACTACCTGGAGGAACTGCGGGACCAACTACGCGAGACCGAGCAGCGTCTGCGTGACGAGGCGACGGTCCTCGACCCGCCGGTGAACCGGCTGCTCGACGTGATCCGCAGCCCGGCCCGGCTGTGGGAGCGCCGCCGCGCCGACATCGACTTCCTGCACGTACGCCTCGGTGTGGGCGCGCTGCCGGTACGGCCGATCGAGCTGCGCGAGCAGAGCACGCCCACCAATCCGCTCGATCCGTTCATGCGGCACGAGGCGCGCTCACTGATCCGCCGCTTCGCGTTGACACCGGGGCTGCCCCTGCGGGCGAACCTCGACAGCGCCGGGGACGTCAGCGTGATCGCGCCGAACCACGCCGAGGCGGTCGCCCTGGCCCGGGCGATCCTCGTACAGGTCGCGACGTTCCACGCGCCGGACGACGTGACGCTCGCGATCATCACCACCCCGGAGCGGGCCCGGGACTGGCGGTGGGCGCGGTGGCTGCCACACCTGCTCGACCGGACCTCGATCGGTCCGTCCGGCCCGAACCCGCTGCTGGTCACCACTGCGCAGGCGCTCGTCGAACTGCTCCGCGACGACCTGGAGGAGCGGGCCACCAGCGCGCTCAAGTCGTTCCGCCACGGCGCCGGGCGCGCCGAGGTGAAGGCCCGGCCGCGCCTGCTGGTCATTGACGACGCGCACGGCGAACTGGCCCGCGTGCTGGCCAGCCCCGACCCGACGGTCGGCCTGGCCAGCCTCGGCGTCACCGTGGTGCACCTGCTCGCCGACCGGCTGCACGAGCCCGGCGACGTCTCCCGCCGGATCACCGTCCACGGCGACTCGGTCACCCTGGAAGACCTCAGCGCGTCCCCGGCGGTGACCGTGCGGGGCACCCTCGACGAGGCACCGGGCCCGCTCGTGGAGGGACTGGCCCGCAGCATCGCGCCGCTGCGACTCTCCGCCGACTCCTACGACGACGGCACCGGCACCCCACCGGCCGACTTCCGGGAGCTGCTGGGCCTGTCCGACCCCACCGACCTGGACCTGGCCAGCCTCTGGCGGCCGCGCGGCGAGCGGGACTTCCTCCGCGTCCCGATCGGGGTCGATCCCGCGGGGCGTCCGGTGCTGCTCGACCTGAAGGAGCCCGCACAGCTCGGCATGGGGCCGCACGGACTGTGCGTCGGCGCCACCGGCTCGGGCAAGAGCGAACTGCTGCGTACCCTCGTGCTCGCTTTGGCGGCGAGCCACCCGCCGGCGCGGATGGCGATGGTCCTCGTGGACTACAAGGGCGGTGCCACCTTCGCGCCGTTCGGCGAGCTGCCGCATCTGGCCGGGCTGATCACGAACCTGGCCGCCGACGCGGCGCTCGTGGAGCGGATGTACACGAGCCTCGACGGCGAGGTGCAGCGTCGCCAACAGGTACTCGCCGACGCGGGCAAACTCACCGACATCACCGAATACCACCTGCTCCGCGCCCAGGGCGAGCACGCCCACCTGCCCCCACTGCCACACCTCCTCGTGCTCATCGACGAGTTCGGTGAACTGCTCGCCGCCAAGGCGGAGTTCATCGACCTGTTCCTGCGGATCGGTCGGATCGGCCGATCCATCGGCGTGCACCTGCTGCTGTCCAGCCAGCGCGTCGAGCAGGGCAAGATGCGCGGCCTGGAGAACTACCTCGCCTACCGGATCGCCCTGCGTACGCTCACCGAGATCGAGTCGCGCACCGTCCTCGACGAAGTCGACGCGTTCCACCTGCCGCCGCTGCCCGGAAACGGCTACCTCAAGGTCGACGTGTCGATCTACCAGCAGTTCAAGGCCGCCTACGTGTCCGGCCCGCTCGATGACGGCGCGGATGACGAACTCGCCCCGATCGTCGGGCCGCTAGCGAAGCCGATGCCGGTGTTCGCCACCGCGCCCGCCGACGCCGCCGGGAGCGCGCCCGACGAGCCGACGGCGACCCGGCGCACCACCGGGCCGACGCTGCTGTCCACGGTGGTCGGTCAATTGGCGGCGGGCGGCGAGCGCGTCCCGGCGATCTGGCTCCCACCGCTGCCCTCTCTACTCACCCTCGACGAGGTGGCCGGCGGGGTGGTCACCACACCCGACGGCGTACGCCTGCGGACCGACTGGCGCTCCGACGGCGGATTGCCGGTGCCACTGGGACGACTCGACGACCCGGCCCGCCAGTGGCAGGGCCCCTGGGTGGTGAACCTCGCCGGGAGCGGCGGCAACCTGCTCGTCCTGGGCGGGCCCGGCAGCGGCAAAACGACGGCGCTGCGGACCCTCGCGCTCGGCCTGGCCACCACCCACCGCCCCACCGACGTCGGGATCTACGGCATCGACCTGCTGGGCAACGGCCTGTCCGGGCTCGCCGAACTGCCCCACGTCGGCGGCGTCGCCGGCCGCGAGGACCGGGAACGGGTACGCCGTGTCGTCGACGAGGTCCACGCCATGCTCACCCGGCGGCAACGCCTCTTCACCCGGCACCAGTTCGACTCGGTCGAGGACCTGCGCAACGCCGACGAAAGCGTACGCAGCGAGATCGGCTGCGTCGACGTGGTGCTGCTGATCGACGGGTACGGGCAGCTCAACGCGGAGTTCGAAAGCCTGGAGGCCAAGGTGCACAGCCTGCTCGCCCGGGGCGGTCGCTACGGCATCCACGTCATCGGCACGGCCCGACGATGGAACGAGGTGCGCGCCGCGCAGCAGGTCGCCTTCGCCAATCGCGTCGAGCTACGGCTCACCGAACCCGCCGAGTCCAGCATCGACGGCCGGCAGGCCCGCGCCGTACCACCGGATCAGCCCGGTCGCGCGCTGACCGGCGCGAAGCTCTTCGCGCAGGTGGCGCTACCCCGCCTGGACGGGGTTCCGGACCCGGCGGTCGCCGGTCTGGTCGCGGCCGCCCGCTCGGTACGGGACGCCTGGACGGGACCACTGCCGCCACCGGTACGGGTCCTGCCCGCCGTGCTTCCCGTAGCCGACCTCGCCGGCACCCCCTCCGGTCACGGGGTGATCCCCTTCGGCCGCTACGAACACGACTTCTCCCCCGCCGTACTCGACCTCTTCGGCCGCGACCAACACCTCCTCGTGCTCGGTGACCCCCGGACGGGAAAGACGAACCTGCTGCGCCTGGTCGCCGAGGAGCTGATGGGGCAGTACGACTCCGAGGAACTGGTCTTCGCCGTGTTCGACCCGCGCCGCGCCCTCGCCGGCGTGGTGCCCGACGCCTACTGCGGCGGGTACGCCCCGAACCCGGCCCTCGCCCAGCAACTGTCCCGGGCAGTCACCGACGAGCTGGCGAAACGGCAGTCGCCCGAGGCGGCGCGTACCCGGATCGTGCTGCTCATCGACGACTACGACATCCTGGCCGCGTCGGCCACGCAGCCGCTCGGCGCGCTGGTGCCGCACGTGGCGGCCGGGCGCGATACCGGGCTGCACGTCGTGCTGGCCCGCCGGGTGGCCGGTGCCTCCCGCGGCCTGTTCGAGCCGTTCCCACTGGCCGTACGGGAAGCCGGCTGCCTCAGCCTGCTCATGTCCGGCGACCGGACGGAGGGCCAACTCTTCTCCGGCGTACGGCCGATGGTCCTGCCGACCGGGCGCGCGCAGCTGATCCGCCCCGGCGACGGTCCCCGGATGGTGCAGACCGCGTTCACCGGTGAGACGAAGGAGCACTGATGACGTTCGACACGGTGGCGTTGTGTCGCGCCGAACCCGATCCGGCCGCGATGCTCGGCGCCCTGCTCGCGGCCGGCGCCGAACTGAAGATGGACACCGTCGAGGCGGCCGGGCTGGTGCAACTGTTCGACCCCGTCGACGGGCGACTGCTGCTGAGCGTCGAGGCCGCACGCCTGGTCCGGGTGCCCGGCGAGGCACGGCGGCTGCTCGACCTCGCCGACGCCGACGACGTACCCGAGCCGGTGTGGTGGGTGGAGAGCCGCGCGCCGGGCGCGGACCCGCAGGCCGCAGACGTCGCCCGCCGCTTCACCGCCGCGCTGGTCGAGATCACGGGAGGGCTGACATGGACGGGCCGATGACCGGCGCGACCGACACGATCACCGACCGGGCGGTCGTCCTGCACCAGGACCGCGCGGTGGTCGGTCTGGCACCGTGGCTCGCGCAGGCCGCCGTCGACGCGGTACGCGACAAACTGCTGCTCCAGGTCGTCACGCCGGCCGACGGCGTCATCACGTACCCGTTCGAGACGATGCTCGCCCAGGCGCAGGGCCAGTGGGTGGTGCGGGCGGGCGAGGAGTACCGCGACGGGCTCACCGGGCTGCCGCTGCGCTGGGACGGTCACCGCTTCACCCGGTCGGACGCCACGCCGCCCGAAGGATCCCTGCCCACCGGCACGCCGTGGACGGGCGGCCTGGAGATCCAGATCGTCACCGTGCACCCCGCCACCGAGGCACTGCGACTGGGCGCCGGTGCCGAAGCCGCCGTCCGCGCCCTCACCGGCAGCGATCCGATCGGGTGGGGTGTCGCGGAGCCGGCCACCGAACCGTGGTCACGCCACGAACTCACCGCGTTCTGTCGAACGCGCGCGCCATCGCCCACCAGCCTGACCATCGTCGGCGGCGAGGGCGAGTCGGCGACGCTCGGCGTCCTGACGGTCCAGCGGGTCGAGGTCGGCGTCCGCGAACAGCTCCGGCTGGCCGGCCCGCCCCTGTCGGTCGTCGACGCGGCGACGCTCGAAGGGCTCGCCGAGAAGTTGGCGGGTACCGCCCGCAGCATGATCGTGACCGTGCATCCGGGCCGGTCCGGCGGGCTGCGGTCGAGCACGCCGAGCATGCCGGCGTTGCCGTGGGGGATCCTGGTCGGCCATCACGAGCGTCCCGTCGAGTCCGAGCCGGAGGTGGTCGTGGGTCGCGCCTTCGGGCGGGGCGCCCGACGGGCGTGGTGGTACCGACTGGACGGCGGTCCGGGTGCGCCGTACGAGACGCTGGGGGCGGTGCTGCGCCGCTACGGCCTGAACGTCCCCCGCTGATCGGCGGCTCAGTCGACTGACTCGAGGATCTCCTGAAGGCCCCTGACCAGGTAGATGGGTCGGTGGCCCAGCCTCTCCAACGCAACGAACATCTTCCGCCCGGCCGGTTCGTCCAACTGGCCGCGGTGGAAGTCCCGGACGGTCAACACGTGCGGCATGTCCTCGAACGGGATTCCCGCGTCGTCCTCCAACTCGTGGCCCACTGTGAAGTCGAGCGCCAGATCCTCCGTCCGGCCGAGGTAATCGGCGTAGGGCTTGTCGGACGGCTGGAACGGGACACCCAAGGCTGAGCTCACCTGATCGGCCACCCGGTCGCGGTCGTCGGTGGACCCAAAATAGACCTGCACGTAGTTCGGCATCGGTGCCCTGCCCGCCAATCTGGCCTGCTCCGCGAGCGGTGCCGGCTCTAGGCTCCTCCGCGCGCGTAGTCCTCGATCGTAATGTCGCCGTACTCGTCCCCGCCGATCTCGCGATAGCCCGCGATCTCCTCGAAGTCCTCGTCGTCGCTGAACTTGACGACCAGTTCGGAGCCGGCGGTGTCGGCGAGGAACGTCCAGATCGCCTGCGTGAGCTGCGGATCTTCGGAGGCCAGGTGGTCGCCGATGGAGAATCCGACGACTGTCCCACTCGGCTCCCTCAGCCGCTTACCAGGCCCGATCATCAACTGGCGCGACGGACACACCAGATAGCTCGAAACACTCACGAGCCCTCCAAGGTAATCAGATCGGCTCGGGTTGGCGGTCGATGAACGAGCTCGCGCTCTCCGCCTCGGCGCGGGTCTTCTCGTGGAGGCCCGGATCGTTCACCAGGCGGTCGAAGTAGCCCTTCTCCTCCGAAGCGCTGAGATCCAAAATCGCCGGGATGGTGATGGTCGTCAGGCGCCACTGGAGACGAGGCGTGGCCTCCTTGAGCAGATCAACCACCCTGGCTCGTTCCGCATCGTCTAGGTGATCGGGCCTCACCCGACGAAACCAACGGACCAGGCTCTCCGCCGCTCCCTGCAGGATGAAGAAGACCCATGACCGGCCAACGCTGTCGACCACCTCGCCCGGTGGCGTCGTCCAGGTGACGTCGAAGACGCCCTCCGGGTCCAGGTATGCCTCGGCCCAGTCGCGCACCCGTTCGGGCGTGACGTCGGCGAGGGTCGGCATCGACTGCTTGAGCCGTGCGTACAGGATGAACCAGTAGTCGTCGAAGAACGCCTTCGGAAGCCCCCAGTCGGTTTCGTCGCCGTATCGGTCCCGGACGTCCACCAGGTAGGCGAGGCAGGTTTCCAACGCCGACAGGGCCTCGACCCGGTGCACCGGGTCGGGCGGCAGCTCGCGCGCCGCCTTGCCACGTTCGACGGGATCTGCCAGCCGCCACGGAGCTGGCACGGCGGCCAGCATTTCGGCGGCAACCCAGGGACCGGTCACAGGAAATCAACTCCGTAGAGCACCAAGCTGTCTCGCTCAACTATCCGCGACGTAGCTTTCGATTGGGGCCCCATCCTCAGCCCAACGATGATGGCTGAGCAGTTTGCCCTGGTCGTCGAACTCGAGGCGGGCGGCGAGGTTGCCATTACGTGCCACTCCTGGTGGACGCCGACAGCGTCAACGGTTGACGATGCTGTCTGTCTTGAGAGAGCAGCGATGGATCTAGGTTCGCGTGCGCTCGCTGTCGATGAGCCACCGCTTGCTTGCCGCCTCGGAACGCGTCTTCTCGTGCAGGTCCGGATCATTCGCCAACTGGTCGAAATAGCCACGCTCGTCCGGCCCACCGAGACTCAGAATCACCGGAATGGTCTCAATCGTGTGACGCCACGGCAGCCGCCGAGTGGCCGCCTTGAGGAGGTCGAGTGCCCTGGCCCGCTCCACGACATCCAAATGATCCCGTGCAACCCACCCGAGCCAACGGAGCAGATCCTCGGTCAAATCATTGACGATGAAGGTCGTCCACATCTGCCCGACCGCCTCGATGAGCTCATCCGGCGGCTCGGTCCACGTGGCTTCGAGAATCTCCGCCACGTCGCCCTCCTGCAGCCAGTCACGCACGTTCGTACGCGTCACGTCGGCGAGGGTCGGCAGCCGCCGCTTGAGCCGGGGCTGCAGCAGGAACCAGTCGTCGTTCAAGAACGCCTCAGGCAGCCCCCAGGTCGGCTCCTCACCGTAACGAGCGGCGGAGTTCACCTGGAAAGCCAGACACGCTTCCAGGGCCGTGAGCGCCAGCGCCCGCCACTCAGGATCGGGCGGCAGGTTCCTAATCATGAGGTCACCTGGACCTGGATCCGCCACCTGCCACGAGGGCGGCAGGCTGGCCATCAGTTCGGGCGGTACCAAAGAATCGCTCACAGGAATTCAACTCCATAGGGCCTGAGGAGGTCGCGTGCCGCCGCGAGGTTCGGTAGATGTTCGTCGAACCAAGCCCCCGCCTGGCCCCGCTTCATCGGGTGCGCTGGATCCGCCGCCGCCTGCTGCGCCGCATCACGCAGTTGGCGCAGCTGATCCGGAGTCAACGTGCGCCCGCCGATGTGGAGCGGCACCCCTGCACGCGCAAGCCGGTCGATCGCGTACCGCTTTGGCTCAGGGTTGGTCATGCTGAACAGGCCCTTCAACCCCTCGTCGGTCCCGACCCGGTAACCCACTGCCCGCCCTGCGGGATCTGCCGCCTGCCAGTCAAGCATCCGGCGCAACTGATCGGGGTTCTCACTGATCTTATTGGCCACCGTCTGCGCGGTGGCCTTGACCTCGTCCAAATGCACCTTGCCGTCCCTGGTCTGGTACACCAGATCCGACTCGGGGACGTCACCGGTACGAACCACCGTACCGGTGCCGAAGTCGACAGTCTCATTCTTGACGCTGATACCGATCTTCGAGCCAGGCATCAGGTCGGGGCTGTTGAGAACGTCGTTCGCGGCACGTAGCTCAGCGGCCGCTCCCACCGCGGCGGAACGGTCGCCACCCAACTGATCCATCATGTCGCGCAGGACCTGGGCCTGCCGATCCGCACTGCCTGCCAGTCGCCCGGAATCCTGCAGGTCGACGAAGTCCCGTACGGCGCGGTTGGCCACACCGTCCGGCAGATCGGTACGGGCGAGCAACTCCAACGCCCGGGCCCGCGCTGCCGGATTGAGCCGTTCGGCCTGATCAACGAAGCGCTGCTGCTCATCCGGCGTGAGATCCCGCCCGCGATCGGGGTTCCCCCCACCCGGCGGGTTGCCGTCAGGCACATTGCCATCCGGCGCGTTACCGCCGGGCCCGTTGCCGTCCGGCACGTTGCCACCAGGTCCGTTGCCGTCCGGCAGATTGCCACCAGGCCCGTTGCCATCGGGGAGGTTGCCGCCGGGCGTGTTGCCGTCCGGGAGGTTGCCGCCCGGAGTGTTGCCGTCCGGGATGTGCCCACCGGGCGTGTTCCCGTCCGGGATGTGCCCACCGGGCGTCAGGTCACCCGGGACGTGGCCGCCCGGTGTGTTCCCGCCAGGCAGGTGGCCGCCCGGGCCGTTGCCGCCGTCCATGTGCATCGCGTCGCCACCGCGAACGGTGGGCATCTCGACATCGAAGCCACGCCCGATCGGCACATCGCCGGCGATCGCCGGAACCAACCCGAGCTGCGGAATCTTGATGTCGAACTTCCTGGCGAAGTTGATCGCCACCTCGCTGACGGTGGGCAGCTTGTCGAGCCAGTTACCGGTACGCACCAGCGCGGCGCTGACCCGCGCGGCGGTGGCGCTGCCTCGGATGGTGTTGACCGCCGCGCCCGCTCCGCGCAACCCGGAGGCCGCACCCTTGGTGCCCACGACCGCCGAGACGATGTTGAAGGTGGCCATTCCGGCCGCCTTCGACTTGTCCTCGCCCCAGGTGTCGTACGCGATGATGGTCTTGCCCGCGTTGAGCAGGAGGTTTCCGGCCTCGCGCTGCTCCATGAACGGCATGCCGACCGTCTGGTCGATCACGATCGTCACCGGGTTGATGTAGATCGAGACCGCCCACACGAACTTGCCGAGCCCCAGCCATGACTGGCCGGCGGTGCCCCAGCTCCACTCACCGGTGGTGGGATCCCGGCCGATCAGCGAGCCCAGGTCCCCGAGCATGGTCATGAAGCTTTCGCCGACGCCGACGAAGAACGCCCCCACGTCACCGAGGAAGCCACGGTCGTGCTCCTCGTTGCTGCCCCAGGGCAGGGCGCCGTCCTCGCCGGCAGCGGCGTTGAGCGTGTCGGCGGTGAAGCCGTACTCGCCATCTTCGGCCTGGCCGTCGGCGTTGTCGGCCCGGTACTGGCGGCCGCCGTACAGTGCGTTGATGGTGTTGGCGCACTTGCGCTGCGCCTCGAAGAACGCGGCCACCTGCGTGTTCACGGCGGTGATCAGGCCGTTGTGCTTGTCGACCTTGCCCTGGTCCTCGCGCCAGTCCTCGTCGTCCTTGATGGAGCCGACGAACTGCTCCGCCTGGACCTTGAGCGCGGCGAGCTGCGCCTTGATGTCCCTGACCTCGGTGGCGTACGTGGTCAGCGCGGCTCCGACGGCCTGGATGTCCTCGCCTACCGAGGCCGACACCGTACGCACCGGACCGGTGGCGGCGAAGAGCTGCGTCGCCTCCGGCGCCTTGTACACCGCCGCCAGCCCCTGCCAGGTGCTGTCGACCGCCTGGCCGGTGTTGGCGAAGTCCACGCCGGCGGTCTTGACCGTCTGGGCGTGAGTGGCGAGCGCGTCCATGTTGCCGGGGATCTGCGGGATCTCCCCCGGGTTGATCATCGCGGCACCGCCTGTCGACCCGGCCCCGGCATCGTGGCCGACGGGTCGGGCGCCGCCGCCGCGCTTCGCTGCGCGTTCGCGGCCATTTCCAGGTCACCCTCGACGTAGGCGTTCGTCGCCTGCGCCGCCGCTTGCATGCACGCCCCCGTGCGAGTGAACACGAACTCGAGATCCGTCCGAATCGACTCCACGAAGCCCTGAAGCGCCTGGCCCACGATCTCCGAACTGGACTCGGCGGCAGATCCCTCCAACGCCGAGTTCAAGCTCTTCATCTGCCCCTCGAAAGGGGTGGCGGCGGCATGGGTACGAGTCAGGACGTCGCGCACTCCACCGGGGGAGATATCCCACGCGCTCACGCTCGTGCTCCCTCGTCAACAACTCGTCGGATACCGACTCAACCGATCGACTGCACCGCCGAGCGGGCACGGGACAACGTGGTGTTCGCCGTCTCGTCGTTCTTCGTCATGGTGGTCTTGACCAGGTCGATGATCGTGCGGACCTCGCCCGCCGCCCGGTTCCACCTGTCCTCGACGGTGCGGTACTCCTCGGACACCCCGTCGGCCTGGAAGTCGGCCATCGCCGCCGCGACGTCGGAGCTGCGCTGCGAGATCACTGCCTCGAGGCGGGCGATGATGCCGGCGAGGTCACCCTGCACCTGCTGCGACGTGCCGGTGTCGAAGCTGCGTCGGTCTGTCATGACTGTCACTCCCCGTGTCAGCGGCTGCTGGAGAACCTGGCGGCGTCGAAGTTCGCGGTGCCCTCGGACGACCGGGCATTGTCCGACATCTCGGTATCGCCCTGACCGAAGGCGGAGTCCATTCCACTCTGGCCGCCCAGAATCGCGCCCAGGGCAGAGTTGAGTTCGGCGGTGATCGAATCGGCGTTGGCCTTGAACGAATCGAAGGCCACCCGTCCGGCACCGTTGAAGTTGCCCTGCAACGGCTCGGCCGCAGCGATCAACTGCTTGATCAGAGAACCGAGATCATCGGAGGAACTCTGCGTCTGCTTGGTCAAGCTGCCGAGCGTCTGCGCCCCCATGTCGAACTTCATGCCAGTCCTCCCGTGCACCCCGATCCAACGTCCAGCATCTATGCTACGAGACCCGCGCTACATCGCTACAGGTGAATTTCGTGCAGACCGATAGCTGCGGGCCTGTCGCCACCGGATCGGAGTGCCACGTCACTGCTGCGGCTCGGTGAGGAACGCGCCGAGGGCCAACGCCACCAGAGGAATCAGACAGAGGATCGTGAACACGCCCTGGGGTCCCCAGGCTTCCGCCGCCACACCGAGGACGGGCGCGAGGAGGCCGCCGATGCTCACGGCGAGCCCGAGGGTCACGCCCGCGGCAGTGCCGGGCCGCGTGGGCAGATAGTCCTGGCCCAGCTTGACCAGCACGGCGAACGGGATGTTCAGGGCGATGCCGGCCAGCACGGCGAAGAGGAGCGGCAGGTACTCCCCGGGCGTGAGACGCAGGCCGATGAGGGCCGGGATGGTGAGGATCGCGCCCAACTGCACCGTGCGGACCATCCCGACGCGGTCGGCGATCCGACCCCCCAGCAGCGTCCCGGCCACCCCGCCGACCAGGAAGCACGCCAGCGCCGCGCCGGCGAGGCTCTTGCCCGCGCCCAGATGGCGTATCCAGAACAACTCGATGAAGGTGATCGCGCCGAAGAAGGCGACCGACCTGACGGTCTCGATGCAGGTCAGCACCAGGAAGGGGACCCAGCGGTCCCGGCCGTCGTGCGGGACGCTGTGTGCCGCCGTCCGCCGCAGCCGATTCCGGTACAGCAGGAAACCCATGAGCACGGCCGGCGGGATGAAGAGCGCGGTCGCTCCGACGCCCATCGCGATCAGTGCGGGGGTGGCCAGGACCGGTGCCAGGAAGAATCCGACGCTGCCCCCAGCGGCGAAGATGCTCATCGCGGTGGCGCTGTCGCCCGCCGCCACCCGAGCCGACTTTCCCGCGGCCGGATGGAACATCGCCACGCCGATCCCCGACACGCAGAGCAGAAGCCAGACCGCCACATAACTGTGTGCCAGACCGGACAGACCGAGCCCGACTCCGGCGAGCGTCACTCCCGCCCCAGCCATCCACTCGAGCCGATAACGGTCGACGGCGACGCCGATGAATGGCTGCGGAATGGAGCTGCCCAGCGTCGCGGCGAGCGTGAGGCCGCCAGCGGCGACGTAGCTGTAATGGCGGTCCAGTACGAAATACGGAACGCAGGCCGGCACCAGCCCCTGGTAAAGGTCGTCGACCGCGTGGGCCGCGCCCCACAGGCGCATTCGCCGCCACGACGACGGCTGCCCATCCGCCTTCTCGACCAACGCCGGCGCTGGACCAGAGTTCGCCGAATCAGCTCGACCGCTCGTCCCCTGCACCATCAACTCTCCCGTCCCGAGGGCTGAAGGAAGAATCGCGCATCGTTCCAGTTGCCTGCTATCGATATCCTGCCGACTTATGTCGCCAAGCAGCCAAGATGTCGACGGCCCCGCGCGGGTGCCCCTGGCCGACCGCGACCGGATCGACTGGCACGACCACGAGCGCCACCAGCTCGTCTGCCCCCGCAATGGCGTGCTGGGAGTGTCGACTCCGACGGCAATGTGGACAGTGCCACCGGACCGGGCGGTGTGGGTTCCGGCGGGCGTCGCCCACGCGCATAGGGCGTACGGGCCCACCGACATGCGCGCCATCATGTTCGACCGCCCACTGAACCCGCTGGGCGTGGATCAACCCACCGCCCTGGCCGTCTCACCGCTCCTACGCGAGGTGATCGTCAGCCTCACCGAGGGCGAGGAGCTGACCGACGACGAACGGGACAACCTCGAACGCGTGGCTCTTGACCAGCTACGACGGGCGACCACGTTGCGCCTGCGGCTGCCGTACCCCGCCGACTCCCGGCTGCGGGACCTTGCCGAGATCCTGCTCGACGATCCCACCGACCGCCACCCTCGGCGAACTGGGCACGGCCGTGGGAGCCGGTGCGCGTACCCTCAGCAGGCTTTTCCGGGAACAGACCGGGATGTCGTTCCCGCACTGGCGGACGCAGCTGCGGTTGCACCACTCACTCAGGTTGATCGCCGAGGGCAAGTCGGTGACCACGACCGCCACGGCCAGCGGTTACAGCGGCCCCAGCGCATTCATCCAGGCTTTCCGGGCCTACTTCGGGATGACGCCGGGCGAGAATTGCCGCAGCCGACAGGGACTGGACACAAGGTCCTCCGTCGACCTACGCATTACGAGATCAAGATGAGCGATCGACCCGCCTGGGCACATGGCGGTCTAGCAGCCGAAACACCTCTCGACATCGCACACCACTCCCCGCGATCCGCCGACCTCTTGTGGACTGGATGAGGACTGCGCGCAGGCGCGTCAAATCCGGTTCGGCCCCTGCCGCCGTTCCTCTATCGTGCGGGCGTGGCCGGATTGAACGGTGAGGAAGCAGAGTCGGACCTGCCTCCCGGACGCCCTGTGTGGTTGCTGGACGTGGATGGCGTCATCAACGCGAACCGGCCAGGCTGGGGCGGGCCACCCAGGAAGAGCCAGGTCTGGTCGGACACCGACCAAGTGTCATACGTCGTCCGCTGGGCGCCCGCGCTGATCGACCGGATCCGGTCCCTCCGTGCTTCCGGCATCATGGACATCCGTTGGTGCACCACATGGTGCCTCGATGCGCGCCGGCTTGAGTACCTGTGGCACCTGCCCCCGCTGCCTCGGGCGATCACCGCTGATCCGATGCCACGGGGTCCTGCTTGTTGGCCATTGAAGCTTGCTGCGGCTCGCGCCGTGCTGGCTCAGGGTCGCAAACTTGTCTGGACTGACGATGAGGCACTGCCCCCGCCAGGCCCTCCACGTGATCAGTTGACCGCCGGTGGCCAAGCACTTCTGATCGCGCCCAACTCGAACCACGGCCTGCAACCCGACGACCTGGACCGGATCGAATCGTTCGTCGCAGCCTTGCGACCGTGACGTCCTCCGGTAGAGCGGATCTCCTCGTCGGGCAGTCGTGGACCGTCCAGCCTTCGATGACGCTGGACGTGTACGCCGGCCTCTTCGGTGACGACCTGGACGCGGTCGCCAACCGGCTGGATGAAGCGGTCGCCGCGCGGGATGCGGACTATTTGCGGACTGGCACGGCCGGCGGCGCTCTTGTCGACCATGGGAAACGCAGAAGCCCAGGCCGATGATGACCTGGGCTTCCGTACCGAGCCGCCTGACGGAATCGAACCGTCGACCTACGCATTACGAGTGCGTCGCTCTAGCCGACTGAGCTAAGGCGGCAACGATCAGCAAGTGTACGGCACCCCGCAGCCCCGGGCCGAGCGGGATACCCCCGACGCTCCCGACACCGCCAAACGGACAACCTCCGCCATCCGGCTAATTACCGGACAGCGCTGCACGGAGACCGGTACTACGCTGCGGCGGGTGACTGACGAACGCGACGATCACCAGGCACCGGCGGACGAACAACCCGACGGCGAGCCGGCTCCTCGCCGCCCACGCTCCACCGACCCGTTGGAACTGGGCTTCACCCCCCGCAAGCCGGTGCCCTGGCTGGCGCCGTTCCTGCTGATCAGCACCGGCATCCGGACGCTGCTGGCGATCCTCTTCGGCGCGTACCTCGACAAGCGCGAATTGCAGAACGCCTTCGGCGACGGCGTCTTCCGCCAGGCCGGGCCGGACGGTGGGCTCTGGCTCGACTACGTGGCCGACCTCGGCGACGGCTTCCACGCCACCTACTCCGTCGCGTACCTGCTCGCGCAGCCGGAGCTGACCGTGGACGGGCACCGGCTGCCCCGCGCGCAGACCCTGGTGATGGGTGGCGACCAGGTCTACCCGTCGGCGGCCTACGCGGAGTACGAGAACCGCTGCAAGGGCCCGTACCAGGCCGCACTGCCGGCGACGCCGCCCGACCGTCCCACGCTGTTCGCGGTGCCGGGAAACCATGACTGGTACGACGGCCTGACCGCTTTCCTGCGCCTGTTCGTCCGCTCCCGGGACCGTAACTTCGCCGGCTGGCGTACCGGACAGTCACGGTCGTACTTCGCCGTCGAGTTGCCGGCCGGCTGGTGGCTGCTGGGCGTGGACGACCAGTCCGGCTCGTACCTGGACGATCCGCAGTTGGCCTACTTCGACGAGGTGGCCCGGCGGCTCACCCCCGAGTCGAAGGTGATCATCGCTACGCCGTCGCCGACCTGGGTCAAGGCCGCCGACGAGCCGACGGCGTACGACTCGATCGACTACTTCGTGCGGACGATCATCGGCCCGACCGGGGCCCGGGTGCGGCTGCTGCTCTCCGGGGACCTGCACCATTACGCCCGTTACGCGGGTCCGGACCGGGAGTTGATCACCTGCGGCGGCGGCGGGGCGTACCTGTACCCCACCCACAAGCTGCCCGAGCGCATCGAGGTGCCGCCGCGCGACACGCTGGCCCGGCGGGCCAGCCGCACCCAGCCGTACGACCTGGTGGCGCGCTATCCGGACGCGGCCCGCTCACGCCGCTACGGCTGGGGCATCTTCGGTCGACTGCCGTTCCGCAACCCGGGCTTCGCCACCCTGCTCGGCACCCTGCATACCCTGCTGATGCTGGCCATGGCGGGCGCGACGGCGAACTGGGCGGACAGCACCAATCAGCGGCTGTTCAGCGTACCGCTGGTGTTGATGGTGCTCGTGACGGTGATCGCGGCGGTCCTGTTCGCCAAGCCGCCCAGCGCCAGCGGCAAGCGGCACGCGCGGCACTGGCTGCTCGGCGTCGGCCACGGTGTGGCCCATGTGGCCCTCGCTGCCGGCGGCACCTGGGTCTGGTTGGCGCTGCCGTTCTACTTCTGGCCGTGGCCGCTGCCGGCGGTCGCCGCGGTGGTGCTGTACGGCCCGGTCATCGGCCTGCTGGCCAGCCAACTGGTCGCGGCGTACCTGCTGGTGGCGGGTGCCTTCGGGGTGAACGTCAACGAACTCTTCGCCGGTCAGGGCATCGAGGATTCCAAGTCTTTCCTGCGGATCCGCATCGACCCGGACGGCACGCTGACCGTCTATCCGATCGGCGTCGACCGGGTCTCCCGCGACTGGCAGGTCAACCCCGACCAGTCCCCCACGGCAAGCTGGCTGACCCCCAAAACCCCCCTGACACCCCACCTAACGGAACCCCCGGTAGTCCTCACCTGACAGACCCACACCCCCGTCGATCATGAAGTTATTGCTCCGACACGCCGACAGCGATGGCAATAACTTCATGATCAACGGGGTCAGGCGGGGGGACCGGGGGGGACCGGGGGCCGGGGGGGGGACCGGGGGTTAGGGGGTGTAGTGCTGGTCGTGGGCTTGTCTCGGAGCACACACGGAGGCGCGGGAGCAGGAGCAGCGGGAGCCGTCCGCGTCGAGGCGTACGGTCACCGCGTCGCGGGGCACGCTGTGGCCGACCACCCGACCGCTGCCCTCGGGCGTCGTCACCCGGCTGCCGACGGCCGGCGCGGTCTCCTGGAAGCGCTGGTACAGCGGGTGTTCGTACTTGAGGCAGCACATCAGCCGACCGCAGGCTCCCGAGATGCGCAGCGGGTTGAGCGGCAGGTCCTGGTCCTTGGCCATCCGGATGGTCACCGGCTCGAAGTCGGTGAGGAACGTGGCGCAGCACAGGTCCCGACCGCACGAGCCGATACCGCCCTGGACCCGTGCCGAGTCGCGCGCGGAGAGCTGGCGCAGCTCGACCCGGCAGTGCAGGGTGGCGCCCAGGTCGCGGACCAGTGACCGGAAGTCCACCCGGTGCGGGGCGGTGAAGTAGACCGTGCTGCGCTCGCCGCCGCCGTCGGCGGAGCCGAGCACGTGGTCGACGGCCACCACCTTCATCGGCAGGCCGTGCGCGCGGATCAGCCGCTTCGCCGCCACCTTCGCCTCGGCCTTGCGGCGGCGCAGCGCCTCGTCACGGCGCAGGTCGTCGTCGCCGGCCAACCCCACCAGCCGGGGGAAGCCGTCGGTCTCCTCGCTCACCCACTGGGCGGCCCAGACGCACTCGGCCACCTCGGGGCCGTCGTCGGTCGGCACCAGCACCCGGTCGCCCACCTGCGGACGCAGGTCGCCCGGGTCGAGGTAGTAGAGGCGCCCGTACCGGTTGAAGCTGACCGCGCAGAGCATGCCCATCCCCCCACCCTACGACGGATCACCGCAAAGGACGTCGGGGCGATACCTCCAATGCCATTCATGACCGTCGACTCGACCGATTGCCGGGCCACCCGTCGTGCCGATGGTCCTCGCCCGGACGGTTGAATCCGCGCCCGGAGAGGGGACAAACGCCGCCGGGCGGCGTTGAGTGGAGGCAGACCTGCGGGGGGTGCAGGGGGAAGACCACGGCGTCGCCGTGGACGCCGAATCTGCTCTGGCGCCCACGAGCGACGCCGTGGCCGGTCCGCCGACGACACCAGGGCCGGCGGGCGAGCCGAGACCGCGACAACGCCGCGAACCAGCCTGGGGCCCTGGCCGCGAGCGGTCCGGAACTACCAGCCGACCCGGGTGTGCTGGTCGTAGCGGGGACGGCCCTGGATCGGCTGCCGCCAGGAGGACTCGGCCAGGCTCGGTGCCCACTGGCGCAGCAGGGTCTCGGCGCCGTCGTACGCGACGCAGAGCACCGCCAGCACCCGCGCGGCGATCTCGGCCGCGTCGGCGACGCCCGGCCCGACCGGGGTCAGGCGGTTCGGTGGACCGGCGGCGGTGGCGGCGACCACTGCCACCGCCTCGGCCGAGCGCAGCACGTCGGCGAGCGTCCGGGCGAGGGCGAGACGGCTGCCCTCCACCCAGTCGGCGAGCGCGTCCGCGTAACCGGCGGTGGACTCCATCCGCCCGACCAGGCTCTCCGGGCCTTCGTCCAGGTGGCGCAGCAACGCGGCACGCTCCTGCCCGTACGCCGAGGCGGCCGGCCCGGACCAGAGCACCGGGTCGGTGAGCGCGGCGCCCACGTCGTCGTACCCCCGGACCAGCCGGCGCACGGCGTGCCCGGCGCTGGCGAGCGGCGCCGGGTGCAGGTCGAGGAAGCCCCGGACGGCGTCCCCCGGCAGCACCTGCATCCGGCGGAGCAGGGGCCACACCCGATGGCCTTCGGGAACACCGGCCGCGAGCAACGCGTCCACCCGGCGCAGCAGGTCGAGGCCGGGTTCGGCGAGCCGGTCCAGTGGGTCCATCACGGCTCTCCGGTGATCCGGCGGCGGGCGGCGCGGTCAACCTCGGCGTACCGGTCGGCGGCCTCGCGGACCGCCGAGGCGGCGGCGGCGAGGCGGCCGGCGGCGGCTCGCGCCTCGCGGGCCCGGTCGTCGGTGGCGGCGGCCCACTGCCGGTGCAGGGCACGACCGATCTCGCCGGGGCGGCCCGGCGCGTCCGCGCCGAACGCGGCCTGGGCCGGATCGCTGGCGGTGACGGTGTGGGACAGGGTGGTGAGCGTGGCGCTCGCCTCGTCGAGCCGGGCGGAGAGCGCGCGCAGCGTGTCCATGTCAGGCCCCCGCGAGCGGTCGGTAGGCGGCGAACGTCTCGTTGTGCAGCTTCTCCCGGGCCCACTCGGCGGCGTCCGCCGCCGCGGTGACCGCAGCCTGCACCGAGCCGGCCACGTCGCGCGGGCTGCGGGCGTGCAACGGCCCCAGGAACCGCACGTCGGTGATACGCCCGGCTGCGGTGACCACCACCTCGACCAGGCCGTCCGGCGAGCGGACGGTGACCTCGACGGTCGACACGGCCTGGTCGAACTCGGCCTGCAACGACTCGATACGGCGGTAGCGCCGCACCGCCTCCTCGATCCAGGCCTCGTCGATCTCCCCCCGCGGCATCGGCGACTCCTCCCGGATGGGTCCTCACTGAGCGTGCCGTCACCGTCACCACGGCACACCGGACCGTACCGCACAGCAATCGCACGTGTCGATGGCTGTGGACAACCGGTGGGAGCTGCGGGTCAGCCCTTCCAGAGGGCGAGCATCATCGCCTCCACGGCAATGCGCGGCTTGACGTTCGCGTCGATCGCCGCCCGGCAGGCGAGCACGGCCTCCAGCCGGCGCAGCGACCCCTCGGCGTCCCACTTCTGGGCCCCGGCGCCGGCGAGCGCGGCGGTGTCGGTGTGCACCGGGTCGACCGGTGCGCGCAGCGCCATGGTGAGCGCGTCCCGGTAGAAGCCGGCCAGGTCGACGAGCGCCCGGTCCAGCGCGTCGCGCTGGGCGCGGGTGGCTCGCGACTTCTGCCGCTTCTCCAGCTCCTTGAGCTGACCGGCCGCACCCCGGATCGCGCCGGCCGCGCCCCGGCCGGTGCCGCCCGCGCCGAGCGCCGTCTCCAGCGCCGCCCGTTCGGCCGCGTCGGCCTCGGCGACCGACGCCTCGGCCTCCGCCTCGGCCGCCTCGATCAGCGCGGACGCCGCGTCGAACGCCGCGCCCACGCCGGTCAGCCGGCGCGGCACGGCGAGCACCGCCTCACGCCGCTTGCGGGCCTCCGGGTCGCGGGCCAGCCGGCGGGCCCGACCGACGTGCCCCTGCGCGGCCGCCGCCGCCCACTGCGCCACGTCGGGCGCGATGCCGTCCCGACGGACCAGCACCTCGGCCACCGCGGTGGCCGGCGGCTGCCGCAGGGGTACGACCCGACAGCGCGACCGGATGGTCACCGAGATGTCGTCCGGGTGGGTGGACGGGGCGCAGAGCAGGAAGACCGTCCGCGGTGGCGGCTCCTCGACGGCCTTGAGCAGCGCGTTGCCGGCCGCCTCGGTGAGCCGGTCGGCGTCCTCGATGACCACCACCTGCCAGCGCCCGCCGGACGGGGTGCTGGCCGCGCGCAGCACCAGCGCGCGCATCTCGCCGACGCCGATGGAGAGCCCTTCCGGCACCACCATCCGGACGTCGGCGTTGGTCCCGCCCATGGTGGTGTGGCAGCCGGGGCACTCGCCGCAACCGGTGCCGTACGCACACTGCAGGGCGGCGGCGAAGGCCCGCGCGGCGACCGAGCGACCGGAGCCGGGTGGCCCGGTGAAGATCCAGGCGTGGGTCATCCCGCCGGTCGGGTCGGGGGCGGGATCGGCCTCGCCGGCGGCGACGAGCGCGGGCGTCCGGTCGGACGCGGCGGCGCGCAGCACGGCCGCCGCCGCGGCGGCGGCCCGGCGCAGTTCGGTGACCGCCTCGTCCTGACCGACCAGGTCGGCGAAGACGTCCGGCATCAGGTCTTGTGCTCCATCGTCACCAGCTCCGCGTCGGATAACTCGGGCTGTACCGAGGTGTCCGGGCCCTGCGCCGGTCGGGGGTGCACGATGCCGCCGGGCTTGCCGAGCATCTCCTCGACGCGCCGGACCACCAGACCGGTGATCTCGTCGGCCGGCCGGGACGCGTCCAGCACCAGGTAACGCTTCGGGTCGGCGGCGGCGAGGTCGAGGAAGGCGTAGCGGACGCGCTCGTGGAAGGCGATCGACTCGGCCTCGAGCCGGTCGGCCTCCCCGCTGCGCGCGGCGACCCGGGACAGGCCGGTCCGCGGCTCGACGTCGAGCAGCACCACGAGGTCGGGCTTGAGGCCGCCGGTGGCCCAGGAGGAGAGCCAGGAGACCTCGTCGACCGGGAGCGTGCGCCCGGCACCCTGGTACGCGAGCGACGAGTCGACGTACCGGTCGCTGATCACCACGTCACCGCGGACCAGCGCGGGCCGGACCACGGAGGCCACGTGGTGCGCCCGGTCGGCGGCGTAGAGCAGCGCCTCGGCGCGGGGGGACGGCGCCTCGTCGCCGGACGTGTCCAGCACCAGCGACCGGATCCGCCGGCCGACGGCCGTCGCCCCCGGCTCACGGGTGACCAGCACATCGCGCCCGTCGGTGCGCAGCCGCTCGGCGAGCGCGGCGAGTTGGGTGGACTTGCCGGCGCCCTCGCCGCCCTCGAAGACCACGAACAGCCCGGCGGAGACGAACGGCTCGGCCGGCGTCAGCGGACGGCCCCGGATCGAACCCCAGAGGTCGGCGAGGACCGGGACGCCCTTCTTGTCGTCCATCTGGCCGAAGGCGCTGATCCCGGCGAAGATGCCGGCGGCGCCGGCCGCGAGCAGCAGCAGCCGCGTGGAGGACACGGAGATGCCGAGGTCGGCGATCTCCAGCTTGCGCGAGCCACCGACGCCGACCAACACGCTGCTCAGCCCGATGGCCAGGATCAGCACCAGTCGGGTGCCGATCTGCACCACCGCGAACACCCGGCCGCGTACCTCGTCGGCCACCTCCCCGCCCAGCAGCGTGGTGCCGGCCAGGAAGGCCATCCCTGCGCCGGCGCCGACCAGCACCGCGCCGACGATCGCCATGGACAGGTGGATGGCGAAGGCGAGGGTCATCACGGCGGCGCTGGCCAGCACGATGCTCATGCCGAACCAGCGACGCCGGGACATCTCCTTGACGACCATCGGGCCGAGCCCGATGCCGAGCGCCAGACCGACGAAGATCGCGCCGAACAGCAGCGAGAACGCGGCATCGCCGGCGCCCAGTGAGTTGGCGAAGAACTTGGCCGTGCCGACCACGATGCCGCCGCCGGCGAACGCGCCGAAGATGCCCAGCACCAGGCCGCGGACGAGCGGGGTCTGGCCGATGAACTTCCAGCCCTCGGAGAACTGCCGGAACATGCTCTGCTCGGAACGCCCCGCCTCGCCGCGCTGCGCGTCGCTGATCTCCTTGATCCCGAACGCCACCACCAACGCGGTGGCGAGCCGGGAGAAGGCGTTGAACCAGAGTGCGAGTTGAGCCGGTTCGGCCCAGTCGGGTAGGTCGCCGCCCACAGCGCCTCTGACACCACGGTCGAGCACGGCGAGGCCGATGGCCGCAGCCACCGGGGTGAGGCCGTACGTGGTGATCAACGTGAGCTGGTTGGCCGCCTCCAGGCGGGCCCGTGGGATCAGGTTGGGGACCGCGGCCTCCTTGGCCGGGATCCAGAGCAGGGTGAGCGACTCGATCAGGAAGGTGGCGATCAGCGCCCAGCCGACCACCAGGCCACCGGCGGCGCCGCTGAGGGCGTAGAGCGGGATGGAGGCGAAGAGCACGAAGCGCAGCAGGTCGCAGATGACCATCGTCCAGCGCCTGTCGAACCGGTCGGCGAAGACGCCGGCGACCGGGCCGAGCACCAGCGCGGGCAGCAGTCGGATCGCGGTGACCCCGCCGAACGCGGCACCCTGGGCGGTGCTGCCCTGCACCTGCGAGGCGGCGAACAGGGCGGTGGCCAGCAAGCCGAGCCAGTCGCCGAAGGAGGCCGCGCCGAGCACGATCCAGAGCCGGCGGAAGGGCCTGATCCGCAGTACCGAGCGGATCGCGGCGTAGCCGGACGCGTCGACCTGACCACCGCTGGACTGGTTGGCGGCGTTGCCCGACTGGTCACCCGCGCGCGACACGCCGGGCGACTCGCCGCTGTTCTGGCTTTCGATGGCCGTACCTCCACGTGCCGGCCCATCGCTGGGCACCCCCGGTGGAACACTCTAGACCCGGTGGGGGCCGCCCCACCGGCGACATTCTCCTGCTCGCTGAGCCTAGGCCGCCGAAGCCATCGACCGCAGCCCGGGACGTATGCGAGGGTATTTCGCATTCATCGTCGGACAGTTAGCGTGCACACGTGGCCATCGAAAGCGACAAACTGCGCGAGCGCCTGGACCGGGCGACCGCCCATCTCGACCCCCCGTACGCCGTGGTGGATCTCACCGCCTTCGACGCCAACGCGGCCGCCCTGGCCGACCGCGCCGCGGGCAAGCCGATCCGGCTGGCCAGCAAGTCGGTACGCAGCCGGGACCTGATCAGCCGGGCGCTCCGCCGAACCGGCTGGCAGGGCGTCATGGCGTTCACCCTGCCCGAGGCGATCTGGCTGGTCCGGGCCGGACTGAGCGACGACGTGCTGGTGGCGTACCCGAGCGCCGACCGGGCGGCGCTCGCCGAACTGGCGGGCGACCCGACGCTCGCCGCCGCGATCACCCTGATGATCGACGGCACCGGCCAGCTCGACTTCGTCGACGCCGTCCGCGCCCCGGGGCAGCGCGCTGAGCTACGGCTCTGTCTGGACCTGGACGCCTCCTGGCGACCGCTGCGTGGGGTGCACGTCGGCGTCCGCCGCTCGCCGGTGCACAGCGCCCGGGCGGCCGGCGCGCTCGCCGCCACCGTCGCCGGGCGCGCCGGCTTCCGGCTGGTGGGGCTCATGTCGTACGAGGCGCAGATCGCCGGCCTGGGCGACGCGCCGCCCGGGCGGGCGCTGCTGGCCGGCGCGATCAGGCTGGCCCAGCGCGGCTCCTACCGCGAGCTGCTGGCCCGCCGGGGCGCGGCGGTGGCGGCGGTACGGGAGCACGCCGACCTGGAGTTTGTCAACGGCGGCGGCACCGGCAGCGTGGCCGCGACCAGCGCCGATCCCGCGGTCACCGAGGTCACCGCGGGATCGGGCCTGTACGGGCCGACGCTGTTCGACGCGTACCGCGCCTGGCGGCCCACCCCGGCGGCGTTCTTCGCCTGCGCGGTGGTCCGCCGGCCGACGCCGGAGTTGGCGACCGTGCTCGGCGGCGGCTGGATCGCCTCCGGCCAGGCCGCCGACAGCCGACTGCCCCGACCGTGGCTGCCGGCCGGCCTGAAGCTGGTCGGCACCGAGGGCGCCGGCGAGGTGCAGACCCCGCTCTCCGGCGCGGCGGCGGCCACCCTGCGCGTCGGCGACCGGGTGTGGTTCCGGCACGCCAAGGCGGGCGAGCTGTGCGAACGGGTCAACGAACTGCACCTGGTCGAGGGGGACACGGTCGTCGCGACCGTGCCCACCTACCGCGGCGAGGGCCACGCGTTCCTGTAGCTCACGCGCACCGCCAGGTCAGGCGGACTGGGTGGCCTCGGCGCGCTGCTCGCTCTGGCACCCGTCGACCTGGCGGTGCAGGTACTCCCGGATCAGCGCCTTCGCCTCGAGCAGGACCCGCTCGTCGCCGTCCGACTTGCGCCGGAACGCGAGCTTGATCAACGCGTCGGCGGCCTCCACGGCAATCTCCAGGACGAAGCGCAGTTTCGGCACGTCGGTCAGCCCGAAACGCTCGGTGAGCACCCGGGCCAACTGGTCGGCGATGACGCCGTTGTTGTCCCGCTGCTCGTCAAGCAGGTGCAGGTCGACCACGTCGCCGAAGTGCAGGGTACGGAAACCGGGGACGGTGCGGTGCATCGTGATGTACTCGTCGATCCCCGCGTCGACGCCGTCCCACCAGTGGGTCATCTCGTCGGAGGCGAAGCGCTCGTCGAGCCGTTGCAGGTAGGACTCCATCGTGCGCAGGGTCAACGCCTGCACGATCGCCCGCTTGTCCGGGAAGAACTGGTAGACCGACCCGATCGCCACTTCGGCGCGCTCGGCGAGCAGGGTCGTGGTCAGCCCCTCGTACCCCACCTCGTCGACGAGTTCGGCGCAGGCGTCCAACATGCGCTGTACCCGCGCGACACTTCGACCCTGCACCGGTACGCGGCGCAGCGGCCCGGTCGTGGCGGCTGGTGTGGACACTCGGCGCCACCCCCCTTCGACGGATGAACATATCTCCACGTCACGAGTCCGTGACTACCGGTACAACGAGCGGACCGCAATTGCGGTATTTACCAGGGACAACGTTCCTGATATGAAGTCAGTTCATATTCATGAATGAGGAGCGCGCATGGTCGGCACCGCACCGCTCACCGCACCCTGGTCCAACTGGGCCGGCAACCAGCGTGGCAGCGCCACCGCCATCCTGCGGCCCGGCTCGCCGGACGAGGTAGCGGAAGCCGTCCGGGACGCCGCCGCCGTCGGCGGCCGCATCCGCGTCGCGGGCAGCGGCCACTCATTCACCGCCGTCGCCCTCGCCGACGACCGGCGGATGGAGTTGTCCGAGCTGGAGACCGGCGTGAGCGTGGACGTCGCACGCCGACTGGTCACCGTACCGGCGGGGATGCCCCTGCACACGCTCAACGGACTGCTCGCCCGGCACGGCCTCGCGCTGCCCAACCTGGGCGACATCGACGCACAGACCATCGCCGGCGCCATCTCCACCGGCACCCACGGCACCGGTGCCGGCTACGGCTGCCTCTCCACCTTCGTCGAAGCCCTCACCCTGGTCACCGGCACGGGCGAGGTGCTGCACTGCTCCGCGGACGAGCACCCCGACGTCTTCGCCGCCGCCCGGGTCTCGCTCGGCGCGCTCGGCGTCCTGGTCGAGGTGACCCTGCGCTGCGTGGACGCCTTCGTGCTGCACGCCCACGAACGCCCCGCCGCCCTCGACGACGTGCTCGGTGACCTGCCCGCCCTGATCGGCCGGCACGACCACGTCGAGTTCTACTGGTTCCCCTACACGTCCCGGGTCCAGGTCAAGGCCAACGACCGGGTACCCGCCAACGACCGGCCGCTGTCCCGCTGGCGCGGCTGGCTGGACGACGACTTCCTGTCCAACCGGGTCTTCGCGGGCGCCTGCCGCCTCGGTCGGGCCGTGCCGGCCCTGGCACCAGGCATCAGCGCCGTCTCCGCCCGGGCGCTCACCGAACGGCGGTACACCGGACGCTCCGACCGGGTGTTCTGCACCCCGCGCCGGGTCCGCTTCGTGGAGATGGAGTACGGCCTCCCCCGCGCGGCGCTGCCCGAGGCGCTCGCCGCGCTGCGCCGGATCGTGGACGAACTCCCGTTCAAGATCCTCTTCCCGGTCGAGGTGCGCTTCACCGCCGCCGACGACATCTGGCTGTCGCACGGCTACGGCCGGGACAACGCGTACATCGCCGTGCACCAGTACGTCGGCATGCCGTACGAGCCGTACTTCCAGGCGTTCGAGCAGGTGACCGCCGCGCTGGGCGGTCGCCCGCACTGGGGCAAGCTGCACTACCGCGACGCGGCGTCACTCGCCGAGGCGTACCCCCGCTTCGCCGACTTCCGGGCGATCCGCGACCGCCTGGACCCGCACCGCGTCTTCGCCAGCCCGCACCTGACCCACGTCCTCGGCGCCTGAGGCGTCAGACGTCCAGGACGACCCGCCCCCGGGCACCGCGCTCGACCAACTCGTGCGCCTCGGCGATCTGCGCCAACGGCAGCCGGGCGGTGATCGGATAGCGCAGGTCACCGGCGACCAGCGCCGCCGTCAGGTCGGTCGCGGCGGCCTCGTTCGCCGACTCGGGGAAGTCGTCGTTGCTGAGGAACCGGACCGTGATGTTCTGGAAGCCCAGCGGCCAGTACGGGATGGTGGGCTCGGCGGCCCCGGTCGCGTAGGTCGCGATGACGCCACCGATGCGCAGGATCTCCAGGTTGGTCGCCAGGTTGGCGTCGAAGGCCAACTCGGCGACCCGGTCGACCGGCTCCCCAGCGGTGCGGTCGAGGATCCGGGCGGCGATGTCACCACCGGCGGTGTCGACCGCGTGGTGCGCGCCCGCCTCCAACGCCTCGTTGACCTGCTCCGGCGTACGGACCGTCGCGATCACGGTGGCGCCGCCCCGGCGGGCCACCGCCACCGCCGCCCGTCCGACCGCGCCGAGGGCCCCGGTGACGAGGACCCGCTGCCCCCGCACGGGACCGTCGGCGAAGATCGCCCGGTGGGCGGTGATGCCCGGGATGCCGAGCCCGGCGGCCTGCTCGTACGGCACCTCGGCGGGCAGCGGTACGGCGTGCCGGGCCGGCACCACCGTGTACTCGGCGGCGGTGCCGAACGGCCGGTACGACTGGGCGAGGTAGACCCAGACCCGCTCACCGATGCGGGACACGTCGACACCCGGGCCGACCGCGTCGATCACTCCGGCCCCGTCGCCGTGTGGGACGACCCGGGGAAACGCCATGCTGGACCCCCACCAGCCCTGCCGTTTTCCCAGGTCACCGACGTGGATCCCGGACACCGACACGCGGACCCGGACCTCACCCGCACCCGGCGAGGGGTCGGGCAGCTCGCCGACCTGGAGTACGTCGCGCGCCGGACCCTGCCGGTCGTACCACGCGGCGCGCATCACGCACCCACCGGATCGGTCGTGGTGCCCTCCTCGGAGCTGATCACCTCGTCGATCAGGGAGAAGAACGCCTGGATGCCGGGCTGGTTCGCGCCCTTGCGCCGGGACTCGGCGAAGTCTTCGGGCGAGGCCCAGAAGACGATGTCCAGCCACTCCCCGGCATCGAGTCGGATCAGCCGTGCGCCGAGGAAGCCGGCACGGTCGGCCTGGAAGTCGTCGAGCATCGCGGGCCGGGCGGCCAGCAGGGCATCGGCGCGCTCCGCGGCCACACGAAAGCGGGTGATCTCAACGGTGGTCATCGTCCTCAATCCGTTCGGGTACGGGAATCCGGGTTCTGGACACCCAGCATCAGGCTGAGCTGGGTGAGCAGGACGTCGCGGAAGTTCGCGGGTGACGGCGTGGCATGGTGCTGGACGCGCGAGACGATCAGACCGGCCAGAGCCGCGAGCAGGAAGTCCGTCACCGCGTCGGCGTCGTGGGTCAGCGTGAACGCCCCCCGCTCGGCGCCCTCGCGCACGGCGGCCAGGAAGGGTGCCCGGTACCGTGCCAGCACCTCGGCGCTGTGATCGCGGAGTTCGTCGTCACGCATCGCGGATCGCCAGAACTCGACCAGGATCCGTCGTTCGCTCGCCGAGTTGTGCAGGCTCCGGTCGGTCAGGGCGACCAGTCGTCGCCACGGGTCGGCCTCGGCGACCGAAACCGCCTGCAGGGCGGCGACCTCCCGGTCGGTGAACACCCGCATGGCCTCGATGATCATGTCCTCCCGCGACCCGAAGTAGGTCTGGAGGGTGCTGATCGCGACGCCGCCGGCCGCCGACACGTCCGCGAACCGCGTGTTCTCGTATCCGCGCGATGCGAGCACGTCCATCACGGCGGTGAGAACGGCACCCCGCTTCTCCCCGCCCGCACGCCTCGTTCGACCAACCGGCATGACAATACGGTACGGCGGTACCGATTCAACGGGTAGGCGCGCGATCTCGGGTGTGGTGCAGAGCACCCCCTGCGCGGGCCGGCGCCGTAGCGGCGGTGGCGCTCAGCCGCCCGACGCCACCACCTGGTCCGCGCCGGCACCGAGGGCCCGGACGTAGCCGAGCACCCGCTGGTACGCCGCCCGGTAGTCGTCCCGCCGACCCGGTGGGGTGCCCGGGTCGGCAAGCGCTGCGGTCAGATCGACCAGCCGAAGGGCCGGAGTCAGGTCGGTCCAGGTCGGCAGGGCCTCCATCCGGGTCACCGTCCAGTGCCCCGGGCGGGTCTCGGTGAAGGTCGCCCGGGCCATCACACCCTCGCGGTTGTCGTCGATCGGCTCCTCGTGCCGGGCCAACTCGTTGCCCATGCCGAAGACCACCCACTTGTCGCCGAAGCGCTGGAACGGCTGCACCGCGTGGGCGTGATGGCCCAGGATGAGGTCCACGTCGGGCGAGGAGATCAACTGCTGGGCCCAGGCCCGCTGGTCGGCGTCCGGCAGGTGCTCATACTCCGTACCCCAGTGCAGGCTGAGCACGACGATGTCGGCGCCGGCGGCCCGCGCCCTGTGGGCGGCGGCCAGGATCTTGGGGGGATCGATCAGGTTGGCCAGCCACGGCTTGCCCGGAGGACGACTCAGCCCGTTGAAGTTCAGGCTGTACGCCAGGTGCGCGACGCGAACGTCGCCGACCTGATAGATCCGGGGCCGAGCCGCTTCGGCGGCGCTGCGGGCGCTGCCGGTGTGCCCCAGCCCGGCGGCGTCGAGTGCGCGGATTGTCCGGGCCACCCCGTCGGCGCCCTGGTCGAGGGTGTGGTTGGAAGCGGTTGAGCAGCCGTCGAACCCGGTGGCGCGCAGCCCTTCGAGCACCTGTGGGGGCGCGTTGAACGACGGATAGCCGGCGAACGGGCCGGCGGGATCGGCCAGTGGCGTCTCGAGGTGGCACAGCGCCAGGTCGGCGTCGCGGACCACCGGGGCGACCCCGGCGAACATCGGGGCGAAGTCCATGCTTCCGGCACGGGCAGCGTCCCGGCGCGCCTGGTCGGTCACCGCTGGATGGATCAGAACGTCGCCCGCGGCGACGAGTCGTACGGTCCGCCGGTCGGCGGGACTGCGGGTCGGCCCGGCGGACGACCCCGGGGCGACGGCCTGCGGTGACGAGCGCCACGCGGTGGCGGCGGCCGGCGAGGGGTCGTCCGCGTCCATCGTCCGGATGCCGATCGCGGCCACGGCGAGCAGCAGCGCACCCGCCGCAGCACCGACGAGAACACGGCGGCGCGGGACAGGGACTGCGAACATCCCCTCACGTTAGGCAGTCCACGCCAGACCGCCGCCACCAAATTGGACATTTAACCCATTTGGGGCGTCGAGCTGTCACTCCTCGGCAGGACCGGTGGTGGCCTTCTTCGGAGCCGCCTTCTTCGCCGGGGCCGCCTTCCTGGCCGCCGTCGCCTTGGCAGTGGTGGTCTTCTTCGCGGCGGTGGACTTCGCGGCGGCAGCCGTCTTCTTGGTGGCCGTCGCCTTCTTCGCCGGGGCGGCCTTCTTCGCCGGGGCCTTCTTCGCCGCCGCCTTCTTGCGCGGGGCCGGGCCCTTGGCCCGCTTGTCGGCCAGCATCTCGGACGCTTCCTCGATGCTCAGCGCCTCCGGGGTCTGCCCGCGCCGCAGGGACGCGTTGACCTCGCCGTCGGTGACGTACGGACCGAACCGCCCGTCCTTGATCACCAGCGGCTTCTCGGTCAGTGGGTCGACGCCCATCTCCCGCAGGGGCGGCGCGGCAGCCCGTCGGCCCCGGGTCTTCGGGGCGGCCAGCAGGGCCAGCGCCTCGTCCAGGGTGACCGTGAACATCTGCTCTTCGGACTCGAGTGAGCGGAACTCCTCGCCCCGCTTCACGTACGGCCCGTAGCGGCCGTTGTTGGCGAACACCTCGACGCCGTCGGGCGCGACGCCCACCAGCCGGGGCAGGCTGAGCAGCCGCAGCGCCTCGTCCAGCGAGAGCGACTCCGGCGTCTGCGAGCGCAGCAGCGACGACTTGCGCTCGCCGCTGGAGACGTACGGGCCGAAACGGCCGGACTTGAGCACGATGGGCTCGCCGGTCGCCGGGTCGTCGCCGAGCTTGCGCTCACCGCTGCCGCCGAGGAACAGCTCGTGCACCTTCTCCGGGGTCAGCTCGTCCGGGGCCAGTCCCTCGGGGATGGGCGCCCGGTCGCCCTGGGGAGCGGCCTCCTCGCCCTCGGCCGGGGCGGCCGGCGGCTCGCCGGGGACCGCCCGCTGGAGGTACGGCCCGTAACGACCGACTCGGACGACGACCTCGCGGCCCTCATCGTCGGTGAAGAGCGGGATCGAGTTGACGCTGCGCGCGTCGATCTCGCTCAGGTTCTCGGTGACCAGCTTCTTCAGGCCACCTGCGTGCGCGATGGCCTGGTCACCGGTGCCGTTGGTGCTGCCGAAGTAGAAGGAGGTGAGGAAGTCGACCGCGGCGTGGTCACCGCCGGCGATCTCGTCCAGCTCGTTTTCCATGCTGGCGGTGAAGTCGTAGTCGATCAGGCGGGGGTAGTGCCGCTCCATCAGACCGATCACCGCGAAGGCCAGGAACGTGGGGATCATCGCCTGGCCGCGCTTGGTGACGTACCCCCGGTCCTGGATCGTCTGCATGATCGACGCGTAGGTGGACGGGCGGCCGATGCCCAACTCCTCCAGGGCCTTGACCAGCGACGCCTCGGTGTAGCGCGACGGCGGCTGGGTGTGGTGACCCTGCGCGGCCAGCTCGTCGGCGGTCAGCGGCTGGTCCTTGACCAGGGTGGGCAGCCGGCGCTCGGCGTCCTCGGCCTCGGCGTTCTCGTCGTCGCTGGACTCGACGTACGCGCGCAGGAAGCCCGGGTCGGTGATGGTCTTGCCGGTAGCGCCGAAGTCGGCCTCCTCCTGGGAGGTGGAGACCGCGCGGATGCGCACCGAGACGCTGGAGCCGACGGCGTCGGTCATCTGCGAGGCGATGGTGCGCCGCCAGATCAGCTCGTAGAGCTTGAACTCCTCGGCGGACAGCTCCTTGGCCACCTCGCCCGGGGTACGGAAGTTGTCCCCCGCCGGGCGGATCGCCTCGTGCGCCTCCTGGGCGTTCTTGACCTTGCCGGTGTAGCGGCGGGGCTCCGGCGGCACGCTGCGCTCGCCGTACAGCTCGACGATCTGCCGGCGGGCCGCCGCGATGGCGGTCTCCGACAGGTTCACCGAGTCGGTACGCATGTAGGTGATGTAGCCGTTCTCGTACAGGCGCTGCGCGGTGCGCATCGTCTGCTGCGACGACAGGCGCAGCTTGCGGGCCGCCTCCTGCTGGAGCGTCGACGTGATGAACGGCGCGTACGGGCGGCGGCGGTAGGGCTTCTCCTCGACCCGGGTGACCGTGAACGGTCGTCCGTCGAGCCGGGCGGCGAGACCCCGGGCACCGCCCTCGTCGAGGTGCACGACGCCCGCGCCGGCCCGGACCTTGCCAGTGGTGGGCTCGAAGTCCTTACCGGTGGCGATCCGGTCGCCGTTGAGGGCGATCAGGGTGGCGTTGAAGGTGCGCGGCCCCTCGCCGGCGTTCGCCACGGCGAGGGTGGCCAGGATGTCCCAGTACTCGGCGGTGCGGAAGGCCATCCGCTGCCGTTCCCGCTCGACCACGATCCGGGTCGCCACGGACTGCACCCGGCCCGCCGAGAGCTTCGGCATGACCTTCTTCCACAGCACCGGGGAGACCTCGTAGCCGTAGAGACGGTCGAGGATGCGCCGGGCCTCCTGGGCGTCGACCAGGTCCCGGTCGATCTCCCGGGGGTTGGCCACCGCGGCCTGGATCGCCGGCTTGGTGATCTCGTGGAAGACCATCCGCTTGACCGGCACCTTGGGCTTGAGGGTCTCGACCAGGTGCCAGGCGATGGCCTCGCCCTCGCGGTCCTCATCCGTCGCCAGGAAGATCTCGTCGACCTCCTTGGCCAGCTTCACCAGCTTGCTGATCTGCTGCTTGCGGTCGGCGGACACGACGTAGAGAGCGTGGAATCCGTTGTCCACGTCCACCCCGAGGCGGGCCCAGGACTCGCCCTTGTACTTGGCCGGCACGTCGGCGGCGTTGCGCGGCAGGTCGCGGACGTGACCGAAGCTGGCCTCCACGACGTACCCCGGGCCGAGGTAGCCCGAGATCGTCTTGGCCTTCGCCGGTGACTCGACGATGACCAGACGGGTGGTTCCAGCGTTGCTCGGCACGTTTCTCCCCGACCTCACTCCTGCTCGTGGCCTGCCGGCGTTACGACAGCGACCGCTCTCGACCCCGCCGTGGCACCGGCGGTCCGGATGTCCAACGTAACGCGCCGTCCGCGTTTCGGGTTTCGCGGGCGGCAATCCGCTGCGGCGCGGCGGTCGACTCCCGCCCGCCGTGCTCGGCACTGCCGGACGGCGCCACCGTACACCGTGGGTAGGGCTCGAAGCGGGTCACTGTGACGATGAGGGACCCCCAACCAGCTGATCCAAGCCCCGCTGTCCAACACCGGACACCCCACCCCCCGCCACCCCCTGTCCGCCCCCGCTCGCGGCGATCATGGGGTTGTGGTGGGCGTTTACCTCCCGAAGGAGAAGTACGTCCACCACCACAACTCCATGATCGACGGGCGTCAGCGCGGTTCGGGCCAGGCGTCGGGTGGTGTTGCTGGCGGTGGGGCGCCGACCAGTTCGGCGAGGCGGGCCAGGCGGCGGCGGCCGGTGATCCGGTACGCCGGGCCGCCCTCGTCCGGGTCGAGCAGCGTGCCGGCCAGGCCGGCGGCGGCGAGGGCCGCGCCGATCGCGTCCCAGGACCGCTGGTCACCCGCGCCGAGGCCGAGCAGGAATCCGCCCGGTGGCTCCGGGCTTCCGGCGGCGGCGAGCCACAACCGCAGCCGCCGGCCGGTCAGGTGGAAGGCCGCCGGTGGACGCTTCGCCGGGCCGTCCAGCCAGGCGACCGCGAGCGGCTTCAACAACCGGGTGTACGACGTCCGTACGGCGTGTCGCTGGTCCTCGGTCGGCTCCCAGCTCGCAGCCAGCCCCCGCAGCGCCAGTTCGGCGACGAGCACGTGCACCCGCCAGGCGGCGTCCACCCGCACCGCGAGACGGGCGGTACCGCCCATCCGGACCACCTCGCCGGGCCCGGCGAGCAGCCCGGCCAGATCGGCGACCGCCGGTTCCGCGGCGTCCGCGCCGAAGAAGACGAGTTGCCGACCCGCGTCGTCGGTACGGGGTGGCCCGGGATGGGCCGAATCGGACCGGTCAGGACCGCCGCGCCGCCGGCTGGGGCCCGAGGTCGCCGGGCCCGACGTGACCGGGTCGGCGCGCGCCGGATCGGGCTCGGGTACGGGGAACAGCGCCGGCAGCGACTGCGCGGCCGGCGTGTCACCGAGCCCATTCAGCGACACTCCGGCACCTCGTCGAAGGCTTGTTTCAGCTCCTCGGAGTTGAGCTGGCTGGTGTCCAGCGCGCTGGCGTCGTACTCCTTGTTCAGGGTGTCCACGGCGGCCCGGACGCCGTCGTAGAAGGCGGCCGGTTCGTCGGTGCCCAGGCCCTCGATGGTGTCCCGGGCCCGGCCGTAGGCGTCCCGCATCTTCTCCAGCGACCCCCGGAAACCGGCGGAGATGGCCTCGCCGTTGTCGGTCTCCGGGATGCCGGCCTGCTCGACCTTGCGGCGCGCGGTCTCGCTGGCCTGTTCCGCGCCGCCGAAGAGCCGCACCAGGTTCTCCTTGGCCTGCGCCGGAGTGGTCTGCGCCGTCATCTGCTGATCGGTGCTGCTGGTCAACTTGCTGATCTCCGAGCGCCACGGGGTGAGCGCGCCGCAGACCGAGGCCGCCCAGGCCCGTGGGCTGGGCCCGCCACCGCAGCCGGCGAGGACGACGAGCGTGGCCAGGACCACCGTGAGCTTTCCGGCGGCAGACGCCCGGCACGTACGCATGCGTTGCAGCGTACGACCTTTGGCCAGGTGTGGCACCGGTCCGGATGGCCGGGGTCCCCGCCCGACGGGTGCGTCGAACGGGGACCCCGGTGCCGCCGGTGTCAGGCGTTGACGGTCTCCGGACGGTGGTCGGCGCTGCCCGCGCCGGTGTCGGAGTCGTCCATGGCGATGCCCTTGCGCTTGCTGAAGACCACCGACGCCACGATGATCAGCGTGGCGACCAGCGCGATGCCCACCCGCAGGCCGACGTTGCGGTCATCGCCGACGCTGTACGCCACCACGGCGGGCGCGATCAGCAGCGAGACCAGGTTCATCACCTTGATCAGCGGGTTGATGGCCGGGCCGGCGGTGTCCTTGAACGGGTCGCCGACGGTGTCGCCGATGACCGTCGCGGAGTGCGACTCGGAGCCCTTGCCGCCGTACGCGCCGTCCTCGACCAGCTTCTTGGCGTTGTCCCACGCGCCACCGGAGTTGGCCAGGAACACCGCCATCAGGGTGCCGGCCCCGATCGCGCCGGCCAGGTACGAGGCGAGCGCGCCCGGGCCGAGGCCGAAGCCGACCGCGATCGGCGCCAGGATGGCGAGCAGGCCGGGGGTCATCAGCTCGCGCTGCGCGTCCCGGGTGCAGATGTCGACGACCTTGCCGTACTCCGGGCGCTGGGTGCGGTCCATGATGCCGGGCAGCTCACGGAACTGCCGGCGTACCTCCATGACGACCGCGCCGGCCGAGCGGGACACCGCGTTGATGGCCAGCCCGGAGAAGAGGAAGACGACCGCCGCACCGATGATCAACCCGACCAGGTTGCGCGGGTTGGCCACGTTCAGCGAGTTCAGGATCTCGGTCCCGACGTCGCCCACCCCGGCGTCCGCGTACGCGGTGCGCAGGGTGTCCGTGTACGAGCCGAACAGCGCGGTCGCGGCGAGGACCGCCGTGGCGATCGCGATGCCCTTGGTGATCGCCTTGGTGGTGTTGCCGACCGCGTCCAGCTCGGTGAGCGTCCGCGCGCCGTGCTCGTCGATGTCGCCGGACATCTCGGCCACGCCCTGGGCGTTGTCGGAGATCGGCCCGAAGGTGTCCATGGCGACGATGACGCCGACGGTGGTGAGCAGGCCGGTGCCGGCCAGCGCCACCGCGAACAGCGACAGCGTGATGGAGCTGCCGCCGAGCAGGAACGCGCCGAAGACGCCGGCGCCGATCAGTAGCGCCGAGTAGACCGCCGACTCCAGGCCGACGCTGATGCCGGCGAGGATGACGGTGGCGGCGCCGGTCTGCGAGCTCTTGCCGATGTCCTGCACGGGCCGCTTGTTGGTCTCGGTG
The DNA here is from genome assembly GCF_057708145.1 of Micromonospora sp. bgisy143. Lineage (NCBI taxonomy): Bacteria > Bacillati > Actinomycetota > Actinomycetes > Micromonosporales > Micromonosporaceae > Micromonospora > Micromonospora sp. bgisy143. The sequence goes on from NZ_JBYIRN010000001.1 coordinate 508,915, forward strand.
AAGTAGCCGGTCAGCGCCTGGATGGCGGCGGCCAGCACGATGCCGATCACCACCGCGCCGATGGCCACCAGGCGCGGGTTGCGGTCGACGTCGCCGAGGCCACCCTCCAGCTCGGCGAAGGTCGCCGGCAGGTACGCGTACGCGGCGATCGCCACCAGCACCGCGGAGATCACGGCGGAGATGTAGAAGGCCCGGTTGATCGCGGTCAGGCCGTTGCGGTCGGAGGCGCGCAGCCGGGTGATGAAGACGCCGACGATGGCGACCAGCACGCCGATCGTGGAGATGATCAGCGGGAAGACCAGACCGTCCTCGCCGAACGCGGCCCGGCCGAGGATCAGCGCGGCCACCAGCGTCACCGCGTACGACTCGAACAGGTCGGCGGCCATGCCGGCGCAGTCGCCGACGTTGTCGCCCACGTTGTCGGCGATGGTGGCGGCGTTGCGCGGGTCGTCCTCGGGGATGCCCTGCTCGACCTTGCCGACCAGGTCGGCGCCGACGTCGGCGGCCTTGGTGAAGATGCCGCCGCCGACCCGCATGAACATCGCCAGCAGGGCGGCGCCGAAGCCGAAGCCCTCCAGCACCGTCGGCGCGTCACCCCGGTAGACCAGGACGACGAGCGCGGCACCGAAGAGGCCGAGACCGACGGTGAGGAAGCCGACCACGCCACCGGTCCGGAAGGCGATCTTCATGGCCGCCTCGCGGCCACCCTGTCGCTCCCGGGCGGCGGCGGCCACCCGCAGGTTGGCGCGGGTCGCCAGCCACATGCCGGCACCACCGATGGACGCGCTGAACACGGCGCCCACCACGAAGAAGAGCGAGCGGCCGAGCTTCACGGCCATCTCGCTGCCGTCGGTGTCGTGCACCGGCAGCAGGAAGAGCAGCACCACGGCGACGACGACGAAGATCGCCAAGGTGCGGAACTGGCGGAGCAGGTAGGCCGAGGCGCCCTCCTGGACCGCCCCCGAGATCTCCTGCATGTTGGTGGTGCCCTTGCCGGCTGCCAGCACGGCCTTCGTCAAAGCGGCGGCGAAGACGAGCGCCACCAGCGCGATGACCGCGGCGATGACGACGTACGTGACATTGCTTCCGGTAAGGGAAAGCCCGCCGCCATCGGCGGCCAAGGTCTCGGACATCTGTGTCCTCCTGTTACCGAACACTCGCGTCGACGGGTGGAGACGCACCGGTCGACGCCTGGATGCGGACTCGCAAGCGCGCGCCAACCCACCCCAGCGGACCAGCGATGACCACCCATACCCGCTGGCTGCGGGTTGGATCACTTGCTGACAACCCGGGTACTGTAGCCCTCCACAGTGTTCGAGGTCACACGGAGGGGGCACCGTGTCTCGATGATCTTCGTCGCTGTGTTATGAAACGAAATCTGATATAGGGCCCGATCCATGACGACAAGGCCGCATCCCCGGCGGGACACGGCCTTGCTCTTATTCGGTTCGGCGGCCCTGACGGGTCAGCGGCCGACCGGCCACACCATCCGCACCTCGGTGCCGATGCCCTCGTCGACCGGTCGCACCTGGAGGTCCTCCACGAAGCCCGCGAGCAGGGCGAACCCGACACCGGTGGTGAGCGCCTCGTCGGTCAGCGACTCGTTCGCCAACTCGTCCGGCGGCAGCGCCGCCAGTCCGATGCCGGCCTCGATCGGCGCGCGGTCCACCACCCGCACCGCGTACGTGCCGCCGTCGGACATCTCCACCAGCACCGGGTCGGCCAGGCCGTACTGGCGGTGCAGGGCGACCGCCCGGGTGCACGCCTCACCGATGGCCAGGCGCACCTCGTCCAGCAGGTCCTCGCGGACACCGGCCCGCCGGGCGACGGCCACGCCGACCAGCCGGGCGGTACGCACGTGCACCGGGGCCGGAGAGAAGGAGAGCCGGACCGTCGCCATCACGCGTTGGCGCCGCTCGGGCCCGCGCCGGCCGCCGCCTCGACCGTGGCGTGCAGCGGGAACACCTGGTCCAGCGCCGTGATCCGGAAGATCTTGAGCAGCGGCTCCTTGTCGCAGACCAGGGCGAACGAGCCGCCGGCCGTCCGCAGCCGCTTGTGCGCGCCCACCAGCACGCCCAGCCCGGTGGAGTCGAGGAAGTCCACCCGCCCGAGATCGACGATCACGTGCCGGGCGCCACCGTCGATCAACTCGAGGAGGCGTTCGCGGAGCCGGGGCGCGGTGTAGACGTCCACCTCACCGCCGACCTCGAGCACCGTGTGCTCGCCCACGGTGCGCGTCGCCAGCGACAGCTCCATCGGTCCTCCTCGCCAGAGCCGTAAACTCTCCTGGGCATCTAACCACTACCGCCGGGACACCCTGCGGTCACCGGCGGCGGCTTTCCCTTACCCCCGGGCCCGGCTTTTCATCTCCGAACACCAGTGCGAGAGTGCAGGACGTGACTTCCTCCCCGCCGGTCGACCTGCTGCGCCGGCTGCGCGCCCGGGGCGCGGGCGACCCGGTCACCCACGTCGAGCGGGTGCCCGCCCGCGTCGGGGTGCCGGCACCGTGGCCGGCGTGGGCGCCACCGGAGCTACCGGCGGCGTTCGCCCGCCGCGGCGTGGTCGCGCCCTGGCAGCACCAGGCCGAGGCGGCCACCCTGGCGTACGAGGGCGGCCACGTGATCGTCGCCACCGGCACCGCGTCCGGCAAGTCGCTGGCGTACCAACTCCCGGCGCTTGCCACGCTGCTCGCCGACCCCCGGGCCACCGTGCTCTACCTGGCACCGACCAAGGCCCTCGCCGCCGACCAGCTCCGGGCCGTCGCCGGCCTGGAGCTGGAGGGGGTACGCCCCGCCTGCTACGACGGGGACACGCCACGCGCGGAACGGGAGTGGATCCGCCGGCACTCCCGCTTCGTGCTGACGAACCCGGACATGCTGCACCACGGCATCCTGCCCGGCCACGCCCAGTGGTCCGGTTTCCTGCGCCGACTGGCGTACGTGGTGATCGACGAGTGCCACACCTACCGGGGTGTGTTCGGCTCGCACGTGGCGCACGTGCTGCGCAGGTTGCGCCGGCAGTGCGCACGCTTCGGCGCCAGTCCGGTGTTCGTCCTCGCCTCGGCCACGTCCGGCGACCCGGCGACCGCCGCCACCCGCCTCACCGGCCTGCCGGTGACCGCGGTCACCGAGGACACCTCGCCCCGCGGCGGGGTGACCTTCGCGCTCTGGGAACCGCCGCTGCTGCCACCCGACTCGGGCTCCTCTTCCCCGGTTCCTCCGCAGCCGACAGGTGACCACGACGACCTCCGTCAGGTCCGCCGGTCGGCGCTGCGGGAGACGGCGGACCTGCTCGCCGACACGGTCGCCGAGGGGGTACGCACACTCGCGTTCGTCCGCTCCCGCAAGGGCGCCGAGGTGGTGGCGGCCAACGCGCGCCGGGCGCTCGACGACGCCGTGCCCGGGCTCGGCGACCGGGTGGCCGCCTACCGGGGCGGCTACCTGCGCGAGGAGCGGCGTGAGCTGGAACGGGCGCTGCTGCACGGTGACCTGCTCGGCCTGGCGTCCACCAACGCGCTGGAGCTGGGCGTGGACCTGGTCGGGCTGGACGCGGTGCTGATCTGCGGCTACCCGGGCACCCGGGCGTCGCTATGGCAGCAGGCGGGCCGCGCCGGACGTTCCGGTCAGGAGGCCCTCGCGGTGCTGGTGGCCCGGGACGACCCGCTGGACACCTACCTGGTGCACCACCCGGAGGCGATCTTCGGTGCCCCGGTGGAGGCGACGGTCCTCGACCCGGCCAACCCGTATGTGCTGGCCCCGCAGTTGGCCTGCGCCGCCGCCGAAGCCCCGCTGACCCCCGCCGACCTGGCGCTCTTCGGCGACGGGGCGAAGGAGGCCGTGGACGAGCTGGTGGCGACCGGGGCGCTGCGACAGCGGCCCACCGGCTGGTACTGGCGGCACCGCGAGCGTCCCGAGGTGGACCTGCGCGGCGAGGGCGGCGCGCCGGTGTGCGTGGTGGAGTCGGCCACCGGTCGGCTGCTCGGCACGGTCGACGGCGGCTCGTCCCACTTCCTGCTGCACCCCGGCGCGGTCTACCTGCACCAGGGTGTCTCGTACGTGGTCGACGAGTTGGACCTCGCCGACGGCTGCGCGCTGGTGCACGTCGAGGAGCCGGACTGGTCCACCCACGCCCGGGACGTCACGGACCTGTCCGTGGTGTCGGTGCGCTCCTACGTCGACGCCGGGCCGGTCGGGATGTTCCTCGGCGAGGTGGACGTCACCAGCCAGGTGGTGTCGTACCAGCGACGGCGGATCGCCACCGGCGAGGTGATCGACACCCGGCCGCTGGACCTGCCCGCCCGGGAGCTGCGCACGGTGGCGGTGTGGTTCACGCTGTCCGAACGGTCGCTGACGTCCGCCGGGGTGCAGTCGGCCGACGTGCCGGGTGCGCTGCACGCCGCCGAGCATGCCGCGATCGGCCTGCTTCCGCTGATGGCGACCTGTGACCGGTGGGACATCGGTGGCCTCTCCACCGCCCTGCACCCGGACACCGAGGCGCCGACGGTCTTCGTCTACGACGGGCACCCGGGCGGCGCGGGCTTCGCGGAGCGCGCCTACGGGACGGCGTCGGCGTGGCTGCGGGCCACCCGCGACGCGATCGCGGAGTGCGGCTGCGAGACCGGCTGCCCGTCCTGCGTGCAGTCACCGAAGTGCGGCAACGGCAACAACCCGCTCTCGAAGCCGGACGCGATCCGGGTCCTCGACGTGGTGCTGCGGAATCTGCCCTCCTGAGTCACCTTGCATGAATCCCGGTTGCACTGGGCACAATGGTGTGGGAGCGCTTCCATCGATGCTTGTGTTGTAGTTCGCCCCCGTGCCCGAGGAGAAGTTGTGGCCGACACGATCGCCGAGACCGTCGACCTGCTCTACACCATCGACCAGGACCATCTCACCCTCGACCAGCAGATCGCGCTCGGGAGCGCGCTGGCCGCGTTGGCTCAGGCCGAACGGCTGGAGCAGATCAACGAGCGGCTGCGCAGCATTCATCAGGTGCTCAATACCTGGTCGCTGCGCTCGACGGTGGACGGTCGCTGAATCCGCGTGACCGGTCCGGCGGGGCGGACCGGTCAGGCTGGACCGGCGCAGGTGAGTCGGTGAGCCTCGGCCCCTGGGCGTGGGCTGCTCGGGGTGAACCGGCCTGAGTGGCACGGGCCGGTCGGGGTGGCCGGGTGGGGTTGGTCGGTGTGGCCGGGCTGGCGTCGGTCGGTCGGGGTGGCCGGGTGGCGTTGGTCGGTCGGGGTGGCCGGGTGGCGTTGGCCGGTCGGGGTGGCCGGTCGGGGTGGCCGGTCGGGGTGGCCGGTCGGGGTGGCCGGTCGGGGTGGCCGGTCGGGGTGGCCGGGTGGCGTTGGTCGGTCGGGCACGGGCCGACGGGGGTTGCCCGGCTGTGCGAGACTCCGGCGCGACACCCCCTGAGGAGACCAGATGCAGCTCGACAACTTGCAGACCCTGCAGCAGTTCCACATCCGCCAGCGCCTGCGGATGATGGTCAACCAGTACGAGGTCCGGGCGGTCGCCCCGGACGGCAGCGAGGGCGAGCTGCTTGCCTTCGCGCAGCAGAAGCGCCTCGCCTTCAAGGAGCAGGTGACGATCTACACCGACGACTCCAAGCAGCAGCCCCTGCTCGGCTTCAAGGCCCGCCAGCGCATCGACCTCGGTGCCACGTACGACGTCACCGACGCTGCCGGCAACCCGATCGGCCTGTTCCGCAAGGACTTCGCGCAGTCGCTGCTCCGCTCCACCTGGCACGTCGAGCAGGCCGGCCTGCCGCAGGTGACGGGTCAGGAGCGCAGCCTGCCGGTGGCGCTGCTGCGCCGGTTCGTCGACTCGCTGTCCTGGCTGCCCTACCACTTCGACTTCACCGCCGGCGGCCAGCCCGTCTTCTCGGTGGTCAAGAAGTGGGGCCTGCGCGACAAGTACGTCGTCGAGGTGCAGAACCCGCAGATCGACCGCCGCCTCGTCATCGCCATGGCCGTCGCCCTCGACGCGCTCCAGGCCCGCTGACGTCCCGGCTGGCGTTTCGCCACCCCGCCCGCGATCTTGCACTTTGTGCGCCGGCATAGGCCACGAAAGCCACATCTCGTCGACACAAAGTGCAAGATCGGCGGTGCTGCCCCCTCAAGCCCGGCGCGCGGGGGCAGGGCGCAAAGCCCTGCCCCACCGCCCAGCGCTGCCCGGTCCAACCCGCCCAGGCTCGGCCGGGTTCTGTCGTTCAGCCGCGTACCGGGCCGGCGCGGGCCGTCGACGTCGCTACCCGGGTCAGCCCTGGAATCGGCGTGAACGTCACCTCGACGGTCACCAGCACGTCCAGCCCGTCGACGACGCAGCCCACCACCCGGCCGGCGTTGTCCCGCACGATGTCTGCGGCGAACGCGCACGCCGCCGGATCACCGTCGAGCACCCGGGCAGCCCCGGCCAGCGCGCCGAGATCAGCGGCCACCGCCGCCCGCTGGGCCGCCACCCCGGTTGCGGCGACGGCGGCACCGAATGTCCCGACCAGCACGAACACCAGCCCCAGCGCGAGCAGCAGGACGGTCGCACCACCCCGCTGCGGATCTGCTCGGCCGTCCCGGTCTCGCGCGATGTCAGGTCTGCGGCTACGGAACCGACCATGGCCCGGACCGATGCCATGGCTGCCGCTGTCACCGTCAGGTCTGCGGCTACGGAACCGACCATGGCCCCGACCGATCTCATTGCTGCCGCTGTCACCGCGTGGCCGTACCGTCGGTCGGGGCATCACCGGCTCACCTCCTGAGCGCCTGGTTCGACGGCGGCGACAGCGGTGGCTACCACCGTGATCCGTGGTAGCCGGCCGCCCAGCGCCCGGACGGGCGCACGGACCGTCGCCCGCGCCCGATCACCGTCGATCGACACGGATACCTCCGCCCCCGGCGGCGCGCCCGGTTCACCGTCCGCGTTGCTGGCACCCCGGGCGGCGGCGAGCGCGGCCTCCCGGGCGGTGTGCAGGCAACTCGCCTGCGTGCTGACGGTGTTAACCGCCGTCAGACCGGCGAGCAGGAGCAGGAGGAGCGCCGGCAGGCCGGCCGCGAGTTCGGCGGTGAAGGAGCCCCGCTCGCCGGCGACGGCGTGCACCCGCCGGCCGCCGACGGAGGCGCGCACGGGAGCGTCCGTGTTCCGCGTACGGTCGACCTGCCGGCGCCCGATCACTTGAGTGCCCGGTCGATGACCGCGGTCAGCGCCGACTGGACGTTGCCGGAGGTCAGCACCTTCAGCAGGATCCCGGCGAAGGCCACCGCGGCGAGCGTGCCGACGGCGTACTCGGCGGTGTTCATCCCGTCGTCGCCGTGCAGTCGGGCGATGAGTTTGCGCATGAATCTTCCCTTCCTCGATGGGTCAGAGCACGTCGCCGAGAACGGCGACGATCACCGGCACCAGGCCGGCGAGAATGAACGCGGGCAGGAAGCAGAGCCCCAGTGGCAGCACGATGAGTACGCCCGCCCGACGGGCCGACGCCTCGGCGGCGGTGGCCCGGTCGGCCCGCAGGTCGTCGGCGAGACGGGTCAGCGCACCGGCCAGCGCCGCGCCGCTGTTGGCTGAGCGGAACGCCGCCGCGGCCATCCGATCGGCTCCCGGCACACCGTCCAACGCCGACCATGCCTCTGCCTGGCCACCGCCGAGGAGCAGTGTGCGGCCGACCCGGGCCAGTCGAGTGGCCAGCGGGCCGTCCAACGCCTCGGCGACCGCCAGGACAGAGCGGTCCATCGGCGCACCGGCACGCATCGCGGCCGCCAGGAGATCGGCGGCGAGCGGCAGATCAGCAGCCTCCCGGAGCCGCTGGTGACGGACGGCAGGAGTTTCGATCCGCCGCAGCAGCAGATCCAGCAGGACGGCGACCGGAACCGCTCCCAGCACACCGAACCAGCCCCCGACGACCACTGCCACGGCCAGCCCGGCCAGACCAGCGGCGATCCGGATCGCATCCGGACGACGACGTAGGCCCGCGGCCCAGCCGACAGGCAACGCCGGAGGCATCAGGCCGCCCGCCCGGGCCCAGCGCCCAGCCGCTCGGCCCAGAACAGGCCGACGACCTGCAGGGCGACCGCGAGAACCGCGCACACCCCACCGACCGTGCTGTGCAGGAGCACCGCCAAGGGATCGACGCCGATCCCGTACCCGAGCCCGATCCCGCCCATCGGCAGAGCCGCCAGCAGCCAGGCAGTGGCCCGTGCGCCAGCCGCCTGTGCCGCTGCGGCGGCCAGCCCACGGTCGGTTGCCCGGGCGTCCGCCTCGATCCGCTCGATCAGCTCCGCGAGTGGCGCGCCGGTCCGATCCGCCAGCCGCACGGCGGCTGAGGTCAGGTCGCCAAGCCGGTCGACGCCGGCCGCCGAGGCTCCCGTGCCGGAGGCGACCTCCATGGTCGACGGGACGGGCAGACCCGCCCGGAGGTCCGCCGCCAGGCCGCACAGCAGGTCCAGGCCGCGCCGTCGGATCAGTTCAGCCTGCCGATTCGCCCTCCAACGCAGCAGCGCGCGGGCAGCGAGCGTGCCGTAGCCGGCGATCGCCACCGCCGCCACCGGCCCGCCGGACAGGGTGCCGACACCGGCTCCCGCCAAACCGACAAGCAGGAGTACCCGACGCGGTGACCGTCGGGCGCGTACCGCAGGGGTCGAGGACCGGCCGCCGACCCGGTGCTCCGCCGCGTTCGCCACCGGCCTGCCGGCATCGCGGTCCGACTGGTCCCCGAACAGCCCGCCGTGACCCGCCTGGTCAGCGAGCAGTCCGCCGTTTCCGCCGTGACCCGCCTGGTCGGTCAGCAGCTCGCCAGTCCCGTGACCCGCCGGTTCCGTGGAAAGCTCGCCGGCCGCGTGGTGCGGCGAGTCGACGGCCGCCCGGGTCGCGACCTCCGGCCCGGCGACGGCGGTGGGCCGGCGCGGGTCCCGGCGGGTCGGCGGACGTGCCGGGCCGGCGGGTCGGGTGGGCCCTGCCGCTCGGGTGGGCCCCGCCGGCCGGGTGGGCCCTACCGGGTGGGTAGGCCCTGCCGCTCGGGCGAGCCCCGCCGGCCGGATGGGCCCCGCTGTTCCATTGGTTGCCCTCGAACGACCGGGGTTGTCGTCCAGGTCCCGGGTGGACCAGGCGACGACCGCCCGCCCGCTGCCGGGCGTCGACTGCGCCAGCAGGCCCGGTTGGGCCGGGGCCGCCGCGCCGCCGAACTCGTCGGTCGGCCGGTCCGGCCCGCGAGCGAGGTCCCTGATCCACTCGACCAGGGCGTCGTCCGGGTCGACACCGACGGCGCGCCGGGCCGGCGTCAGCACCCGACGTCGGCGGTCCCGGACGCTCCTCACCCGCCAGATCACCAGGATCGCGGTGGCCAGCAGCAGCACCGCGACCAGCATCATCGTGAGGTTCATGCCGGACCTGCCGATCCGGGCCAGGGCTCGCTCAGGATCGGCGGGACCGGGACGCCCCGGTCCCGCAGCAGCGCGCCGAACGCACGGGCGGCCAGGCCCAACCCTCGTCCACGTACCCAGGCGGGCACCACGGTGGCCAGTCGCTCCGGACCTTCGGGGAGCAACAGACAGATCGATTCGAGGACACGGCCCTGATCACCGCGACGTACCTGGAGCAGCACCTGAAGCGCCGCGACCACCTGGGCGTGCAACGCGGCGCGGGGCAGTCCGCCGAGCAGGCCGAGCGCCTCCAGCCGGGCCGGCACGTCGGACGGGGTGTTGGCATGCAGCGTGCCGGCGCCGCCGTCGTGGCCGGTGTTCAACGCGGCCAGCAGGTCGACCACCTCGGCGCCCCGGCACTCCCCGACCACCAGGCGGTCCGGACGCATTCGCAGCGCCTGCCGAACCAGGTCGCCGAGGCTGACCACGCCCGTCCCCTCGACATTGGCGGTGCGGGCCTGGAGCCCGACCACGTGCGGATGCCCCGGCTGTAGCTCCGCCGCGTCCTCCACCAGGACGATCCGTTCGGTGGCCGGCACCAACCCGAGCAACGTGTTGAGCAGGGTGGTCTTGCCCGAGCCGGTGCCTCCCGTGACCAGGTACGCCAGCCGGGCCGCGACGACCGCGGTGAGCAGCGGTGCCACCGGTCGCGGCACCGTTCCCTGGCTCACCAGCTCGTCGAGGGTGTACGGGCGGTGCCGGAACGTCCGCAGGGACAGGTAGGGGCCATCGGTTGCCACCGGCGGCAGCACGGCGTGCAGGCGGGTGCCGTCGGGCAGTCGGGTGTCCGCGTACGGGGCGCCGTCGTCGAGCCGCCGACCCGCGCTGGCGATCAGGCGTTGCGCCAACCGGCGGACGTCCTCGACCGATCCCACCGGGATCGCCACCTGGCGCAGCCCCGCGCCCCGGTCCACCCAGACGCGAACGCCGTTGACCAGGACGTCGGTCACCTCCGGATCGGCCAGCAGCGGAGCGAGCGGCCCGGCGCCGACGAGGTCGTCGTGCACCCGGTCGGCGATCCGCAGGACGGCGGTGTCGCCCAACACCGCAGCGGTGGGCTCGGCGCGTACGGCGGACACGATCGCCGCCGGGGTGACCGGGTCGGTGGCGGCCACGATCCGCTGCCGCACCCGCGCGGCGAAGGAGGTGTCCCCCGGCCGGCCGCTCATGCCGCACCGGTCGCAGCGCCGGTGAGGTCCGCGACGATCCGCTGGCACAGGGCGGCGAGCGGACCCTTGCCGGCCGCCGCCGGAGCCTCGCCCCGTTCCAGGCCACGGCAGAGCCCCGGCTCGGGACGCAGCGTGCCGGCGAGCGGAAGACCCAGTGCCCGTGCCACCTCGGTCGCGCGCAGGCGACCCGGGGCGGGCCCGCGCACCACCACCGAGAGCGCGTCGCAGTGTGGTGCGGCCACGGCCACCACCCGGGCGGCGGCCGCGGTGGCACGCAACTCCGCCGGTACGACGACGAACGCCTGGTCGGCCGCCTGCAACGCGACCACGGCCGCATCGTCGAGCTGCCGGGGCAGGTCGATCACCACGAAGTCCCGGCCCCGGTGGGCGGCGTCGACGGTCGCCGCCATCGCGGCGGCGGGCAGGGCCAGCATCTCGCCGCGGTCCCAGGAGAGCACCACCAGGTCACCTCGACTGGGCAGGGCCTGGACCAGCGCGGGGGCGTCCACCCGCCCGTCCGCGCTGGTGAGCGACGGCCAGCGCAGCCCCTCCAACTGTTCCCAGCCGAGGACGAGGTCGAGCCCGCCACCGAGCGGATCGGCGTCGATGAGCAGGGTGCGCAGTCGGGCCCGCGCGGCGGTCACGGCGAGCCCGCCGGCGAGCACACTCGCCCCCGCACCACCCCGGCCCCCGAAGAGCGCGACGACCCGCGCGCCCGGGCCGTCCGGCTGGTCGGGGCCGTGCTCGGCCAGGCGGTCCACGAGCCACGGCTCGGCGGCGGGCAGCGCGGCGACGTGTTGGGCACCGATCAGCTCGGCGATCTGCCAGCCGGGGTCGATCTGACCGGCCCTGCCCACCAACACCAACCGGGGCCGTTTCGGTAGTCGGGCCCGCAGGCACGCCTGCGCCTGGTCGACACCGAGCAACACCAGCGGCGCGGCGGCCCACCGGGTGCGCGCGGCGGCCGGATCGGGGGCGAGTTCCACCTCGGTGCCACCGGCGGCGGCGAGCCGGAGCAGGTCGTCGAGCAGGTCGCCGTCCCCGGTGACGACCAGTGGGAGCCGTCGGATCGGCGGAACGGAGGTACGGGGTGCCATCGCGGCCTCCAGCGGTCGGGATCGGATGCACCGCCGACCCTGCTCGCCATGAGCCCGCGCCGCGCCCGGCAACGGGCCGCCTGTGGACAACTTCGGGGCCTGTGGACAACGCCCGCCGAGGCTCTCGATCTGCTATGCGCACGGGCATTCGTGCAGCTAGCGGCGCTGCCCTGAAATCGCGGTGGGGTCGATCCCGACAACCTGGTCGCAGAAAATCGTCGCCACACCGGCCCGACCCGCTCGGTCGATCACCGGTCGCCGGTCGCCGGTCACCGGTCGCCAACAAGCGACACCGACCAGGTGGATGGAGGCGGTCCCCCCGCCAGCGGGCCCGACGGTCAGGACGGCCGGCGAGCGGGACGTACGCTCCACCGCCCGGGCGCACGGCCGATCCGGTCCCACGCCCCGCACGACGGTCCGGCGGATAGCGCGATTTCTCCTCGTTCGACATTCCCGGCCGGTAGGGGATGTCGACAAGCATTTCCGATGCCCTTCGATGAGAACAAATTTTCGAGGCCGGGCCGGCGACCTTCGAGAACCAAGGGTGATCGCCAACGTCAGCGGAGGCCGCGCGGGAACTGTCCGAACATACTAAAACTGCGGGACGACGACGCCGATCTAAAGATGAGTCGATCGAAGGGGTCGATGAGGTCGGGACGGACTGCACTCTTCACCTGATGGACATGGGCGATCAGAACGGCATTTGGGCAGCCCAGACTGGTCATCGCCGAGATCGACAGACGCAGCAAACATTGGTCGCCGCAACGGCAAGCCCTGGGACGGCGCAGCCGACATATCTGAGTTTGAACGGTGCGAAGTAGCAGGAAGAAACGGCGTCGAGGTGCCGTTTCAGGATCGCTCCGGTCGACCTTCGAGCGCATTGCCGACGAGGTGCTTCGAATCACGCCCCTCGTCCATTCCGGCCGGAAGCTTACTCAATCTCGCCTCGTGAAATCGACGCGTTCGGCGAGCCGGGAGGGCGCTGGACGGGCCCCAGACGGTCCGGAGCCACCAACCCGGGAGCGCTCCCCAACAAAGGGACGACCCCCGTCGGGGGGAGACGGGGGTCGTCAACGGTTCGGCTCCGGGGGGGTCGAGCCGAACCACTCAGCGGTCACGGGGGGTGCAACCGCCGAGGGTCTGTCTGTTTCGGGATGTGAAAGCGTGTCGTGCGGACAAGTCTGCCTGAGCGGGCCCGTCACGTCGAGTGGTGTTCACTCCACTCAGCGCGAAAATCTCCTCGCCGAATGTGAGCACGGTCACGCTGAGCGGTGGTGGGGGTACCCGTCCGCAGGTCCAAGGGGTGGCCTGACCCCGGGCACCCGCCGACGATAGACCATCCGGCTAGACTTTCGCGCCGTGGGCCGAAGTGCCGCTTTCTTCGATCTGGACAAGACCGTCATCGCCAAGTCGAGCGCCCTGGCGTTCGGTCGGCCGTTCTACCGGGACGGGCTGATCACTCGGCGTGACGTGGTCAAGTCGGCGTACGCGCAGCTGATGTTCCGGCTGGGCGGCACCGACGAGCAGACCATGGCCCGAACACGGGACTACCTGGCCGCGCTCTGCAAGGGCTGGCAGGTGGAACAGGTCCGTCAGATCGTCGCGGAAACACTCCACGAGCTGATCAACCCCTATGTGTACGCCGAAGCCGCCGCCCTGATCGAGGAGCACCAGGCGGCCGGACGGGACGTGGTGCTGGTGTCGGCGTCCGGCGAGGAAATGGTCCGCCCGATCGGCGAGTTGCTCGGGGTCACCGACGTGATCGCCACCCGGATGACGGTGCGGGACGGCCGATACAGCGGTGAGGTCGAGTTCTACGCGGCCGGTCCGAGCAAGGTCGAGGCGGTCACCGAGTTGGCCGCCGTCCGGGACTACGACCTGGCCGACTCGTACGCCTACTCCGATTCGTACAGCGATCGTCCGCTGCTGGAGTGCGTGGGGCACCCGAGCGTGGTCAACCCGGATCGACAGCTACGCAAGCTGGCCTCGGAGAACGCCTGGCCGGTGCTGGAGTTCCGGCACCCGATTCCGCTGGGCCGCCGGTGGCGGGAGCGGCCGGCCGTCCCGGTGGCGGCGGCAGCTCTCGGGGTCGGCGTGGGGGTGGCCATCGGCATCGCCTGGTACGGCCGGCACCGCCGCACCCGGGCCGCCGCCACCACGGCCTGACCCACCTCCCGTCCGGAAACCGGACGACGACCGCCGCCGCCCGACGAGGCACAGCGGCACCCTGTCAGCCTCTCTGACGCTCACCCCGGACGACGACCGCCGCCGCTCCGACGACGCCCGTCGGGCGCCGCCCCCAGCAGCCGCAGCACCACGGCCCGCAACAGGCTGCGCACACCGGCATCCAGGCAGCCCCTTTCGCCGTCGCGCCCGCACGTCGAGTGGCTTCGAAGTTTGTCTATCACTATTTGACGATTATCCCCGCCTGCACGCGCTCTTGAGCGATCGCTCAAGAGCGCGTACCCTCCGCTTGAGCGATCGCTCAAACACGGGGGAGATCAGCATGACCGACGACGTTGAACCGACACCGCGCAGAACACGGGCGCACTGGACCCTGGCCGGCTTGATCACCGTCTTCGGGGCGATCGTCTTCGTCCTGGTGGTGCGGGAGGGCCGGGCCGACAGCGCGGTGCTCTTCGTGGCGCTCCCGGTGCTCCTCGCCGCCGCCCTCGCGCTCGCACCCCAGCGGACGGCCCACGGCAGGGTCTTCGCGATCACCACGGTGGCCCTGCTGGTGGCGTCGGTGGCCCTGCACGAGGGCGCGATCTGCGTTCTGCTGGCCGCCCCACTGGTCTATGGGGTGGCGCACGGCACCACCGCGCTGGTCCGCGCCCTGCGGGAGGCGAACCGCCCGTACGCCCTCGTGGCCGTACCCCTGCTGCTCCTGCCCGGCCTGGAGGGCAGCGGCATCGCCCCCCGGGTGGCGCCGGAGCAGACGGTCGAGGTGACCCGCGTCGTCGGACTCCCGGTGGACCAGGTGGCCGAACGTCTCACTGCCGGCCCCCGCCCGACCGACGTCCGGTCGGTGCCGCTGCGGGTCCTGGGGGTGCCCACGCCCGGGCAGGTCAGCGGCGACGGGCTCGACGTCGGTGACCGGTGGATGTTCGGTTACCACGGCAGCGCGCACGGACCGGGCGGCCACCTGCTCGCCACGGTGGAGAACGCCGCACCGGGACGGGTGGACTTCGGGTTCGTCGAGGACACCTCCATCACCGCGCGCTGGTTCACCTGGCGGCACGCCGAGCTGAGCTGGCGGGCGGTCGACCCCGGCCAGACCGAGATTCGGATCCGGGTTGACTACACGCGGGGCCTGGACCCGTCCTGGTACTTCGGCCCGGTCCAGCAGGTGCTGCTCGGCGCCGGGGTCGGGCACCTCCTCGACATGCTGGCCCTCGAATGACCGTCGCCCGCTGGCTGAGCCTGGTCGTGCCGTTGGCGGCCGTGCTGGCCGTCGGCGCGCGGGAGCGGGACCGGTCCGTCCGGGCCGCGGGGCTGCTGGCGTTCCTGGCCGCCGGGATCGGCATCGCCGCGCTGCACGAGGTCGCCCGCCGGACCGGCTGGTACGCCTTCGCTCCGGTCGACGGCGCGTACCGGGGCATGCCGGTGGACCTCTGGATCGGCTGGGCGGCCCTCTGGGGACCGTTGCCGGTGCTGCTCCGCCGGGCGCTGCCGCTGCCGGTCACGCTGGGCCTGCTGCTCTGGGTCGACGCGGTGGCGATGCCGGCGCTGCACCCGCTGGTCGACCTCGGTCCACACTGGCTCGTCGGGGAGATCGTCGGCCTGCTCACGGTGGCGCTGCCCGCCCAACTGCTCGGTCGCTGGTGCGCCGACCGCCGGCACCTGGGCGCCCGGGCGCTCCTCCAGGTGGGAGTCTTCGCGGCCCTGCTGCTCTGGCTCGTCCCCACCGTGGCGTTCGAGGCCGGCGACGGGTCGTGGGCCGGGCTGCTCGGGCTGGACCGCACCGGGATCCTGGTCGTCGCGCAGGTGGCGCTGCTGCTGGCCGTACCGGCGCTGGCCGCCGTCACGGAGTTCGCCGTACGGGGTGGCGGCACGCCCTACCCGTGGGATCCGCCGCGCCGGCTGGTCACCACCGGCCCGTACGCGTACCTGGCGAACCCGATGCAGCTCGCCGCCGTACTGCTGCTGCTGTTCACCGCGACGGTGACCGGAAGCGGCGCCCTGGCGCTGGGCGCGGTGTCGGCGACGGCGTTCGGCGTGGCGGTGGCCGGCCCACACGAGCACCACGACCTGCGCACGCGGTACGGCGACTCCTGGCGGTCCTACCGGCGGCAGGTACGCGACTGGTGGCCGCGCTGGCGGCCGTACCCCTCGGAACCGCCGGCGGTGCTGTGGCTGGACGACGACTGCGGACCCTGCGCGGCCATCTGGCGGGCGGTGGCCCGGCGGCATCCGGTCAGCCTGCGGATCCGGGCGGCCCGGGAGCACGAGCACGTGCTGTGGCGGGCGGAGTACGTGGGCGGCGACGGCCACACGGAACGGGGGGTGGCCGCCGTCGCCCGCTCGCTCGAACACGTCCATCTCGGCTGGGCCCTGGTCGGCTGGACACTACGGCTGCCCGGGGTCGCCTGGCTGGCACAACTGGTGACCGATGCGATGATCGCACCGCCGCATCCGGCCCGTCCGAGAGGAGAGCCATGTCCGACACCAAGCAGCGTCTCCTCGACGGCGCCATCGCCGCCATCCGGGAGCACGGCATCGCCGGCGTCTCCGCCCGTACCATCGCCGCCGCCGCCGGCGTGAACCAGGCGTTGGTCTTCTACCACTTCGGCACGGTGGACGACCTGCTGGCGGCGGCCTGCCGGGTCAGCACGGCCGAACGGGTCGCGCACTGGTCGGCACGGCTGGCCTCGACCGGTTCGCTGCGCGAACTGCTCGCGGTCGGGCGGGCGCTGCACGAGGAGGAGCGCCAACTCGGCAACGTCACCTTCCTGGCCCAGATGTTGGCGGGGGCACAGGCGGACCAGCGGATGGCCGCCCCCACCGCCGGCGCGCTCCAACTCTGGGTGGACGAGATCGAGCAGGTCCTGCGGAGACTGCTCGCCGGCTCCCCGTTCGCCGAGGTGGCCGACGTGCCCGGCCTGGCCCGCGCGGTCTCGGCCGCGTTCATCGGGCTGGAACTCTACGACGGGGTGGACCCTGCGGGCGCGGACCGGGCGATGGCCGCGCTCGACCAGCTCGCGCTCCTCATGGAGATCGTCGACGATCTCGGACCGATCGCCCGCCGCGCGCTACAGGCCAAGGTCAACCGGGCGACGCGTCGGGACTGACGCACCGCTCACGCGGCGGCGAGGATGTCGTCGCCGATGGTGGTGAGCTGGTCGGCGCCGACCTCGACGGCCGCCATGTAGTGCCGCAGCCAGGAGCGCAGCCCGTCCGGGGTGCCGGTGGCGAAGGCGCCGGCCGAGCCGACGTACTCGGGCTCGCGGTCGGCGTGCCCGACGTCCACGGCGAGCAGGCCGCGCGGGTCGAGACCGCTGGCGAGCAGTACCAACCGAGCGGCGCCCCGCGCCACCACGCCGGACGGCCCGGCGAACGGGCGCAGGTTGAGCAGTTCCCCGTGGACGACGGCGGCCAGGACCAGCGGGGACACCTTCGTCCCGCCGGCCACCAGGGCGGCCAGCCCGTCGAGGCGGGCCGCGACCACCGGGTCGGCGACCGGACGACCCAGCTCGGCCTCCGGCACGATGTCCCGGGCGGCGAGGACGTGCAGCCGGGCGAGGGCCTGCCGGGGCGCCTTCGGCCAGAGTTCGCTCAGGCCGGGCAGAGCACCGGCGACCCGCAGCGCCCCCTGGAGCACCGGCTCGGTCACCGTGCCGGCGCGTACCTCCTCGCGCTCGTGGACGGCCCCTTCCAGCGCGGCGCTGGCCACCGCCGAGCGCAGGCTGACCTCGGCCGCGACCTGGCCGCCGTGGCGGCGCAGGGCGCGGTGCCCGAGCGCACGGTCGAAGCGTTCGCGGGCCCGGTCGACGGCGGCGGCGATGTCGGCGAGCGCGAGCAGCGGGGCGAGCGGGTCGGTGGTCACCCCGCCACGCTAGCGAGCCGACCGGGCCGATCGGCCCACACCCGCCTGCAAGGCGACCCGGACCACGCGGCCACGGGCCAGGGGTCACGGGCTGGCCAGGGGCTGGCCACGCAAGATCGACACGACTTCACCGAAGTGGGGCTATCAGGCGGCCCGGATACCCCGACTGCGGCGATGTCGTGTCGATCAAGCGGCCGGCGCCCGCTCGCACCAACCCGCGCCCGCCCACACCGACCCGTGTTGGCGCGCACCCGGCCGCGCCGGGCCGTCGGGCGCGTGGCGGCGTCCGCTCGGCGCGATGAGGTGGGCAGCGGTCGCCTGCCGGTGGACCCGCGACTACCCTCGTGCCCATCGAGACGCAGGTCACCCCGAGGACGAGGAGTCACGGCATGAGCGAGGCATTGGCCAATCTGCTGAACGAGACGCGCCAGTTCCCCCCGCCGGCCGAACTCGCCGCGCACGCCAACGTCACCGTCGACGCGTACGCCGAGGCGCAGGCCGACCGGCTCGCCTTCTGGGCGAAGCAGGCCGACCGGCTGGCCTGGTCGAAGAAGTGGGACGAGGTGCTCGACTGGTCGAACCCGCCGTTCGCGAAGTGGTTCGTCGGTGGGCAGCTCAACGTGGCGTACAACTGTCTGGACCGGCACGTCGAGGCGGGCCGCAGCGACAAGGTGGCCATCCACTGGGAGGGCGAGCCGGGTGACACCCGAACCCTCACCTACGCCGACCTGCACGAGCTGACCTGCCGCGCGGCGAACGCGCTCACCGACCTGGGGGTGACCGCCGGCGACCGGGTGGCGATCTACCTGCCGATGATTCCGGAGGCGGCGGTTGCCATGCTGGCCTGCGCCCGGATCGGCGCGGCGCACAGCGTGGTGTTCGGCGGGTTCTCGGCCGACTCGTTGAGCAACCGCATCCAGGACGCCAGCGCCAAGGTGGTGATCACCGCAGACGGCGGTTACCGGCGGGGCAAGCCGTCGGCGTTGAAGCCGACCGTGGACGAGGCGGTGGCGAACTGCCCGTCGATCGAGCACGTGCTGGTCGTCCGCCGTACCGGCGAGGACGTGGCGTGGTCGGAGAAGGACCACTGGTGGCACGAGACGGTCGAGACGGCGTCGGCCGAGCACACCGCGCAGCCGTTCGACGCCGAGCACCCGCTGTTCATCCTCTACACCAGCGGCACCACCGCCCGCCCGAAGGGCATCCTGCACACCACCGGCGGATACCTCACGCAGGCGTCGTACACGACGCACGCGGTCTTCGACCTGAAGCCGGAGACGGACGTCTACTGGTGCACCGCCGACATCGGCTGGGTCACCGGCCACTCCTACATCGTGTACGGGCCGCTCTCCAACGGCGCCACCCAGGTCATGTACGAGGGCACCCCGGACACCCCGCACAAGGGCCGGTTCTGGGAGATCGTCGACAAGTACCAGGTGAGCATCCTCTACACCGCGCCCACGCTGATCCGCACGATGATGAAGTGGGGCGAGGACATCCCGGCCGGCTTCGACCTGTCGTCGCTGCGCCTGCTGGGCAGCGTCGGCGAGCCGATCAACCCCGAGGCGTGGATGTGGTACAGGCAGCACGTCGGCCGGGGTGAGCTGCCCATCGTGGACACCTGGTGGCAGACCGAGACGGGCGCCATCATGATCTCCCCGCTGCCGGGGGTGACGGCGACGAAGCCGGGTTCGGCGATGGCCCCGCTGCCGGGCGTCGTCGCCGACGTGGTGGACGACCAGGGCCAGTCGGTGCCGAACGGCGGTGGCGGCTACCTGGTGCTGCGCGAGCCGTGGCCGTCGATGCTGCGGACCATCTGGGGTGACGACAACCGGTTCATCGAGACGTACTGGTCGCGGTTCGGTGCAGGCGCCGGAGGCGTCGAGTCTGGGCGGGAGGCGGGGGCCGAAGGCCACCGCGGGTGGGTGTACTTCGCCGGCGACGGGGCGAAGAAGGACGACGACGGGCACATCTGGCTGCTCGGTCGGGTGGACGACGTGATGCTGGTGTCCGGGCACAACATCTCGACCACCGAGGTGGAGTCGGCGCTGGTGTCGCACCCGTCGGTGGCCGAGGCGGCGGTGGTGGGCGCGACCGACCCGACCACCGGCCAGGCGATCGTGGCGTTCGCCATCCCGCGCGGCAGCACGGACATCAGCGGTGAGGCGGGTGAGCAGCTCATCGCGGACCTGCGCAACCACGTGGCGAAGACGCTCGGCCCGATCGCCAAGCCGCGGCAGATCATGCTGGTGCCGGAGCTGCCGAAGACCCGCTCCGGCAAGATCATGCGGCGGCTGCTGCGGGACGTGGCCGAGAACCGCTCACTCGGCGACGTCACCACCTTGCAGGACTCCTCGGTGATGGAGCTGATCTCCTCCGGGATGAGTGGCACGAAGTCCGACGAGGACTGACGACAGACGTACCCCGACGGTGGGTGATGGTCCGCGCGGACCATCACCCTCCGTCATCTTTTGTGGACCCTCCACCGTCCCGCCCGACCTTGGCGGACGGTTCTGCGGATAACGCCTGCATCACGTTCCTGTTGTTCGGCTGGATTCTCATTTAGTTTCACGAAGGTCGGTTGGCCCTCGACGCGACGCTGCGTGCCCGGTGTCTGCCGGCTTCCCTCGCCCATGCCCGAGAAACGGAGCGGCATGAACAGAAACTCCCATCCGGGGTCGCGCCGACGACTACTCGTCGCGCTGCCCGTCATCGCCCTCGCGGCCACGTCACTGACCGTGAGTGGCAGTGCGGCGGCACAGCCGTCCACCACCCCCCGGGCGGTGATCGGGGCTGACGAGTACTACATCAACTACGCCGAGCCCGAGGTGCAGCCGGACACCACCGGCCGCGAGGTCAAGGGCAAGAACGGCGTCTACACCCCCGCTGTCGACGACGCCCGCGCGTTCGACCAGAAGCACGCGCGCGGCAACCCGGTGACCGCCCGCCAGCTCGCGCAGATCGAGGCCAAGTCGATCAAGACGGGCAAGAGCCCGCGCCAGATCAAGCAGGCGCCCACCACGCAGACGGCGAAGCTGCTGACGCTGCTGGTCGAGTTCAACGACAAGGCCAACGACGACTTCACCAACGTGATGGTCCCGAAGACCGTGTTCGAGGACCGGACCTGCGTCCCCGGCACCGTGCAGAACGGGCCGAAGCACAACAAGCTCCCGGACCCGGCGCGGCTCCCGCACGAGGACAACAACACGTTCTGGGTGCCGGACTTCTCGCCGTCGCACTACAACAAGATGCTGTACAGCAAGAAGGGCATCACCGAGCGGGTCCGCAAGGACCTCAAGGGCCCGGACGGCAAGAAGGGCATCGACATCTCCGGTCGCACGATGCACAACATGTACCTGGAGATGTCCAAGAACGCGTACACGGTCGACGGGCAGGCCAGCCCGTGGATCACCGTGCCGCACTCCGAGGGCTGGTACGCGGCCAACCGCTGCACCCAGGACGAGAACGGCAACTGGGTGCCCGGCCGCGAGCAGTCGATGAACGGCCACCCGGACAACCCGGCCGGCGCAGGTCGTCTGGCGACCGACGCCATCGCGGCGCTCGCCGCCAAGGACCCGACCTTCCCGTGGGCCGACTACGACAAGGAAGACCAGGCCGACCGCGACGGTGACGGCAACCTCTTCGAGCCGGACGGTGTGATCGACCACCTCGTGCTGGTGCACGCCGGCAAGGGCAAGTCGAGCGGCGGCGGCGACCAGGGCGTGTACGCCGTCTGGGCGCACTCCTCCTCGGTGCCGGGTGGCTACACCATCCCGGGCACCAGCCTGAAGGTGTCGAACTACATCGTGCAGCCGGAGGACGCCGGCGTCGGCGTCTTCGCCCACGAGTTCGGTCACGACCTCGGTCTGCCGGACCTCTACGACACCTCCGGCAACGCCGACTCCGACGTGGACTTCTGGGACCTGATGGCCTCCGGTTCGCACTCGGGTGAGGTCTTCCAGGCGCTGCCGACGCACATGGGCATCTGGGACAAGTGGGTGCTCGGTTGGGCCGACCCGCTGACCATCCGCCCCGGCTCCAACCCGCGTGAGGTCAAGCTCGGGCAGACCTCCCGTACGCCGATCGACGCCGAGGACGGCATCAAGGTCGACCTGCCGGACAAGGTGACCGTCCTGGCCACCCCGCACAGCGGCACCAAGATGTGGCACAGCAACAACGACCAGAGCTGGGCCGACGTCAAGCTCAGCCGCTCCGTCGACGTGCCGAACGCCGCGGACGCCAAGTTCTGGATGTGGAACAACTACATCATCGAGGAGGACTGGGACTTCGGCTTCGTCGAGCTGTCGACCGACGGCGGCGCCACCTGGTCCGAGCAGAAGGTGTACGCCGAGGGCGGCACGGTCGTCACGACGCCGGACAACTACGGCGACCCGAACGGCCGGATGAACGACTTCGGTGGCAAGAAGTACGGCCTGACCGGCAGCACCGAGGGCTGGCGTCACGACTACGTCGACCTGTCGGCGTACGCGGGCCAGACCGTCCAGGTGCGACTGCGGCTGGCCACCGATGAGGCGTTCGAGGAGCGCAACTGGTTCGTCGACGACTTCTCGGTCACCGGCGGCGGCGCCACCACCTGGAGTGACGACGTCGAGGGCGGCGCCAACGGCTGGCAGACCAGTGGCGGCACCTTCGTCGACACCACCGGCGCGGGCTGGAAGGTGTCCGGCGGCACCGAGGTGCACGCGCAGTACTACCTGGCCGAGTGGCGCAACTTCGACGGCTTCGACAAGGGCCTGAAGTACGCCTACGACACCATCTACTCGCGCGACGCGTGGAAGGTCGACCGGATCTCCTACAACGCGCCGGGCATGCTGGTGTGGTACCGGGACAGCGCGCTGGGCGACGTCAACCACGTCACCGGGCAGATGACCGCGCTGCCCAGCTACGGCGCCAAGGGCGGGCTGCTCATCGTCGACTCGCACTTCCAGCCGTACCGGCGTACCGGCACGGCGGCCGAGAAGGACCCGTCGGTGACGGACAACCTGCCGAGCCGTCCGCAGTCGTCGAACGCGGCCTTCTCGCTCCAGAAGACGTACCCCTTCACGGAGTGCCTGGAGGCGGCGGGCGAGCCGTACAGCGCGTACTGCACGAAGTTCAAGGCGCAGGCGCCGGTGAAGGGCTTCACCGACGCCCAGGGCTGGTACCCGGGCATCGAGATCCGCGACGGTGCCGCGTACGCCCGGGACAACGACGCCTCCGTCGTGGTGCCGTCTCGTGGCAACGCGCCGTACACCACCCGGGTGACCAACCCGGACGGTAGCCCGGCGCCGGAGTTCTACGGCGTGACGCTGGGCGGCGGCGCGATCGTGCTCGGCACGGGCAACCCGGCCGACGCGGGCGTGCAGAACGGCGTCTCGCTGACGATCCGTAAGGCCGCGAAGGACAACTCGTCCGCCACGATCTACGTCACCCCGGCGAAGAAGTGACGGTGTAACGGGTTCGTCCACGTAACAACTGAACGGCCCGTCCGGAGTCATCAGACTGCCGGGCGGGCCGTTCTGCATCTGCCAGCGGCCCGCGTACACCTCTTCGAAGCCGGTCCCGGGCGATTCCGATGGGCTCCGCTCAGGGTAGACAGAGCTGGGGCCGTTCGGTGCCCTCAGGAAGAAACTATCGGTCGACGGTCGAGACGGCTATGACAGCATGCAGGCCATAGTTAGCATGGGACTTCTCGACGGACTGCCACCCCGCCAGGGCGGTGTTCTTCCCACAGGCAGTGGGAGCAGAAATTGGCCGGACAACTTGAGCAGCCCACAACGTAGGAGCACGATGAGAGCGAAGCGCTTTCCAGCTACGAGCAGGATCGTTGTTCTGGCAGTTCTCCTCGTTGCCTCCGGATGCACTCAACCCAAAGGTAATTCCGCGGAGCCCGACCAGGAGGAGGTGGCAGCGGTTTCGAGCGAGGTAACCGAATTGCTTGAGTCGAACCCGGCTGCGACCACCAGTCTTTTCGGCCGTACGCCCGACCGGATCGCCTGCGTGAGCAAGGCATTCGGCTTACCCAAAACCTCGTCCGGACCGAGCGGTGGGAAGTCGCTCTTCTCGCACGTCTACTGTGCCGCCGTGGACCCTGGGGTCGCCTTCGGCGATGCGAGCATCTTCAGTGGCCCTATTGCCATTGCGCCAGGTCCGCCGATCGAAATCAAAGTTCCTCAGGACGGAGCAGAGTACGAGACGAGCATACGTCGGATTTTCCCAGACGAACTCGAGGAGGCGGCAATGGACAGCGTGGCTGACGAGGGGATGAAGAGAGCGCTTGGTCAACGATACGCCGCCCGTCAAGGCTGACGGGCGGCGACACGCTCAATTTATTTCGCTCAGATCGCCAAACCCAACATCAGGGAGCGATTGACCGATAGCCTCGACCTGGCTTCAGGATGTTTTTCCGTTGGGCGGAAGTGCGCGTGCTGAACATGTAAGTCCACTTGGTGATTCTACCCACCGAGTGTTGTGCGTACTCGTCGTAACCCTTGCTCCAACCGACGTTGATGGCAGCGTGGAACCAGGACGCCTTCGAGGAACTGTCGCCACTATCGAAGATATAAACCTCACCGAGCCCGGACGGCGAATACTTGTACGTCAGTGCGGTCTCACCCTGAATGTATTTGTATGATGAGCCGTTGTTGTACCAGTAGGACCTGAAGTCTTTGACACGGATCCACGATGGCGTCGGGTACGGCAGGTACGAGGATCCGCTTCGGGCAGTCTTGTAATACCACTTATCGCCACCCGTGGTGTCCATCGAAACGTCACCCGCGTACCACGACTGACTGACGAAGTTCGTGCAGTCTCCGCCCTTGTTGTTGTAGTTCGCGTAATTCGAGTTGTAACTGTAGGCGTACGCTTTGGCGTAGTTGGCAGCGAGCGTGGCCCTGAACCCAGCCGCTTCCGCTCGTTGAGCCGGAAGGGTGATGAACGAGGCGACCAACGCCAGGATCAGAAATGCAGCCCTGTTCGCCCCCCTTGAAGCGCTGTGGCCAACAGGCAAGGTTGATGCGTTCACGTAAACTTCCTTAGGTTGGTCAGCAGGATCAGGGATCAGCTTGGTGAAGGGCCAGGCTCGACGGCCTCGGGCAAGTCCGAGAAGAAGTCGTCAACGGCTTGACCATCACGGCTCACGAGGCGCCACTTGTTGTCCGAAAGGCTTTTACCCATCTTGAGCTGCCACTGCTGAGAGGGATCCGTATGACAAGTTAGCTCCTGGAATTCCCCACCCTGGAAGCATGTTTCATAGGCGCCTAGAAGAACCGCCTTTGCACTGACCCTGCTGGTAACAGTTACCCCTTGCCACTGTTCGAGAATGAAGCGGCTCGACACCAGGGATGGCATGCTCGGGTTCTGGGCATCGTGGAGGAGTTGTGCCGCCACCTCACTACCTTCACTCATTGCGAAAGACGGCGCTAGCGTTTCGACCAGATCTTTCCGGAACTGAGAGGCCTGGGTGCCGTCCGGCCGACTGCCATCCGGACTGGCCTCATTTACGAAAGCGTCGGAACCTCTTTGGATGGCCGACTGAACGTCCGCGTTGATTTGGGATGCGACAGCAACGCGCTCTGCCTGCCCGACGGGCAAAATTTGCATGTCATTGAACCGGTTCATTCCCGTCATTGCTGCATTCTTGACATGCACAATGTCGTTGACCATGGCAGAAGGAGCAGAGTCTGGGGTTGCCGGTACAATTGGGAATGATTCGCTTCCCGTGCTGTCATCGACATCGTTGCCGGAGCCCGGGGGCGCGGCCAAGACGGCCGCCTTCTCCGGAGGCACCCCGTCGTCCGCCGAGCCTACTGCTTGAAAGGCCACCACGGCGGCAACGACGGACACCGAAGACAGGGCCAGGGATGCAGCAACGCTCGGCTTTCTGAACACGGCTCTTTGCGCACCTTTTCGTAGCACGATCCTCATTCGGATCCCTTCGATTGGAGGGCCCGAATCGTATGCAGCTTCAACGCTGACCGTGTTACCCCCACGACAAATCGGGGCCAATCAATTATTTCCTACTTAGGCGTGCTCAAATTAGGCGATGAAAGAGCTTTATTACCAATGTCGGGGCATTCAAGCTGGCGTGGCAACTTCGGCCGGAAGCGGTGCCACCTGAGAGACACGCGCACGAACGCGCTGGCGAATCTTCGGCCGGTGACGTCCGCGCTGAACAGCAGGTTCACACCGTGCCGCTCGCGCGCGCCTGGGCGGCACGGCCGCCAAGCCGGCAATTAGGTCGATCCGGATCAGTGCATCCAGGTTGGCGGGTAGCAGCCGTCCGACTCGGCCCACCGCGCAGCCAGGCCGTCGACGACCGCGGCGAGTGGCCGATGGCTTCCCCGCGCAGGGCGCCGTGCGGTGGCAAACCTGGTGCGAGGCGTACAGGTCACCGACGCCATGTGGGTCAGGACGAGCGGCACCTGGCGACTGCCGTCTGACCAGGAACCTCACCCTCATCGAATCCGGACCCGGCACATGCACTCCGGGTTGCATCGCCAGTCGGAAGAGGTCTCGCCGTCGTACGGCCAATCACATTGCCTCGACGCGCATCCACATGAGCCCGGGTGAGGGTGGCCTCCCGTGGTGTCTGCCGGCGATGCGGCCACGCGGTCTCCCGCAGATGGATCGCGGAAGCCACCACCCGGGGGCGTAGGGCCTACGAGACGTGAAGTTTCGCGCAGAGCGCTGGCGGCGGGAACGGCGCCGGCCCCCGGTTGTATCGCCCGATCTTCTTGATCGAAGTACATCGTTCGGAAGGCTGCCGCCGGGCCCCATCCTTCCTCGATCGCAGATGAAGCGCGGGGGTGTGACGGTGAAAAGCGTTCCCAACAAAATCTTGCAACAAATCGACGCGCACATCTTCCCACCCGTCCCAGCAGTGTCTATGTTCACCATTGGTCCCACTAGTGGGATCGATCTATCACCGGCCCGTACCCCCGTTGGGTCGGTTCCCTCACACCGGAGGTACCACGTGCGCAAAGTCGCAGTGGGTCTGCTCGGGCTTTCGCTGACGGCGACAGGGCTGGCGTTCGGACCGTCCGCCAGTGCCGCGCCGCAGCCGAAGTTGCCGACGGCCGCTCCGTCGGTCGCCGAGCCCGCCCTTGCCGACCACGACCTGCCGAACCCGCTGGAAGACAAGCGGCGAGCGCTGCGCCAGGAGGGCCTGAGCAAGGTCCTGTCCGGCAAGGCCAAGGCAGAGCGGATCAACGGCAGCACGGTCGTCAAGGTCGGCAAGACCCAGTCCGACGGGGCCGCCGCCCGCACCGCTGGTGCAGGTACGGCCCAGACGGAAGACCAGTACGTCGAGCTCTCCCGCGAGCGGACCGACAAGATCTTCGTGATCCTTGCCGAGTTCGGCAACGAGCGGCACCCGGACTACCCGGACAAGAACATCGATCCCAACACGGCGGGGCCGACCAAGTTCGACGGGCCGCTGCACAACGAGATCCCGGCGCCGAACCGGTCGGTGGACAACTCCACCGTCTGGCAGCCGGACTACACCGCCGACCACTACCGGCAGCTCTACTTCGGCACCAACCCCGGCGACGAGTCGCTGAAGCAGTACTACGAGGCCCAGTCCTCGGGTCGCTACAGCGTCGAGGGCGAGGTCACCGACTGGGTCAAGGTCAAGTACAACGAGGCCCGGTACGGCCGTTCCGACGACCCGATCGCGGACGACGACACCGCCAACCCGGCCAACGACCCGGCGGTCTGCGACAGCAACGTCTGCGACAACACCTGGGACCTGGTCCGCGACGCGGCCAACCAGTGGGTCGCCGACCAGAAGGCCGCCGGCCGCACCGACGCGCAGATCGCCGCGGACGTCAAGTCGATGGACGAGTACGACCGGTACGACTACGACGGTGACGGCAACTTCAACGAGCCGGACGGCTACATCGACCACTTCCAGATCGTCCACTCCGGCGGCGACCAGGCCGACGGTGACCCCAACCAGGGTGAGGACGCCATCTGGAGCCACCGCTGGTACGCCTTCGCCTCCGACCAGAACAGCACCGGTCCGGACACCTTCCTCGGTGGTGGCACGGAGATCGGCAACACCGGCGTCTGGATCGGTGACTACACCATCCAGCCGGAGAACGGTGGCCGGAGCGTCTTCTACCACGAGTACGGCCACGACCTCGGTCTGCCGGACGACTACAACGTCATCAACGGTGGCGACAACAACAACGAGCACTGGACCCTGATGGCCCAGAGCCGGCTCGGCGCCAAGAACGACGGCGGCATCGGCGAGCGCGGTGGCGACCTCGGCGCGTGGAACAAGCTTCAGCTCGGCTGGCTCGACTACGAGACGGTCGTCGCGGGGCAGAAGAAGACGCTGGTCCTCGGCCCGCAGGAGTACAACTCGCCCGAGGCGCAGGCCGCGGTCGTCGTACTCCCGAAGCGGGACTACACCTTCTCGAACGGCGCGCCGTTCGAGGGCAGCAAGCAGTTCTTCAGCGGCAACGAGGACAACATCAACAGCACGATGACCCGGACGTTGGACCTCACCGGGAAGTCGTCGGCCGCCCTGACCATGAAGGGCCGCTACAACATCGAAGCCAACTTCGACTACCTGTTCTTCGAGGCGTCGACGGATGGCGGCAAGACCTGGGCGACCCTGCCCGGCACGGTCAACGGCAACCCGCTGAAGGAGATCTCCCCCGGGCGTTTCGCCCTGGACGGCTCCAGCGGTGGCAAGTGGGTCGACGTCAACATCCCGATGAACTCGGCCGCGGGCAAGGTCGTGCAGTTCCGGCTGCGCTACCAGACCGACGGCGGCGTGTCCCGGGGCGGCTTCTACGGTGACGCGATCACCGTGACCGCCGACGGTCAGACCGTGTTCACCGACGGCGGCGAGAACGGCGCCAACGGCTGGACCTTTGCCGGCAAGTTCGAGATCGCCTCGGCGACCTACACCAAGAAGTTCGACAACTTCTACATCGCCGGCACCCGGTCGTACACCTCGTACGACAAGTACCTCAAGACCGGCCCGTACTACTTCGGCTACCAGAACACCCGCCCGGACTGGGTCGACCACTACGCGTACCAGGAGGGTCTGCTGATCTCCTACTGGAACACGCGGTGGGCGGACAACGACACGTTCGAGCACCCGGGTGAGGGTCGCAACATGATCATCGACGCCCACCCGGAGCCGTCCTACAACCTGACCGGCGCTCCCTGGCGGGCCCGCGTCCAGGTCTACGACGCGCCGTTCAGCCTGAAGAAGGCGGACTCGTTCACGCTGCACATCAACAGCCAGGCCCAGTACGTCCGTGGCCAGGCGGCGCAGCCGCTGTTCGACGACACCAAGCAGTACTGGTTCCCGGAGCTGCCGAACCACGGCGTCAAGCTCCCCGCCACCGGCACCAAGATCAAGGTCATGTCGCAGGACGGCATCAACACCACCGTCCGCTTCAGCTGATCCTTCGATCAGGCACCACCCGCACCACGGCGATGCCCGGGCAGGTCACCTGCCCGGGCATCGCCCGTTCCAGGGAACCCCGACCGGGCCCCGCACGTCCGACAACCGTGCAACCGCGAACCCGCTCCACCCTGGCCGGCGTCGGCCTGGCCACCCTGCTGACGCTCACCGGCTGCGCCGGAACACGGAACGAAGGAGGCGCCGTGTCCGCCGAGCAGACACCGTCCGGCACTCCCTCGCCCGACGTGCCAGCGTCCTCCGCCGCGCCGACGACGCCCAGCGACCCGACGCCGAGCGACCCGACGCCGACCGGCCCGATGCCGAGCGACCCGACGCCGTCGTCCCCCGCCGGGCGACCACCGCGCTCGCAGACCCCGCTGCCCACCCTGCGCCCACCGACCGGACCGCCGCGCAAGCCGACCGACGCCCGCCGGGCCAACGCCCTGGCCGGACGGATCAACCGGGGCGGCGCCGGCCCCTGCTACGGCCTCGTCACCGACGACGGTCGGCAGTACGCGCTGCACGGCACCGGCAAGGGCACCTTCGCCGTCGGCACGACGGTCCGGGTGACCATCGGCCCCGCCGACCCGGCCGCCGACTGCGGCCCGGGCATCCCGGCCACCATCGTCGACATCAGCCCGGTCGGCTGACCGCCGAGGCCGGACACGGGCCGGCGAAGCGGTCCCCTCCCGACGGGGTCCTAGGCTGTCAACCATGACCGACCAGCGCGGCGAAGCCGTCGACGAGTCCTGCGTCCTCACCGAGGGGCCGTGGACGCACCGTTTCGTCGGCGCCAACGGCAGCCGCTTCCACGTGGTCGAGGCCGGCACCGGCCCGATGGTGCTCTTCCTGCACGGCTTTCCCGAACACTGGTGGGCCTGGCACCAGATGCTCCCCGCGGTCGCCGACGCCGGCTTCCGCGCGGTCGCGGTGGACCTGCGCGGCTACGGCGCCAGCGACAAACCACCCCGGGGGTACGACGGCTACACCCTCGCCGCCGACATCGCCGGCCTGATCCGGGCCCTCGGTGAGCGCTCGGCGACGCTCGTCGGCAGCGGCGTCGGCGGCATGGTCGCCTGGACGGTGGCGTCGTTCCACCCGACCCTGGTCCGTCGGCTGGTGGTCCTGGGCGCACCTCACCCGCTACGACTACGCGCCGCCATCTTCGCCGACCCGCGCGGGCAGTTCGCCGCCTCCACGCCGGCATTGAAGTTCCAGCTCCCCCGCTACGAGCACGTGCTCACCAGGGACGGCGCGGCGGGCGTCGGGGAGATCCTGCGCCGCTGGGCCGGCCCGCGTTGGGCCGCCAGCGCGGACTTCGAGGCGTACGCCGAGCGCTGCCGGGAGGCGATGCGCATTCCGCAGGCCGCGTTCTGCGCGCTGGAAGGCTATCGCTGGGCCTTCCGGTCGGTGCTGCGGCTGCACGGCTACCGATTCGTGCGCCTCATGCAGAAGCCGCTGGTCACCCCGACCCTGCAACTGCACGGCGCGGCCGACATCGCCGCCCTGCCACGAACAGCCCTCGGCTCCGGCCGGTACGTCGTCGCGCCGTACGAGTGGCGGCTGCTGGACGGGGTGGGGCACTTCCCGCACCTGGAGGCGCCGGAGTTGGTGCTCGGCGAGGTCCTGCGCTGGGCGAAGTCGTGACCGGTCAGACCCGTTGCTCGCGGAGGTCGGTGACCTCGGCGGCCGGCGCCCAACCCTGGTAGACGCCGAAGTCGAAGACCTCCAACCGCATCGCCTCGGCCACCGGCCAACGACCACCCGTGTACTCGACGCGCAGCCAGGCGTCGTGCTCGCCGAGCACGATGAACGGCTGCCCCTGCCAGGTGCAGGTGGTCCGCACGTACGCCAGATCCTCGATCTCGCTCGCCGGCAGCACCCGGACGTAACGGCCCGCGCGGACCTCCTCGAAGCCCTCGCCCGGCTCGGGCTGGTAGAGGCGGATGTCGTCGCCGTCCGGGCTGGCCTGGTACTCCCGGCCCTGCCAGCGGGCCACGTAACCGTCGCGCATCACTCCTCCGGAACCCGTCGCCAGGTGACCGCGTCCGTGTCGAGCACCGCGACCACCCGTTCGGTGCCGTCGTCGCCGATCCGCCAGAGCTGGGCGCCGTGCGGGAGGCGGGCGCTGTCCACCTTGAACTCCGCCACCACGTCGCTGCTCTCGCCCGGGGCGAAGCCGTTGCCCCGGAACGGCGGGCGTTCGATGACCCAGCCCTCCATGGCCCGCATCGCTGCCTCGTTCTGCCCGCCGTACGGGATCCGGTAGAGGCTGGGCCGGTGCGCCGGCCAGCGCAGCACGTAGATCTCCTCGGCGTCCCGCACGAACGGCGAACCGGGGTAGTTCAGGCCCAACGCGTCGTGCAACTCGGCCGGCGTGGTCAGGTGGGCCAGCTCGCCGGCCCGGTGCACGAAACCCGAGACCCGGTCGTATCCCCGCTCCAGGTAGTACGCGAGCTGGCTGGGCGCGATCGCCTTCTGCATGACGGTCGGGCGGGCCGGGTCGACCGCCGCCGGGGCGTACCGGGGACGGGCGGCGGGTTCCGCCTCGGCCGCCGGCTCCACCGGGTCGACCTCCAGGTCGTCGCCGAGACCCACCTCGGCGGCCCAGTTGGCCAACGCGACGATCTGGTCACCGGGCAACTTCGCGCCGACCGGGGTGCCCGGGTTGACGGCGAACGACCAGTCCTCGTCGGGCCAGCGCCGGATCAGCTGGGCGAACTTTACCCGGACCGTGTCGACCTCGGTCTCGATGTGGTCGGCGAGACGTTCCGGCGACGTGTAGACCACCACGTACGTCTCGCCGTCGAGGCGGGCCGTGCGCCAGACGAAGCCCGGGTCGCCGGGACGGCTGCCCCGCCTCGAGTCCGCCGCCGCCGGCAGCAGCACGCGGGCCAGCAGCAGAGTGGACAGGAAGGTGTCCGTGCTGCCGGCACCGGCGGCGCCGAGCAGGTCCTCCTCGACGGTGTTCGCCGGCTGGAACTGGGGTACCGCCGGCTCGTCGGCCGGTCGGCGATCGGCGGCATCCGCGTCGGAGCCCGGGCGGGCCGGCTCGGGTTCGTACCCCGGCCGGGACCAACCGGAGTCCCGGCCACCGGCGGCGGCGTCGCTGCCCAGACCCGGGTCGGCCAGGCCGGCGTGGCTGCTCGGACCGGGGCCGGCCTGGCCGGCATCACTGGCCAGTCCGGGGCCACTCGGGCCGGCGTAGCTGGACAGGCCGGGTCCGGCCAGGTCGGCGTCACCGGTCGGGCCGGGTCCGGCCAGGTCGGCGTCACCGGTCGGACCGGGACCAACCAGGTCGGCGTCGGTGGTCGGGGTGACGGCGGGTGGATCGAGCAGGTCCGCCGCGTTACCGGCGGCGGCCGAGGCAGCGGGCTCCGGCGCGACCGGACCGGGCATTGCCGGGCCAGCCGCAGACCGGCCCGGGGCAGCCGGGCCGGGCACCGGCGGGCTGAACGGTGGCGGGGCGGTGGCGGTCGGGCCGGGTCGCCGTGCGGTGTCGAAGAAGGGACCGACCTCGTCCGGATCGAGGAGGTCCCGGGACTCGATGATGGTGCCCTCGATGACGATGGGCGTGAACCCGCGACGGGGGGCGGGCGGGCCGGAGACCGGTTCCGCGACCGACGGCGGCAGCTCCTCCACCGGGTCGAACGGCCGCTCGGCGGGTCGGCTGTGCGGGATCGCCTGGGTCTCGTCCGCCGCGGGCGTCGGCTCGGCGGCGCGGGTCGGTGGCGGCGCACCGTTGACGGGCCCGGGCACCCGGAACGCACGGGTGGGCTCCTCGGCCAACGGGTCAGGCCGCCGCGGCGGCAGCGGCTGGGTGGCCTCGTCGTCGGACAGCGGCGCTCGTACCACCCGGGAAGTGCCCAGGTCGGCGGCGGGCGGCCACGCCCCTCGGCGGGCGTCCGGCGGGGGCATGGCGAATGCCTGGGTCGCGTTGTCGCCGCCCGGCGCGTCGGCGGGCCGGCGGCGCGGGAAGGGCTGACTGCCGCGCCCGAACCGCGACGGCGGCACGGCCCGGTCGCCCGTCCGACCGTCGCCCGGAGGCAGGCCCGACGTACGACCGGACGTCGGCTCGAAGAAGGAACGCCGACCGTCCTGGTTGGGGCCGTCACCGGCGGCCGGACCGGCGGCCTCGCCGGCTGGCCGGGTGGCGGACGATCGGCCGGCGCGGGGAATCGGCTGCTCGGTCGACGGGGTGTGGGTGCGGTCGGCGGCCAGGGGCGCGTACCGGGACGCGGCGGCGCGACTCGCGCCCGGCCCGAGATCGGCGCCCGGCCGGACGGTGCGGGGCGGTTCGGTCGGCTGTCGTGCCCCGGTGGCCGGCATGTCCGCCACGCCGGATCGGTGCGGCAGGTCACCCGGGCCGGGTGAGCGGCGGGGCCGGCCCGGGGCGGGCGGCGGACCCACCGGAGGAGGCGTGCCCCTCGGCGCGGGTCGTGCGGGCGACGCCGCCTCGGGGACCGGCGGCGCGGGCGGTACGAACCCGGCGGCGGGCGAGGCATCCCGACCGGTCGTGCCCGCCCGGAACCGGGACAGGGTCTCGGCCCGCTCCAGCCGGGCCCGGGCGCCCATGGCGCGGCCCGGCAGCCGGACGTCACCCCGGGAGAGCTGGGACACGAACCAGGACGGCAGGTACCCCTCGACGGGGAGCCCGGGGTTGACCGCGAGCCACCACTCGTGGTTCGGCCAGCCGAGTGCGAGTTCGGTGAACGGGACCCGCCGGTGGGTGCCCCCGTGCTCGCCGAGGCAGGCCCGCAGCGCGGCGGCGGAGGTGAAGGCCAGGACGTGCGTGCGGCCACCGGTCGTCCAGGTGCCCCAGCCGGCGGCCTGCCCGGACGAAGCGGGAGTGGAGACGGGCAACAGCAGATCGGTCCGGGACAGGAGGCGGAAGTAGAGCTCCTGGTCGTTGGCGCGCAGCGCGTCCCGCATCGCCACCTCGGCCTCCGTGGCCGGCTCCCATTCGGTCACGGCCACCTCTCCTCCCGAGAACAGGCCACAGGTATCGCGTACAACCTACAAGGTGGCATCAAGATCACAATGGCTGGCTGGCGGCGGTCCGCCCCGGCGACGGCGAGGCGATAACATCCCGTTCCGGAGCCGACACGATACGGAGGCCGTCGATGTCCCGGTCGATTGCGCGCCCGGTCCTGGCTGGTCTGGCGGTCGCGCTGCTGACCGGTGCGACAGGTCCGGCCGTCGCCGCCGGAGCGCTCGGTTCGGCCCCCGCCTGCGCGACCCCACTGGCACCCGTCCGACCGGTCGAGGCCACCCCCTGGCCCCAGCAACGGTACGACCCCGCGCGGCTCGCGCCGCTGACCACCGGCGCGGGGGTGACGGTCGCGGTCGTCGACTCCGGGGTGGACCGCGCACACCCCCAGTTGGCCGGACGGGTGCTGCCCGGCACCGACCTGCTCGAACCGGGCGGGGACGGCGGCCGGGACTGCGCCGGTCACGGCACCGGTGTGGCGAGCATCATCGCGGCGGCGCCACGGCCTGACGTCGCGTTCCACGGCCTGGCGCCGGCCGCCCGGATCCTGCCGGTACGCGTGAGTGAGCAGCAGGTGGTGCAGGGGCGGGAGTCGGGGCGTACGGTCAGCGCCGGTGAGTTCGCCCGCGCCATCCGCTGGGCCGTCGACCACGACGCCGACGTGCTGAACCTCTCCGTGGTGCTGTACGCCGACGACCCGCAGGTCCGTTCCGCCGTCCGGTACGCCGTCGATCGGGACGTGGTGCTGGTCGCCGCCGTGGGGAACCTGCACGACAGCGGTGACCCGCGCCCGTTCCCGGCCGCGTACGACGGGGTGCTCGGGGTGGGCGCGATCGGGGCGGACGGGGCGCGGGCGACCTTCTCGCAGACCGGCTCGTACGTCGACCTGGTAGCCCCGGGAAGCGAGGTGCTGGTCGCCGCGCCCGCGCAGGGCCACCAGCGGGTCGAGGGCACCAGTTACGCCGCGCCGTTCGTGGCCGCCACCGCGGCGCTGCTGCGCGCGTACCGGCCCGAGCTGACCGCCGCCGAGGTGGTGGAACGGATCGTCGCCACGGCCGATCCGGCCCCCGGCCCGGGACACGGCGGCGGGTACGGCGCCGGCGTGCTGAACCCCTACCGGGCGGTCACCGAGACGGCCGGTCGGTCGGGTGGAACCCGGTCGGTCGCCGCGCTCGCCGACGACCGGGCCGATCCGGCGGCGCTCGCCCGCCAGGCCCGCCGGGCTACCGCCCGGGACCGGGCCCTGGTGGCCGGCGCGGTGATCGGCCTGACGGCGGCCGCCGTGGTGGTGCTGGCCCTCGTGCTGCCCCGGGGCGCACGCCGACGTTGGCGACCGGCCGAGCCGGCCTGACCTGACCCGGTCGCCACCGTGGCTCTCGCCCGGGCGTGGCCGGGACGCCGACGCGGGCATGGTCAGCGCTCCCGGCCCACCGACGTCACTGGAACAGCCCGGTGTTCTTCTTCTCCGTGTCGAGATAGTCGGCAGCGGAGTCGTCCACCGCCACCTTGATGGCACGCAGCATCGCCTGCAGGTCCTGGGAGGCGGAGCGCCACCGCGCCTGGCGCTGCTCGTACGCCTGGCGGGCGTCGCCGGACCAGGCCGACACCAGTGGCGCGGCGTCCCGTTCAAGCTGGCCGAGCTGCGAGTCGAGCGTGTTCAGCGCCCGCTGGATGTCCGCGCCGGCCTGTTGCAGCGCGGCGAAGTTGACGACCAGCACACCGTTGTCCATCGGAACACCTTTCCGGCAGGTCAGAGCGGCAGCTGGATGCCGCCGCGGTTGGTGCCGGCAACCCGGCTGGCCGCCTCGTCGTCCGAGACGTCGTACTGTCGGCCGGCGGTACGGATCGCACCGGCGGTCTCCCGCAGCGCGCGGTGCAACGCCGCCTGGTCATCTGCCCACTGCCGCTTGACCTGCTCGAACGACCGCCCGCCGGCGCCGCGCCAGGCCTGCTGCAACACTTCCAACTCGGCCAGCAGGCCGGTCAGCATGGACTGCAACGACTGGTCCACCTGCTCGAACTTCGTGGCGGTCTGCTTCATCACCGCCGCTTCTGCCTGGGTCTGGGACACCCGGACGTCACCTCGTCTCCTCGGTCGTGCCTGGCTGTCAATGCGCCCGCGGTGGGGGCGCACCGCTCGCGGGCCCGCTCGACGAGCATGGTCGGACACGGGTCAGCGATGAACTTCGTGGCTGACGGTAGCGGCCCGGTAGCGGTTCTGCTACCCCACGGCTCTCCCCTGTGGACAACCACGGCAGCCATCGGTCGCCTACGATGTGCGGCAGCCCCGTTGCCGGGCGTGACGGGCATCCGGAGGCGGTCGACCGCCGGGCAGGTCCAGACTGGTCGAGGAGGCGCGGTGCCGCCGATCACCACCTCAGGCGCGCAACCGGCGAACCACGCCGGGTGGGGCCCGAGCGCCGCTGCCCCGCCAACCGGGCCGGACACCCCCGCCGCCTCGTCGGTCGACACCGTGCCGGGCATCGGCTCGCCCATGGCCGATGCGGGCGCACCGAGTTCTCTGGACGTGACCGCGCCCGGAGCAGACGTACTCCGTCGACGATCCCGCGTGCGGTGGGCCACGATCGGTCGACCCGGTACGGGCATACGCGCGGGCCAACTGGTCACCGGCCAGGTCGCCGTCGCGGTCGTGCTCGCCGCCCTCGGCCGGGGCGGGCCGGCGATGACCGTCGCGCTGCTGGTGGCGGCGCTGCTCGTGGCGGCCGTGTGCGTCCGCGTCCGGGGCCGGTGGCTCTTCGAGTGGCTGGGCACCGCCACTGGGCACGTCACCCGCCGTCGAGGGTTGGGCGAGCGGGCCGGCCCGGCCGACCTGCTCGACCTGGTCGCCCCGGGCGCCGTGGTCGGCTCGATCGAGTTGTCCGGCGGGCCGGCGGCGGTGCTGGAGGACATCGGCGGCCTGGTGGTGCTGCTGGAACTCGGCGACCCCGGTGACCTCATCGGCGACGCCGCCCGGCCGATTCCCGCGCCGTCCACGCTGCTGCCGACACCCGGGCCGGACGTGCCACCGGTGCGGATCCAACTCCTCCTCACCGGGACACCGGCACCCGTACCGACCGCCGGTGGCACGGTAGGGACCTCGTACCGGCAGCTCACCGACGGCCGCCTCGTCGGACGGGAGCGAGCGGTGCTGGCGGTCCGGGTGCTCCGGGCGGACGGGTGGACGCCGGAGGCGCTGCGCCAGGCGCTCGCCGGCACGGTCCGCCGGATCATCCGTCGGCTCGGGCCGCTGACCGCCCGACCGCTCGGCGTACCCGCGGCGCTGCGGGTGCTCGGCGAGCTGGCTCATCACGACGGCGAGCCGGTACTCCCGGCCTGGCCGGCGCTGCGCACCGGCGCTCTGGTCCAGGCCACGTTCCGGCTGGTCCGCTGGCCGCAGGCGGCGGGTGCGCGGCGGCTGGTACCCCGGCTGCTGGCGCTGCCGGCGACCGCGACGACGGTGTCGCTCTGCGCCGGACCGGCCGCTGGTGGCGGCGACGCCGCGGTGACCGAGCTGACCGTACGCCTGGCCGCCACCTCGCCGGCCGAGCTGACCCTTGCCGTCGACGCGCTGGGCCGCCTCGTCGACGGCGCGGGCGGGGAGCTGCGGCGGCTCGACGGGGCGCACCTCGACGGCCTGGCCGGCACGCTGCCGCTGGCGCTCATTCCCACCGGACGGCCGGCGGGTGCGCTGGACGACTGGGAGCTGACCCTGGGCGAGTCGGGGATGATGGTCGGCACCAACCGGCACGGCGGCGCGGTCACCGTACGGCTGTTCCGGCCGGAGGGCACGCGGGTGCTGTTGGTGGGCGGGGTGCGCGCCGCTCAGCTCGTCGCGGTGCGTGCGATGGCCCTGGGAGCGCTGGTGGTGGTGCAGACGGCACGACCGCGCGCGTGGGAGCCGTTCGTGCGCGGCGTGGGCGCACCGGGTGGGACGATTCCGCTGATCCCGCCGGGTCGGCCGGTCGCCGACTCGGCCGGCGCCGCGCTCCGACCGTTGCTGTTGGTCGTCGACACCGGACCGGTGCCGGCCGAGACCGAACCCGGGCCGGCGTGGCGGGCCACCCTCGTGGTGCGCGACGAGCTGACACCGGCCGATGTGGACGCGTTGAGCCGCGCCGACCTGGCGGTGCTCCAGCGGCTGCACCCGGCGGAGGCGACGCTGGCCGGCGTGGCGCTGGGACTGGGCCCCTCGGCCGACTGGCTCACCCGCGTGCGCGACGACATGGTGGCCGTCGTGAACCGTCGCGCGCTGCGGTGGGCGCTGCTCGCTCCGACTCCGATCGAGACTCAGCTGATCGGCCGGCCGGCGCGGGCCTGAGCCGGCCAAGGCCGAACCCGTCGCGGTGGTCGACCGGCGGGTTACGCCCGTGGATCGTCCGTGGCACGATCCCCGCCATGGGTTTTCTGAAAGGGTTGCTGATTCGGCTGGCCACCACGGCACTGGCCTTCTGGTTGGCCACGCTGCTCATTCCGGGTATCGACCTGGAGTCGACGTCCGCCGTCCAGACGGTCACCACGCTGATCCTGGTGGCGGCGATCTTCGGCGTCGTCAACGCGGTGCTCCAGCCGGTCATCAAGACGGTCGGCTGCGGCTTCTACCTGCTCACGCTCGGCCTCATCGCGCTGGTGGTGAACGGCCTGCTGTTCCTGCTCACCAGTTGGATCGCCGACCAGGCAGGGCTGCCGTTCTCGGTGGACGGGTTCTGGCCGGCCGCCGTTCTCGGCGCTCTGTTCGTGAGCATCGTGACCTGGATCCTCGGGGCCGTCCTCGACCGGGACTGACCGACCACCACCGTCCCGGACCGTCCGGCCCCGACCGGCCGGGCGGTCCGGTGACCAGAGTTCGGGAATTGGCCGGCCGACGGACCATCCGGGTCGGTTAGCGTCGCCGACGTGTACTCCCTGACGCGGGCCGACGGCCACCTGCTCAGCACCGATCCCGCCCGGCTCGACCTGGACCGCGTGCACCACTGGCTCTCCACCGACGCGTACTGGGCCCTGGGGCGCGACCGGGACACCCTCGTACGCGCCTTCGCCGGGTCACTGCCGTTCGGCATCTACCGGCCGACGGACGGCAGCCAGGTCGCGGTGGCCCGCGTGGTCACCGACCGCGCCACCTTCGCCTGGCTCTGCGACGTGTACGTCGACCGGGCCGCGCGCGGGCTCGGACTGGGTACCTGGCTGGTGGGCGCGGTCCGCGACCACCTGGCCGACCTGGGCGTACGCCGGATCCTGCTGATCACCAACGACGCGCACGAGGTGTACGCGCGGGCCGGCTTCACCCCGTTGGACGTTCCCGAGCGGTGGATGAACCTCGACCGGCGGCCGCCGGTGACGCCCGTCACCGGAAAGGGATAAAACGGAGGTTCACCCATTACGGTGGAGGCGTGACGCCACTCCGCCTGGGATACCTCTACGGCATCGGCGCGTACCTGCTCTGGGGTTTCTTTCCGCTCTACTTCAAGCTGCTGCGGCCCACCGGCCCGCTGGAAATCCTGGCCCACCGGATCGTCTGGTCGGTGCTCTTCGTGGCCCTGCTGCTCGGCGCGCTGCGCAACATCGGCTTCCTGCGGGCGCTGCTGCGCCGTCGCGGGGCGCTCGCCGGGATCGTCGCCGCGGCGGCGCTCATCGCCGTCAACTGGGGCACCTACATCTACGGGGTCAGCGCCAACCGGGTGGTGGAGACCGCGCTGGGCTACTTCATCAACCCCCTCGTGGTGGTGCTGCTCGGGGTGACGGTGCTACGGGAGCGGCTACGGGCCGCGCAGTGGGCCGCACTGGGCATCGGCGGATCAGCTGTCGCGGTACTCGCCGTCGACTACGGCCGACTGCCCTGGCTGGCGCTGACCCTGGCGTTCAGCTTCGCCGGCTACGGCCTGATCAAGAAGCAGCTCGGACTGCCCGCCGCCGAGGGACTCTTCGTCGAGTCGGCGGTGCTGGCGCTGCCCGCCCTGGGTTACCTGGCCTGGCTGTCCCGGCACGGCGGGCTGACCTTCGGCCATGTCTCGGCCGGGCACACCGCGCTGCTGGTGCTGGCCGGCGCGGCCACCGCGATCCCGCTGCTGCTCTTCGCGGGGGCCGCCAACCGGCTGCCGCTGACCGGCCTCGGCATGATCCAGTACCTGGCGCCGATCCTCCAGCTCGCCTGCGGCGTGCTGATCTTCCACGAGCCGATGCCGCCGGCCCGCGTCGCCGGCTTCGCGCTGGTCTGGCTCGCCCTGGTCGTCTTCACCGCCGACGCCATCCGCGCCGCCCGCCAGTCCCGCAACACCCCCGCCCTCGCCACCCCAGTCCCAACCCCATAACCCCGACCCACCCCACCCCACCCCGGCCCGGCCCACCCCGGCCCGGCGATCTTGCAGTTTCTGTTGTCGATTTGTCGGGCTACACCCGGTATGACGCGACAGAAAGTGCAAGATCGGCGAGACACAGGGTGAGGGGGCGGGGAGGGTTAGGGGACTGCGTAGGTCAGGAGGGGGGTGCCGTCGGCTCTCTGGAGTTCCACGCTGACCAGTTCCGCGTCGGTGAAGCGGGTCATGCCGGTGAACACCAGGTCGTCGCCGGGCGCGGCGAGCCAGGAACCGATCTGTTCGCTGGCGCCGCTGGGACCCTTCGCCACCAGCCGGAACGGGTACGCCTTGCCGTAGCTCGTCCGCGCGTCGTACCCGCAGTGCATGGTGATCTCGGTGCCCCACTTGCTGCCGGCCAGCCCGATGTCGGCGTGCACCGGACCGGCGAGCGCCACCGGCCGCATGGCGACCATCGACACCTGCGGCGCGGGGCGGGAGGTGCCCCGGGCTCCCGGGTCGGGCGGCGGGGCGGCCGGTCGGGGCAGCAGCGCGGCCGTTCCGACGCCGACCACCAGGGCCAGCGCGGCGGCGGCCAGCGTCGTCAGGGCGTACCGACGACGGGTCCTGGCCCGGTCGCGGCGCCGGCGCGCCCGGGCCTCCTCGAGCAGCGCGGGCGCCCGGGGTGCGGTCGGCGGCGGCAGGAACTGTTCCAGGCCCGCCGGGTCGAGGCGGCCGAGCAGTCCCGGTAGGACGGCGATCTCGGCGACGGCGTCCCGGCAGGAGGCGCAGCCACCGAGGTGTCGCTCGTAGGCCGCCCGCTCGGCGGGGGCCAGGGCACCCAGCACGTACGCGCCGTCGTCGTGCGCGAACTCGCACCGAGTCATCCCGTCACCCCCATCTCGGCCAGGACCAACCGTAGTGAGCGCAGCGCATAGTGGGTACGTGACTTGACGGTGCCCGGCGGCACCCCCAGCCGCGAGGCCGCCTCCGCCACCGACCGCCCCTGGTAGAAGCACTCCACCAGGACCTCACGGTGGGTCGGGCTGAGCCGGTTCAACGCCTCGGCGACGGTCCACGCCTCCACGGCGCGCTCGGCCTCGTCGACGACCTCCGGCGGCTCGGGAATCTCGTCGGTGAACACCTCGCCGACCCGGGTGGAGCGTCGTCGCCAGGCGTCGATGGCCAGGTTGCGGGCGGTCGTGAACAGCCAGGCCCGTACGGAGCCGCGGCGCGGGTCGAGGGACTCGGGGTGCCGCCAGGCCCGCAGCAGCGTCTCCTGCACCAGGTCCTCGGCCCGCTGCCGGTCGCCGTTGACCAGCCGCAGGGCGTGTGCGTACAGCGCCTCCGCGTGCTCGTCGTGCAGCGCCCGCAGCAGTTGGGCGTCATGGTCGCTGATGGCGGTCTCCTCACTTCCGGCGCGGGTCCGGCGGTGCGTCCGCCCGGGAATACGTGCGGTGACACCGAACGGTTCAGCCCGAGGTCAGACCGCTGGCGGCCGCGCAGGTGTTCACGCCTGGTTCACATCGCGGCCGACGACCGCTCACCGCGTCCTCCTAGCGTCCGGCTGGTACGCCGCCTGTCGTGCCACCCACTTCTCTGGAGGCCACTCCCATGAGCGACCGTCCCCGGCTGCTCCCCCTGTTGACCGGCAAGCGCCACGGCACCCGTGACGCCATGACCTGCCTGTACCGCTGCGGCAACGC
Organism: Micromonospora sp. bgisy143; assembly: GCF_057708145.1. Lineage (NCBI taxonomy): Bacteria > Bacillati > Actinomycetota > Actinomycetes > Micromonosporales > Micromonosporaceae > Micromonospora > Micromonospora sp. bgisy143. The sequence continues at coordinate 551,038 of NZ_JBYIRN010000001.1, forward strand.
CTGTGACCACCCGGTACCGAACACGTCCGACAACGCGTACTTCGGCGACGTGGTGGACGCGGAGGTCTCCCGGCGCGGCGTGGTCCGGGCCGGCGCGGTCGGCGCCCTGGTGCTCGGCTTCGGCGGCGCGGCGGCCGGCGCGCTGGCCGGCGCGGCTCCCGCCGCCGCGGCCCCCACGGCGCCGGAGGTGCCGGAGAACTTCGGCTTCGGCCGGCCCACCACGGGTGTCGGCAACGGCGCGCTGACCTTCAAGCCGATCCCGCCGAACAAGCTGGACACCCTGGTCGTGCCGAACGGCTACGACCACGCCGTGGTGATCAAGTGGGGTGACCCGGTGCTGCCGGGCGCGCCCGCGTTCGACCTGCACCACCAGAGCGCCGCCGCGCAGTCGAAGCAGTTCGGCTACAACAACGACTTCGTGGGCGTGCTGCCGCTGGACAAGCAGGGCAGGCGGGCGCTGCTCGTGGTCAACCACGAGTACACGAACGAGGATTTGATGTTCCCGGGCTTCCCCGGCCTGGACGGGCTCTCCGTGGAGCAGTTGCGCACCGCCATGGCCGCGCACGGCATGTCCGTGGTGGAGTTGGAGCGGGTCGCCGGCACCGGCCAGTGGAAGCCGGTGGGCAACGGCCGCCGCCCGTACAACCGGCGGGTCACCGCGCTGAGCACCAAGTTCGACCTGACCGGTCCCGCCGCCGGCTCGGCGTGGCTGAAGACCGCCGCCGACCCGAAGGGTCGTACCGTCGTCGGCACCCTGAACAACTGCTCCGGTGGGGTCACCCCGTGGGGCACCGTGCTCTCCGGCGAGGAGAACTTCAACCAGTACTTCGTGGGCGCGGACGCCGCGCCGGCCGAGCTGAAGCCGAAGCTGGACCGGTACGGCATCAGCACCGCCAGCCGCTACCCCAGCGGCAGCCGCAAGTGGGAACGCGCCGACGAGCGGTTCGACCTGGCCAAGCACCCCAACGAGGCGCACCGGTTCGGGTGGGTCGTCGAGATCGACCCGTTCGACCCGGAGAGCCGTCCGCGCAAGCACACCGCGCTGGGCCGCTTCAAGCACGAGGGCGCGAACGTCATCGTCGCCAAGGACGGCCACGTGGTCGCGTACATGGGCGACGACGAGCGGTTCGACTACCTGTACAAGTTCGTCTCGGACAAGAAGTTCCTCAAGGGCAACTCCTGGGCCGCCCGCAAGCACAACCTCACTCTGCTGGAGTCCGGCACGCTCTACGTGGCGAAGCTCGACCAGAGCAGCGCCGCCGAGATCGACGGCTCGGGCACGCTGCCCACCGACGGCGCGTTCAACGGCCGGGGCCGCTGGATCAAGCTGGTCAGCGGCAAGAGGTCGTTCGTCGACGGGATGACCGCCGCCGACGTGCTCACCTTCACCCGGCTGGCCGGGGACAAGGTCGGCGCGACCAAGATGGACCGTCCCGAGGACGTCGAACCGAGCCTGCTCACCGGCAAGGTGTACGTGGCGCTGACCAACAACACCGACCGTGGCAAGGCCGGCAAGGCGGCGGCGGACGAGGCCAACCCGCGCAACGCCAACAAGCACGGGCAGATCCTGGAGCTGGTCGAGGACCGCAACGACAACACGGCCGAGACGTTCGCCTGGTCGCTGCCGATCGTCTGCGGCGACCCGACCGACCCGTCGACCTTCTTCTCCGGGTACGACAAGACCAAGGTCTCCCCGATCTCCTGCCCGGACAACGTCGCCTTCGACGCCACCGGCAACCTGTGGATCTCCACCGACGGCAACGCGCTGGGCAGCAACGACGGCCTCTTCGCCACCGCCGTCGAGGGGCCGGAGAAGGGTCACCTCAAGCAGTTCCTCACCGTGCCGATCGGCGCGGAGACCTGCGGCCCGTTCATCACCGGCGACAACCGCTCGGTGTTCGTCGCGGTGCAGCACCCGGGCGAGATCACCGGCGCCTCGGTGGAGAACCCGGCCTCGAACTGGCCGGACGGCGACTACGCCAAGCCGGGCGTGGTGGTCACCTGGCGCCTCGACGGCGGCCCGGTCGGCAGCTGACGTTGCCCCCGCGGCCGGCAGGCCGCTGACGTTGCCCTGGCGGTTCGGCGCTGGACCGCCCCGAGCGGCCCTCTCCCAGCCTGGGAGGGGGCCGCTCGGTGTTCGGGCGGTCAGTGGTCGGCGGCGATGCCGTCGGCGACCGTACGGGCGACGGTGAGCAGCTTCGCGCGGACGACCCGGGCGGAGGTCATCATCTCGCTCGCCGGCAGGGCGCAGGCCAGCACGACCCGACGTTCCATGTCCTTGTCCGGCGCGACGAGCACTGCCGCGCACGCGACCCCCTGGCGGAACTGCCCCAGCTCCAGCTGCATGCCTCGGCGGTCGCCGGCGGCCAGGTCGGCCTCGAACGCCTCGCTCGTGGTCAGCGTGGCGCCGGTGAACGGGCGCATGCCGTACTCGCGGAGATAGCGGAAGCGCTGCTCGGTGGTCAGGGTGGCGAGCAGGGACTTGCCGAGAGCGGTCGCGTGCGCCCCCTCGTCGAAGCCGGGTACGAGGTCTTCCAGGTAGGGCGAGCGGTGCCCCTCGGCCACCGCCGTGATGGCGACCTGACCGCCGACGAAGCGGCCCAGGAAGTGGCTGTACCCGGTGTCGACGGCGGCGCGGCGCAAGGTCTCACCGACCACCGGCGGCCCCCGGAACGCGGTCACCAGCTCGCGGTAACGATCGGCCACCTCAAGGCCCACGATGTACGTGCCGTCCTCGCGACGGATCACGTAACCCTCGTACGCGAGGGTGCGGACGAGGTGGTAGGTGGTGGCCACGGTCAGTTCACACCGTCGGGCGATCTGCTTGACGGTCAGGCCCTTCGGGGCGCGACCGACCGACTCGAGCACCCGCAGTGCTCGGGACACGCTGCGGATCAGGTCCGAAGGTTCTGCCAAGGGGTCGCGCACAACCACCTCCGCCGCCGGGGACTTACACCATATGAAAAACAGGCCGCGTGCGAAATGCCTGTTCGGGTCGAGGATGCCAGATCACCATCCACTCCTCGTACACCAGCGGTCACCAGGAGTTGCCCGAGCGTGACTCGCGTAGGTTTGCCACACGATGACCCACACCGCCCTCACCCCCGCCCGCGACCGGACCCGCCCGATCCGGGCCAGCGCCGGTGCCGTGGCCACCACCGTGGCCTGCGTACTGCCCGTCTTCCTGCTCGGCGGCCTCGCCGTCCAGATGGGGGAAGACCTCCGCTTCTCCCCCGCCGGACTTGGCTTGGCCGTCTCCGTCTACTTCGGCGTGAGCGCGCTGGCCTCGGTGCCCTCCGGACGCCTCGTCGAGCGGTACGGCCCGGCGCTGGTGGCCCGCTGCGGCATCGTGCTGTCCGCCGGGTCGATGCTGGCCGTGGCAGCGCTCGCCCGCTCGTACCCGGTGCTGCTCGCCCTGCTGGCGCTCAGCGCCGCCGCGAACGCCCTCGGCCAGTTGGCCAGCAACGCGGCGCTGGCCGAGCACGTCCCGCCCCGGCGGCAGGGGCTGTCGTTCGGCGTCAAGCAGGCGGCGATCCCGGTCTCCACCCTGCTGGCCGGTGCGGCGGTACCCACCATCGCGCTCACCGCCGGCTGGCGCTGGGCGTTCGTGGTCGCGGCCGTCGCGGCGCTGACGACGCTGCCGGCCGTACCCCGGCAGGTGTCCGGCCGGGCCCGGCGGACCGACGCGGCGCGCGCGGGCCGGGCCACGACGGCTCTGGTGGTGGTCGGCGCGGCGGCGACGTTGGCGTCGGGCGCGGCCAACGCGCTCGGCACCTTCCTGGTCGACTCGGCCGCCGCCCGGGGTCTCTCACCGGGTCTCGCCGGCCTCACCCTCACCCTGGGCAGCGCGGTCTGTGTCGTCGCCCGGGTGGGTGCCGGTGGGCTGGCCGACCGGCGGGCCAGCGGTCACGTCGCGCTCATCGCCGCGATGCTGGTGGTCGGGGCGGTCGGGCTGGGCCTGCTCGCGGTCACCGGCCCGGTCCCGCTGGTGGCGGGCGTGGTGCTCGGGTTCGGCCTGGGCTGGGCCTGGCCCGGCCTGATGAACTTCGCGGTGGTCCGGCTGCACCCGCAGGCACCGGCCGCCGCCACCTCGATCACGCAGACCGGAGTGTACGCGGGTGGCTGCCTCGGCCCGCTGAGCCTCGGCCCGCTCGCCGCCCACCTGGGCTACCCGGCGATGTGGACCACGGCCTCGGTGGCGATGCTCCTGGCCGCCGCCCTCATGCTGACCGGCAGCCGCCTCCTCACCGCAACCCACCCCTGACCCGGCCGCCCCAACCCCGGCCGGGTGATCATGAAGTTATTGCTCGATCACTCGGCGTGTCGAGGCGATAACTTCATGATCAACGCGCACCGGCGGGGGGGGTTAGCTGGTGCGGTCGGCTATGTAGTCGCAGAGCGACTCCAGGGCCTGGCGGGACGAGCTGGCTGGGAGCGGGGCCAGGCACGCGCGGGCGTCCTCGGCGTAACTGCGTACGGTCTCCCGGGCACGCTTGAGCGCCGGGCTCTCCCGCAGCAGCCCCAGGGCCTCGGCGTGCAGCGCGTCGTCGGTCAGCGGGCCGGTCGCCAGAATCTCCCGCAGCCGCACCGAGGAGGCGTCGGAGTCGTCGGCCGCCCGGGCGTAGAGCACCGGCAGCGTCGGGACACCCTCGCGCAGGTCCGTACCGGGCGTCTTGCCCGACTGCACCGACTCGGACGCGATGTCGAGCAGGTCGTCGGAGAGCTGGAAGGCGACGCCGATCGTCTCGCCGTACCCGGCGAGGGCCTCGACGTGCTCCGCCGGCGCGCCGGCGAACATGCCGCCGAAGCGGGCCGACGTGGCGATCAGGGAGCCGGTCTTCTCGGCGATCACGTTCAGGTAGTGGGCGACCGGGTCGTCGTCGGCACGCGGCCCCACGGTCTCGGCGATCTGACCGTGCACCAGCCGGGCGAAGGTGCGCGCCTGCAGCCGGACGGCCTCCGGGCCCAGGTCCGCCGCGATGTCCGCGGCGCGGGCGAAGAGGTAGTCACCGACCAGGATGGCGACCGAGTTGGTCCATCGCGAGTTCGCGCTCGGCGCTCCCCGCCGCACGGCCGCCTCGTCCATCACGTCGTCGTGGTAGAGGGTGGCCAGGTGCGTGAGCTCCATCACCACGGCCGCCGGGACCACCTGCGCGCTGGTGGGATCGCCGAACTGGGCGCCGAGCGCCACCAGCAGCGGCCGGAACCGCTTGCCACCGGCGTCGAGAAGGTGCCGGGCAGCCTCGGAGACGAACGGGTCGGCGCTGGCCACACTGGCGCTCAGCTCGACCTCGACCGCTTCCAGCAGGCCCAGCACGGATGCCTCGACGCGGGGATCGGCGAGATGAAGGCCGAGCGCGCCGAACTGACTCATGCTCGCCCGACCCCGGCGACCGCCGGAACCGGTGGCACCTGAACGCTCGCCAGCCGGAATCACCACACCATCAACCATGCCACACCCGTTCTACCTGCTCCGGGTCGGGGATACGCACCGGGGGCCGGCACGCTGTCGCGCGCCGGCCCCCGGTGGTCGAGCCACATCTCACCGCACGAATTCGGCGGCTCCGGTAGCCAGGTCGAGCAGCGGGGCCGGAGCGACACCCAACGCCAGGGTGGCCAGCACGCCGATCATCAGCGCGGCGGAGGTGAGCCCACCCGGCACGGTGACCGTCGGCGTCGACTCGCCCGGCTCGGACAGCCACATCATCACCACGACCCGCAGGTACGGGAAGGCCAGCACCATGCTGGTCAGCACACCCGCGATGACGAGCCAGGCCTGACCACCGTCGAGCGCCGGACCGAAGACCGCGAACTTGCTGGTGAAGCCGCTGGTGAGCGGGATACCGGCGAACGCCAGCAGGATGAACGTGAACAGCCCGGCGAAGAACGGCGACCGGCGACCCAGACCGGCCCAGCGGGACAGGTGCGTGGCCTCACCGTCGGCGTCCCGTACCAGGGTCACCACCGCGAACGCGGCCAGCACCGAGAAGCCGTACGCGACGAGGTAGAACATCGTGCCGGACAGCCCGTCCCGGCTCGGCGCCAGCACGCCGACCAGCAGGTAGCCGGCGTTGGCGATCGACGAGTACGCCAGGAGCCGCTTGATGTCGGTCTGGGTGACCGCGAGCACCGCGCCGACCAGCATGGTCAGCACCGCCACCGCGCCCAGGACCGGGGTGAAGTCCCAGCCGCCACCCTCGAACGCGACGTGGAAGACGCGCAGCAGCGCCCCGAACGCGGCGACCTTCGTGCAGGCGGCCATGAACCCGGTGATCGGGGTCGGCGCGCCCTGGTAGACGTCCGGCGTCCACACGTGGAACGGGGCCGCCGCGGCCTTGAAGAGCAGACCGATGGCGAGCAGCGCCATGCCGGCGAAGAGCAGCACCGGGCTGGCCGGCGACTCGCTCACCGCCGCGTTGACGGTCGCGAAGTCGACACCGGCGGAACGGCCCGGAACACCCGCGGTGAAGCCGTAGATCAGGGCCACCCCGAACAGGAAGAACGCCGAGGCGTACGCGCCGAGCAGGAAGTACTTCATCGCCGCTTCCTGGCTCAGCAGCCGCCGGCGGCGGGCCAGCGCACAGAGCAGGTACAGCGGGAGGGAGAAGACCTCCAGCGCGATGAACATGGTCAGCAGGTCGTTCGCCGCCACGAAGATCAGCATGCCGCCGATCGCGAACGTGATGAGCGGGTACACCTCGGTGAGGCCGTTGCGGCCCTCGGCCTGTTTCCGGTCGTCGGCCGACTCCGCCGTCACGGCGGCCTGGGCGACGAACGCGCCGCCCCGCTCGACGGTGCGGTCACCGATCAGGAGCAGCGCCATGGCCGCCAGCACCAGGATCGCGCCCTGGAGGAACAGCGTCGGCCCGTCCACGGCGATGGCCTGGCCGGCCGTGATGAGCCGGTCGTCGGCGTTCAGGACCACCATGGTCAGCGCCGCGAGCACGGCCAGCAGGGCCAGCGTCAGTTGCACCAGGTGCCGCGCCCGCCGGGGCACGAACGCCTCGACCAGCACACCGAACAACGCGGTACCCAGCATGATCAGGATCGGGGCGAGCGCCGCGTAGTCCAGCGACGGCAGTTTCAACTCGGTCACTTTGCCGCCTCCTGGACGGTGCCGCCCACGGACGGCGCGGGGTCGCTCTTGCCGATGTCGTCCATGGTCGCCTGGACGGCCGGGTTGATCACGTCGGTGACCGGCTTGGGGTAGAAGCCGAGCAGCACGATCAGCGCGATCAGCGGGGCGATCACGACCTTCTCGCGCAGGTTGAGGTCCCGGCGCATGCCGTCGACCTCGGTCAGCGCCGGGTTCAACGTGCCCTGCGTGGTGCGCTGCACCATCCACAGCACGTACGCCGCCGCCAGGATGATGCCGAGCGTGGCGATGACCGCCACCGGCTTGTTCACCGTGAACGTGCCGATCAGCACCAGGAACTCGGAGATGAACGGCGCGGTTCCGGGCAGCGCCAGCGAGGCCAGACCGGCGAAGAACAGCACCCCGGCGAGCACCGGGACGAGCTTGCCGGCCCCACCGAAGTCACTGATCAGCGCCGAGCCGCGCCGCGCGACCAGCATGCCCACCACGAGGAAGAGCAGGCCGGTGGCCAGACCGTGGTTGAGCATGTAGAGCACCGCGCCGGTGCCGGCCTGGGTGGTGAACGCGAAGATGCCCACCCCGATGAACCCGAAGTGCGCGATCGAGGTGTACGACACCAGCCGCTTCAGGTCGTTCTGACCGACCGCCAGCAGCGCCGCGTAGATGATGCCGATCACGCCCAGCGCCAGCGCCCAGGGCGCGAACCACTTCGACGCCTCGGGGAACAGCGGCAGGCAGTAGCGCAGGATGCCGAACGTGCCGACCTTGTCCAGCACACCGACCAGCAGCGCGGCGGCACCCGCCGGAGCGGCGCCACCGGCGTCCGGCAGCCAGGTGTGGAACGGGAAGAACGGGGCCTTGATGGCGAACGCGAGGAAGAAGCCGAGGAACAGCCACCGCTCGGTGCCGGTGCTGATGTCGACCTGCGACAGCGCCTGCCAGTCGAACGTCTTGCCGCCGACCACCCAGAGGCCGATCACCGCGGCCAGCATGAACAGGCCGCCGACCAGTGAGTAGAGGAAGAACTTCACCGCCGCGTACTGCCGCTGGTGGCCGCCGTAGCTGCCGATCAGGAAGTACATCGGCACGAGCATGACCTCGAAGAACACGTAGAACAGGAAGACGTCGGCGGCGGCGAAGACGCCGATCATCGTGCTCTCGAGGATCAGCAGCAGCGCGAAGTAGACCGGGATGGACCGCTTCGACGACTCGGCGTCGTGCCAGGAGGCCAGGATCACCAGCGGCACCAGCACCGCGATCAGCATCAGCATCACCAGCGCGATGCCGTCCGCGGCGAAGGTGAAGCTGACGCCCCAGTTCGGGATCCAGGTGTACGACTCCCGGAACTGGAACCGGTCACCGCCGGCGTTGAAGCTGACCCACATCACCACCGAGAGCACCAGCACCAGCAGGGACCAGGCGAACGCCACCTGCTTGGCCAGCTCCGGGCTGCGGCGCGGCAGGAAGGCCACCACCAGAGCGCCCACCAGGGGCGCCACGGTGAGCACCGAGAGGAACGGGAAGTTGGACATTATGCGGCCTTACCTCCGTCGTGGATGCGTGGTCCGCCGGCGGGGGCGGGCGTCTTCAGGTCGGTCACGCCAACCACCCCGCCTGCACCGCGAGGAACGCCGCCATCACCAGCAGCGCGCCGGCCAGGATCGAGGTGGCGTACGAGCGGACGAAGCCGGTCTGCATCCGCCGGAGTCGGCCCGAACCACCGCCGACGGCGGCGGCGAGCCCGTTGACCAGACCGTCGATGCCCCGGTTGTCGAGGAAGACCAGTGCCCGGGTGAGGAAGATGCCCGGCTTCTCGAAGACCGCCTCGTTGACGGCGTCGGTGTAGAGGTTGCGTCGGGCGGCGGTGACCAGGACCCCGGCCGGCTGCGGCGCGGTGGCCGTACCGGCCCGGAACAGGAACCAGGCCAGCCCGGCACCGAGCACGGTGACCAGCAGCGACAGCGTGGTGATCACGAGGTGCGAGAGGACCGGCTCGTGCTCCGCGTGCTCACCGCCCAGCCCGGCGGTGGAGGTCAGCCAGTCCGGCACCGAGGTGGAGAGCAGGAAACCGGCCCCGACCGAACCGATCGCCAGGAGGATCAGCGGGACGGTCATCAGCTTCGGCGACTCGTGCGGGTGCTCGATGTCCTCGGTCCACCGCTTCGGGCCGTGGAAGGTCAGCACGAACAGCCGCGTCATGTAGAAGGCGGTCAGCCCGGCACCGAGCAGCGCGGCACCACCGTAGAGCCAGGCGGTCCAGTCCTCCCGCTCGAAGGCCGCCACGATGATCGGCTCCTTGGAGAAGAAGCCGGAGAACGGGAACATGCCGATGATGGCCAGCCAGCCCATCATGAACGTCAACCAGGTGACCTTCATGTACGACGACAGCCCACCGAAGCGCCGGATGTCCACCTGGTCCTTCATGCCGTGCATGACCGAGCCGGCACCCAGGAACATGTTGGCCTTGAAGAAGCCGTGCGCCAGCAGGTGCACGATGGCCAGCGCGTACGCCCCGCCGCCGAGACCGACGCCGAGGAACATGTAGCCGATCTGGCTCACCGTCGACCAGGCGAGCACCCGCTTGATGTCGTCCTTGGCCGCGCCGATGATGCAGCCCATCAGCAGGGTGAGCGCGCCCACGCTGACCACCACGAGTTGGAGCGTCGAGTTCGCGGAGAAGATCGGGTTGGACCGGGCGATCAGGTAGACACCGGCGGTGACCATGGTGGCGGCGTGGATGAGGGCCGACACCGGGGTCGGGCCCTCCATCGCGTCCGGCAACCACGCCTGCAACGGGAACTGACCGGACTTGCCGGCCGCGCCGAGCAGCAGCAACAGGCCGAGAACCAGCACCGTGGTGCCGGTCAGCGAGCCGACGCCGTTGAAGACCTCGTCGTACTGGGTGGTGCCCAGGGTGGCGAACATGATGAAGATGCCGATGGCCAGGCCGGTGTCACCGACCCGGTTCATCAGGAACGCCTTCTTGCCGGCCGTGGCGGCGCTCGGCCGGCCGTACCAGAAGGAGATCAGCAGGTACGACGCCAGGCCGACGCCCTCCCAGCCGAAGTAGAGCATCACGTAGTTGTTGCCGAGCACCAGCAGCAGCATGGCCGCGACGAACAGGTTGAAGTACGCGAAGAACCGGCGACGACCCGCGTCGTGCGCCATGTACTCGACGGCGTACAGGTGGATCAGGAAGCCGACGCCGGTGATCAGGAGCACGAAGACGGCGGCCAGCGGATCGAACAGCAGACCGAAGTCGACCCGCAGGTCACCGACCGCGATGAAGTCCCAGAGGCTCAGCTCGACCGACTTGTTCTCCAGGCCCCGCAGCTGGAAGAAGGACGCCAGCCCGAGCACGAACGCGGCACCGATGGCCGCGACGCCCAACCAGTGCCCCCAGCGGTCGGCCCGCCGGCCGAGCAGCAGCAGGATGGCCGCGCTGACCAGCGGGATCGCCACCAGCAGCCAGACGCCCCCGAGCAGCCCCGTGGCCTGGGCGTATTCCACAGTCTCTTCCACCGGTGGACCCCTTTAGTACTTCAGCAGGTTGGCGTCGTCGACGCTCGCCGAGCGTCGAGTCCGGAAGATGGCCATGATGATCGCGAGGCCGACCACGACCTCGGCGGCGGCCACCACCATCACGAAGAACGCCATGATCTGGCCGTTGAGGTCACCGTTGATCCGGCTGAAGGTGACCAGCGCCAGGTTGGCCGCGTTGAGCATCAGCTCGACACACATGAACAGCACGATCGCGTTGCGCCGGACGAGCACCCCGGAGGCGCCGATGGTGAACAGCACCGCGGCCAGCACGAGGTAATGATTGGGCGTCACTGGTCGGTCCCCTTCAGGGTGGTCTCCTGCGCGGTCAGCTCACGCACCGGCAGGATGTCCGGCGTGCTCCGCTCGGTGAGCCGGCCGTCCGGCAGTCGCGCCGGGGTGGCCACCGAGGAGGAGGTAGCGAAGACGCCGGGGCCCGGCTTGGGGCCCGGGTAGTTGCCCGGCGCGAAGCGCGCCCGCATGGTCGCCGGCTGGTCCATCTTGTCCTGCTTGCGCCGCTCGATGTGCGCGAGCACCATGGCGCCCACCGCCGCCGTGATCAGCAGCGCCGAGGTCAGCTCGAACGCGAAGACGTACTTGGTGAAGAGCAGCCGGGCGATGCCCTGCACGTTGCCCTCCGCGTTGGCCTCGTCCAGACCGACCGCCGTGGTCTTCTCCATGGCGTTGTAGACGGCGGTGCCGACCAGGCCGGCGAAGCCCAACCCCAGGACGATCGCGGCGACCCGCTGGCCGCGCAGGGTCTCGATCAGCGAGTCGGTCGAGTCCCGACCGACAAGCATCAGCACGAACAGGAAGAGCATCATGATCGCGCCGGTGTAGACGATGATCTGCACCATGCCGATGAACGGCCCGGCCTGGAGCACGTAGAACACGCCCAGGCAGAGCATGGTCAGCACCAGCCAGAGCGCCGAGTGCACCGCGTTGCGGGCCGCCACCATGCCGATCGCGCCGATCAGCGCGAGCGGCGCGAGGATCCAGAAGGTGACCTGCTCGCCGCCGGAGACCCCACCCGCCGCGGCCAGCACCGTAGACGTGGTCATGCGCCCTCTCCCTTGCCGGCCGCCGCACGCTGGGCGGTCTGCTCGGCGCCCGGGAACGTCACGCCGGGGTGCTCCTCGACCTGGTAGCGGCCGGGCCCCATCGGGGACGTCTCGGCCCCGGCGGAGGTGCCCGGGTTGTCCAACGCGCCGACGTAGTAGTCCTTCTCGCTGTCACCGAGCCGCATCGGGTGCGGCGGCTGCTCCATGCCCTCCAACAGCGGGGCGAGCAACTGCTCCTTGGTGAAGATCAGGTCCTGCCGGTTGTCCCGGGCCAGCTCGTACTCGTTGCTCATGGTGAGCGAACGGGTCGGGCAGGCCTCGATGCAGAGCCCGCAGAAGATGCACCGCGCGTAGTTGATCTGGTAGGTGCTGGCGTACCGCTCACCGGGCGAGAAGCGCTGCTCGTCGGTGTTGTCGCCGCCCTCGACGTAGATCGCGTCCGCCGGGCAGGCCCAGGCGCACAGCTCGCAGCCGATGCACTTCTCCAGACCGTCCGGGTGCCGGTTGAGGATGTGCCGCCCGTGGTAGCGCGGCGCCGACACCGGCGGCTTGAACGGGTAGTCGGTGGTGACGACCTTCCTGAACATGTGCGAGAAGGTGACACCGAAGCCCTTGAACGTTCCGGTGATCGCGCCCACGTCACACCTCCCTGGTGTCCGAGCCGGCGACGATGTTGGCCGGCTCCCGCTCGGCGACCACGCGCGTGATACGCGGGCTCGGCGGTACCTGTAGATCCATCGGCGGCAGCGGGAAGCTCCCGTACGGCCGGCTGTCGACCCGCTCCTGCATGGTGGGCTTCGGTTGCGGCTTCCGGCTCGGCCAGAACAGCGTGGCGATCAGCAGGAGACCAGCGGGGACGCCGACCGCGATGATCTTGCCCTTGGTGTCCCAGTCCTCGATCGAGCGCAGGCCCGACAGGACCAGGATCCAGACCAGGTTGATCGGCAGCAGGACCTTCCAGCCGAAGCGCATGAACTGGTCGTAGCGCAGCCGGGGCAGCGTGCCGCGCAGCCACACGAAGACGAAGACCAGCGCGATCACCTTGCCGAAGAACCAGAGCATCGGCCACCAACCGGAGTTGGCGCCCTCCCACAGGGTGATCGGCCACGGCGCACGCCAGCCGCCCAGGAACAGCGTGGTGGTGACCGCGGACATGGTCACCATGGCGACGTACTCGCTGAGCATGAAGAGCGCGAACTTCAGCGAGCTGTACTCGGTCATGAAGCCGGCGACCAGCTCGGACTCGGCCTCGGGCAGGTCGAACGGCGCCCGGTTGGTCTCACCCACGGTGGCGATGAAGAAGATGATGAAGCTGGGCAGCAGCAGGATCGCGTACCATCCCGGCGCCGGGATCTCGGTGCCGAAGATGGTCAGTCGCGTCGCGTCGCCCTGTGCGGCGACGATCCCGCTGGTGCTCATCGTGCCGGCGGTCATGAAGACCGCCACGATGCTCAGACCCATCGCGACCTCGTACGAGATCATCTGGGCGCTCGACCGCAGGCCGCCGAGGAGCGGGTACGTCGAGCCGGAGGCCCAGCCGCCCAGGACGATGCCGTAGACGCCCATGGAGGAGCAGGCCAGCAGCAGGAGCACGGCCACCGGCACGTCGGTGACCTGCAACGGCGTGTGGTGGCCGAAGATGCTCACCATCGGACCGAACGGCACCACCGACAGCGCGGTGACCGCGCAGATCACCGAGATCGTCGGGGCGAAGAAGTAGACGACCTTGTCGGCCGCCTTCGGCAGGATGTCCTCCTTGAAGGCCATCTTCAGGCCGTCGGCGAGGGTCTGCAGCAGGCCGAGCGGGCCGACCTGGTTCGGGCCGGGCCGCACCTGCATGTAGCCGACCACGCGCCGTTCGAACCAGACGCCGAGGAGGGTGGCCAGCAGACCGAACGCGAAGGCGAAGACAATCTTGCCGAGAACCAGCCACCACGGGTCCCGACCGAAGTCGGCGAGCGTCGGGTCCTGAGCCAGGACGATCGAGTTCACTGGTTACCCCCAGAACTGAGGATGGTCTCGTCGGCCGCCACGCGTCCGGCCGGGATGGCCGTACCCGATGCGGGGACGGAGATCCGGACGACCGTGCCGGACGTCGCCCCGAGGCTGCGTCGCACGGTCGAACCGGGTGAGTTCGTCGGCAGCCAGACCACGCCGTCCGGCATCTCGGTGAGCTCCGCCGGCAGGGTCAGCGCACCCCGGTCGGTGCCGACCGTGACCGCGTCACCGTCGACGACGCCCAACGCCTCGGCGGTGCCCTTGCCCAGGCGGACCACCGGCGGACGGGCGGTACCGGCCAGGTGCTCGTCGCCCTCGGTCAGGGTGCCGAGGTCGACCAGCTGGTGCCAGGTGGCCAGCACGGCCTCTCCGGCGCCCGGGTGCGGGACCGTGCCGGGCGACACCGACGGCGCGGACGGCCGGGACGTCCGGGTGGCCGGCAGCGAGCCCAGCTCACGGCGCACGCTCGGCACGTCGGCGGTGCCGAGGCGTACGTCGAGGAGCGCGGCCAGCGCGTCGAGCACCCGCCCGTCGGTCATCGCGGCGGTGTTCAGCACCGCCTCGAACGGGCGCAAGCGGCCCTCCCAGTCCAGGAAGCTGCCGGCCTTCTCGACCACCGGCGCGACCGGCAGCACCACGTCGGCCCGCCGGGTCACCGCGCTGGCGCGCAGTTCCAGGCTGACCAGGAACGGCACCGCGTCCAGCGCGGCCTCGGCCAGCCGGGGGTCGGCCAGGTCGGCCGGGTCGACACCGCCGACCACCAGCGCGCCGAGCTGCCCGTTGGCCGCCGCCGCGAGGATGCCGTCGGTGTCCCGACCGGCCTGGCTGGGGATGACCCCGGCCGGAATGTCCCACGCCTCACCCAGCTCGGCCCGCGCGGCCGGCTCGGTGACCAGCCGGCCACCGGGGAGCAGGTTGGGCAGGCAGCCCGCGTCGACCGCGCCTCGGTCACCCGCGCGCCGCGGCACCCAGGCCAGCTTCGCGCCGGTACGCCGGGCCACGTCCGCCGCCGCGGAGAGCCCGCCCGGCACGGTGGCCAGCCGCTCGCCGACGATGAGGATCGCGCCGGGCGCGCTGAGCGCCTCGGTGACCGTGGCGTGCTCGGCGAGCACGCTCGCCTCCTCGCCGGGCACCACCCGGGCCAGCTTGGCGCCGAGCTTCTCCAGGCCGCGCGTGGCGAACGGCGCCAGCGCGTACACCGTCAGGGTCTTCTTGAGGTACGCCTTGCGCAGCCGCAGGAAGAGGATCGGGCACTCCTCCTCCGGCTCCAGGCCCACCAGCACCACGGCCGGCGCGTTCTCCACGTCGGTGTAGGTGACGTCGGTGACCCCGGCGACCGAGCTGGCCAGGAAGTCGGCCTCCTCGCGGGAGACCGGCCGGGCCCGGAAGTCGATGTCGTTGGTGTTCAGTGCGACCCGGGCGAACTTCGCGTACGCGTAGGCGTCCTCGACGGTCAGCCGGCCGCCGGTGAGCACCGCCGTGCCCTGGCCGCCCTCGCGGGCCGCGTGCAGCCCCTCGGCGGCCCGGGTCAGCGCCTCACTCCAGGACGCCTCCCGCAGCTCACCGGTCTGCTCGTCGCGGACCAGCGGGTTGGTGAGGCGCTCGGCGGCCCGGGTGTACTGGAAGCCCCACCGGCCCTTGTCGCAGTTCCACTCCTCGTTCACCGCCGGCTCGTCACCGGCGAGCCGGCGCAGCACCTTGCCGCGTCGCCAGTCGGTGCGCTGCCCGCAGCCGGCGGAGCAGTGCTCGCAGACGCTCGGGCTGGACACCAGGTCGAACGGGCGGGCCCGGAACCGGTACTGCGCGCCGGTCAGCGCACCCACCGGGCAGATCTGCACGGTGTTGCCGGAGAAGTAGGAGTTGAACGGGACGTCCCCGTCGTCGCCCTGCTCGCCGTACGCGTCGTCCCGGTAGATGTTGATTTCCTCGGCGGACGACCGGCCCATCAGGTCGATGAACTTGTCGCCGGCGATCTCCTCGGAGAACCGGGTGCAACGCTGGCAGAGCACGCAACGCTCGCGGTCCAGCAGCACCTGGCTGCTGATCGCCATCGGCTTCTCGTACTCGCGCTTGTGCTCGTGGAAGCGTGAGTCGGTGCGGCCGGTGGACATCGCCTGGTTCTGCAGGGGGCACTCGCCGCCCTTGTCACACATCGGGCAGTCGAGCGGGTGGTTGAGCAGCAGCAGCTCCATCACCCCCTCCTGCGCCTTCTGGGCGACCGGGGAGGTGAGCTGGGTCCGGACGACCATGCCGTCGGCGACGGTCTGGGTGCAGGAGGCGACCGGCTTGCGCTGCCCCTCCACCTCGACCAGGCACTGCCGGCACGCGCCGGCCGGGGCCAGCAGCGGGTGGTCGCAGAACCGGGGGATCTCGGTGCCCATCTGCTCGGCGACCCGGATCAGCAGCGCCCCCTTCGGGGCGGTGACCTCGACGCCGTCGATGGTGAGGGTGACGGTCTCGGTCTGCTTGGCTACGTCGGTCATTAGTGGGCTCCCACCAGCTGCTTGTCCGACAGCTTCGGCGCGGTACGTCCCTCGATGTAGTCGAGGTAGTCCTGCTTGAAGTACTTCAGCGACGAGGTCACCGAGCTGGTCGCGCCGTCACCCAGACCGCAGAACGAGCGGCCGAGGATGTTGTCGCAGGTGTCCAGCAGGGTGTCCAGGTCCTCGTGGGTGCCCTGGCCGGAGAGGATCCGTCGGTAGACCCGGACCATCCAGTAGTTGCCCTCGCGGCACGGGGTGCACTTGCCGCACGACTCGTGGTGGTAGAACTCCAGCCACCGGTAGGTCGCGTAGACCGGGCAGTCCTGGTCGGAGAAGATCTGCGTGGCCGTGGTGCCCAGGATCGAGCCGGCCGCCGCCACCCCTTCGAAGTCCAGCGGCACGTCCAGGTGCTCGGCGGCGAGCAGCGGGGTCGACGATCCACCCGGGGTCCAGAACCGCAGGTTGTGACCGGGCTGCATGCCGCCCGCCAGTTCCAGCAGCTCGCGCAGCGTGACGCCCATCGAGCACTCGTACTGGCCGGGGTTGGCGACCCGCCCGGAGAGCGAGTAGATCATCGGCCCGGAGGACTTCTCGGTACCCATCGACTTCCACCAGTCGGCCCCACCGAGCACGATCGGCGGGACGCTGGCGATGGTGCCGACGTTGTTCACCACCGTCGGGCTCGCGTACAGGCCGTGGGTCGCCGGGAACGGCGGGCGCAGCCGGGGCTGCCCCCGGAACCCCTCCAGCGAGTCGAGCAGCGCCGTCTCCTCGCCACAGATGTACGCCCCGGCGCCGGAATGCACCACCAGCTCCAGGTCGAAGCCGCTGCGCAGGATGTTGCGGCCCAGGTAGCCCTTGTCGTACGCCTCCTGGACGGCGTTGCGCAGCCGCCGGGCGGCGTGCACAGCCTCGCCCCGGATGTAGATGTAGGCGCGGCTGGCCCGGATCGCGTACGACGCGATGATCACGCCCTCGACCAGCGCGTGCGGGTCGTGGGTCATCAGCGGCAGGTCCTTGCAGGTGCCCGGCTCGCCCTCGTCGGCGTTGACCACCAGGTAGTGCGGCTTGCCGTCGCCCTGCGGGATGAAGCCCCACTTGAGACCGGTGGGGAAGCCGGCGCCGCCACGACCGCGCAGCCCGGAATCCTTGATCAGCTGGATCAGGTCGTCCGGGTGGGCCTTGAGGGCCTTGCGCAGCGCGGCGTAGCCGTCGAGCTGCTCGTAGGTGCCGATCCGCCAGGCGTCCGGCGACAACCAGCGCTTGGTCAGCACCGGCGTCAGCTTGGCCAGCGTCTCCGGGCGGGGAGTGGTCACTTCTGGGCCCCCGTTTCGCTCGCGGCGGCGGGGTCCGTGCCATCCGCGTCCGCCGACGCTTCGGTGA
Source organism: Micromonospora sp. bgisy143 (assembly GCF_057708145.1). Classification (NCBI taxonomy): domain Bacteria; kingdom Bacillati; phylum Actinomycetota; class Actinomycetes; order Micromonosporales; family Micromonosporaceae; genus Micromonospora; species Micromonospora sp. bgisy143. The sequence goes on from NZ_JBYIRN010000001.1 coordinate 568,599, forward strand.
GGTTGCGCTCCTGCGCGCCGGTCGAGTCACCGGCGGGCTTGCCGTCGCCGGCCGGGGCGTTGGCCGCCGCACCGGCGGCCTGGGCCGCCTGCGCGTCGCGCGGCGCCGGCGGCGAGGTCTCCGCCGGTGCCTTGGTGCCGGGCGCGTCCGGAACCGCCGTGCCGGCGTCGGGCTGCCGGGTCTCGGCGGTACGCACCTGCGGCGACTTGTCGTCCGGCGCCTTCACGTCCGGTGCCGTGCTGCCGGTGGCCGCCGCCGGCTCGACCGGCTCGGCGTTGCCGGTGGGGGTGGCCGCGCCGTCGCCGCCGGTGACTTCAGTGGCCGGAGCCGCGGTCGGGGAGGCCGCGCCGTCGCCGCCCTTGACCGGTGCCGTGGTGGCCTCGACGGGGGCAGGCTTGGCCGCCTCCGCCTTCGCCTTCGCCTCGGCGGCCGCCTTGTCGGCCTCGGCCTTGCTGCGGATCGGGGTGTTCGGGTCGAAGCCCGGCACCGAGACGCCGTGCTCCTGCGCCAACCGCAGACCCCGCAGGGTCGGCTCGCCCGGCCCGCCGTCGGCGACCGCGCCGTCGCGCTCGTCGGCGAAACCGGCGAGCTGCACCGCCATCTCCTTCAGCGTGCACAGCCGCGCGCCGCGCGTCGGCATCGGCCGGCCGCCCGCCCGCAGCTCGTCGACCACACCGACCGCCGTGGTCGGGTCCACGCCGTCGAAGAAGTCGTAGTTGACGGTCATCACCGGGCCGTAGTCACAGGCCGCCAGGCACTCGGCGTGCTCCAACGTGATGGTGCCGTCGGCGGTCGTCTCGTCGTGCCCGACACCCAGGTGCTCGGAGAGGGTGTCGTAGACCTCCTGGCCGCCCAGCACGTTGCACATCGTGTTGGTGCAGACGCTGACCAGGAAGTCGCCGGTGGGCTTGCGCTTGTACATGGTGTAGAAGGTGGCGACCGCGCCAACCTGGGCCTTGTTCAGCCCGAGTACCTCGGCGCAGAACGTCACGCCGGCCGGAGAGACGTACCCCTCCTCGGCCTGGACCAGGTGCAGCAGCGGCAGCAGCGCCGAGCGGGACCGGTCCGCCGGGTAGCGGGCGATGATCTCGCGCGCCCGCTCCCGGGTCTCTTCGGTGAAGACGGTCATCGGTCACACCCACCCATCACGGGATCCAGCGAGGCGCCGCCGGCGATCACGTCGGCGATCAGGCCGCCCTCGGCCATCGCCGGGAGGGCCTGGAGGTTGACGAAGCTCGGCTCCCGGTAGTGCACCCGGTACGGCCGGGTGCCGCCGTCGGAGACGGCGTGCACGCCCAGTTCGCCGCGCGGCGACTCGATGCCGACGTACACCTGGCCGGGCGGGACCCGGAAGCCCTCGGTGACCAGCTTGAAGTGGTGGATCAGCGACTCCATCGACTGACCCATGATCTTCGCGACGTGCTCCAGCGAGTTGCCCATGCCGTCGACGCCGATGGCGAGCTGCGCGGGCCAAGCGATCTTGCGGTCGGCGACCATCACGGGGCCCGGCCGCAGCCGGTCCAGCGCCTGCTCGACCAGCTTCATCGACTCCCGGATCTCGGCGAGCCGGACCTGGTAGCGGCCCCACACGTCACCGTCGGGGTGGGTCGGCACGTCGAACTCGTACGTCTCGTAGCCGCAGTACGGCATGGTCTTGCGCAGGTCCCAGGCGAGCCCGGCCGAACGCAGCACCGGACCGGTGACGCCGAGCGCCACGCAGCCGGTCACGTCCAGCACCGCGACGCCCTTGGTCCGCTCGGTCCAGATGGGCTGGCCGGAGAGCAGGTCCTCGTACTCCTTGAGCTTCTTCGGCATCATCTTCAGGAACTCGCGGATCTTGCGGATCGCGTCGTCCGGCACGTCCTGCGCCACACCGCCGGGCCGGACGTACGCGTGGTTCATCCGCAGGCCGGTGATGGTCTCGAAGATGTCGAGGATGTACTCCCGCTCGCGGAAGCCGTACAGCATGATCGAGATGGCGCCCAGCTCCATGCCGGTGGTGGCCAGCCAGACCAGGTGCGACGAGATCCGGTTGAGCTCCATCATCAGCACACGGATGGTGGTGGCCCGCTCGGTGACGTCGTCGGTGATGCCGAGCAGCTTCTCCACCGCGAGGGCGTACGCCGTCTCGTTGAAGATCGGGGACAGGTAGTCCATCCGCGTGACGAAGGTCGAACCCTGGACCCAGTTGCGGTACTCGAGGTTCTTCTCGATGCCGGTGTGCAGGTAGCCGACGACCGAGCGGGCCTCGCGGACCGTCTCGCCCTCCAGTTCGAGGATCAGGCGGAGCACCCCGTGGGTGGAGGGGTGCTGCGGACCCATGTTGACCACGATGCGCTCGTCGTTGATCGGGTCGGTGCCCGACACGACCGTGTCCCAGTCCCCACCCGTGACGGTGAAGACCCGGCCCTCGGTGGTCTCGCGTTCGGTCGCGTAGTTCGACGTGGTCACTGGTAGGACCTCCTACGGTCCGGCGGTGGAATTTCCGCGCCCTTGTACTCGACGGGCACGCCACCGAGCGGGTAGTCCTTGCGCTGCGGGTGGCCCTCCCAGTCGTCCGGCATGAGGATCCGGGTCAGGTTGGGGTGGCCGTCGAAGACGATGCCGAACATGTCGTACGCCTCGCGCTCCTGCCAGTCGGCCGTCGGGTACACGGCGGTGACGCTGGGCAGGTGCGGCGAGCCGGCCGGGACCGCGGCCTCCAGCCGGAGCCGGCGGCGGTAGGTCATCGAGGTGAGCTGGTAGACGACGTGCAGCCGGCGCTCGTCCGCGCCCAGGTAGTCCACCCCGGACACCGACGAGCACAGCTCGAACCGCAGCGCCATGTCGTCGCGCAGCACCTGGCAGACCTCGGCGATCCGCTCCGGGCGGACGTGCAGGGTCAGCTCGCCCCGGTCGACGACCACCTTCTCGATCGCGTCGCCGAAGGCCGGGTACGCCTCCTCCAGCGCGTCGCGGACCTCGTCGAAGTACCCGCCGTACGGCCGGGTGGCCTCCTCGATCGGCTGGCGCGGGCGGACCAGGCCGCCGTAGCCGGACACGTCACCCGTGCCCTGGTTGCCGAACATCCCGCGACCGGCCGGGCTGGCCGGCGGGTACTCGGCCGGGGCGGTCGCGCTGGCGCCGGGCGGCGTCACCGGTACCGGCACCCCGCCGTCGTTGGTCTTGTCCGTGGGAGACGTCATTTCGGGCCTGCCTGCGGGTGGAGATGGTTCTGGGCGTTCATCCAGTTCTCAATCCGCAACTGCTCCTCGCGCCCCTCGCGGACCGCCTGGGTCCACTCGGCACGCCGGGCCTTGTCGTTGCGGTAGGAGGACGGCATCGAGCCGTAAGGCACGACCGGGACGTCGCCGCGCTCCTGGCGGGCCGCCAGCATCTTGCGACCGTTCGGACCCAGCGGCTCGTACATGATCTTCTCGCGGAGCTTGAGGATCGCGTCGATGAGCATCTCCGGCCGGGGCGGGCAGCCGGGGAGGTACATGTCGACGGGTACGACGTGGTCGACGCCCTGCACGATGGCGTAGTTGTTGAACATGCCGCCGCTGCTGGCGCAGACGCCCATCGAGAGCACCCAGCGGGGCTCGGCCATCTGGTCGTAGATCTGGCGCAGCACCGGTGCCATCTTCTGGCTGACCCGGCCGGCCACGATCATGAGGTCGGCCTGCCGGGGCGAGGCCCGGAAGACCTCCATGCCCCAGCGGCCCATGTCGTAGTGCGGACCACCGGCGGCCATCATCTCGATGGCGCAGCAGGCCAGGCCGAAGGTGGCGCCCCACACGGACGACTTCCGGGACCAGTTGACCAGCTTCTCCACCGAGGTGAGCAGGACGCCGGCGGGGAGCTTCTCCTCGATGCCCATCTGACGTTCCTTCCTCAGTCCCAGTCCAGGCCGCCGCGCCGCCACACGTAGGCGTACGCGACGAAGACCGCGACGATGAACAGGACCATCTCCACGAAGCCGAAGATCGGCAGAGCGTCGAACGAGACCGCCCAGGGGTAGAGGAAGATGATCTCGATGTCGAAGACGATGAAGAGCATCGCCGTCAGGTAGAACTTGATCGGGAACCGCCCACCGCCGACCGGCTGCGGGCTGGGCTCGATGCCGCACTCGTACGCCTCGAGTTTGGCCTTGTTGTAACGACGGGGACCGGCGAAGCGGGCGGCGCCGACGGAGAACAGCGAGAACGCCGCGGCGAGGGCGAACAGCCCGATGATCGGTGCGTAAGGCGAGAGCGACATCGTTTTCTCCTGCTCGTCCTTCCCTGCCGTCAGTGCTTGACGAAAATCACACTATTCACGTCCCTCGCGGTGGTTGCCGGCGGGGGTCGATCTTTGTCGGCGTCGGGGCTGTGACCAGCACCGATGCCGTCCTGTCTAGACCGCGGGCGCGGCCTTCGTCAGTGCATTGATGACCCGGTCCATCGCATCCCCGCCGCGCGGGTCGGTCAGGTTGGCCAACAACTTGAGGACGAATCGCATCAGCGTGGGGTGGGGCATGCCGTGCTTGGTGGCGATCCGCATGATCTCCGGACGGCCGATCAGTTTCACGAAGATGCCGCCGAGCCGGTAGTAGCCACCGAGGCGGGCCTTCAGCTCGTTGGGGTACGCCAACAGCGCCCGCTCCCGCTCCGGCCCGGCCGGACGCGCGAGCGCCTGCACCGCCACCTCCGCGGCCAGTTCGCCGGACTCCATGGCGTACGCGATGCCCTCGCCGTTGAACGGGTTGACCATGCCGCCGGAGTCGCCGACCAGCAGCACGCCGCGGGTGTAGTGCGGCACCCGGTTGAAGCCCATCGGCAGGGCGGCGCCGAGGATCGGCCCGTCCGCGTTGGCCTCGTCGGTCATCCCCCACTCGGCCGGGGTGTTGGCCAGCCAGTCGGTGAGCAGCCGGCGGTAGTTGGTCTTGCCGAACGCGGACGACGAGTTGAGCACGCCGAGGCCGACGTTGACCCGCCCGTCGCCGAGCCCGAAGATCCAGCCGTACCCGGGCAGCAGGTTGTCGCCGCTGTCCTTGCTGCGCAGCTCCAGCCACGACTCCAGGTAGTCGTCGTCGTGCTTGGCCGGGGAGTGGTAGTAGCGGCGGACGGCCACACCGATCGGCCGGTCCTCCCGCTTGGCCAGCCCGAGCGCGAGCGGGAACCGGCCGGAGACGCCGTCGGCGGCCACGACCAGCGGGGCGTGGAAGGTGGCGGGCTCCTTGCCGGCACCCACCTCCGCCTGCACGCCGATCACCCGGCCGTCGTCGTCGAGCACCGGGCCCAGCACGTTGACCTGGGTCCGCAGCTTCGCGCCGGCCGCCACCGCCCGCTGGGCGAGCAGGTCGTCGAAGTCCAGCCGGGTGCGGACCAGCCCGTAGTTCGGGAAGCTGGCCAGCTCGGGCCAGTCCAGTTCCAGGCGTACGCCGCCGCCGATCACCCGCAGACCCTTGTTGTGCAGCCAGCCGGCCTCGGGCGAGGTGTCCACGCCCATCCGGATGAGCTGGCGCACCGCACGCGGGGTCAGTCCGTCACCGCAGACCTTCTCCCGGGGGAACTCGGTCTTCTCCAACACCAGGACCCGTACGCCGTGCCGGGCCAGGTGGTACGCAGTTGCCGATCCACCGGGACCGGCGCCAACGACGATGACGTCGGCGTCGTGTTCCACCGCGGTCATTCGCGCCTCCTCCCGCACGCTCGTGAAATGCTTCACAAGCCAGACGGGACGAGTGTATGACCGGCGTCATACCTGCGCAGGATCAGGGGTACCTAACTCGCCGATGTGACAGTCCTCGACCGTCCACAGCAGGCGACTGTCAGGCCGGGCTGGGCGCGTCCAGGCCGGCGTCGACCCGGATCGCCTCCGGTAGATGCTCCCGCAGCGCGCCCCCCGCGGCCCGGTCCAGCGCGGCCAACACCTCGGCGACCACCTGCCGGACGTCCGCCGGGTCCGCGCCGGCCAACGCGCGCAACTGCGCGATGAGTTCAGCCGCGTCGTCGTCGGTGGCGGCCACCGGGGTCGCCGGGTTTGCTCCGGTCATACCGACGAGCCTACGGCGCAAAGTGGACTAAAGTCGGATATTCCTGAAACGCGCGGCCTTCTCGCGTACCGTGCCCGGACCTCCGCGTACTACTGGCGGACGGCCCGGTGCAGCGCGACCACGCCGCCGGTCAGGTTGCGCCACGCCACCCGACCCCAACCCGCCGCGGCCACCCGCCCGGCCAGCGCCGCCTGGTCCGGCCAGGCCCGCACCGACTCGGCCAGATAGACGTACGCGTCGGGGTTGCTCGACACCGCGCGGGCCACCACCGGCAAGGACCGCATCAGGTACGACAGGTAGACCGTCCGGAAGACCGGATTGACCGGGGTGCTGAACTCGCACACCACCAGCCGGCCGCCCGGCCGGGTGACCCGGGCCAGCTCACGCAGCGCGGCGTCGGTGTCGTTGACGTTCCGCAGGGCGAAGGAGATGGTCACCGCGTCGAAGCTCGCGTCGGCGAACGGCAGCCGCAGCGCGTCGCCGGCCAACAGCGGCACCTCGGGACGCACCCGCTTGCCGACCTGGAGCATGCCCAGCGACAGGTCCGCCCCCACCGCGTACGCCCCGGACTGGGCCAGCTCGCGGGTCGACACACCGGTGCCCGCTCCCACGTCCAGCACCCGCTCACCCGGCCGCAGCCCGAGGGCCGCGCGGGTGGCCCGTCGCCAGGAACGGTCCTGCCCGAAGGCGAGCACGGTGTTGGTCAGGTCGTAACGCTCGGCCACGCCGTCGAACATCGCGGCGACCTCGTGCGGTTGCTTGTCGAGACTGGCGCGCTGGCCCTGCGGGGAACGGCTCACCCGGTCCACTCTGCCAGCCCGACGCGAGCCGTCGACCGCTGGGTCCGCGTACCCCGGGTGCCCGGCGTCCTTCGACAAGCGAAAGGGCGGGGTGGTCGCCCACCCCGCCCTTCACGTCGTACCCGGGTCAGTCGGTCGACGTCTCGTCGCCGGGGGCGACCATGACCACCTTGCGGCGACGGGAGAGCACCAGCAGCGCCCCACCGGCGAGCAGGATCAGCGCACCGATGCCGCCGATCAGACCGGCCTGCACACCGGTCACCGGCAGCCCACCGCCGCCGGAGCCACCGCCACCAGCGGTCGGCGACGTGGTCGTGCCCGGCGTCGTCGTACCGCCCGGCGTCGGAGTCGCGGTCGGCGTCGGCGTCGGCGTGACGGTCGGCGTCGGGGTCGGCTGCGCGCTGAGGTCGACGAACACGTCGAACTGCGCCGTGTTGTCCACCTCGTCGGTCTCGGTGAACGCCCGACGCTGCGCGCCGGAAGCATCCCGCGGCGCCTCCTCGGGGCTGCCCTGGGCGGCCTCGAGACCGGCGGCCCAGACGAATCCGGGCCGGAGCACCGACTCGGTCACGTCCTCGCCGACCTTCACCCGGACGTCCGCCGTGTAGAACTGCCCGGGCTTGAGCACGACGCCGCTGTCCTCGCAGTAGGCGTTGGCAAACCCGCCCAACGGCTGCTCGACGCAGCCCTCCGGCAGCTTGGCGAAGGTGACGCCGGCCGGCAGCGTGATCCCGTACGCCACGCCGGTCGCCTTCTTGCTGCCGTCGTTGTAGACCGCCCAGTCCAGCGGCGCGGTGTCGCCCCGCTTGACCGGCTTGAGGCCGGACTCGCCCGCCTCGTCGCCGTCCACCGTCACGTCGGCGTAGACGTCCTGCACCCAGGTGGTCAGGTCGTAACCCGGCTTGGCGACGGTGATGTCGTGCCGCACCGTGTTGTCCTGCGGGTTGGGGTCGGCGGTGGCCGAGCTGATGCTGACCACCAGGGTGCCGGCGTCGCCGCGACCGCCGGTCGAGAAGATCGGAATACCGAAGTCCTCCGTGGTGCCGGCGGCCAGATCGCCGAGCAGGCAGGTGAAGGTCGTGCCCTTGAGGCCGCAGCCGTCCGGCGCGATGACGCCGACCTTGCGGTTCTTCAGGCCCTTCGTCTCCACGGTGACCCGGACGTCCTTGGCGTCGACCGTGCTCCGGGTGTTGTCGACCTGAAACTTGAACGGCTTCGCCTTGGCCGCCTTGACGCCCTGGGCCAGCTCGTAGCTGAGCGGCACCAGGGCCAGGTCGGCCTGGTCGGCGGCCTGGGCCGGGGCGGCGACGGTGGCCACGCCACCGGCCGCGAGCAGGGCCACGACGCCGGCACGAACCAGCGCCGAGCGGTGGAACGCTGTCATCAGTCCCCCGGGGGTAGGGAAGAAAGAAATGGTTGCGGAACGAGCGGACGTTATCCGAGGTCGATCTCCCACGCCAGCGTGGCGGTCGGTTTTCAACCGTCCGGACTGGACCCGGCACACGGATCGGGCGGGATGGTCACCCATCCCGCCCGATCCGCCGTGCGTTATGTGAACGACCCTCATGGGCCGATGGAGGACGTGCCTCGACGGACGGCCGCACGCTATCCGTCGGCGATCATCTCCACCAGCCCCCGCAGCGGCCTATGCGCCACCGAGCCCACCGGGAGGACCCGTACCGCCGGGCGGCGCAAGCGGAAGCAGGATGCCCGCTCAGCCGAACGGCCGGACCGGGACGGCCCTCAGTTGACCTCCACCAGCGGCAGCGACCGGCCCGCGCCCCCGCCGGGCAGCGCGATCGAGGAGAAGTGCGAGACCACCCGCTCGTCGGTCGGGTCGTCGGCCGGCGTGTGGTGCACCGCCAGCCGGTTGTAGAGGGTGTCGCGCTGCGCCGGGATCCGGTCGGCGGAGCGGATCATGCCGATCAGCTCGTGCAGGTTGGAGCGGTGCCGGGCGCCGGCGGAGGAGATCACGTTCTCCTCCAGCATGATCGAGCCGAGGTCGTCCACGCCCATGTGCAGGGCGAGCTGCCCGACGTCCTTGCCGGTGGTCAGCCAGGACGCCTGCAGGTGCGGCACGGTCTCGAAGAAGAGCCGGGCCACCGCGACCAGCCGCAGGTATTCCAAGGTGGTCGCCTGCGTACGGCCCTTGAGGTGGTTGTTCTCCGGCTGGTACGTCCACGGGATGAACGACCGGAACCCGCCCGTACGGTCCTGCACGTCGCGGATCATCCGCAGGTGCTCGATCCGCTCGGCGTGCGTCTCGCCGGTGCCCATCATCATGGTCGCGGTCGACTCGACACCCTGCCGGTGGGCCAGCTCCATGACCTCCAGCCACCGTTCACCCGACTCCTTGAGCGGGGCGATGGCCTTGCGCGGGCGCTCGGGCAGCATCTCCGCGCCGGCACCGGCGATCGAGTCCAGGCCGGCGGCCTTGATCCGGGCAATGGCCTCGTCCAGGCTGACGCCGGAGACCTTGGCCATGTGCAGGATCTCGCTCGGCCCGATCGAGTGGATCGCGAGCTGCGGGTACGCCTGCTTGACCGAGGAGAACAGCTCCTCGTAGTACTCGACGCCGTAGTCCGGGTGGTGCCCGCCCTGGAGCATCACCTGGGTCGCGCCCAGCTCGACCGCCTCGCCGCAGCGACGCAGGATCTCCTCCGTCGGATGCGTCCACCCCTCGGCGTGCTTCGGCGCCCGGTAGAACGCGCAGAACTTGCACGCCGTCACACAGACGTTCGTGTAGTTGATGTTGCGATCGATCAGGTAGGTGACGACGTTGTCCGGATAGCGCCGCCGGCGCACCGCGTCCGCCGCCTCGCCCAACGCGTGGAAGGGCGCCTCGGTGTAGAGCAGCAGGGCCTCCTCGGGCGTGACCCGCCCGCCGTCCGCGCCACGCTGCAGGATGTCGTCGATCTCCCGGCTCACCGTCACAACCCCGAGCCTACGCCCGCCCCTCGCCCTTTCCCGGACAGGTACTGACGGCTGTGATGCGCTGCGCACACCGCGCGGCCGGGCTCGCGCCGGACCTGGCTGACCTGTCGACACGGTGTCGGCGCCTCGACGTCGGCCCGGACCACACCCCCCTCGGAGCCTGTCGAGCTGCCCCAATTGTGGGGCGCGGCGCCCGATGGGCATCGGCGCTAGCACGGCCCGAGTCCCGACACCGACACCGCCACCGGGCCTCAACACCGGCACCGGCCCGAGCATCAGAACCGGCCCCGGCATCAGAACCGGCCCCGGCATCAGAACCGGCCCGGGCATTGGCACGCCGGCATCGACCCAGCCCTGCGGCAATGCTGACTGCCCCGTCTATGGGGCAGCTCGACAGGCTCTGCACCCACCGTGGACCCTCCGGCCCGCCACCCGGCCCGCGAGGCGGCCGTCAGGCGTCGTAGTCGACCGTGAGCTTGTCGGTGGTCGGGCTGGACTGGCAGGTCAGCACGTAGCCGGCGGCCACCTCGTCCGGCTCCAGGGCGTAGTTGCGGGCCATCGTGACCGCGCCGTCGACGACCTTCGCCTTGCAGGTCGAGCAGACCCCGCCCTTACAGGCGTACGGCAACTCGCCGCGCACCTTCAGCGCGGCGTCCAGCACCCGCTCCTCGCGCCCCATGGTGAAGCTGGACGAGCGGCCGTCCAGCACGATGGTGACGTCCGTTCCGACGCCCGGCTGCTCGGTGGGACGCGCCACCGGCTCCGGCGGCGCGTCGACGTGGAACAGCTCGGTGTGCACCGCCGACTCCGGCAGACCGCGCGCGGTCAGCACCTCCCGGGCGTCGACGACCATGCCGTACGGGCCGCAGAGGAACCATTCCTCGATCAGCTCGCCCGGGACGATGGTGCCCAGCAGGCGGGCCAGCCGGTCGGCGTCGATCCGTCCGGAGAGCAGCGGCGACTCGCCCTGTTCCCGGGACAGCACGTGCACCAGGTGCAGCCGGGACGGGTACCGGTCCTTCAGGTCGGCCAACTCCTCGGCGAACATCACGGTGTTCGCCGTGCGGTTGCCGTACACCAGGGTGAAGGTGCTGGCCGGCTCGACGGCCAGGGCCGTCGCGACCAGCCCGAGCACCGGGGTGATGCCGGAGCCGGCGACGACCGCGCCGTAGTGGCGGACCCGGTCCGGCGCGAACGCCGTGGTGAAGGTGCCCAACGGGGGCAGCACCTCGACCGTGTCGCCGCCGCGCAGCGCGCCGCAGGCGAAGGCCGAGAAGGCGCCGCCGGGGACTTCCCGCACCCCGATCCGCAGCCGGCCGCGCCGGGCCAGGTCGTCCGGGGTGGAGCAGATGGAGTACGACCGGCGTACGTCCTCGCCGTCGTCGGTCACCCGCCGCACGGTGAGGTGCTGGCCCGCGCGGAACGCGAAGGTCTCCCGCAGCTCCTCGGGTACGGCGAAGGTGACCGCCACGGAGTCGTCGGTGAGCCGGTCGACGGCCGCGACCGACAGCGGGTGGAAGGCCGGCCGGCGACGGACCGGCCGGGTGATGGTGACTGTCACAGCGCCTTCAGGTGGTCGAAGGGTTCGGAGCAGGAGCGGCAGCGCCACAACGCCTTGCACGCGGTCGAGCCGAACCGGCTCACCTGTTCGGTCTCCGGCGAGCCGCAGCGCGGGCAGCGGACCGCCAGGGTCAGCGCCACCACGCCCGGCGCGGACGCCGGGGCGGGCGGGGCGATCCCGGCGGCGGCCAGCTTCGCCCGCCCGGCGTCGGAGATCCAGTCGGTGCTCCACGGTGGGCTGTAGACCGTCCGCACCTCGACGTCCGGATATCCGGCCGCCGCCAGGGCGCGTCGCACGTCGGACCGGATCACGTCCATCGCCGGGCAGCCGGTGTATGTCGGGGTGATGGTGACGACGACCCGACCGGTGACCGGGTCGTCCTCGACCGCGCGCAGGATCCCCAGCTCGTCGATCGTGATCACCCGGATCTCCGGGTCCACCACGTTCGCCGCCGCCGTCCGCGCGTCGGTCCCGGTCCGCTGTGCGGTGGTTCCCGCGGTCACCACTGCGCGCCCGGGTGTGCGCGGTGCAGCACCTGCATCTCGGCCAGCAGGTAGGACAGGTGCTCGGTGTGCACGCCGGCCCGTCCGCCGGTCGGCGCCCAGCCGCGCTCGGGCCGGGTGAGCGTCGCCTCGGCCAGCACCGGACCGACGACCTCGTCGAACGCCGGCCGCAGGCCCGCCGGGTCGACCGGCGCCGCCGGGTCCGCCCCGAACAGCTCATGGGTGTACGGCCAGACGTGGTCCACGGCATCCTGCATCCGACGGTGCGACTCCTCGGTGCCGTCACCGAGCCGCTTCACCCACAACGCGCCGTGGTCCAGGTGGTACGCGCACTCCTTGCGGGCCTTCGCGCCGATCGCGGCCAGCCGCTCGTCCGCGCAGCCGGCGAGGGCGGTGTAGAGCGGCACCTGGTACGCCGCCAGGAAGAACAGCTTCGCCATGGTCACCGCGAAGTCGCCGTTGGGCAGCTCGACCAGGAGCACGTTGCGGAACTCGCGGTCGTCGCGCAGGTACGCGAGCGCGTCCTCGTCCCGGCCCGCCGATTCCAGCTCACCCGCGTACGACAGCAGCAGGCGGGCCGCGCCGAGCTGGTCGAGGGCGATGTTGGCGAGGGCGATGTCCTCTTCCATCTCGGGCGCGCGGGTGGTCCACTCGGCCAGCCGCTGCGCGGCGACCAGCGCGTCGTCACCCAGGCCGAGAGTGAAGGCGAAGGGCCCGCTCACAGGTGTGCCACCCCGTCCGGCACCTCGTAGAAGGTGGGGTGGCGGTAGACCTTGTCGGCGGCCGGGTCGAAGAAGGCGTCCTTCTCGTCCGGGCTGGACGCGGTGATCGCGCCCGCCGGCACCACCCAGATCGACACGCCCTCCTGGCGGCGGGTGTACAGATCGCGGGCGTTGCGCAGGGCCAGCTCGGCGTCCGGGGCGTGCAGGCTGCCGACGTGGGTGTGCGACAGGCCCCGTCGGGCCCGGACGAAGACCTCCCACAACGGCGAGTGCTCGTTGCTCACGCGGCCACCTTCTCCCTGGTCTCGGCCTGCTCGGCGGCGCGCTTGGCGGCGTACGCCGCGGCGGCCTCGCGTACCCATGCGCCGTCGGCGTGGGCGGCCCGGCGGTGCGCCATCCGCTCCCGGTTGCACGGCCCGTTGCCCTTGATGACCTGCATCAGCTCGTCGTAGTCCGGCTGGCTGTAGTCGTACGCCTGCCGTTCCTCGTTCCAGCGCAGGTCGTCGTCGGGAATCCGGAGCCCGAGGACCTCGGCCTGCCCGACGCACATGTCGACGAAGCGCTGCCGCAGGTCATCGTTCGAGAAGCGCTTGATCTTCCAGGCCATCGACTGCGCGGAGTGGGTGGAGTCGCCGTCCGGCGGGCCGAACATGGCCAGCGAGGGATGCCACCAGCGGTCCACGGCGTCCTGGGCCATGGCCTTCTGCGCCGGGGTGCCGTGCGCGAGGGTGTGCAGGATCTCGTACCCCTGGCGCTGGTGGAACGACTCCTCCTTGCAGACCCGGATCATCGCCCGGGCGTACGGCCCGTAGGAGCACCGGCACAGCGGCACCTGGTTGACGATCGCCGCGCCGTCCACCAGCCAGCCGATCGCGCCGACGTCGGCCCAGCTCAGGGTGGGGTAGTTGAAGATCGAGCTGTACTTCTGCCGGCCGTCGAGCAGCAACTGGACCAGTTCGTCGCGGCTGATGCCGAGGGTCTCGGCGGCGGCGTAGAGGTAGAGGCCGTGGCCCGCCTCGTCCTGCACCTTGGCCAACAGGATCGCCTTGCGCTTGAGCGAGGGCGCCCGACTGATCCAGTTGCCCTCGGGCTGCATGCCGATGATCTCGGAGTGGGCGTGCTGGGCGATCTGCCGGATCAGCGTCCGGCGGTACGCCTCGGGCATCCAGTCGCGCGGCTCGATCTTCTGCTCCGCGTCGACCACCTCGGCGAAGTAGGCCGCCATGTCCTCGTCCGGCACCGGTCCGCCGCGCCGTTCCCGAGCGGCGGCGGCGCGAAGCTCGGCCTCGGCCGCCTCGACCTCGCCGAGCAGACCCGCGCCGGGCGCGTCGTCCGGTGCGTCGCCGGGTGCGGAGAAGTCGTTGCCATACATGAGGACAAGTGTTACAGCTTGCGCCCGAATGCACTAGGGGGTGTAACAGGAAACCCGAGCGACGTTCCGTCACCGATGGGTGGGTCGCCGCGACCCACCGTGACATCGGCGGTTATGACGTGGCTCACGGGAAAGAGGGTAAAACCCCCATAAGACGCATAACGCTGCGATTTTCTCCCGATTTCGCACGTTGCCTGGTGTCGACCTCTGGCGATCGGGCCGTCCGGACGTAGACTTCTGCCGGTCACACGATCGGCTGCCCCCACGCCGGCTCCATTCAGGCCACCTCCCCCGGCCACGGCGAACGCACCGGTCGCCCCGGACAACGAAGCCGGTCCCCCCGGCCCTGACATCTGGAGCTCACCCAACTCATGCGATCTCGCGTGACCATGGTGCTCGCCGTCGTGGCGGTGATTCTCGGTGGCGTCCTACTGGTGCCCACCGCGTACGCCCGACTGTCCAGCGACGCCGGCGAAGGTGGTGGCGGTGAAGGCGGCGGCACCACAAGCGTCGCCGCGCCCGCGCCGGCCCCGCCGCCACCGCCCACGCTGGCCGCCGGCCGGGTGTCGGTGGCCTTCAAGGGCGAATACTTCTCGTGGGCGCTGCTCGACCGGAAGACCGGCAAGGTCTCCGGATCGTCGAACATGAGCGCGACCAGTTCCACCGAGTCGATGATCAAGGCGTGGATCGTCTCCGACTACCTGCGCCAACTCGGGGACAAGGAACCGACCACCGCGCTGAAGCAGATGGCCAGCCTCGCCATCATCGACAGCAACGACAACGCGGCCAACAAGGTCTACGCCGCCGCGGGCGGGTCGTACAAGCCGTCGAAGAGCAGCACCCCGGACCCGGTGATCCAGCGGGCGATCAGGATCTGCGGCCTGACCGACACCAAGCGCGGCAACACCGAGCCCTACACCGGCTACTGGAGCTTCACCCGGATGTCCCCGCGCGACGCCGTCCGGCTCGGCGACTGCATCGCCGACGGTAAGGCCGCCGGCCCGAAGTGGACAAAGTGGGTGCTGGACCAGATGGCCAAGGTCCGGGGTACCACCGCGAAGAAGGACCAGCGGGCCAGCTCCGGCGGTGGCCGTTGGGGGATCATCGACGGCCTGCCCAAATCGATCACCGCGCAGGGGCCGGTCAGCATGAAGAACGGTTGGACGCCGATCGCCTCCGACGGAAACTGGCACGTCAACTGCCTCGCGGTCAACGGAAAGTGGAGTCTCGCGGTGATGCTGCGTTACCCGATCAGGCAAGGGCTGGACTACGGCGCGCAGGTCTGCGCCAGCGTCGCCACCCAACTGGTCACCCCGCAGCCCGGCGCCGCGCTGAAGGTGCCGCAGCAGCCGGTCGGGAAGCTCTGATGGCCGGCAACCGACGGGCCGACCGGCGCGGCGGAGGCGAGACCTCGCCGCTGCGTCTGATCGCCGTCGCGGTCATCCTGATCGGGCTGGTGCTGGTGTCGCTGCGCCTGCTGCCCGGGTCGCCGTTCGAGTCGACCGCCGCCGCCAAGTGGGGTGACTCCGACGCGACGACCAGCGGCCGGTCCACCGACGCGGCCACCGACCGCAGCGCCCGGCAGCCGGCCCCGCCGAGCCCCAGCCCTTCGCTGAAGCCGCTGCCGTTCCAGGCCAAGAACCTCGACCTCGACATCGAGGGCTGGTACTCCTGGAGCGTCCTCGACCGCCGTACCGGGCAGATCATCGGTTCGAAGAACATGGACGAGACCAGCACCACCGCCTCGCTGATCAAGTCCTGGATCGTCGCCGACTACCTGCGCCGCGCCGCCGAGGCCGGTCAGACACCGAGCGACGCGAAGCTCGCCGACGCCACCCGCATCATCCGGGACAGCGACAACACGAGGGCCGAGCAGTTCTACAACTCGGTCGGCCGGGACGCCTCGATCCGGCGGCTGCTCTCCATGTGCAAGCTGACCGACAGCAGCGTCGCCCCGGACAAGGGTTGGTCCCGTACCGCCCTCTCCCCCCGCGACACCGCGCGGCTGGGCAACTGCATCGCCACCGGCACCGCCGCTGGACCCAAGTGGACCAAGTGGCTGCTCAACGAGATGAAGCTGGTCCGGGGCGCTGGCGACTTCGGCATCCGCAAGGCGTTCCCGCCCGCACAGCAGAAGCAGATCGCCATCAAGAACGGGTGGATCGACCGGACCGCCGAGCAGGAGATGCACATCAACTGCCTGGCCATCGGCGACACCTGGACGATGGGCGTGATGGTCCGCTACCCGATCGGCATGGGCTACGAGTACGGCATGAAGAACTGCCAGAAGATCACCGAGGCGCTGCTGCGCCCCGGCACCTGATCCGCTTCTCTTTCGACGTCCGAGCGCCGCTCTGCCCAGCAGAGCGGCGCTCTTTCGCTTCACGGCGCGCGGCGCGGAGTCCTGCGCGGTGCAGCGGCGTCCTCTCGGGCGCGCCGGGTGTCAGCCGGCGAAGAACTCCGGGCCGCCGTCCGGCAGCGGCGGGACCTCGCCGAGCGCGGCGACCCGCCGGGCGAACTCCCGCAGCCCGGCGACCTGCCGCTCGCCCAGCGAGAAGTCCAGGGCCCGGAAGTACGTGGCCAGCGTCGCGGCGTCGAACGCCTCCCAGCGCGCCGCCGCCTCGGCGACCTGGTCCAGCTCGGAGAGGCAGAGGTCCCGCGAGCGCAGGAACGCCTCGTGCACCTCCTTGGCCATGCCCGGGTGCGCGGCTGCGAAGTCGCGGCGGACCGCCCAGACCGCGAAAACCATCGGCAGCCCGCTCCAGTCCCGCCATGCCTGCCCGAGGTCGGTCACGGTGAGACCCCGCAACGGTGCCTCGTAGTATGCCCGCAGCGCCACGTCCCCGATCAGGACCCCGGCGTCGGCCTCCAGCAGCATCTGGGTCAGGTCCGGAGGGCAGCGGAAGTACTCGGGCCGTACGCCGTACCGCTCGGTGAGAAGCAACTGTGCCAGCATCACCCCGGTCCGCGAGGTCGACCCGAGCGCCACCCGGGCGCCGTCCAGCTCGGCGAGAGGCCGGGTGGAGACCATGTTGACCGAGAGCACCGGACCGTCGCTGCCGACCGCCAGGTCCGACAGGAGGAGCAGCTCGTCGGTGTGCTTCAGGTACTCCATCAGGGTGATCGGACCGATGTCGAGGTCGCCGGCGACCAGCGCCGCGCTCAGCCGATCCGGCGAGTCCTTGTGCAGGTCGACGTCGAGCAGGCTGCCCGAGCGCATCAGGCCCCAGTAGATCGGCAGGCAGTTCAGGAACTGGATGTGCCCGACCCGCGGGCGTGCGACGCGCTCAGCCATGACCCGACCGTATCCCCGGCCTCGGGATCCAGCCCGGCGGGCCGGCCCGGAGTGGCCAACCCCGCACCCGACCCACCCGGCTGTGCGCGCGTCGTCACTTATCGCCGAGCCACGGTCCCGAAGCGGTGTCGCTGAGCGGGTCCATCGCGCCGGAAATTGTCGTACACCTGTTCTAACATTGACCCATGTTGGGGGCGTTGGCGCAGGCGGGTGGCGGCGTGGACGACTGCGCCGACGCCGCGCTGTGGGCCCTCTCCGACGACGAACTGCTCGCGTCGCTGGACGCGTCGCACGTCCTGGCGCAACGCCTGGCAACCGTCCAGCTCGCTCTCGTGCGCGAGCTGGACGGCCGTGGTCTCGCGGTAGCCCGGGGCGCATCGTCGACCGCCGTCTGGCTGCGGGAGCGGCTGCGGCTGTCCGGGCGGTCGGCCCGCCAGTTGGTCCAGCTCGCCACCACCATCGACGCGGCACCGCCAACGGTCCGTGCCGCTTTGCTCGACGGCAGCCTCACCGTCGAGCAGGGCCGGGTGGTGGCGGAGACGATCGCCGCCCTGCCCGCCGAAGCCGGTCCAGAGGTGGCGGAGAAGGCCATCGAACTGCTTGTCACCTGGGCCGACCGGTTCGATCCGACCATCCTCCGTTGCCTCGGCGAACGCGTCCTCGCACACGTCGCGCCCGACCTGGCCGACCAGGCCGAGCTGGCGGCCCTCGACCGGGCCGCCGAGCGGGCCGAGGCTCGCCGGCACGTCACGCTCTCCGAGCCGAAGGACGGGCAGGTACGCCTCACCGGCAACCTCGACACCGAGACCGCGAGCCTGCTCCGCGAGGCCATCGACCCGCTCTGCTCTCCGGCCGGCGAGCACGACGATCGCAGTCCCGGCCAGCGCAGAGCCGACGCACTGGGTGAGATCTGCCGGCTGGCACTGCGCACCGGCCACCTGCCCGACAACGGTGGAGACCGCCCGCAACTGGTCGTCACGATGTCGCTCGACGCGCTGGTCAACGGTGTGGGAGCCGGCACCCTGGAGACCGGCGCACCTCTCACACCGGGCGGGGTCCGCCGCCTGGCCTGCGACGCCGCCGTGCTGCCGGCGGTCCTGAACGGCAACAGCCAGATCCTGGACGTCGGGCGTCAACGCCGACTCTTCACCGGGCCACTGCGGCGCGCGTTGGTGCTCCGCGACGGCGGCTGCGCCTTCCCCGGCTGCGACCGGCCACCCCGTTGGTGCGACGGCCACCATGTGCGCCACTGGGCGGACGGTGGCACGACGGCGCTGGGCAACGCGGTCCTGCTCTGCGGGCATCATCACCGAGTCCTGCACCAGGGCGACTGGGTCGTCCGCATCGCGCCGGACGGCCAGCCGGAATTCCTCCCGCCCGCCTGGCTGGACCCAGCGCGCACCCCACGGCGCAACCTCTATCACCGGCGCTGCTGAGCACAAGCGGTTCACCCCGCCACACCTCACGCCAAAGCGACGCAACCCTGCGCCGCCGGGCCGCTCAGCAGCCATAGCAGCCACAGCGCTCATGATCGCTGCTCCGCCCAACACGCTCTGCCGACGACGCGCCGACTCGTCCGGGTGGTGGGTTCGGTAATTCGGTGGAAGGGGCGGGCGGGATGGCGTAGGGTTGCAGCCCGCTTGACGGCCGAGGTGAGCTGCACCGGAACGGACGTCGTCGCGCCGGGAGGTCGGCCATCCGCCCCCGGAAACGCGAGCGAGCAGCAGATGTGAACGATGGGACGTCAGCATGCCCGCACCTGACCTCGACACAGCTCTCGACGCGGATCTCGCCGCCGAACGAGCCCACCTGGCCACCTCGCGCGCGGCCCTGGGCCGGATGCGGGAACGGGCCGAAGCCCTCTTCTCCACCGGTGACCAGGTCGCCGGCGACTCCTACGCGGCAGAGACGCTCGGCCGTACGCTCGCCCGCCGGGTCGCCGAGTTGGCCGACGACCCCACCACGCCACTGTTCTTCGGCCGCCTCGAATTCGGCGAAGGCCCACACGACGGGGAACCAGACAGCGCGGACACGGTCGACGCCAGCGGCGGCGAGCATGCTGGTCGGCGGTACCACGTGGGACGGCGGCATGTCACCGACGAGCGTGGTGAGCCGCTGGTGCTGGACTGGCGGGCACCCGTGTCCCGCTCGTTCTACCGGGCCAGCGCTCGTGACCCGCAGGGGGTCGCGGTGCGGCGGCGGTTCGGGTTCAGCAACGGGGTGTTGACCAGCTTCGAGGACGAGCGGCTGGACCGGGGCGAGGAGCTGGGTACGGCCAGCCGGATCCTCACGGCCGAGATCGAGCGGCCGCGCGTGGGGCCGATGCGGGACATCGTCGCCACCATCCAGCCGGAGCAGGACGAGCTTGTCCGGGCCGACCTGGCCGACTCGATCTGTGTGCAGGGTGCGCCGGGCACGGGCAAGACGGCCGTCGGCCTGCACCGGGCGGCGTACCTGCTCTACCTGCACCGGGAGCGGCTGCGGCGGGCGGGTGTGCTGATCGTCGGGCCGAACCGGGCGTTCCTGTCATACATCGCGGCGGTGCTGCCGGCCCTCGGCGAGGTCGAGGTCGAGCAGGCCACCGTAGAGGAGTTGATCTCGCGTGTCCCGGTGCGGGCCGTGGAGACGCCGGATATCGCCGCGCTGAAGCACGACGCACGGATGGCGACCGTGCTGCGCCGGGCGGTGGAGTCCCACATCGGTACGCCGACCGACTCGATCACCGTCTCCGACGGCTCGTTCCGGTGGCGGATCGGGCTGGAGCCGCTGCACCGGATCGTCGAGGAGACCCGACGGGAGGGGTTGCCGTACGGCACCGGCCGGGAGCGGGTCCGAGCGCGGGTGGTCAGTCTGCTGCAACGGCAGGCCGAGGCGCGGCGGGCCGAGTCGCCGAGCGACGCGTGGCTGCGCCGGATGGGTCGGTGCCGGCCGGTGGTCGATTTCCTGGACGCGGTCTGGCCGGCGCTCACCCCGGAAGGGCTGGTGCACGGCCTGTTCGCCGACCCGGCCCGGCTCGCCACCGCCGCGGAGGGGCTGCTCAGCGATGTCGAGCAGGAGTTGCTGGTCTGGGCGAAGCCGGCGCGTACCCCGAAGGCCACCCGCTGGACCGCCGCGGACGCCGTGCTGGTCGACGAGGCGGCCGGACTGTTGGAGCGGCCCTCCGGGTTCGGGCACGTGGTGGTGGACGAGGCGCAGGACCTGTCGCCGATGCAGTGTCGGGCCATCGCCCGGCGCAGTGAGCACGGTTCGGTCACGCTGCTCGGTGACCTCGCGCAGGGCACCGCGCCGTGGGCGGCCACCGACTGGCGGGAATCCCTGCGGCACCTGGGCAAGCCGGACGCCGCGGTCGTCCCGTTGACGGTCGGCTTCCGGGTACCCGCCGCGGTGGTCGCCTTCGCGAACCTGCTGTTGCCGGCGCTTGCGGTGGACGTACCTGCGGCGGAGTCGCTGCGGCACGACGGCGGCCTGGAGGTGCGTACCGTGGCCGACCTGACCGCTGCGACGGTGGCCGAGGTGCGCGCGGCGCTCGCGCACGACGGTTCGGTCGGTGTGATCGCCGCGGACGACGCGGTCGACGGGCTGCGCGCGGCGCTGGCCGCCGCCGGCGTGGCCAGCGCGACCGCCGACGACGTCACGGCCGCCCAGCGGGTCACCGTGGTGCCCGCGACGCTGGTCAAGGGCCTGGAGTACGACCATGTGGTCGTGGTCGAGCCGGCCGCGATCGTCGCGGCCGAGCCGCGCGGGCTGCACCGGCTGTACGTGGTGCTCACCCGCGCGGTGTCCCGGTTGTCGGTGCTGCACACCGAACCGCTGCCCGCGCCGCTGCTGCCGGAGCCGCAGGCCACACCGCGGGCGCCGATGCCGCGGTAGGTCGCCTCTCGGCAGACGCCCCGACGTCGAACGCGTCCTGGGAACAGTCGACGCCACTCGCAGATGCCCCGCGTCGGACGCCTCCTGGGGCACGGTCGACGCCTGTCGCAGATGCCGGGCGTCGAACAGGTCCCGGGGACGGTAGGCCAGCGCGCGGCGTCTCTGTCGGCAACCGGGCAGTTCGCGGGGCACACCGACTCGACTTTGCGCCGTAAAGTAGTTTGCATGGCCCCTGAAGACGACCTGCCGCCCTCCGACGCCGCCACCGCACTCCGGCTGATCGACGACCAGCGCGCGGACACCGTACGCCGGCTGCAACCCGACGCGCGGCTGCTCTACTGGCCGTGGGGCGTGGCCTGGCTGGTCGGCTTCGGGCTGTTCTTCCTGCGCTTCTCGCCGAACGGTCGGGTGCTTGTCGCGCTGCCCGACTGGCTGCCCCTGACCGTGCTCTTCGCCCTGCTCATCGCCGCCGGCGCGATCCAGGCGGTGGCGATGAGCAGGGCGTACGGACAGGTGACCGGCGACTCGGCGGTACGCGGCCGCTGGTACGGGTGCGCCTGGGCGCTCGGCTCGGTGAGTGTGTACGCGGCGGTCGGCCGGGTGTCCGAACACCTGCCGCACGACCTGGCGGGTCTGCTCTGGTCGGCCGCGGCGGTCGGGCTGACCGGCGCGCTGCACATGGCCGGCGGCGCGGTCTGGCTGGACCGGGACCTGTTCCGGCTGGGGGTCTGGATCAGCGTCATCAACGTGGTCGGTGCGATCGCCGGCCCGGGTTGGCACGCGCTGGTCATCTCGGTGGCCGGTGGTGTCGGGATCCTGGTCGCCGGGGCGGTCGCCCGACTGCGCCAGCGAGGACGTTCATGACCGACCTCGATCCGGTCATCCACGCCCAGGCACGGCTGCGGGTGGTCGCCGCGCTCTCCGCGCTCAACGACGGCGACCGGATCACCTTTCCCCGGCTTCAGGACCTGCTCGCGATGACCGCCGGCAACCTCTCCGTCCACCTTCGCAAGCTGGAGGACGCCGGGTACGTCGAGATCAGCAAGACCCACCGTGGACGGACGCCGGCCACCCTGATCCGGCTCAGCCGGCGCGGTCGGCTGGCGTTCGAGGAGTACACCGAAGCCATCCGCACCCTGCTCGACCCCACCCCACTCGGCTCCACCCCGTCGAAGGAGCAGCCATGACCCTCGCCCGCGCCGACCAGGTCAGCCGCCGGTACGGCGACGTCCTCGCCCTCGACCGCGTCGACCTGGAGGTCCGGGCCGGCGAACTCGTCGGCCTGCTCGGCCCGAACGGCGCCGGCAAGAGCACCCTGATGAACCTGCTGGTCGGGCTGCGCCGACCCAGCTCCGGCCGGGTTGAGTTGAACGGCCGCGACCCGCGCGACCCGGAGGCCCGGCGGCAGATCGGCGTCACCCCGCAGGAAACCGGCCTCCCGGGCACGCTGCGGGTCGGCGAGGTCGTCGACTTCGTCTCCGCCCACTACCCCGATCCGGTGCCCCGGGGTGAACTGCTCGACCGCTTCGGTCTGGGCGACCTCGCCCGGCGGCAGACCGGCGGGCTCTCCGGCGGCCAGCGTCGCCGGCTGGCCGTGGCGCTGGCCTTCGTCGGCCGGCCCCGCCTCGTCCTGCTCGACGAGCCGACCACCGGCCTGGACGTCACCGCCCGGCACACCCTGTGGGACGCGATCCGCGCCTTCCACGAGGACGGCGGGACGGTGTTGTTGAGCAGCCACTACCTGGAGGAGGTGGAGGCGCTCGCCCGCCGGGTGGTGGTGATCGGGCAGGGCCGGGTGCTCGCCGACGACACCGTGGACGCCGTACGCGGCATCGTCGGCGTACGCCGCGTCAGCCTGGTCACCGACGAGCTGCCCGAGCTACCCGGTGTCGTTCGCAGCGAACGGGTCGACGGACGCCTGCACCTGCTCACCACCGACGCCGACGAGCTGGTCCGCGCGCTGGTCCGCTCCGAGGCCACCTTCACCGACCTGGAGGTCCGGCCCACCTCGCTGGAGGAGGCGTTCCTCGCTCTCACCGGCGGGACGGACACGCCCGCACCGGCCTCACCCGCTGCCGCCACCAGCGGCCAACCCACCGCCGTCTGAGGAGGCGCACCGTGCAGCTCGCCCTGGTCCACGCCCGCTACCAACTCCTGGAGACCATCCGGATCCCGGTGGCCGTCTTCGGCAGCGCCTTCTTCCCCGCCGCCGCCATGATCTTCTTCGTGGTGCCGTTCACCGGCGACGATTCGGTCGGCGCCACCTTCGCCACCGCTTCGATGATCACCTTCTCGGTGATGAGCGCCAACATCTTCCAGTACGGCGTCGGCGTCGCCGAGGACCGCGACCAGCCGTGGAACCCGTACACCCGGACCCTGCCGGCCGGGCCGGCGCCCCGGTTCGCGGGCCGGGTGCTGGCCGGTCTCGCACTGACGTACCTATCGCTGATCCCGGTCGTGGTGATCGGCGCGACGCTCACCCCGGCCCGGGTCACCCTGCCGGCGTTCCTGCTGACCGCCGGCACCGTGGCCGTCATCTCGGTGCCCTTCACGCTGATGGGCCTCGCCATCGGCTACTCGCTGCCCAGCAAGGCGGCGATCGTGGTCGCGCAGGTCGTCTTCCTGCCGCTCGCGTTCGGCGGTGGGCTGCTCTCCGCACCGGGCGACGCGCCCGGTTTCATCGAGACGATCGCGCCGTTCCTGCCCACCCGGGGCGCGGCCGAACTGATGTGGTCGGCGGTCGGCGACTATCCCGTCCAGCCACTCGCGCTGATCATGCTCGCCGTCTGGATCGTGCTCCTCGCGGCGCTGGCCGGCTGGGCGTACCGGCGGGACGAGGGTCGCCGGTTCAGCTGACGATTCGTCCGTTTCCGCCCCGTGCCCCAGCGGGACGGTGCCAGGATTCCCGCAGGGGGCCCGCCCGTGGCCGCCGGCCGAGAGGGGTCTTGACGTGAGCACCGTCCCGCCGGGCACGCCGTGCTGGGCCGATCTGGCCACCCCGGACCTGACCGACGCGCGGCGCTTCTACCCCGAACTGTTCGGCTGGACCGGACGGGTGACACCGGAGCCCGAGGCGGGCGGCTACACGATCTTCCTGCTCGACGGCAGGCCGGTGGCCGGCGTCGGCCCGCCCGCCATCGAGGACCAGGTGCCGATCTGGTCGACGTACATCGCCACCGACGACGCGGCACTGGCCGCCGGGCGGGTGGAGCGGGCCGGCGGGCAGGTCGTCGTACCGCCGTTCGAGGTCTTCGACCGGGGCTGGATGGCCGTGTTCTCCGACCCGGCGGGCGCGACGTTCAGCGTCTGGCAGCCGCTGGCGATGCCGGGGGCCGAGGTGTTCAACGTGCCCGGCGCGATGAGCTGGAACGAGCTGGTCACGCCCGACCCGGAGGGCGCGAAGGTCTTCTACGAGCTGGTGTTCGGCTGGCAGCCGGACGAGCAGCCGGTGGGCGGCATGACGTACACCGGGTGGCGGCTCGGAGCACGGGTCGTCGCCGGGATGATGCCGCCGCTGGGCGACGGCTACCCGGCCGACCTGCCCGCGTACTGGACGGTGTACTTCGCGGTGGCCGACGCGGACGCCGCCGCCGCGCGCGCGGCCGAACTGGGCGGCACCATCCTGGTGCCGCCGCGCGACGTCCCGACCGGGCGGTTCGCCGCCCTGCGCGACCCGCAGGGCGCGCTCTTCTCGGTCATCGACCTGGGCGCCTGACCGCCGCCCGCAGCCCGCCACCCGCCACCCGCCACCCGCCACGATCGTGCAAGAACAAGGATGTAGTGGTGTTCCCTGCCAGGGGATGCCACTACATCAATGTTCGAGCGCGATCTTGCGCCGCCCGCCGCCCGCCGAGCCACCGACAGCGCGTACCGCGACGCGACGGCGCGGACCGCTAACCGCGAGGGCGAACCGGGACCACCAACGGGCCGTTGGTGCCGGGGACGACCCGGACGCTCGCCCGGTAGTGGGTGGCGAGAAGGTGCTCGGTCAACACCTCGTGCGGCGTCCCGGTCGCCACCACCCGCCCCTCGGCGAGCATCACCATCCGGTCGGCGTACTCGCCGGCGAGGGACAGGTCGTGCATGGTGGCGAGCACCGTCAGGCCGTGCGCCCGGCGCAACTGGTCGACCAGCTCCAGCACCTCCTGCTGGTGGCCGATGTCCAACGCGCTTGTCGGCTCGTCGAGCAGCAGCAGGGTCGCGCCCTGAGCGAGTGCCCGGGCCAGGAAGACCCGCTGCCGCTCTCCACCGGACAGGGTGGCCAGTTCGCGGCGGTGGAACCGGGTGAGGTTCAGCCGGTCCAGCACGTCGTGGGCGGCGGACACGTCGGCGGCCGACTCCCGACCGAGCGGCGGGATGTACGGGGTGCGACCGAGCAGCACGTAGTCCAGGACCGACATGCCGGGCGGCACCACCGGGGACTGCGTCACCGTCGCCACCACCCGGGCGCGTTCGCGACGGTGCAGCGCGCCGGTCGGCGTACCGAAGAGGGAGATGGCGTCCGGCGCGGGCAGCAGGCCGCCGACGGCGCGCAACAGGGTGGACTTGCCCGCGCCGTTCGGGCCGATCACGGTGACCCACTCGCCGACGGCGACGGTGAGGTCGACGCCGGTGAGGATCGGCGTGCGGTCCAGGCTGACGTGCAGCGCGCGGACCTCGACGGCCGGCGCACCCGCGCTCACGTGAGCACCCGGCGGGCGGTGCGCAGCACGAGGACGAAGAACGGGCCGCCGAGCAGGGCGGTGACCACGCCGATGGGCACCTCGGCCGGGGCGGCGGCGGTCCGGGCGACCACGTCGGTCAGGGCCAGGAACGCCGCGCCGAACAGCAGGGACAGCGGCAGGATCACCCGGTAGCTCGACCCGGCGAGCAGCCGGACGGTGTGCGGCACGATGATGCCGACGAAGCCGATGAGCCCGGTCGCCGAGACCGCCGCGGCGGTGCCCAGGGACGCGGCGGCGATCAGCAGGTAGCGGGAGCGTTGCGGGTGCAGGCCGAGGCTCGTCGCCTCGTCGTCGCCGAGCGCGAGGACGTCCAGCTCGCGGCGGTGCAGCAGCACCACGACAGTGGTCACCGCGGCGTACGGCAACACCAGCAGCACGTCGTGCCAGCCCGCCGTGGCCAGCCGGCCGAGCAGCCAGGAGTAGACCGGCTGGATGCTGTCGGCGTGCCGCTGGAGCAGGTACGTCTGCCCGGCGGAGAGGAACGCCGAGACCGCCACCCCGGCCAGGATCAGCATGGCCGGGGACCGGCTCCGCCCACCGGCCGCCCCGAGCAGGTAGGTCATCGTCACGGCGAGCAGCGAGCCGACGAACGCGGCCAGCGGAATGGTCAACGGCAGTCCGGAGATCGCGCCCTGCCGACCAACGCCGCCGAGGGCGATCACCGCGGTGACCGCGAGGCCCGCGCCGGCGGCCACCCCGAGCAGGTACGGGTCGGCCAACGGGTTGCGGAAGACGCCCTGGTAACAGCCGCCGGCGAGGGCGAGCAGACCGCCGACGAGCAGGCCCAGCACGACCCGGGGCAGCCGCAGTTCGGTGACGATGGCGATTTCCCGCTCGGTCAGTCCGCTGTCGAGGTGCACCCCGGGGATCAGGTTGAGCAGTTCGGCGGCGACGCTGCCCGGTGGCAGGCTGACCGGTCCGAGCGACACCCCGGCGACGAGCGCGACGAGCACCGCGAGGACACCGATGACCAGCCAGCGCGTCCGCAACCCGGCGGGCCGGGACGCGCGGGGCGTACCGGCCGGCCGGGTGGCGGACGTTCCAGCGGTCATCTGCGACGTTCCGGTCACGGACCGACGACCGTCACGCGGGCACCTTGGCGACCGCGTCGATGATCGTCCGGAGCAGGTCGACGATGCGCGGGCCCCAGCGGGAGGCGATGTCGTCGTCGAGGGTGACGACCTGGTTGTTCTTCACGGCGGTAAGCCCTGCCCAGCCGCTGCGGGCCTTGACCGAGTCGGCGTTCTGCTGGCAGCACTTGGAGTCGGCCAGGAAGACGAAGTCCGGGTCGGCCTTGACGATGACTTCCTGGGACAGCTGCGGGTAGCCGCCGTTCTTGCCGTCGGCGTCGGCCGGGTCGGCGATGTTGGTCAGGCCGACGAGGCTGTAGATCGAGCCGATGAAGGTCTTGCTCGTCGCGCTGTACAGCTCCGGGCCCAGCTCGTGGTAGTAGGTGAGCTTCTCGGCGCGCTGCGGCAGGTCCTTGACCAGCTTGGCGATGTCGTCCTTCATCCGCTTGGCGACGTCGGCGGCCTGGTCGGCGTGCCCGGTCAGGGTGCCCAGGTCGGTGATCTGCCGGTACGAGTCGTCGAGCGTGGTCGCCGCCGGCGTCAGGTACACCGGGATCTTGAGCTTGCCGAGCTGGTCGACGATCTTGTTGGTGTCGTTGGAGAGCACCACCAGGTCGGGGTTCTTGCCGGCGATCGCCTCGGCGTTCGGCTGGAAGCCGGACAGATCGGTCTTGGGCGCGTCGGCCGGGTAGTTGGACTGGTCGTCCACCGCGCTCACCTGCGGGCCGGCGCCGATCGCGAAGAGCATCTCGGTGGCGCTGGGCGACAGCGACACGATCTTCTCGGGCCGCTTGTCGAGGGTGAGCGAGCCGACCGTCACCGGGTAGCTGGCGGCCGCGGTGCCGGCGGCCGGCTTGTCGTCGGTCTTCTCGGCGCAGGCGCCGAGGGCCAGCGCGGCGACCGCGAGGGTCGCGGCGAAGAGCCGAGGGGTACGTCTGGACATGGGGCCTCCTGTCGGTCGAGGAGTGTGGTGCTTCGCCGACAGGACTTCGGTGCGCCCGCCCACGAGGCGCCCTTCCTCGAGAGCGCGTGTCGCGACCCCACCGCAGGCGACCTGGCTCGTCCCCGCCGTCGGGCGGGGCATCACAGTTGCGGGACAGCGCCGGTTTCACACCGGCTTCGCTGCGGAGTGGTCGCTAAGACGGTAGCGCAGGCCCGGGAGCAGGTGGTGGGGCCCCGCAGGGGCGGTACGGGGCCCCACCCGCTCAGGAGGCCGTGATGGTGATGTTGTCCACAGCCGCCTCCACCAGGCTCGCGCCGGACGCGTCCGCCGCCTCGACGAGGATGCGGACGGACTGCCCGGCGTACGGGCTCAGGTTGAGGTTCGCCACCGCCCAGCTCCCGTTACGGTTGCTGGCCGCGCCGGCCTGGGTGAGCAGCGCGGTGGTGCCGCCGTTGTGCACCACGCTGACCCGCAGGTAGTCGGCCGACGAGGCGTTCGAGCCGTGGGCCAGGTACCAGGCCAGCGAGAGCGTCAGCGTGCCGGACGAGGGCAGGGTCACCGCCGGGGACCGGGCGCTGGTCACGCCGCCGTCGACGTCGTAGTCACCGGCCGCCGACCCGGCGAGCCGGCCGGTGACCAGGTCGTTGGAACCGGCGTACGGGGTGAGCTGCTTCGCGCCGGAGGAGTTGGTCGCCTGCGCGGCGCCCACCTCGAACGCCCCGAGCGTCGCGGTGTCGGTGCCGGACGGGTTGATCGTCCAGCCGGTGGCCGTCTCGAAGGTGTCCGACCAGACCGTGGTGCCCCCACCGCCGCCGCAGTACTGCGACTGCTTGCCGATGGCCCGGTACGGGCAGTCCGCGTACTCGCTGAGCATCAGCACGGCCTCCCGGTTGCGGGTGGTCTGCGCGGGGATCACCTCGTCGGGCGGGTAGAAGCCGCCGCCGGAGGAGGAGCCCGGGTACATCTCGAAGGTGTACGCCCAGATGCCGTGGGTGGCCCACATCCAGTCGATGCTGGTGCCGTCGGCGATGTAGAGGTCGCTGGACTGCTCCGGCGTGTAGCTGTTGGTGGCCGCCATCTGCTGACCGATGGTGGCGAAGGTGTTGTACTGGTCCGCGCTCATCCCGGACGGGTTGTTCGCGGTGGTGTAGCCGAAGGGCCAGAGCACCAGTTGCGAGTACGTGTGGAAGTCGATGTTCGCCTTGATCTGCTGGACGCCACCGACGACCCGGCTGTTGACGAAGTTGCGCAGCGCCTGCGTCTCGGGGGCGGAGAACGCCGACGGCCCGCGGTAGGTCTCCGACGAGGTGGTGCCGGACGAGCCGCCGCAGCAGCCCCACTGGTAGGACCAGTTGCGGTTCAGGTCGGTGCCGACGTTCGACGAGCCGCTGTTCGGCTGACGGTTCTTGCGCCAGGAGCGGTACGACCCGGTGGCGATGTCGTACTCGCTGCCGTCCGGGTTGACCGTCGGCACGATCCAGATCTCCCGGCTGTTGACGATGTTGGTGATCCGGGAGTCGCTGCCGTAGCTGTCGGTGAAGAGGTTGAGCAGGTAGATCGCCATCTCGACGGTCAGGTGCTCGCGGGCGTGCTGCTGGGCGTTGAACAGGATCTCCGGCTCGTTCTCGTCGGTGCCGACGTTGTCGGAGATCTTCACGGCCATCAGGTCGCGGCCCTCGTACGACGTACCAATGCTGATCTTGCGGGCGATGGCCGGCTGGTCGGCGACGGCCTGGTTCACGACGGCGGTCAGCTCCGCGTAGTCGTGGTAGTTGGAGTCGGCGGGCGGGAAGGCCAGCGTGCCCACCTCGCCCGCGCCGCGCTCGGCGCTCGGTGGCGGGGCGAGGGGTTCCAGCCGGAAGCCCAGCTTGCCGATCGCGGCGGCCTCGGCGGCGGTGGCCGAGACGTGCAGGACGCCGTGCTCGGAGTAGTCGATGGCGGCTCCGGTGCGGGCCACCGCGTTGCGGTCGGCGAGGGTCCGGGGCCCGAGTACCCGGTAGCCGGCGGCGGCCGACTCTGCGGTGCGGTCCGGTGCCGGCTTCGCGGCGACCGGTCCGGCGGCGACGGTGACGATGCCCAGCCCGGTGACGACGGCGAGCACCAGGACGCGGCGGAGAGAGTGAGGTGGGCGGAGGGCCATGGACTACCTCCTCGAAGGGCGGAAGATCCCGCTCGGTGATGCACACTTCACCACCTGTTACATGGTCATATCAATATCGATCGTTGCGAAATCCATCCCAGGTTGACCATCGCTGCGGCAATGATTTTCTTCCGCTGAACATCTGGCGAAACTTCCTTCCAAGCGGAAAACTGACCAGCGACGATGCCCCCACTCGACCCCGCGGAGCACCCCATGGCCCCCTCCCGCCTGCACGCGGCCGCCCTCGCCGGCGTCAGCGCGCTCACCCTGCTCGCCACCGCGGCCCCCGCCGCGGCGGCCCGGCCGCCCGCACCCGCCCACGACGAGCAGATCACCTTCCAGGACTGGACCGGGCCCGCCGACTGGCACCGTGGCAGCCAGGCCGGGACCCGCGTCGTGCCCGGCCTGCGCGCCGGCGTCACGCTCGGCCGCCCCACCGGCACCACCGAGTACGCCGACCCGCACACCGGCACCACCCGCACCTGGGAGTACGGCACCTGGACCTCGCCCGTGACCCGGATCGGGTTCGATGCCACCGAACTGATCGCCTCCTGGAACGCGGAGACCCCCGCCGGCACCTGGATCCAGGTGGAGATGCAGGGCGGCTACACCAACGGCGAGCAGACCCCCTGGTACGTCCTGGGCCGCTGGGCCTCCGGCGACACCGACATCAAGCGGACCAGCGTCGACGGACAGGGCGACCCGTGGTCGTCGATCTGGACCGACACCTTCAGCATCGACGACGCCGACGCCGGGGTGCTACTGCGGTCGTACCAGCTGCGGCTGACCCTCTACCGGACGCCCGGGCAGGCCGCCGCTCCGGTGGTACGGATGCTCGGCGCGATGAGCTCCAGCGTGCCGGACCGGTTCACCGTCCCACCCAGCGCCGGGCACATCGCCTGGGGCGTCGAACTGCCGGTGCCGCGCTACTCGCAGAACGTCCACAAGGGGCACTACCCCGAGTACGACGGCGGTGGTGAGGCGTGGTGCTCACCCACCTCCACGGAGATGGTCGTCGAGTACTGGGGGCGCAAGCCGTCGGCGGCCGACACCTCCTGGGTGGACCCGACCTACCCCGACCCCACGGTCAACCACGCCGCCCGGATGACCTTCGACTACGCGTACGACGGCGCGGGCAACTGGCCGTTCAACACCGCGTACGCGGCCAGCTTCCCGGGTCTGGAGGGACGGGTCACCCGGCTGCACTCGCTGGACGAGCTGGAGCGTTTCATCGCCGCCGGCATCCCCGTGGTGACCAGCCAGTCCTTCCTCGCCAGTGAGCTGGACGGGGCGAACTACGGCACCTCCGGGCACCTCTTCGTGGTGGTCGGCTTCACCGCCGACGGCGACGTGATCGTCAACGACCCCGCCTCGTCCAGCAACGACGTGGTGCGCAACGTCTACAAGCGCACCCAGTTCGAGCAGATCTGGCTGCGCACCAAGCGCACCAACGCCAGCGGCGGGATCTCCGGCGGCTCCGGCGGCATCGCCTACCTGATCAAGCCGACGACGAAGCCCTGGCCCAAAATCCCCGGCTCCACCAACTGGTAACCCACCGGTCCCGCCCTGCCCCCGACCCACTCCCGGTGATCATGAAGTTATTGCCCGGCCGCTCGGCGTGTCGAGGCAATAACTTCATGATCACCGCTGCGGGTCGGTGGGGGTGGGAGGGGTGGTGGGGGGTTCGTCTTCGCCGGCCAGGGCGTCGCGGAGGCGCTTCTTCTCCGCTTTACGCCGTTCCGTGGCCTCGGCCATCTCGTGGGCCATCTCGTCCCGCCAGCCGCGCAGCAGGAAGAAGGAGAGCGCGGCGGAGAACGCCAGCGCCAGGATCAGCTTCAGGAAGACGTCCACGTCGACCAGCCACAGCGCCGCCAGTACGGCGACGAACAGCCCGATCCGGCCCAGCGTGTACTTGAGCGCCGCGCTCACCTCATGCACTCCGTTCTCCGCGCCCGGTGGGCGGGTCACTCAGCCGGTCCGGCGGGCCAGCCAACGGACGCCGGGGAACCAGATCGTCGCGTACGCCACGGTGAACGCCGCCGCCGCCAACGCGCCGGACAGCAGCGGCGGCAACCCCGCGCCCAGCCCGGCGATCAGCAGCCCCACGAACACCGCGACCGCCGCCGCGACGAGCGCCGCCACCACCCGGGCCGCTCCGAACCCCCAGGCCCGGAAATCGTCCCAGAACAGCCAGGCCGGCAGGATCACCGCCAGCCAACCGTTGGTGTGCCCGAAGTCGGCGGCACCGAACGAGGCGAACGCCCACTCGAACAGCACGAGCGCCAGCACGCCGATGACCAGGCCGGCCAGGCACACCCCGAGCAGGTCGCCCAACGTACGCACGCGTCCCTCGGCGTCCCGTCGGGGAAAGCCACCCTGCTGCTCGGCGCTGCGCTGCTCGGTCATCGACTGCGAGGGTACGTGGTGTCTCAGGCCCAGACCTGCTGCGGCTCGGCGCGGCGCTCGGCCAGCGACGGCGCCCGGTCGTACTCGCGGACCACGTTGTACCGGGTGTCCCGCTCGACCGGCTGGAAACCGGCGTCCCAGATCAGGTGCAGCAGGTCCTCGCGGTGCATGGTGTTCGGGGTGCCGTACGAGTCGGCGTCGTGAGTGATCTTGTATTCGACCACCGAGCCGTCCAGGTCGTCCACGCCGAAGTTCAGCGAGAGCTGGGCCACCGAGAGACCGTGCATCACCCAGAAGTTCTTCACGTGCGGCACGTTGTCGAAGAGCAGCCGGGACACCGCGAACGTCTTCAGCGACTCGGCCGGCGAGGCCATCGTGGTCCGCGCCTGGATCCGGTTACGGATCTTGCCGTCCGCCGAGTCGACGAAGTCGTGCTGGTAGCGCAGCGGGATGAAGACCGCGAAGCCACCGGTCTCGTCCTGCAACTCGCGCAGGCGCAGCACGTGGTCGACGCGGTGCCGGGGCTCCTCGATGTGGCCGTACAGCATGGTCGCCGGGGTCTTCATCCCCTTCGAGTGCGCCAGGGCGTGGATACGCGACCAGTCCTCCCAGTGGCACTCGTGGTCGACGATGTGCTGGCGGACCTCCCAGTCGAAGATCTCCGCGCCGCCGCCGGTCAGCGACTCCAGCCCGGCGTCCATCAGCTCGTCGAGGATCTCGTCGGCGCTCAGGCCGCTGATCTTCTCGAACCACTGCACCTCGGTCGCGGTGAAGCACTTGAGCTTGACGTTCGGCAGCGCGGCCTTCAGCTCGCGCAGCACCTTCGGGTAGTAGCGCCACGGCAGCGTCGGGTGCAGGCCGTTGACGATGTGCAGCTCGGTGAGCTGCTCACCCTCCATCTCCTTGGCCTTGCGGACCGCCTCGTCGATGCGCATCGTGTACGCGTCCTTCTCGCCCGGCTTGCGCTGGAACGAGCAGTACGCGCAGGAGGCCGAGCAGACGTTCGTCAGGTTGAGGTGCCGGTTGACGTTGAACATCACCCGCTCACCGTTCAACTCGGTACGCCGGTGGTGCGCCAGCCGCCCCAACCAGGTCAGGTCGTCGCTCTCGTAGAGGGCGATGCCGTCCTCCCGGGTCAGCCGCTCACCGGCGTACACCTTCGCTTCGAGCTCACGCTTGAGTCCGGCGTCCATGGCACGTCCCTTCCACCTGCGGTCTTTCCCGAGGGTACGTCGACCCCCGGACGGGCCCGGCGGCACGGTCGGCGACAGCGACCCACTTCACCGGACTCTCAGGCTCCCGTAACCTGCCGACGCATCGACATCCCTGGCGCTGTGCGGTAAGACAAGATGGGGCGGAACTCACACACTGGTACCGTCCCGACGGCCGCGCCCACCGAGCGCGGCGACGAGCACCGGACGGGGAGCGGAATGGTCGACAGCGGGCGCGGGCGACGGCAGCGACGACGGAGCCCGGTGATCTCGCCGGTGCTGCGGCCGAAGCTCTGGGCCGCCCTGCTCGGCGCGATCGCCGCCGCCGTGCTGGCCACCCCCGCGTACGCCGAGCCCGCCGTGCCCGCGACGGTGCCGGACACCGGCGCCCGCCCGCCGGCGATCGGCGCCCCGCAGGTGCCCGGCAGCCCGCCCGTCGCCGGCATCCCGGCCCCGCCGGTGGTCAACCCCGGCGCCGGCCCGCTGGCCGCCCAGATCGCGGCCGCCGAGAGTCAGGTCGGCCTGCTCGGTGACCAACTACTCCTGACCCGCCAGAAACGCACCGACGCGCAGGCGCAGCTCGTCGCGGCCGGGAGGGTGCTGGCGACCACGCAGGACGCCCTCCTGAAGGCCCAGCAGGCAGCCGACGCCGCCGCCTCGGACGCGGTCAAGGCGGCCGCCGCCCTGCCACCGGGTGACTTCGTCGACGACATCCAGGGGCTGAGCCGGCTCCAGCGGATCAACCGGGGCGAGAAGGTCGAGGGCGCCAGCACCGCCGTGACCGGTGAGTTGGCCCGGGCCCGCGCCAACGAACAGACCGCCTACCAGGCGCACGCCGCCGCCAAGGCCGCCGTCGACGCCGCCGAGGCGGAGTTCACCACCGGCGAGAAGGCGCTGCAAACGGCCGAGGCGAGCCTGCTCAAGCTCCGCAAGGACAACGCCGCTCAGCTGATCCTGCTCGAACGCCAGCAGGAGGCCGCCGACCAGCAGTTCGGATCGGGGTACGTCGCCGGCCAGAGCAGCAGCGGGATGTCCGCGCACCCGCGGGCACTGGCTGCGGTCCGGTACGCGCTGGCCCAGCTCGGTGACCCGTACAAGTGGTCCGAGGAGGGGCCGGACGAGTTCGACTGCTCGGGTCTGATGTGGGCCGCGTACCGCTCCCCGGGCGCCGACTACTTCGACCTGCCGCGGGTCTCCCGCGACCAGTACGCCGCCACCCGCGCCCGTACCGTACGGCCCACCGAGGCGCTCCCCGGCGACCTGCTGTTCTTCGCCTCCGGCAGCAGCTGGACCACGATCCACCACGTGGCCATGTACATCGGCAACGGCAAGATGGTGCAGGCGCCCACGACCGGCGACGTGGTCAAGATCTCGACGGTCGGCTGGAACCGCCTCTACGCCGTGACCCGGGTGATCGGGGCGGTGCCGACCCCGAACGTGCCGCCTCCGCCCGTGCAGCCGCCCACCACCACCAAGCCGACGCCGCCCGCGAAGCCGACGCCCACCCCCAAGCCGAGTCCCACCGGCAAGCCGACCACGAAGCCGACGACCCCGCCGCCCGGCACGGGTACGCCGACGCCCACCGGCACGCCGACCGGTACGCCGAAGCCGACCGGCGGCACCTCGCCGACCCCGACGGGCAGCCCGACCAACACGCCGTCGACGCTGCCGCCGCCGCCCACCACGGCCTCGGCCAGCTCGTCGGCGTCCGCCACCACCACGCCCTCCACCAGTCGGAGCGGCACGACCAGCGACAGCCCGAGCGCGGCACGCTGATCCGTCACCGGGCTCCGGCTGTCCGCCCGGGACGATCTGTGGCACGGTGACAACCAGGCACACCCGGTCCGATGTCACGGACCGGGTGCGAGCGTGGCGCGGAGGGCGGAGATGGCCGAGCAGAAAGACCCGGCGGAGGGTGTCGACGTCGACCGAGCCGACCCGGAGGGGCTGACGACCTCGGATCCGGGGACCGACGCCGACACCGGCTCGGCGGCCGGCGCTCCCAGCGCCACCCCGGCCGGCGCCGACCCGGACACCGCGCCCGCCCGGGCGGCCGCACCGGACGACTCCCCCGCCGCCCAGCACGACGACCCCACGCCGGACGACGACGCCGTACCGGTCGACGCCGTACGGGACGACGACGGCGCGCCGGTCGACGACGCCGTACGGGACGACGACGCCCCCGGTGACGGCACCGCGAGCGACCCCGTCGACGATGCCGCAGCGCACGGCCACGGGACGGACGCCGAGCCGTCGGAGGACGCCGCCGCTGCTCCGACCGCCGCCCCGGTTCGGGCGCGGGCCAGCGTGGTGACGGCCCAGGCCCGCCCCGGTGATCTTCCGGTGAGCGCTCCGGCCACTGCCACCACCTATCGGGCGACCGGCTCGGCCAGCTCGCTGCCCGCCCAGCGGGACAGCTCCACCGTCCCGGCATCCGCCGACGGCTCGAACGCCCCGGCGCGCGCCCGCGCCTCGGCGTCGGTGAACGCCAGCGCCGCCGCACCGACCAGCGCCACCGCGCAGGCCAGCACCACCGCACCGGCCAGCGCCCCAGCACCGACCAGCACCACCGCGCCGGGGTCCGGCACCATCCCGGCACTGACCAGCGCCAAGGCCTCGGTGACCGCGCCGACCACCGGGCCGACCCCGGCGCGGGCCAGCGCGACGGTTCCCGGCAGCAGTCGGGTCGCGGCCGGCGGCGAGGCGACGCCGGAGCCCCGGGCGAGCACGTCGGCCGTCTACCGGTCGGGGCCGGTGAATCCCGAATCGCCCGAGCCGGCGCAACCTCCGGAGCCGGCGCAGCCGCCCGCGCCGCCGGCCCCGGAACCCACGCCACCCGGGCCGGGCGAGCCGGAGCCCGCACCGAGCCCGGGGCCGTACCCGCCCGGTCCGGCGCCGAGGCCGGGCCCCTTCCCGACGCCGCCGCCGGACCCGGTGCCGCCGGTTCCGGGACCGCCCGTGCCACCACCCTCGCCGCTGCCGCCGGTCCCCGGGCCGCCGACGCCGCCCGTTCCCGGGCCGCCGATGCCGCCACCCGGCCCGCCGGTGCCCGCGCCACCGCCGTCGCCCGGCCCGATGCCGGCGCCACCGTTCCCGCCGCCCCCGGCGACGGCCGGCACGTCGGGCGCACAGGCCACCGCGTCGATCTCCGTGCCACCGGCCAGCTCCCCCGGATGGTCCGCGTCGCCGCCCGCCCCGGGCAGCGCCTGGGCCGGGACGCCCGGGTCCGCCCCGCCGGTGGTTCCCGCGCCCGCGCTGCCGAGCTGGCCACCGTCCACCACCGCACCCCTGACCGGCGGTACGGACCATCGGACGACCACCCCGCCCGGCGGATCCGAGCGGCGGAACACGGCGACCGGTGGTCGTACCGGGGCCCGTACCGGTGGCGCCGACCAGGGCGGCACCGTCTACGCCAGCGGCGACGGGCCGGGTTTCACCACGATCGCGCTCCCGGCCAACCCGGCGGTGGAGAATTCCGGCTCGCTGACCGGCCACATCCTCGCCCAGGGCTGGGCGGACACCCCGGCCGAACGGTCCCGCAACACCCGCGTGGTGATCGTCCTGATCGCCGCGTTGGGGCTCCTGATCGGGATCAGCGTGCTGGTCGTCCTGCTCGCCAACAACGCCCTGGACGGCCTGATCGGCGGTGCGGTCGGCGGCTGATCCGGGCCACGGATGCGAGGGTGAGTCCGCCCACTACGGTCGGTCAACCGGCTGGCGGCTGCGCCGAACCGCCGTACACTGGTCGGGATCACTGACCTGGCGCGCCCGGTGCGCGCCCATGGGCGATCTTGCGGGCGATCCGGCGGCACAGCCGCGGCAGGCCATCGCGAAGATGCGCCCCGCTCGAAAGGCATTTGTTGACCACCTCTGCTGACCTCAGCATCGTTCCGTCCGTTTCCGATTCCGTCCCGGCGGTGAGCGACGCCCCCGAGACGATCGACACCCCCGAGACGTCCGACGTCGTTCCGGCCGAGACCGCCGAGCCGATCGACTTCGCCGGTCTGGGCCTGCCCGAGCCGCTGGTTCGCGCGCTGGCCCGACAGGGCATCACCGCTCCCTTCCCCATCCAGCGGGCCACCGTTCCCGACGCCCTCGCCGGCCGGGACGTACTGGGTCGTGGGCAGACCGGGTCGGGCAAGACCCTCGCCTTCGGCCTCCCGCTGCTGGCCCGGGTCGCCGCGGGGCGTCCGGCGCGTCCCCTGCGGCCGCGCGCCCTGGTTCTGGTACCGACCCGCGAGCTGGCCATGCAGGTCAACGACGCGCTCCTGCCGCTGGGCAAGGCGCTCAACGTGTTCCTGAAGACCGCCGTCGGCGGTGTCCCGTACGACCGCCAGATCGACGCGCTCCGGCGCGGCGTGGAGATCATCGTGGCGACCCCGGGTCGGCTCGGTGACCTGATCGAGCGGGGTGTCTGCCAGCTCGACGACGTCGAGGTGACCGTGCTCGACGAGGCCGACCAGATGGCCGACATGGGCTTCCTCCCCGAGGTGACCGAGCTGCTGGCGAAGACGCCCGCCGGCGGTCAGCGCCTGCTCTTCTCCGCCACTCTGGACGGCGACGTCGACGCGCTGGTCAAGCGGTTCATGAACGACCCGGTGACCCACTCCACCGCGCCGTCCACCGCCTCGGTGTCCACCATGGACCACCACATGCTGCTGATCCCGCCGCACGACAAGTTCCCGGTGGCCGCCTCGATCGCGGCCCGGGACGGACGGACCATGGTGTTCGCCCGTACCCAGATGGGCGTCGACCGGCTGGTCGAGCAGTTGGCCGCAGTCGGCGTTCGGGCCGGCGGGCTGCACGGCGGCAAGACCCAGCGGATGCGGACCAAGACTCTCGCCGAGTTCCGCGAGGGTCGGATGAACGTCCTGGTCGCCACCGACGTGGCGGCCCGGGGCATCCACGTCGACGGGGTCACGCTGGTGCTGCACGTCGACCCGCCGAAGGACCCGAAGGACTACCTGCACCGCGCCGGTCGTACCGCCCGGGCGGGTGAGTCCGGCGCGGTCGCCACGCTGGTACTGCCCAAGCAGCGCCGTACCACCCTGGCGATGATGGAGAAGGCCGGCGTCGCGCCGGCCGAGACCCGCGTCCGGGTCGGCGACCCGGTGCTGGCCGAGCTGATCGGCGCCCGCGAGCCCAGCGGCGTTCCGGTGCGCGTCGAGGCGGAGCCGCGCGGCTTCGGTGACCGCTCCGGCGGTGGGCGACGGTTCGACGACCGCTCCGGCGGCCCGCGCCGGTTCGGCGACCGTCCGCAGGGCGAGCGCCGCTACGGCGACCGTCCCCAGGGCGAGCGTCGCTACGGCGACCGCCCGACCGGCGAGCGTCGGTACGGCGACCGGCCCACCGGCGAGCGCCGCTACTCCGACCGGCCGCAGGCCGACCGGCAGTACGGTGACCGGCAGTACGGTGACCGCCCCCAGGGTGAGCGTCGGTACGCCGACCGGGACGGCCGGGGTTACGGCGACCGTCCGCAGACCGACCGGGGTGACCGGCCGGCCGGTGAGCGGCGCTACAGCGACCGCCCGCAGGGCGACCGGCAGTACGGCGACCGTCCCCAGGGCGAGCGCCGCTACGGCGACCGGCCGACCGGTGAGCGCCGCTACTCCGACCGGCCGCAGGGCGACCGGCAGTACGGTGACCGCCCGCAGGGCGAGCGCCGCTACGGCGACCGGCAGTACACCGACCGGCCGACCGGTGAGCGTCGGTACGCCGACCGCCCCCAGGGCGACCGGCAGTACGGCGACCGGCCGCAGGCCGACCGGGGTGAGCGGCGCTTCGCGGACCGCGACAGCCGGGGCGGCTACCGGTCCGAGGGGCGGGGTCGGGACGACCGGCCGCGTGACGACCGGCGGGGCTTCGGCGGGCGGCCTCCGGCGCGTACCCACTGATCCTGCTGATCCACTGATCCACCGGGACGCCGTCGCGGAGCTTGTGCTCCGCGGCGGCGTTCGCGCATGCGCTGCCGATGGCGTCCGGTTCGCGTAACGTCCGGCTCATGGCGACCATGACCAAGTCGATCTTCTGGTCCCGGACGGACACCGCCGGCAGCGAACAGGCTCTGCTCGACGACGGCGGCGCGTTGTCGGCGCGGGGCACCATGCTCGCCGTCGATCCGATCCCGTTCACCGCCCGCTACCGGCTGACGACGGCGCCCGACGGGAGCACCGCCCGGGTCGAGGTCGAGGCGGAGGGGTCGGGTTGGCTGCGGCGCGTGACCTTGGAGCGGGCCACGTCCCGCTGGCGGGTGACCACCGCCGAGCAGGGCGACCTGGACGCCGCGCTGGTCGGGGCCGGACATCCGCGGGCCGGCCTGCCGGGCACCGACGACCCGGATCGCCTCGCCGACGCGCTCGACGTCGACCTGAGTGGCTCGCCACTGTTCAACGCCCTTCCGGTGCGCCGGCTCGGGCTGACCGGCGGACCGGCCGACATGCCGCGCCGGATCACCGTCGCGTGGGTGCTGCTGCCGGGGCTGGAGGTGGTGCCGGCCGAGCAGATCTACACCGGGCTCGGTCCGGGCCGGGTACGGTTCGCCAGCGGCACCTTCACCGCCGAGATCGACCTGGACGCCGACGGGTACGTGGTGCGCTATCCCGGCCTGGCGGAACGGATCGACCCCCGCTGACGGCGCACCAGGCCGGCGACACCGCTCAGGCGGGCCATACCCCGTCGGCGAGAAACCGTTCGACGGTCGCGGCGTGGGGCGTCAGGTCGAGGCCCTGGGCGGCGACCCAGTCGTCGGAGTAGTACGTGTCGGCGTACCGGTCGCCGGCGTCGCAGATCAGGCTGACCACCGAGCCGGTACGCCCCTGCGCCAGCATGCCGGCGATGAGACCGAACGCGCCCCACAGGTTGGTGCCGGTGGAGCCGCCCACCCGGCGGCCGAGCACCGCCGAGCCGGCGCGCATCGCGGCCAGCGAGGCAGCGTCCGGCACCTGGACCATCCGGTCCACGACCGAGGGCAGGAAGGACGCCTCGACGGTGGGACGGCCGATCCCCTCGATGCGGGACCCCTTGCCGGTGCGTACGGACCAGTCGGCGGCCTCCCAGGCGGGGTAGAAGGCGGAGTTCTCCGGGTCGACGACGCAGAGCTTGGTGGCCAGGCGGCGGTAGCGGGCGTACCGGCCGATGGTGGCGCTGGTGCCGCCGGTGCCGGCGCCGACCACGATCCAGGCCGGGATGGGGTGCCGTTCCAGTTCCAACTGGGCGTAGATCGACTCGGCGATGTTGTTGTTGCCCCGCCAGTCGGTGGCCCGCTCGGCGTACGTGAACTGGTCCATGAAGTGGCCGCCGGAGTCCTCGGCCAGCCAGCGGGCCTCGACCACGACGCCCGCCGGGTCGTCCACCAGGTGGCACCGGCCGCCCTGGAACTCGATCTGCGCGATCTTCTCGGGCGAGGTGGAGGCGGGCATCACGGCGATGAACGGCAGGCCGAGCATGCGGGCGAAGTACGCCTCGGAGACCGCCGTGGAGCCCGAGGACGCCTCGACGATCGTGGTCTGCGGCCCGATCCAACCGTTGCAGAGGCCGTAGAGGAACAGCGACCGGGCCAGCCGGTGCTTCAGCGAGCCGGTCGGGTGGGACGACTCGTCCTTGAGGTAGAGGTCGATGCCCCAGGCGCGGGGCAGCGGGAACGGCAGCAGGTGGGTGTCGGCCGAGCGGTTCGCGTCCGCCTCGACGGCGGCGATCGCCTCGGTCACCCAGCTACGGCTGGCCTCGTCGCACCGGTCGAGATGAGTCACGCCCGGAAACCTAGCAAGCAGGTCAGCGGTGCTCAGCTCGGGTCCGTGGGCCGTGACCGGCGGGACTGCCGGCGCTGACCGGCCCGGCCGACGGCCGTGAGGAACGGGATCAGTGCGGCGGTCAGCCGGGGCAGGGTGTCCAGCAGTCGGACCTGGGCGCCGCGCCAGCGGGGCAGGCTGACCACCGGGCGGGGCCTGCGGGCCAGCCGGGCGACGCGGGCGGCCACCCGTTGCGGGGTCAGCATCGACCCGGTGAACGAGGCCAGCGCGCCCGGGTCGTCCAGCCGGTCGTGCAGCATCGGGGTCCAGATGCCGTCCGGGCAGAGGCAGGAGACGTGCACCCGCCGGTAGCCGGCCATCCGCAGGTCGGACTGGGTGCCGAGGCTGAACGCGAGCAGCGCGTGCTTGCTGGCCGCGTACATCGTCTCGCCCGGCGCGGCGACGAGCCCGGCCAGCGAGACGACGTTCAGGACGTGGCCGTGGCCCTGGCGGCGCATCACCGCGAGGGCGGCGAGCGTGCCGTTGACGGCGCCGAGCGCGTTGATGTCGAACACCCGGCGGCGGGTCGCCGCGTCGTGCTCCCACGACGGACCGGTGACCAGGATGCCGGCGTTGTTCACCCACAGGCCGAGGCCGCCGCGGCTCGCCGCGACCTCGGCGACGGCGACGCAGGCGGCCTCGTCGCGGACGTCCAGCGCGGCCGACCAGCCACCGGACGGCACGGCCGCCGCGGCTGCCGCGTCCGGGTCGAGGTCCGTGAGCAGCACCGACCAGCCGTCGGCGTGCAGCGCGGCGGCGATGGCCCGGCCCAGGCCGCCGGCGGCGCCGGTCACCACGGCCGCGCCGCGTCCCGGCGAGGTCATCGGCGCACGCTACCGCCGCGCGCGGGACGACACCAGGGGTACGGCGACAGCGGTACGACGGGTCAGGTGGACTGCGGGCCGACCGGCTGGGGGCGGTTCTCCCACTTGGTGGAGAGGGCGATGGCGGTGCGGGTGGAGGCGACCCCGGGGGTCCGGTTGAGCCGCACGATGAGCTGCTCCAGCTCGGCGATCGTGCCGACCCGGGCCTTGAGCAGGAACGACTCGACGCCCGCCATGAAGTAGCAGGACTCGATCTCGGGCAGCACCCGCAGCGACTCCAGCATGTCGTCGGAGTCCGCGCCGGAGTCCTCGACGATGCCGATGAGCGCGGTGACGCCCAGCCCGATCGCCTCGGGCGCCACGTCCGCCCGGTAGCCCAGCACCACGCCGCTGCTCTCCAGCTTGCCGACGCGTTCGTGCACGGCCGGGGCGGAGAGGCCCACCTGCCGGGCCAGCTCAGCGTACGAGAGGCGGGCGTTGCCCCGTAGCAGGTCGACGAGGCTCAGGTCGATGGCGTCCACGGAGAGTGACCTTAACGCGTTGGGCGTAACGCGAGACCTTCGGCATCCGTTGGTCAGAACAGTGAGTAACTGTTCATGAACTGACGGTCTAGGTAGGGGTTGCACCAGTAGCATTTACTAACTTCCCAGTCAGTGCATTTTTCGCGTTTGGCGGACAGGCCAGTTACCTGGTGCTGTAATTGCCATACGTCCCTCATGACGGCTCTGGGCTCGCACCAGCCGGGGGCAGTGTGTTCAGCCAGGGGCTTCGTCGACGCGAGGAGGGGGCTGTGGACACTGGAGATCGCCTGCTGACACCGGGTGAGGTCGCCGCGCTGTTTCGGGTAGACCCGAAGACTGTGACGAGATGGGCGGCGGCCGGCCGGATAGGAAGCATCCGGACTCCAGGCGGGCATCGCCGGTTTCGGGAATCCGAGGTGCGAGCCCTGCTTGAGGGGGAGGGCATGCTGGACGAGGTGGACGAGGTCGGAAAGCCACGCAACGTGGGTCCGGCCGCCTCCACCGGGCCGGGTCCGGCCAACGCCGGCATGTACTGAACTGGTGCGGACAACGTCAGGCGGACCGGGCGGCAGTCCGGTCCGCGCACCACTGGAACGAATCGGCTGACCCGTTCAGCTCCGGGCCGCGCCGAGTTCGCCGGACCACCGGCGGAACAGGGTGTGTGGCACGCCGAGCGCGTCCAGCACCTTGCCGGCCACGAAGTCGACAAGTTGCTGCGCGCTGGCCGCCGCGCCCGCGCCGTAGAAGCCGGGGCTGGCCGGCAGCACCACCGCGCCGGCGTCGTGCAACGCGATCAGATGCTCCAGGTGGCTGCGGGTCACCGGGGTCTCGCGGGGCACCACCACCACCGGTCGGCGCTCCTTGAGGTTGACCTCGGCAGCGCGCTGTAGCAGGTCCTTGGAGAGCCCGATGGCGATGCCGGCGCAGGCCGCGGTGCTGGCGGGTACCACGGCCATTCCCCGCACCCGGTAGGAGCCACTGCTGGGCCCGGCGGCCAGGTCGCCGGCCGGCCAGTAACGGACGTCCGCGCCGATCAGGTCCCGGTCCAGCCAGGCCGCGAGGTCCTCGGCCCAGTGCGCGTCGCGGAACGACCGGCCGGTCTCGTCGAGCA
The DNA here is from genome assembly GCF_057708145.1 of Micromonospora sp. bgisy143. Taxonomy (NCBI): domain Bacteria; kingdom Bacillati; phylum Actinomycetota; class Actinomycetes; order Micromonosporales; family Micromonosporaceae; genus Micromonospora; species Micromonospora sp. bgisy143. The sequence continues at coordinate 612,409 of NZ_JBYIRN010000001.1, forward strand.
GGGTGAGCCGTGCCGCCCGGGACACGATGAGGTCCACCGGCTCGCCCGCGTCGAGCAGCCCGCCGACGACGGCCGCCGCGTACGGCGTACCGGAGGCCCCGGAGACGCCGACCACCCATGGTTCCCGCATGCCCCCAGCCTGCCTGGTCCGCGCCGCGCGCCGCCGGGCACCCCACGATCCGCCGCGCCGCGGTCCGAGTTGTCCGGGCGGGTACGTGCTTGTCCCGCCGACCTGCGATGCTGCCGATGGCGATTCGCACCGGGAGCAGTTCGCACGGGGAGGCATCGGTGACGACCGACGAGGTCCTCTGGGCGCTGCGCGGTGAATGCCCCGTTCCGGCTCGGCTCTCACCGCACGCCGACCGGGTCCAGCAGTGGCTCGTCGACATCCTGCCCGAACTGGGTATGCCGTTGGACGACGCCGCGCTGCACCGGCTGGCCCGGGGCGGCTTCGCCCGGTACGCGGGGCGGCTCTATCCGGACGCCGGCGAAGCCGACCTGCGGGTGCTGACGGCCCTCTTCACCTGGTTCTTCCTCGTCGACGACGCCTGCGACGGCCCGCACCGACTGCACCCGGCGCAGATCCGGGCGCTGCGCGACGGGACGCTGGCACTGCTGCACGACGGTCCCCGGGTCCGGCACGGCGGGTTGACCGGGCCGCTGCGGCGGCTGCTGGTGCTGGCCTGGCGGGAGCCGCGCCGGCGGATGCCGTCCCGGTGGCGGCTGCGCTTCGCCGACGCGGTGGCCCGGCACCTCGACGGCACCTGGCGGGAGGCGGTCAACAAGGAGGCCGCGGTCCGGCCCGGGGTCGACGAGTATGTCGAGTTGCGGCGGTCCACCTCGGCGGCCGAGGTGTCGTACCCGCTGGTGGAGTTCGTCACCGGCCGGTCGCTGCCCGATCCCGTCTACCACCACCCGCTGCTACGGCAGATCGCCCGCACCGGCAACGACCTGCTGTCCTGGTACAACGACCTGGCCTCGCTGGAGAAGGACCGGTCCACCTCGGGCGGGCACAACCTGGTCCTGGCGATGCAGGCGGAGTGGGGCGTGTCGGCCGAGGAGGCGGTGCAGCGGGTGGCCGAACGCTGGTGCGAGTCGATGCGACGGTTCGTGGCGCTCCGCGCCGCCGTGCCGTCGTTCGGGCCGGCGTTGGACGAGGCGGTCACCGACCATCTCGACGGGATCGCCTACGCCGTGCGCGGCACCATCGACTGGACCTTGGAGAGCGCCCGCTACCCGACGGCTTCCAGGCCCTAGGTGTAATGCCCAGCAGCGTTGTTGACGCGGCTGACGGGTGGTTTGCCGCCGAGTGAGGTGTGGTTGCGGTGGTGGTTGTAGGTGTGCAGCCAGGTGGGTAGGGCGTCAGCA